>NZ_JBIVBI010000002.1:0-577971 GCF_044746005.1 Streptomyces sp. NPDC086766 | reverse complement strand
CACCGAGGGACGGGAGACGGCGGGCGTTCAACCGAACGTGTCACCCATGTCCTGAGCACAAACGGTCAAGCATCTCCTGAGACCTCACACCGACACCCGCCCCGCCTTGGGGGATAGCGCTGGCTAGCCGTATTGGCCAACAGTCCGGGCGTCAAGCGGGTGCTCCGGGTCACTGGAGACAGCGAGCTCCGCCGAGGTGTGCCCAAGCCCCTTGTTCCGCGCTCGGACACCTGAGGCAACCAAGGTCTGGCACTCTTGAACCGGTCGTGTGGTGAAACTGCGGACCGCGGTCACGGATGAGGGCCTGCACCTGATTCATCCTGGGAGCCCTAGTTCGCTACCAGGCTGACCTGAGACAGGACGAGGCAACGATCGCCTACGTCGCAGCAGGTCAGCGGCGAGTCGACGACTCGACCGAAGATCATTTTTCGTCTACAAGGAGGCCACCTGATGCCAGCACCCGCTACAGCGCTGACCTAATACAGACGTTTAGTCGAGAACACAGTCCTCGCTAGGTGCCAGCCAGCCCCAGGTGTGCAAAAATCGCACACATGGAAGCGGTAGAGAGCTGGGACGAAGTAGGCGAGCGGATCGCTGAGGCGCGCCTGGCTACGGATATGAGCCAGGGCGACCTGGCCTCCAAGGTAGGGCTCGATCGCACAGCGATGGTGCGCATCGAAGCCGGGGACCGCAAGGTTTCCGCTCTTGAACTCTCTTGGTTGGCTCAAGCGCTGGGCGTCCCTATGGCGCACTTCCTCTCCCGTCCGCCGGCATCTCTGGTCTCTCGTCGAGCCGCACTGGAGGACACGTCAGACGAGGCAACTCGTGCCAGCTACCGACTCGACGCCTGGCTCGAGCAACACGCTCGCAATGCTCATTGGCTCATCACAGAGGGTTTCCTCTCGCCTCCAGAGATGGACTCTTCTGTATGGCGGGCGGGCGGCTACGTCGACCCGAGCGCGCTCGCCGCAGCAGCACGCAAGGCTCTAGACCAGCCTTCGGGCCCACTTGGGCCGATGGCGGACGTTGTAGAGCAGCTGGGTCTTTTCCTGACAGTGGTGAACGAGCCAGCCGAGGGGGCTTCACTCTTGCAGGACGGCTACGGCGTAGCTGTCATCAGCGGAGAGGCTCAGCCCGGAAGGCGGCGGTGGACGGCTGCCCACGAGCTCGGGCACCACCTCCTGCAGGACGAATACCACAGCGATGCTGGTATTGCAGCCAGCCGCGATGAGCGCGAGCGACAGATCGACCGGTTTGCTGAGTGCTTCCTACTGCCTGCCCAGGATGTACAAAGCGCGTGGCAGGAAATCACAGAAGCCAAGGACGTCAGGGCTGTCATGCTCACCTTGGCAGCCAACTACCGAACCTCGTGGAGCGCTGTCGTAAATCGTGCGCGAAACCTTGGGTTGATCGACGGTGGGGAAGCTAGACGCCAGAAGGCGAATTCGCCAACACGTGGAGACTTCCTGGCCGTGCTCGGCGAACAGCCCATCCCTGATCTTGAGACTGGAACGACCGGCAAGTTGTGGCGCAAGGCGGTGCTAAGCGCCTGGGAAGCCGGTGCCGTCACTGCTCCACGCGCAGTTGAGTTGCTATACGGCGTGATCACGGTAGATGAACTTCCTACGCGTACCCTGGAGGAGCCGCTGCCGTGAGTGCCACCTCTACCGCTGCAGGGCTCCCCGCCGGCTTGCTTGCCTGGGACACTTCTCCCCTTTTCCATGCAATAAAGGCGGGAAAACTTGATGTCCTCGGCGACGCTGCCCGAACTTGGCAAGGCGGGGGACGGCGCAATGTGACCACTCAGACAGTGGTGGACGAACTCGGCACATACGGGCTGAGCCTGTCCAGTGCCGATTGGCTGGAGATCGTCCACGTAGATCACCTGAACGAGCTCACAGCACTCGTTAAGTGGATGGAGCGGGTTTCGGGCAGTAAGTCGAACGAAGGAGAGGCTACTGTCCTTGCATGGGCCGAAGTCAACGGCGCGATTGCAGTGATCGATGACGGGGACGCTCGGAGAATCGCCCGTAAGCATTCCCTCCCAGTATGGGGATCGCTGCGAATAATTGCCACGGCTGTGAGCGATGGATACACAACGGAGTACGTAGGAAGTAACTTAGTCGACGCTTTGATCAATAGCGGGGCACGTTATCCCTGCGCTCGCGGTCAATTCATAAGCTGGGCTAAGCAGAATGGCCTGTTGTAGCTCGTAATGCATCGCTCGGTTCATCTGCTCGCAGGACTGCGGCGCACTCCCAGCGCTTCCTACGGCAGGGCGGCGGCGCACGCTCATCTCGGACTGACTACCGTGGACTATTTGTGGACGCAACAAACCTTTCCTAGCTGGTAGAGGCCCCTGACCAGTAGCAATGGTGTAGCCACAAACGCCCTCCGGAGCCGTGCGCGCAGGTTCGAATCCTGCCGGGGGCACCCTTCATGAGGTGCCCAAAGACCCCGTCACCAGCGGAAACGCTGAGGCCGGGGTCTTCGCGTATGTGCAGGCAGATGCCGCCCAGAGCGGCCCCATGTCGGGGGCTGTGGACGAGGCGTGGACGGGATCTTGAATCATTCTCGCAGTTCGCTGCCCCCTTCTGGCGGTCGGCTTAGCTTGCCTCGATGACGGGGCAACTGGCGCGGCCCCAGCCGCGAAGTCCGTAGCATCCGACTGCTTAGATCATTGGCATGACGGACTGGTCCCAGCTCCACCACGCCTACGGCACGGCAGAAGACATTCCCGGCCTGCTCAACGCAGCGAGCCCCGCACCAAGGGATTCAGCCTGGACCGCACTTTGGTCCCGGCTGTGCCATCAGGGCACCGTCTACTCAGCAAGCCACGCAGCCTTGCCTGCCCTGCGAGACATGGCACGCCAGTGGTCGCCCGCGGACAGACAGATGCCGCTCGTGCTAGCCGGCGCCATCGCGGCCAGCACTGACCAGCCATACGGAGAACAAGATCCCCACGTGGCGTACGCCTCGGAGATGTCCGACCTGGTGCAACTGACAGAGGAAGCCCTCCAGGACCGGGGACTCGCCGACGACCCCGCCGCTTACGTCCACTTGCTGGCCGCGCTCCTCAGCTTTGAGGGCGTCGAGGTCTGGGGCGAACAGCTCGACGGGCTGAACGACGAGGAGTACGAGGTCCCCTGCCCCGCATGCAGTGCAGAGAACTTCATAGCCTTCGGGGAGCACGGCTTCTTCTCGACCACGGACAGCATGTACATGAACGAGACCGCGGCCCAGAAGTCCCCGCTACAACCTGCGGACGCCTCAGCGCTGGAGGGGCTGGCCCAAAGACTCCACAGTCGCGCGCTCGCCGACGGCCAGACCGATGTCGCGCACAAGTTGACTTACGTTTTCGGCGAAGCACGGGACTGCTGCAGGGTTGGGTGACACCTGACCTGGCTTGCTGAGAAGCGGCCTGGAAGGATGTTGCAGTGCCCAAGCCGTATCCGAAGGAGTTCCGCGAGGACGTCGTGCGGGTCGCGCGCAACCGCGAGCCCGGCGTCACGCTGGAACAGATCGCCGCCGACTTCGGGGTCCACCCGATCACGTTGTCGAAGTGGCTGCGCCGCGCCGAGACCGACGAGGGCGCCAGGCCCACAACGACGTCGGGTGAGTCGGCCGAGCTGCACGAGGCCCGCAAGCGCATCCGGTTGCTGGAGCAGGAGAACGAGGTGCTCAGGAGGGCTGCGGCGTATCTGTCGCAGGCGAACCTGCCGGCAAAATGATGTACCCGCTCGTCCGCGAGCTGGCCGCCGCCGCTGCCCCTTACCGGGTCCCGGTGGCGGTGACGTGCCGGGTGCTCGGGCTGGCCCGCCAGCCCTACTACCGGTGGCTGGCCCGGCCTGCCACCGACGCCGAACTTACCCAGGCATACCGGGCCAACGCCCTGTTCGACGCGCACCGCGACGATCCCGAGTTCGGGCACCGCTTCCTTCTCGACGAGGCCCGCGCTGCCGGTGAGGAGATGGCCGAGCGGACCGCCTGGCGGATCTGCCGGGACAACGGCTGGTGGAGTGCCTTCGGCAAACGCAGGGGCCGCGGGAAGAACGCCAAAGCCAGGCCACCGGTCCACGATGACCTGGTGCGGCGGAACTTCACCGCGGACGGGCCGAACCGGTTGTGGCTCACGGACATCACCGAGCACGCGACCGGCGAGGGCAAGCTGTATCTGTGCGCCGTCAAGGACGTGTACTCCGGCCGCATCGTGGGCTATTCCATCGACGCCCGGATGAAGTCGCGCCTCGCGGTGGCCGCGCTGGAGTCCGCCGTTGCCCGCCGCGGCCCCGCTGCGGGATGCATCGTGCACTCCGACCGCGGATCGCAATTCCGGTCCCGCAAGGTCGCCGCCGTCCTCACCCGGCACGGCCTGGTCGGCTCAATGGGCCGGGTCGGGGCCGCCGGCGACAACGCCGCAATGGAGAGCTTCTTCGCACTGCTGCAGAAGAACGTCCTCGACCGCCGCGTCTGGGCCACCCGCCAGGAGTTGCGGATCGCGATCGTCACCTGGATCGAGCGGACCTACCACCGGCGCCGGCGGCAACGACGCCTGGGCCGATTGACCCCCGTCGAGTACGAGACCATCATGACCCCACCCGCAGCTCTGGCTGCATAAACCCCGCTGTCACCCGATCATGCAGCAGTCCCCACAGTGCGCCGAGTGCGACGCAGTCTTCAGCGTCCCGGAAGCCGTCGCCGCCCAGTGGGGCGCATAACCACGGCTGCCCACTCGGGACAACACCCTGGACATGCAGCCCTAACGTGTCAGAGGTGTGCGCTTGGATGCACGGGTGACCGTACATGACGTTGCTCGGCAACTGCCCGAGATAGCAGTCCTCCGCGAGCACTGCCGCTCCATGGCCATGTTGGAGGCAGTCCTAAGCCCTGAGTGGGAAGACCGCTACTACTCCTTCGACAACCTCTCGTCCGAGAAGTCGATGAAGTCGATGGCCTTGATGCGGAACGGATCGGGCGACGAGTACTCGATCATCTTCTCACCCATAGGCGCCTACATCCGTGGATTTGATCACGAATCTCCTATGAGCCCCTATATAGAGGACGGCCCATGGCCCGGAGTGCTCGATGACGTTCCTGACGTCTTCCGGCCATGCATCGAAGAGCCAGCCTTCACAGATGAGGACGGGATGCCTGTCGTCACGGCGTGCATCTGGCGAGAGACGAGCGACAACGGCTGGAAGGCAGGGGCGATCGACTTCCCTGACGAGGAAACGGAAGATCCAGATGGCGCCGGCTACCTCTTCCAACTGTTGGTGGATCGCTCGCCGGAAGCGTTCCAGCGGTGGGCCGAGGACTACTACGAGGTGTCGGTCGACCTGGAGGCCGTTCGTCACGTCTTCTCTTCGCGTCCTCTGACCGCGGAAGTGGTCCGCGCGCTGAACTCAGAGATCGTCCTGGCAGACCTCGCGAAGGACATTGCGGAGATCGGCTATCCGATGAGCTGAGGCATGGAGCAACGACAAGGCCCCTGGAATCCGCCAAGTCCAAAGCCAGATGATCAAGGCAACGGCGGTAACGGTGCTCAGGATCGTCGCGAGGTGGCGGCCCAGATCCGAAGGCGCCCCCGGCCCGCGCCACGCCCTGCTTGACGGAGCCAAAGGCGCCTCCCCGTACGACCCTTGGGAGCTCTACCTCAGCCAACCTGTCCCGTGGGCCGCACCGTGATGTGGTTGATGTCCACGCCCGCGGGCTGGCTGACGGCGAACACAATGGTGTCCGCGATCTGCTCGGCGGTCATCGTGGCGGCTGCCTCGGGGGTGCCGCCGCGGGCGTGCCAGAAGGGGGTGTCCACGATGCCGGGGGCGACAACGGTGACGCCGACTCCGTCCTGGCCGACCAGGAGGCGGGTGTTCTCGGCGAGGGCGTGGGCGGCCCACTTGGTGACGGAGTAGAGGTTGCCGGGGGTGTGGCGGACGCCGGCGACCGAGCCGATGATCACGATTCGGCCCTTGGAGGTCCTCAGGTGGGGCAGGGTCTCCTGGATCAGCAGGGCGGGGCCCAGGACGTTGGTGAGGATCATGGCGCGCATGTCCTCAGGGGCGTGGGTCTCCAGGTTGCCGGGCAGGGAGAAACCAGCGTTGGCTATGACGTTGTCCAGCCGGCCCCAGGTGTCCAGCACGTCGCGGACGGCGGCGGCGACGTCATCCGCTTCGCCGGCGTCGCCGGTGATCGTCAGCAGCCGCTCGCCCGCCCCCGCGGTGGTGGCGAAGGCGGCCAGCTTGCCCGCGTCGCGTCCGGTGACGGCCACGCGGTGGCCCTGCTTGAGCAGGGCGCGGGCGGTGGCGGCGCCGATTCCGGTCGAGCCACCGGTGATCAGCGTGACGGGTTCCATGGGACGGCCTCCTCGGCGACGGGGTCATCGGGGCAAAGCGCCTGCACTCTACCCAGCGATCTTCGACGCTCGCTCCCGGCTTTCTCCGACGGCTCCGCTCCTGACTGTGGATCAGGAGTCAGGCCGTGTCATGCCGATCAGTTGAGTCGTTGATAGGACTGTGGAACATAGGGGTGCTCTAACGAAGCACTACTAGCGGATGTGCAACGGGGCCGCGCGACAGTTCGGCCAGGTGTGCGGCGAAGGTGCCGGGTCGATCACCGTCTTGGCTCGCCATCGGACCGCTCCGCGCGGAGCTTGGAAAAGATCACCTGGTCGTGCCACTGGCCGCCGCGCCACTGCGCGGAGCGCAGCACGCCCTCCCTGACGAAGCCCGCCTTCTCCAACGCGCGCTGCTCAGCGAGGTTGGCACAGTCCGTCCAGGCTTGAAGCCGTTCGGCCCTGGTGTGATCGAAGAGGTACTCGGCCAGCAGTCGCTGGGCCTGGGTGCCTATGCCGCGGCCTTGCGCAGCGGGCACCAGACCGATCGCCAGACTCCAGCAGGTAGAGGTGGCGGGCCGTCCCCAGGTGCCGGCGAACCACTCGACACGGCCCACCGTCCGGCCCGCCTCCGCGACGGAGAGCACGCCGCCATCCGGGCCGAGCAGGCCCGTCTCCGCGAATTGCCGACGCAGGCCGGCCGGTGATCTGAAGCCGAACCACTGGTACGGGCCGGTCCCCTCCGGCCCGCTGAACTCGCGCTCGAAGAGATCGAGATCGTCGGTGGTTACCGGCCGCAGCGTGATCTCATCGGACATCGAGTGACTCCTGATCCTCTCGACCACACGGTCCGACCTCGTCTCGTGTGGCCAGCGTGGGCAACGAGGCCTGACCCTTCCATACATCAAGCCGGGCCCGACAGAATGCCCGGCAGCGCACGCCAGGAAGGCCCGCCGGACAGCCCCTCAAGGCGGAGGCCCCAGGCGGCATGCCTGGGGCCCCAGCGTGGGTACGGGTTGTCTCACTCGTACTCGCGGAGCAGGTCCTCGATCCGACGGTTGGCAACGTCCTGCCGTCCGTCGAGGCACTTCGCGTAGCGGGTCAGCAGGACCTCGACGCTGTTGCCGGCGCGCTCGGCAACCTCGGTGGGATCGACTCCCGCATTGAGCCACGTCGACAGCGCCGAGTGCCGAAGGTCGTACGGCCGACTCGCGAGCGGCGAAGCCGCGACAGCCGGCGGAAGCGCCAGGAGCCGAGCCTCTTGCCGCACGCGGTAGTAGGTCGAGGACGGGACGACCGAGCCCTTCTCACTGAAGAAGAGCCGACCATCCTCCGCCGTGCCGAACGTGGCGAGGTGATCGCACAGCACCGCGACAAGCTGGGGCGGTATAGGCACACGCCGAACATCTTCAGTCGGCCGATTCTTCAGCCCGCGGTCGTCGTGGGTCTCCCCCGAGTCGGTCCACTGCTTGCCGACCGATGGACGAGTCCGGTGCAGCAGCGCTGACCCCCAGCCCTGCTCGGGGAGGACGAGGTCCGTCTCCACCAGGCCGACCGCCTCAGCAGGCCGGAGGAACGGCAACGATTACGGACGTTTGCGACGTTGGGCGGGCAGACGCGGTGCTGGCAGGGCGACGCCAGCCCGCATCACCAAAATCTGCCCGCATCTTCTAAGCGCTTGGCCGCAGGTTCGAGTCCTGCCGGGGCGCCACTGGGAGCCCTCCCCTCGGGAGGGCTTTTTCGGTGGTCAGAACGGGCGACACTCGACACGGCGAAGCCCGGACACCCCCTTGGCGATCAAGGGCGGACTCCGGGGCTGTCCGGCTGTCACCGGGTTTTCGCGGGTGGCTGTGTCGAATACGTGTCGAAGTCCTCGGGCGGGGTTCAGCCGGCGCCCGGCACCTCTGGCAGGTCGCCCGCGGCTGCCAGTCGCCGCTTCAGATCCGGCAGCTGGCCGTCGATGCAGCGGGCGTATGTGGCCAGGAGCACGGCGACGCTGTTGCCAGCCCACTCCGCCGCTTGCGCGGGCGGGATGCCGTCGTTGAGCCACTTCGTCAGGCGAGTGTTCCGATTGTCGTACACCCGCCGTCCGGTGGGCGACTCGAAGACGTGCGGGGGCAGTACGGCCTTACGCGCTGCGCCCCGCCCGTCGGATGACGGAACCGGCGAGGATGCCGCCCGACTCGCCCTTGAACAGCAGATCACCCGGCTGGAGCTCTTCTTCCTCGATGTGCTGCCTGAGGATGCGGGTCAGGGCCGGATGCCCCGGCACCGTGTGCGTCTCGCCCTCAGCACGGCCCTTCAGATCACGTTGTTCGTGGATCTCCCCCGTGTCGGTCCACCGCTTCCGACCTCCGGGGTCGCCGTGTGGATCAGCAGCTCGCACCACTGGTCGTCGGCATCCGGCCCGGGAAGGGTCACGTCCTCCACACGCATGGCGACGGCTTCCTCGGGCCGTGGGCCGCAGTAGTACAGCGTGGCGAAGAAGGCGTGAAGCCGCGGATGGGGCAGCTGCGGGGACATCGTCTGCCCGGCGTGCGCGCTGGACGAGGTGGGCAGCGGCCTCAGGGTGTCCCCGCCCGCGTGGGCACGCGTCACGGCGCCGTTGCGTAGGTCGTGCAGCCGGACCGGCGGGGGCTTAGCTCCTCGTACAGGCTTCTCCGACCGACGGCCGGGGACGGTCAAGAGGGGCGGGTACGCAGGAGCCCTCCGCCCGTGGACTTCTCACGGGCGGAGGGCTCCTGTGTGAGGTGCTGCCGATTGGTCAGCCGATGGTTGCGATGCCGTCGGTGGTGACGGTCGGGCGGCCCGAGGTGCCGACCACGACGATCTTCAGGGTGTGTTTGGCGGAGCTGGACCAGGTCTTGGTCCACATTGCCTGGCGGTAGAGGGTCGTGGAGGACTTCAGGTCCAGCGTGGTGACCTTGGTGCCGTCGACGTAGACGTACGCCTGGCCCGAGGTGGAGGCCCGCGAGACGATCCAGGCCACCGAGCGGCCGGTGAAGGTCCAGCTGATCGAGGCCCCGGCGGACGAGGAGCTGTAGGAGTAGCCGCCCAGGTAGCTGGTACTGCTCCGGTGGGTCCAGGTACCGGTCCGGGTGGTGGAGGTCTCCTGGATGATGTTCGGCGTCCGGTAGACGGAGGCGCCCGCGGTGTTGCCGGCCACGTCGTACGCCTTCAGCGCGAAAAGGTCCGACGAGCCGGGCTTGGCGGTGGTGTTCCAGGACGTCACCGTCGGGCCGAAGGTGGCCGAGGACGGCGCGGTCGCCATGACCTTGGCGAGTGCCGCGTTGTCGGCGGCCTTCCAGGTCACCGTGACCGGGACCGCGGTGGAGCTCACCGTGCCGGTGCGTACCTTCACGCCGGCAGCGGTCGGGAAGGTGGGCGCCGTCGTGTCGCCGACCAGGGTGACCGAGCCGGACAGCGTGGTCGCCCCACGAACGTGGGTGGCGCGGACCTGGACGGTGTGGCTGCCGGAGGCGACCGAGATCGAGGCGGAGCGGGCGGAGCCGGAGGTGTGCGCCACGGCCTTGCCGTCGACCAGGACGTCGAAGCCGGAGATCACCGCGGACGGCGTGGCAGTCGACCAGCTCACCTTGGCCGCGCCCTTGGTGTAGTAGCTCGTCCCGGACTTGGTCGCCCCACCGGACATCCCGGTGACGGAAACCGCGCCGACCGGGCCGGCAGCATAGGAGCGGATCGTGCTCAGGGCGTTGTAGAGCTGGTTGCCGGGGCAGTCGGTGGCGAAGCCGTTACGGTGCCCGGAGATCACGTTGAAGCTGTAGCTGTTGCCCAAGGTGAAGCCGTAACTGTCGGAGGCGCCCTCGGGCAGCGACGCGGTACCGGTGCCCGGGTTCACACCGGTCATCCCGAACTTCCAGGCCGCTATGCGGGCGATGGAGGCCATCATCGCCTGGCTCGGCGCGGCCCCGACGAAGGTGCTGTCCGTGGAGTCGCCGCCGCTGAGGTCGGTGTACGTGCCGATGGCGGCCACGCCCATGCTGTTGGTGTTGAACCCGTAGGTCTGGGCGCCCACGACCGGTAGCGCCATCCCGCCGAAGCGGCCCTCGAAGATGGTGCCGCACTTGTCGACGAGGAAGTTGTAACCGAGGTCGCGCCAGCCCTGGTTGAGGTGCTCGGCGTAGATGCCGCGCACGATCGCCGGGGAGTCGGCGCAGGAGTAGTTGTTGGTGGTGTCCGTGTGATGAACGAACATCACTTTCACCGCCGAGCCGTACGTCGGGTAACCCGACTCCCGCGCGCACTCGTCCGCGCCCCAGCCGGCCCGGGTGACGACAGTGGGCGGTGCCACCGTCGAGGTGGTGTCGGCCGGCATCGGGTCCGGCGGGGTGGGCGAAGCCGAGGGGGACGGGCTGGCCGAGGAGGTCGTGCAGGACGGGTACGCCTCGGACATCGTCGGAAGCTGGCTGGGCCAGGACGTCGGGGACGCGCTCGGCGAGGTGGTAGTGGAAGCCGAGGCGGAGGCCCCGGTGGACGGCGGGACGGATGCCGAGTCCGTGGCCGTGGTGGTGTCCGTGGGCGATGCGGAGTCCGTCGCGGTCGGGGTGCCCGACGGGTCGCCGCCCGCTGTGGCCGTCGCGGTGTCGGTGGGGGCGACGCTGTCCGTCGGCGTCGCGGTGTCGGTCGCGGTCGCGTCCTGGGCATACGCCGCCAGGCCCATGCCAGAACCCTGCGTTCCGCTGGTGGCGGGCTTGCCCGGATCGACCAGGTCCACCCGCAACCCGGCGGGCAGCGCGGCCTTCATGCCCGCGCCGGATGCGCGGACCTGGATCCCGTTCGACGGCCCCGACCACATGGGGGACATCCCGCCACGCACACCGGGACGGTTCAGCTCGGCGGCGTCGGGGAGGTCGTCCGGCTGCTGCATCTTCAGCCATGACGTCCAGTGGCCGCTGGCAGCGGAACGGGTCCGCACCTCCACCGTGCCGCGCAGCTTGGCGTGCGCACCGTTCCAGGTGACACCCACCATGCTGAACGGAGTCGTGGACTGGGCCCCCAGCGTCTTGAGTGCCGCGCCGGCCCCGGTCAGGGACAGCGAGTGGACATGCGTCTTGATCGGTCCCGGCGCGGCCGACGCCCCGGCACGGCCGCCCGACCCGGCCATCGCGACGGTCGCCACAGCCACTCCACCGCCGGCGACGACCGCCCCCAGCGCCAGCCACGTGCGTGTTTTCAGGCTGGCCCGACGACGACCGCGCCGAACTCCGTGTTCAGTTCTCATGCCCCACCCTGAAGCCCCGTTGTATTTGCCATCACAGCCGATAGCAGGGGCACAGCTGTCACAGGAGTGCCCTGAAGTACCAGCGCACCCGAACGTTCAAGCGTCACAGGTCCCGGAGCAGGGCAGGAGCGTTCGCATGCCCACCCCGGCTGTTGCGGCTCCGCCGGTGGTCGGTGTACCGCAGCGGAGTACAGCAACCACCGCAACCCCAGCCGACCGGCAAAGGCCTTCGACAACCCCACGACCAGCGTCCTGGACCGCAGTGGTCGTCCAGCTGATAGTTCGCATCGAGGAGGCAGTCATGCCCCTTGCGTGCCCGATCGAGCGGGAACCCACGGGGGACACCGGGCAGTCACGGTAGCCGGACACGAGAACGGCCCCCGACCAAACACCCGGGTAATGTGAACCGCGCTCTGGACGCGGCAGAGCACCCGGGCACCCGGCTGTGCACGCTGTGCGGAGCCGCGCAGGAGCTGACGCCTCTCCTCCGCGGGTTCAAGCACATCACCGACTTCGCCCCGGACGACACCTGATCCCTGGCCGCCGCACCGTCGGCGGCCCTGGCGCGGCGGCCCCGCCCGGCGCGCAACACCGGCGAGCGCGCCCCGATCCCCGGCAAGGTCCGCACCACCCATCCCGCCCTCCCACTCCTCAACTCCAGCCAGGGCATGGGCGAAGGGGGTCGCAACGGGGATGTCAGCGGCCCGACCACGCCGTACGCCCGTGGTGACCTGGGCGGACTCCAGAACGCTGTGAAGGCCTGCGCAACCTCTACCGCAACACTCAGCGCAACATCTGCCGCAACACCCAGCGCAACCCGAGGCCCTACTCGGTCCGGTGAAGACGTCGGGCCTCGCGCCGCATCCATGTGGCCAACCTCTACGCCCTGATAGCCCGGTCCCGCTGCTCCTCCGTCAGGTGGCACGGCAGTGGCCGCGGCTCACCGTTGAACGGTTCTCGCGAACGCCGGTGAGGCGGTCGGACGTGCCGTCGAGGATGACGTGTGTCATGCCCTCGCGTCGGCAGCGGGCCAGGACATCGTGCAGGTCGGGGGCCTGGTCGTCGAGGACGTCGATGCCCTCGTTCAGGCAGCGGTAGCCGGTGGCCTGGGAGATGCCCGCGTCGAGGGCCAGGCAGTACACGCAGCCGCGCTCGCGGAACCAGCGCAGTACCAGAACCGCCTGCCGGAACGGCCCGAGCGCACGCGAGCATTTCGGGGTGCCTATCCGCCATCGGTGGGCGGCCAGCAGGCGGGCGAGGTACTCCACCACATGGCGCGGGACGTCGAGCGTGGCAGCATAGGTGACCAACGTGAAGCCTCTGGTAGCTGTGGACGTCCTGTCCTACGAGGGCCTCACGGCTGCCCATGGCCTGGGCGTGGTGGGGCGAGGCCGGCTCAGAGTGCGATGAGACCTGCCGTTGCCGGTTTGAACCCGCAGCCGTCGAAGTAGAGCGACCGTAGATCGTCCTCGAAGTCGACGTGAAGCCATTCGCATCCGGCTTCGCGGGCCTGCCGGGCGGCCTCGGCGATGAGTTCGGCTCGGATCCCGGACCGGCGACACCCTCCCGCGACCACGGTGTCGAGGATGAACGCGTGAACGCCGCCGTCCCACACGACGTTGACGAAGCCGACGAGGTCACCATCATCACGTGCACAGACCCAGCCGAGGCTGTGGCGTTGCACCTGGGTCAGCCAATCGACAGCTGGGCTCGGATGGTGGAAGCCCTCTGCATGCAGCGCATTGACCGCGACGGGTGCAGCTGATCTCACTCGCACGCTCGTGGAGGGCAAACTCGTCGAACGACCCGGTGATCAGCTTCAACCGGAGGCCGCCTAGAGTGACGCGGCACTTGTGGTCGCGACGTCGGAGGGACGAGTGAGCCAGATGAAGATCGTCGTGGACGACCTGTCCGGCCCGCAGATCGCCCGGTTCCTCGCCGAGCACGTCCGGCAGATGCGGTCCCTCACGCCCCTCGAAAGCAAGCATGCTCTCGACCTGGACGGACTCCGCCGCCCCGAGGTCACCTTCTGGTCGGCACGGGAGGGTGACGCCGTCGTGGGCTGCGGCGCGATCACAAGACTGGACCCCCGCCACGCCGAGCTGAAGTCGATGCGCACCGCGCCGACGCGTACCCGCAGCGGAGTCGCCTCCCGGTTGCTGGAGCACATCCTCACCGAGGCCAAGCGTCTCGGCTTCACCCGGTTGAGCCTGGAGACCGGCGCCGCCGACTTCTTCCTGCCGGCCAGAAAGCTCTATGCGAAGTTCGGGTTCGACTACTGCGAACCTTTCGCGGACTACAAGCCCGATCCCAATAGCGTGTTCATGACCAGGGTGCTCTAGCCGAGCAGGCCGTCCGGCACGCCAGAACCTCGCCACCGGCGCCCAGCCGTGCGAAGGGCCTGAGGGCAAAAAACAGTCCCCGGTAGTACTGCGCGTGTCCTGAAGCTTCAGTCGTCACTGTCGCCTCGGTATCGCGCCGGCTTGCCGGGGGCCTAAACCACATCCTGTCCAAGTCACTCCGCCGACTAGACGTCCTCATCGACTTCGCAACTCTTTCGGTGTTATGGCCTACTAACAACGATCCACGCCAGCTGTCATGAGTCAATAGCTTTTCGGTAAATTCCGGACGGAACTTCCCGCGATCACCTCTTGCTACGGCATCCGACCCGTCCGAGCGCGGTACCAGCGCGCCACCGCAGTGCCCACCGGGTGAAGCATGAGGGATGGGGCCGGGTCTGCGGGTGGGTATTGCCCCCGGTCAGCTGCAGCCTGGCTCGGGCCTCCAGACAGGTCCGGGGGCCCGACCCTGAGACCGCGCGCGATCACTCGTACTCGCGCGACACCCCTTCGATCTTTCCGTCGGCGACCTCCTGCCGGTGATCGATGCATTTGGCGCGACGGCTCAGCAGGCCCTCGACGCTGTCGGCGCACTCGGCAACCTCGGTGTGATCCGCCCCGAAGTTGAGCCAGGTCACGGCGTCGAGTGCCGGAGGCCGTACAGGCGCGCAGCGAGCGGGGAGGCGACTGCGGGGCGCTCCGTCCACGCCCTGACCGCCGCCGTGCCATGCTGGGCGTGCCGGAGCAGGGGGGATCGCATGACAACAGACACCGGTGGTGTGGCCGAGTTCGGTGCACGGCCCTGGTACGGCGCCAACGAAGTCCTGGCGTTTCTGCTTGAGCTCGCGTCGCTGGGATTTCTGAGCTGGTGGGGATTCGGCGCGGGTCATGAGGGTGCTCTCCGGATCCTGCTCGGCGTGGGAACGCCTCTGCTGGCCGTCGTGGTCTGGGCGCTGTTCGCCGCGCCCCGGGCTCGGCTACGGCCGCGGCTTTGGCTGGTCCTGGTGGTGAAGGCGCTGGTGCTCGGCGGTGGTGCGGCCGCTCTGTACGGAGTGGGTCATCCCGTCGCGGCGGGTGCCGTCGCTGTCGTGACGGTCGTCAACACGGCGGTGGCGGAGATCTTCCGTACCGCTCCCGCCGAGCGTGGTGCCGACCGGGCTTCGCCGTCCGAGTGACCACGGACCGACCACCAGGGGGTCGCGGCGGGACTGCGGCGCCGTACTCGTCGAACCGCTCCACGTCGGTGAACACCAACCGGCGGGGAGGACCGGGTTCCACGTCGGCAGCCATCAGAAGCCGCTCACAAGCCCAGAAGCCGCTCACAAGGCCGGCGGACCAGCTGCGGCACACTGCCCGGCGCCCCTTCGCCACCGACCTCGCGAGCCGGGCAAGCGAGTCGTCCAAGGTGACGGACTGATCAGTAGCGAATCTCGACGAGCCGCCCTGCCGCATCCGGCTCGGGCGCCTCGGGAACCCGATTCGCTGTCCCGAGCGCGATCCGGTTCGCCGACCAGGCCGCGACAGCGGCGTCGAGCACGTCGTCGACGGGAATGCGGTCCGCCTCGCCGAGCTCGTCCGGGAGCACGAGGCCGGCCGCGGCCAGCAGCGTGCGGCGCAGGTTCTGGCCGCGCCAGGTCTTCTTGGCGTACGGCAGCGGCACTCCGTCGGCCAAGGCGCGGAAGGACACCTCGGGGTGCACCTCGTGGATCCGCTCGTCGGCGAGCCAGCACGCCCGCGCCTCGAGCAGCTTCGGTCTCAGCGCCCACGCCTGCCGGCTCAGCCGATTACCGGTGAGCTCCTGGCATCGGCCGGCGGCCGCCACGTAGTCCTGTTCCTCCCACGCCGTCCTTGGCGCCACGGGGAAAACGCTGCTGCGCCGCACCCCGAGCAGCGCCCTGGCCGCGAGATCCGCGGCGCGCCAGCCCCGCTCGACCAAACCCAACGGCATGTCCACCGCGACCGCATCCACCTCCGCGGCGCGCTCGATCAGCTTCTCGAGCCGGAGATCCACCAGGCTGCCCGCGTACGCGCCGTCCGTGAGCCTGATCCCGACCCACCCCTGCTTACCGCAGGCGTCGATCCCAAGGACGTCCATCCCACCTCACCCCTCGCGCGCAGGCCCGAGCCGCACCGTAGCGCCACCCACGGTCCCAGAAGCCGCCGCTCGCCGCCGTGCCCACGTCGCGAGATCCCCGGAGCGCACCCTGAGTGCAGGGCCCTCGGAGACGTCCGTTGCCGGGCGTGGTGCGAAGCCTTCCGCCAGTGCCCGGCAAGGGACGCCGGGCAGCGCTACTCGGTGCTGCGCTGGACGGTGTTGGTGGACGTCCCGCCGCGGAGCTCGTTCAGGAACCTGTCGAAGTTCCCTTCCGACCAGTGCTCGACGATCTGGCCGTGTTGCACGCGGTCGATGGAGATGCCGCTGAGGTGGACCTCGTGGCCGGAGGCGGGGATGCCGAAGATCGTCCCGGTGTGGACGCCTCCGAAGCTCCAGCGCGTGACAGCCTTGTCGCCTTCCACGATCTGGTCCTGGACGGTCATCTTGTAGTCGGTGATCCCCGCCTTGATGGCGAGATCGGCCTGGACCCAGTCCTCACGCTTCGCGGGTCCGTCGAACCCGTGGAGTACCAGGTCCTTCGAGATGTAGCGGTCGAAGCCGGCGGCCAAGTCGCCGTTGTAGCTGGCGTAGAACGCCGAGGACACCTGCCGCGGTGACAGATGGTGAAGGCGGGCGTGGGCGGACGCGGCGCGGTGCGAGGCCTGGCTCTGTGCCGCCGCCGGGACGGCCATGCCCGTCAGCGTGGCGGCGAGGGCGAGGCCCGTTATGGCGCCGATCACCCTCCTGCGCTGTTTGGCTGCGGAGGGGGTGGAGGGGGCGGCTGCGACCTTACGGATCCTTCTCGAGACCACGGGACACTCCTGAGAGCTCGTGTCGGTGCCTGACACCGAATTGGCTGACGCAGCAAGGATGCCCCCGCCGCACCTGACAAGCGTCATGGTTTGACCCGAAATCGTCTGGGCTTCGAGCGCCCCTCAAGTCCTGGTGACAGTGCCCCCGGCGAGGCTCCTCCCCAGCCCGATCGGACGGGGGAGCTGACGAGTCGTGGCGCCGGGGGACGGTTTCAGCGCAGGACGAGGAATTGCCGGTCGTGTGCAGTGTGCAGCCGCCACAGTTCCTGGGCCACCGTGTCCGGATGGTGCCCGGGGCGGCGTCCGATCCGGCCCACGACCGTGACCTGCGCGGCGTGCACGCCGTCGTCGGCGAGCGCATCGTGCAGCATGCGTACGTAGGCCGACTCGGCCGCGTAGGCGATTCCCGACACCGCGCGGTCGCGGTGTGGTTCGACGGCGGCGCCGCCTGTGGTGAACAGCAGCGTGCCGTGCCCCCGGCGGCGCATGTCCGGCGCGACCGTGCGGACGACCGCAGCCGCGGCCACGACGCTCAGTGCCAGTGCGCTTTCGACGTCCGACGGTCCGGTGTCGAGTACGGGCTTGATCCACGCGAGGCTCGGCCGTGGGCTGAACAGCACCGCCTCGATCGGCCCGAGCCGCTCGCGCAGTGCGCCGAGCGCGGCGGTGAGCGCCTGCTCGTCGGTGACGTCCGCGGTCTCGGCCGCCGTCGTCATGCCCTCGGAGACCAGACCGGCGACGATCGTTCCCAGGCTCTCCGCGCTGCGCGCGATCAGCCCGACGGGATGTCCCTCGCGGCCGAACCGGCGGGCCGCCGCAGCGCCCACACCGGGTCCGGCGCCGACCACGACGAACGCACCCCTGCTCACACCTGCTCCAGGTCCACGCTCTTGGTGAGGGCCTCGTTGGCATCGATCTCACGGCGCATCCGGTCCAGACGGGCACGTGCCCCGGCGAGCGCGTCGGAGCCGAGCAGCAGCCGCAACGGCGGCACCTCGCTGTCCACTGCCGCGGCGATGGCAGCGGCAGCCCGGTGGGGGTCGCCGGGCTGGCGGCCGGAGACGGCCAGCGTGGCCTCACGGCGCTTGCCCGCGGTCTGCTCGTAGTCGTCCAGGCGTGTCGGTGACTGCCGCATCGACGCGCCCGCCCACCGGGTGCGCAGGCCGCCGGGCTCCGCGATCGTCACCGCGATGCCGAGCGGTGCGAGTTCCGCGGCCAGCGACTCGGACAGGCCTTCCAGCGCGAACTTCGTGGCGTGGTAGTAACCGGTCGCGGCGAAGGCGGCCAGGCCGCCGAAGGAGGAGATGTTGACGACATGCCCAGAGCGGCGGGCCCGCATGCCGGGAAGGACGGCTTTGAGGACTGTCACCACGCCGTGCACGTTGGTGTCGTACAGGGCGCGTACCGCGGCCTCCTCGCCCTCTTCGACGGAGGCCAGGTAGCCGTATCCGGCATTGTTGACCAGGACGTCGATGCGCCCGAACGCCTGCTCACACGCCTGAACCGCCGCGGTCACCGACGCGGGGTCGGTCACGTCCAGCTCCAGAGCCAGCGCGCGGTCGGCGTACCCCGCGGCGAGATCGATCACGGCCGAGCGGTTGCGGGCGGTGACGGCTACTCGGTCGCCCCGTTCAAGAGCGTGCTCGGCCAGGGCGCGGCCCAGGCCGCTGGAGCAGCCGGTGATCAGCCATACAGGCGGTTCAGGCGATTGAGGCGATTGAGGCGATTCATTGGTTGCGTTCGACATGCCTCCATGGCAACAACAAGCCGGCGAACGTGCCACGCCCCCTTGAGGGGGGCTCTCGCAGGGTCAGCTTCGCGTGCGGCACGACCGCGGTCGGGGCCGGGAACAGCGGTAAGGTCGATCCGGATGGCACGTGACGACAATCAGCTCGGTTCCTTCCTGCGCAGCCGCAGGGAGAAGATCGACGCGGCCTCCGCCGGCATCGCCGACAACACGCGTCGGCGGGTCAAGGGGCTCCGCCGCGAGGAGCTGGCGTTGCTCGCCGGGCTCAGCCCCTCCTACTACACCCGGATCGAACAGGGCCGCGACCGGCACCCCTCCCGCGAGATCCTCGAAGCCCTGGCCCGCGTGCTGCGCCTGGACGATGTCGAGCGGGCCCACCTGTGGTCCCTGGCCATGCCGTCGCTGGCACCGGCCGACGACGGCACCGTTTCCGCCCACACTGTGCGGCCGGGGGTTCTGCACCTGCTGGAGCGGTGGAGCGACCTGCCCGCCTTCGTCGTCGGTCCCAGCCGCGACGTGCTGGCCGGCACCGCCCTCGCGGCCCGGGTCAACCCTGCTTGGAGCCCGGGGCACAACCTGATCGAGTTCGCCTTCCTCGACCCGCGCGCGCAGACGGTCTATCCCGACTGGGACGAGATCACGCTGCAGGCCGTCGCAGGTCTGCGCGCCACCGCGGCCACGCGCCGCGCGGACCTCGACGACTTCGTGGCGAACCTGCGCGAGCGCAGCGAAACGTTTCGTGCGCTGTGGGACTCCCACGACGTATACGAACGCGTGGTGGGCGAGAAGCGGCTGCGCGTCGACGGCGCCGGCGTCCTCCGCCTCAGCTTCGAAACCTTCGCGCTCCCCGGGCCCGAGGGCCACGTCCTGTACGTGTACTTCGCCCGGCCCGGCAGCACGGACGACGAGGCACTGCGCGACCTCGCCCGAGATGCCTGCTGAGCGGCTGACGGCGCTGTCCCGGACCGAGCCGCGGCGGCTCCGTGTCGACCTGGCCGTTCGATGCCCCACCGCTGGCAGCCCAGCCGTTCTGTGGTCTCGATGCCGGGCTCCGCGGGTGGTGGAGCAACGGCGGAGTCAACAGGTCCCTGCCTGTTCGTGACGACCTGGGGACGGCCCTCTGACATCTCAGCCGCCCCTCGTCGGGGGCCGAGGGGCGGCGCTTCGGTGCTTCGCCGGCTGAGGCCCTCTACTGTCCCCCTGTCCCCTGTCTACTGGCGCTTCAGGCCACGCTCGCCCCGGTTCGTGAGCCAGGCGAACACCCCGCGCCGGCGGGTGCGCCCACGAGGGAGCCCGCGAGGAGACCGAGGTCGTCGTCAGCCAGTGGCGGGAAGGCCCCTTGCGCCGCTGTCCCGAGGAATGTGGTCACCGTCATCGTCGCGATGAAGGCCGCCAGGGCAGCACGTCGACGAGGCGGTCTCGTGCGGTACAGCTCGCCCACGGGCCCGGCCGCGAACATGGCGGGGACGGCGAGGAAAGAGGCGGAGTCGGGCAGCCATCCGAACGGCCAGAGTGCCAGGGCGATGAGCCCGCACGCGGCGAGGCCCACGAATTCCCACACGAGGGTGGTCACCACGAGGTCTCTCGACCGGCTCGGGACCGGGCCGCTCTCGGTGTTCTCCTCGTCGGCCACGGCAAGAAGGTTAGCCTTCAACAGGGCGAATGTTCCCTGGAGGGAAGCTAGTTGGCAGCGGGACGGCGGCGAGCCAGAAGGATTCCCCCGAGCGCGCTCTCCGCGGAGCTGAGGGTCCTGTGCGTCTCGACGGTGAAGCCGGCCTCCTCGAGCCAGGAGGCCATGGGGCCGTGCTGCCGGCGATGGACGTAGACCTTCATCGGATGACCGCCGTAGCCCTCTGTCTTCAGCCGTGATTCGTCACCCACGTGGAAGCCGAGCAGCAGGGGGCCGCCGGGCCGCAGCACCCTCCGGAAGTGGGTGAGGACCAGGCCGATCTCGTCGTCGGGGACGTGGATCAGCGAATACCAGGCGACCAGGCCGGCCAGCGAGGCGTCGGCGAGGCGCAGGTCCGTCATGGAACCGACCTCGAACCGCAGGCCGGGGTGGTCACGCCGCGCCACCTCGATCATGCCGGGGGACAGATCGATCCCGAACGCGTCCACTCCCAGCTCGGACAAGTGGGCCGTGATCCGTCCCGGACCGCAGCCCACGTCCGCCACCGGTCCGCCGCCGGCGGAGTGCACCAGGTCGGTGAACAGCGCCAGAACCGCCCGTTCGTCCGGTGTCTTGTCCAAGAGGTTGCGTGTCTGCTCCGCATAGCTCTCGGCGACGGTGTCGTAGGACGTCCGGGTGTCCGCCAACCAGCCTTCGGTGCCCGCATCGATGCCCACGCCCGTACGCTACCCAACTGCTGGCATCTGGGGGCACTTTGGCGCTGGCCCTCAACTCGCCGGCCGGCACACCACGTCTGCCGGGGCGTTGCGCCGCCGGCACGAGCCGAGCCGTTGTGCTTCCGCCTCCTCTCGTGCGATCCGCTGGTGCCGTTCAACGAGTTGATACGCGGTCCAGGTGGACCACCACGGTCGTGTAGAAGCGGTGCACCGCGTCGTCGACGCTGCGGATGAAGCCGGACTCGGCGTTGCCGCGGCTGCTCCCCATGCCCTTGAGCAAGGACAGGCGGAAGCCGGTGATACGGATGCCGCTGTCCTTCGGGAGCATGTCCGCGGGCTCGGGGCGCAGCCGTTCCAGGGTGCCTCGCGGGCCGCCCGTCTCCCCTTCGACGAGTGTCTCGACGTGGAGGTCCGCCGGCGCCTCGGCCAGGCGCCGGACGAGCCGTTTCGCCCAGGACAGGGGGTAGCCCTGCTCGGGTGCGGGGATCTCGATGGAAGTACGCAGCCTGCTGGTACGGAGGTCCGCACTGATCGCCAGGATGCCGGGCGTTCCCTCGATGCGCAGCTCCGCTTGCAGTCTGCCGTCGCGGCACAGCTGGTCGGCGAGGCGGAGCCGGCGCGCTTCGGGGTCGGTGCCCCGCTTGGCGCGCTGGACGGGCAGCACCTTCTGCCCCAATTCGCCGCCCAGTCCGAGGCATACCTGGCGAATGAGGCGCTCCCAGCTCTCGACGACCTCCAGTGCGCGCCGGTCTCCGTGGCACAGGGTCTCGTCGTCGATTCCGTTGCGTACGGGTACCCAGGCGGGGCCCATGTTCTGGAAGCCGTGGCATCCGGAGTTGTCGTGCTGCAGGTAGTGCAGCAGCTCCTGGAGAAGCCAGGCGTGCGCCGCGTTGCCGACACCCTCGTGCCGGATCAGCATCTGTGCCTGATGGGCGACTTCCGCCCAGGAGAGGTGCCAGAGGGCCACCTTGTGCTTGCGTCGTCCGTCGATCTTGACGTCGACGAGTGGGCTGCCCTCCAGCGCGACGTCGTTCGACAGCGTGATCACAGCCTCGTAGCCACGTCGCGCGGCGATGTCCATGTACGCCTGGACCTGCTCGGCCTTGAGACTGTTGCCGTTGGTCTTCGTCTCGACCAGAGCGGTCCACAGCTTGCCCGCTCGCTCGACGCGGATCACCCCGTCGGGGCGTCGCGGGGTGTCGCCGTGCGGCAGGGTGACCTCGGTGAAGGTCTCCATGCGGCCGGCCGGCGCGCCGAAGGCGGCTGTGAGTCTCCTGCCGAATTCCGGCACTTGAGCCATCACCGACAGCAGTACCGAGGTGGCGCGCATTTCACGGTCCCGGTCGCTCTTGAGCGCGGACACCGGGAAGAGGCGTGCCACCTTCCAGGACTCGTTCTCCGCCAGGGTCTTCTTGGCCGCCTTGGGCAGGGTGACCTTCTTCTTGGCGGTGCGCGGACGTGCCGTCGGCTTCTTCTTCTCGATGTCGTCGTCGGACGTACGAGGAGCCGGGACGGCCACCAGCGGCGCCGTCGAAGCGGGCTCGTCAACCGTAGCCGGGGGCGTCCTGTTCCCCTGATCGCCCTGATCGTCCGTCGCGGTGCCGTTCTGCGCCTCTACCGCCGCCGCGTCGTCGTCGATGTCGACGCCGAAGTCCGTTGCCAGACCGGCCAGACCGGCGTCGTAGCCCTGGCCGACGGCGCGGAACTTCCACTCTCCGCCGCGCCGGTAGAGCTCGCCGAAGATGATCGCGCTCACCGAGTCGGCTTCATCGATGGCGAAGCGGAGGAGGTCGTCACCGGCACCGTCCGCCAACGACAGCCGCACTCCCTCGAGTTCCCCGAAGCGCGCTCCCTCGTACCTGCTGGCAGCGACGACTATGCGGTCGACTTCGGACGGGACCGCGGTCAGGTCGAAGCTGATGCGGTCCTCGTTGCCGTCCGCCGTCGGCGTCTTGCCCAGAAGCTGCACACTTCCGTCGGCGGCGACCGGGTTGTTGTAGAAGTAGAAGTCGGTGTCGCCGCGCACCTTGCCGTCGGCGTTCAGCATCAGAACGGACACATCCGCGTCGCCTTCGCCGGTCGGGCTTCCCCAGCCCAGACTGACGATCACCGAACCGACGTTCCCACTCAGGGCTCCCAGAGTCACATTCGAGCCCTTGATCATTTCGTGCACAATGCCCCCCCAACCGGCGCTACCTCACAGCGAGGGCCTCCCCGCCCCGGCTGCTTCACGCGCGACACGATGTGACGTGCCGCACACAGGTAAGTGTAGTGTCCACGGAGCGAGGCGTGGGCCGGACGGGATCTTCGGGCGGTCCATCGGCGGCGACAGCGCCGCCTCGGGCCACTGCACGCCCGGGAGGAGCAGTCGAGGACCACCTGGGGCCGGACATGGCGGGGCCCGGGAGTCGTATCCAGCTCCCGGGTCCCTGGGGGTGCCACCCTCGTGCGCACGCCGATGGCGTTTAAGAGTGCGGATCAGTTGTCAGGCCGTCGTGTTCTTCCTTTGAACTACCGCACCGTGGAGAGGTGCAGGCGAGAGTCGAACTCGCATCCGGCGGCGGTCGTCCGTACTCGGTCGATCCGGCGATCGGTGGCGGATGCTGAATCTGGAGCGAGAGTCTGAGTCTGACGGCGGCTGCCTCTACCGGTTGGGCCACCCCGGCCCGTACGTGGGGGCGCTGTGCCGGGGGGAGGATTCGAACCTCCACTGTCACCGCCGGCTTCAGGCTGAACCTCAGTTTCAGCTTGCGCTCGGGGCGCGGGCCGGTCCTCGGTCCGGCCTCTGCCCGGTGCGCACCCCCGCGCTCGCACGCGGGGGCGATTCGGAAGCCACCTTCCTCCGGCCTCAGCCGAACAGGTAGCCGAACACCGCGTCGCCGACCCGCCGGTCGGTGACCTCGGCGCCGTTGGCCTCCTCGCGGGCGAACTTGACGGCCTGCTGGAGCTTCTCGACCCGTTCCAGCAGTTCGTTCACCCGCCTCGCGGGGAGCGCCCCGGAGAACTTCACCGTGGTCCAGTAACCGATGGCCACGTCCTCGTAGTACACCTCGACCTGCGCCGGGTGCTTGTCGGTCGCCTCCGCCTTCACGTGGTTGCGCGGGACCTTCCTCGTGCGGATCGTGCGGACCGGGTCCGTCTTCCACCAGTCCGTCGACGGGTCGAGCGACCAGGACTCGGCCGCGTCCAGCACGGGGAGCTTCTTGACGAAGGTGTGCAGGTCCGTGAGCTGCTTCTCCAGGAACAGCAGGTAGCCGACCGGGACTTCGGCGACGACGGTCCTGCCGTCGACGGTGACGTCCGCGCGGGCCGCGCAGTTCGCCCAGTCCTTCGTGGCGGTCACGTCGAACAGCCGCGTCAGCGACGCGGACATCTCCCGCAGGATCTCCTCGGCCTTGACCTGGACCCGGGTCGACTCGGGCGGCAGCTGCTCGCCCTCCTCGTCCTTGGGCTGGTACGTCCGCGAGATGCCGGCCAGCAGCGCGGGCTTCTGCACCTTGTGGTGGGCCGCGGTGATGTCCTGGAGCGACTTGCTCTTGACACCCTTCTCCACGGCGATGATCTGGTTGAGCTTCGCCACGTCTCCCCCTTCGAACAGCAGCGGCATCAACTTAGCCCGGCAGGGGTCCCGTCTCGCTTCATTTTCTCGCGGGCGCCGTCGCGGCCGTGGCGGGGCTCACACTCGGGGCGCCCCTTCGCGTGAGCTGCCGCACATCCGGCCGGAGCTTCTCGCTCAAGTCGACGGCTGTTCACGGTCGTTGCGGGTATTCGCACACCCGTCCTGTTTGGGACCCATATCTATTTCCATGGTTTTTCGGGCCTTCGCCCCTTTCACTCGTGATGGTCCGCCATACGCCACTTCGCGCCACAGGAAGCTGTACGGATATGTCCTATTCGTCCGAGATGCCAGAAGTCCCCCTCGCTCCCCACGCAGTTACCGCCGCCGAGGTCGTCCCCGGCGACCTGGTCGCCCTCTCGCCGGAGGACGTGGAGCGGCAGCGGTGGTGTGTCGTGATGCACACGCTGCCCGAGTCGCCCGAGACGATCCGCATGACCCTGCGGCCGCCGCTCGGGGGCGTGGACCGGGAGGAGGTCCTCGACCGGGGGCGAGAGGTGGTCGTCGCCTCCCGGCGGGTGGACGTGGAGGGCGTCCCGTCCGTGTCGTCGCCGCGGCTCGACGAGGTCGTGTTCCGGGACGGGGACCGGGTGAGCAGGCTGCGGGCGGTGGATCCGCAGGGCGTCGAGGAGACGTACGCACGCCGGTGGGGCGTATGGCACCGGGACCTCGACTCCGGCAGCGGCGAGACCGTCTCCGACGCCGAGGTGCGGGGGTGGGCCGCCGGCGCCGATCGGGAGGGGTACGTCGTACGGCATCACGCGCGGCCGACACGCGAGCCCTCGGGGGCCGGGCCGCGGCGGGTCGTCGTGACCGGCCTCGGGGCACTCACGCCGCTCGGTGTCGGGGCGGGCGAGCTGTGGCGGGGGCTGCTCGACGGACGGCACGGGATACGGGAGCTGACCGGGGAGGAGTTCGCGGAGCTGCCGGTGCGGGTGGCCGGGGTCGTGCCCGTGGACCCGGCCGGGCTGCTGCCCCGCGCGGCCGCGCGGCGGATGAACCGGGCGGCCCAGTTCGCCGTGCTCGCGGCCCGGGAGGCGTGGGCCGACGCCGGGTTCGCCGACGGCGGGACCCGGGAGAGCGGACTCGATCCCGAACGGGTCGGGGTCAGCCTCGGCGCCATCCTCGGGGACGCCTCGGTGCTGGTCGGCGGGGACCGCCGGCTGCGGGACAAGGGGCCCCGCGGAGTGTCCCCGCTCACCACGCCCATGACCGTGCCGTCGCAGGCCTCCTCACAGGTCTCGCTCGACCTGCACATCACCGGTGAGGCCCGGACCGTGACCAGCGCCTGCGCCTCCGGGACCGAGGCGATCGGGGAGGCCGTCGACCGCATACGGTACGGCCGTGTCGACGTCGCCCTCGCGGGCGGCGCCGAGGCGGTCGTCACGCCGGCGATCATGGCCTCGTTCGCCGCGATGCGGGCTCTGTCCGACCACGGTCTCGAGGACGGCACCTCGCCGTCGCGGCCCTTCGCCAAGGACCGGGACGGGTTCGTCAACGGGGAGGGGGCCGGGCTGCTCGTGCTGGAGGCCGAGGAACACGCCCGGGCCCGCGGTGCCCGGATCTACTGCGAGGCCGCCGGGTGGGGGCTGTCCGCCGACGCGCATCACATGGCCGCGCCCGACCCGTCGGGGAGCGGGGTCGCGCTGGCGCTGCGGCGGGCGCTGCGGGACGCGGGCGGGCACGTCGTCGACGTCGTGCACGTCAACGCGCACGCCACCGCCACCGTGGAGGGGGATCTGGCCGAGGCCGGTGCGCTGCGGGCCGTGCTCGGGCGGCGCGGGGTGCCGGTGACGGCGCTCAAGGGGCATCTCGGGCACCTTCAGGGGGCCGCCGGCGGTGTCGAGGCGGTCGCGGCGGTGCTCACCCTGCATCACGGGCTGGTGCCGCCGACCGTGGGGTGCGCCGAGGTCGACGAGGAGATCGGGCTCGACGTGGTCACGGGGGCGGCGCGCAAGCTGTCCGGGGACGGGGATCTCGTGCTGAGCAACTCGTTCGGGTTCGGCGGGCACAACGCGGTGCTGGCGCTGCGGCGCGTCCGGTAGCGCGTCCCGCACGCGCGGGCGGCGGGGCGGGGCCCGCCGGGCGCCCCCGCCCCGCTCACGCCGTCCGTTTGCGGGCCGCCGCCTTCTTGGCCGGCGTCTTCTTGGCCGCGGTCTTGCCGGAGGCGGAGGCCTTCTTCGGCTCCTGGGAGCGGGCCGACTTCGCCGTCGCCTTCTTCCCGGACGCGGACTTCTTCGCCGCCGTCTTCTTGGTGGTGGAGGCCGACTTCCGGCCGGCCGGTTCCTTGGGGGTGGCGCGGGCCGTCTTGCGGCGCGGAAGGTGCCGGACCTCGGCCTCCTCCCCCGCCTGCGCACCCTCCTCCTCCGGGGCCTGCTCCACCTCCTCCCCGCGGGACTCCCGGGCGGCGCGGACACTGCTCTCCAGGGCGGCCATCAGGTCGAGGACCTTGCCGCCGCGGGCGGGTTCGGGGGCCTCGGGGATGGCCTCGCCGGAGGCCTTGGCCGCGATGACCTCCTCCAGCGCCTCGCGGTACTCGTCGTGCAGGTCCTCCAGGTCCACCTCGCCCAGGGTGTCCATCAGGGCGTCCGCCAGGTCCAGCTCCTTGTCCCGGACGGTGACGCCGGTGTCCGGGGCCACTCCCTCGGGGGCGCGGATCTCGTCCGGCCAGAGCAGGCCGTGCATGGCGATGACGTCGTCCACCACGCGCAGCATCCCCAGACGCTCGCGGCCGCGCAGGGCGAACTTGGCGATGGCGACCTTCCGGCTGCGCTTGAGGGCCTCGCGCAGCAGGGTGTACGGCTTGGCGGCGGGAGCCCCGCTCGCGGCCAGGTAGTACGCGTTCTCCATCTGGAGCGGGTCGATCCGGTCTGCGGGGACGAAGGCCACGATGTCGATCGTCCGTGCGGTCGGGAGCGGCAGATGGGCCAGGTCCTCGTCGGTGATGGGGATGATCGTGCCGTCCGCCTCCTCGTAGCCCTTGCCGATCTCCGCCTGGGTGACCTCGCGGTCCTCCAGCTCGCAGACCTTGCGGTAGCGGATGCGGCCGCCGTCCTCGGTGTGGATCTGGCGGAAGGAGACGGTGTGGCTCTCGGTGGCGTTCACCAGCTTGATCGGGATGCTGACCAGGCCGAACGAGATGGCGCCGTTCCAGATGGATCGCACGTGCAGCACCTTCCCCATCGTTTCGGGCATCGCTTCAGGACGGTTCGTCACGTTTTCGTGGTTTTCTTATCGTATGGCGCCGATCACGGAGGTGGAGGGGCGACGGCTCGCGCTCAGCAACCTGGACAAGGTGCTGTATCCGGCGACCGGGACCACCAAGGGCGAGGTGCTGCACTACTACGCGACGGTCGCCGGCGTCCTGCTGCCCCATCTGCGGGACCGGCCGCTGTCCTTCCTGCGGTATCCGGACGGCCCGGACGGCGAGGTCTTCTTCGTCAAGAACGTGCCCGCGGGTACGCCCGAGTGGGTCACCACCGCCGAGGTGCCCCGCTCGGAGGGCCCGGCCCGGATGGTGCTGGTGCAGGACCTGGCCAGTCTGATGTGGGCGGCCAATCTGGTGACCGAGTTCCACACGCCGCAGTGGGTGGTGCAGGCGCCGGGGCAGGCCGACCGGCTGGTGTTCGATCTCGACCCCGGGCCGCCGGCCGACGTGGTGGACTGCTGCCGGGTGGCGCTGTGGCTGCGGAAGCGGCTGGCCCGGGACGGGATCGAGGCCTACGCCAAGACGTCCGGGTCGAAGGGGCTGCATCTGCTGGCCGCGGTGCGGGACGCGTCCAGCGAGCGGACGGCGGAGTACGCCAAGGGGCTGGCCGTGGAGGCGGAGCAGGCCATGCCGCGGCTGGTGCTGCACCGGATGACCCGGAGTCTGCGGCCCGGCAAGGTGTTCGTCGACTGGAGCCAGAACGCCGCGCGGAAGACGACGGCGGCCCCCTACACCCTGCGGGCGCGGGCCGAGCCGCTGGTCTCGGCGCCGGTCACCTGGGAGGAGGTCGAGGCGTGCCGGGCGCCCCGGGCGCTGGAGTTCCGGGCCGACGACATCGCGCCCCGGGTGCGGGACCACGGAGACCTGCTGGCTCCGCTGCTGGACGGCGGGCGTGCCCGTCCGCTGCCCTGAGTGCTGCTGAAGACCGCTCCCGGAGGCCTCCCCCGTCAGCCGCTCGGCCTGAGGGCCGCTCCCGTCAGCCGCTCAGGATCCCGAAGGTCGCTCCAGTCCGCCGCTCAGGCTCCGAAGGCCGCTCCCCTCAGCCACTGAAGGCCGTCGACGATCCCGCCCGGGGCTCGGTCAGACCTTCCCCCAGGTCCGCCGGTCGCGGGCCATGGCGTGCAGGCCCTCCACGTCCGCCGGTTTGAGGACACCGCCCAGGCGGGCCAGGCCGGGCAGTTCCGTGTCGCGCAGGACGCGGACGTCGCGGGGCGGGGCGGTGAAGCGCAGGTCGGCGGGGCCGGTGAGGGCCAGGAGGGCGTGGACCTCGGCGGTGAGGGCGTAGGAGGCGCGGCCGGCCTCGGCCCGGATGCGGCGCAGCAGTGGTTCCGGCTCGTGGCGGCCCAGCGTGACCATGGGGTCGGCGACCTGGACCCGCTGCTTGCGGGCGTTCAGCGTGTGGACGACGAAGAGGCCGCCGGGGCCGATCGCCAGGTGGTGGATGCGGCCGTCGCCGGGCAAGGGGATCGAGTGCAGGGTGTGCCAGCCGGCGCCGTCCAGGCGGTCCAGGGCCTCGCCGACCGCCTGCTCGGCGGCGAGCGCCCGGCGGCGCGGGTCCGGGCGGAGGCGGTGCGCGGGGCCCGGGTCCCGGTCGAGGGCGATCAGCAGCGCCTCGCCGGGACGGTTGGGCGCGAGGTCGTCGTCGGGATGCAGGCTCAGCCGCGCCAGCTCGGCCGGGTTGGGCACCGGGGGCGGGCCCACCGTGACCGGGCCGGTCAGGAAGGGGCCGAGGGCCTCCAGTACGTCGTCGCGGTGGCTCTCGCCGAGCAGGTTGACCCGGGCGGCCTCCCGGTCGTACCAGGCGACGTTGCTGCCGTCGGCGCGGCAGACGTACAGCCGTTCCTGTCCGTGGCGCCAGGTCGGTATGACGCGCAGTCCACTCATGCACCATCACCCCACGACCATGGGAACAGGCGGGGTGCTCCAGGGGCAAGAACCCGGCTACCTTTGAGAGCGGTTGGGAGGGCATCTGGGAGGCGTCGTTGCGGACCCGAAGGAAGCAACCCGACGTACCGGCTCCGGGCAGTCCGTGGAGCGAGATCGTGCCCGGCCTGTGGATGGGCGGACACGAGTTCGAGGGACGCTCCGGGGCGCGGGAGTTCGCCGTCGTGCGGGACGAGTTCGATCTGGTGCAGACCCTGCTCAGGCTGCCGGGACACGGACCGGATCCGGGGGTCGAGCACCATGTGTGGCCGATCCCGGACGGACCGCTGGACGGCACCCAGCTCGCGGGTGTCATACGGCTGGCGCGGGCCGCCTGCGACGCGCTGGACGACGGCCGCCGGGTCCTGGTCCGCTGCTACCACGGGTACAACCGCTCGGGTCTGGTCGTCGCGCACGCGCTGATCCGGCGGGGGCGCTCCGCCGACGAGGCCATCCGGCTGGTCCGGGCGCGCCGCTCCCCCTGGGCGCTGCACAACGACCTTTTCGTCGCCTATCTGCGGGCCGGGCTGCCGACGGCCCGATTACTGGAGGAGCTGACCGAGTAATCGTTTCGTCGGAAAATGCGTAAGGTGTGCCCGGCACATGATCGGTGTGCGCCCGGCGCGCGGGCGGGACCTTCCGGCGCGTGACCGGCTCGCGCCCGGCGCCGCCCGGCATGTGCCCGGCGCGGCGCACGCACCCGGAGGCCGGCCGCCGAGTCCACCGGGTGATCCCGAAGAACTTCCCGACCGGAGCGCAGTGTTTGCCAGACATCCCGCCCTCGTCACCGCCCTCGTCGGCCTGCTGCTGGCCACGGCGGCGGGCTGTGGCGACGCGGGCGGGCTGCGGGGCGCGGGCCCGACGCCCACCGCGGTCAGCCCGGCCCGGCTGTGGCCCTCGCTGACCCCGGCCGCGAGCCCCGCCTGGCCGTACGACGAGCTCCAGATCGAGACGGTGAAGGGCGTCACGGCGCCCGGGGACGACATCCGCAAGGTCGACCCGGTGGCCGTCGTACGCGCCGAGGTCGCCGCGCACCCGGACGACTACCGCGGCGGCAAGGCGCCCTACCGCGGCACCGCCGCCCGGCTGGCGGACTGCGCGGACGGCCGGGACCGGGCCCGGTGTCCCGTGCTGCGGGCGTACTACCGCGACCTGACCGGTGACGGGCGCGAGGACATGACGCTGGGCTTCCGGCTGTACCCGACCAACCAGACGGCCGTGCGCGTCTACACCTTCGAGGGGCACCGGCTGAAGCAGGTCTTCGCCAACGACGACGCGGTGATCGGCGTGGAGCTGGCCGGCCGGGCGGTGATCATCCGCTCGCCCGCCGGGATCGCCGGGTACGAGTACCGCACGACGTGGTCGTGGGACCCGGAGCAGCGGGCCATGGTGTTCTCGCGCGACGAGTTCCTGCGCACCGGCCGGCCCGCCCGGCACAAGCCCGCGCCCGCGCGCAGCGAGGGGGCCTCGGGCTCCGCCGGGCCGGCCTCGCCGGAGACCGCCGGTCCACGGACCTCCTCCGGGCCGTCCCTGCCGGAGGAGTCCGGCTCGGCGGCCTTCTCGCCCCGTCCGTCGGCCACGCCCTCCGCGAGTCTGCGGTGAGGCTGGTGCTGCCCCGCTGGGCCGGGGCGCTCGCCGTGAAGGCCGCGGCCTTCATCACGGTCATGTCCTGCGGGCTCGCCGCGCTGCTCGGCGTGCTCGTGCACGTCTCGGTGACCGACCAGACCGTCGGCCAGGCCCGGACGCTGGCGCTGTCCCGGCTGCGGGACGCCACCAGCGCCTTCGAGGCCGGGGACACCCTGCCGCCGGGCGCCGGTGTCGATCCCGCGGGCCTGCCCGGGTCGCTGCGCAGGCTCGCCGCGGGCGGGGAACGCGGCACGATGGTCGACCGGCACGACGGGCAGCCGACGATGTGGGCGGCGGGACCCGCCGACCACGGGCGGGCGCTGGCCGTCGAGGTCGACTACGCGCAGAACGCGCGCACCATCGCGGGCCTGGACCGGGCGATCCTGTGGTCGTCGGGACTGGCGATCGGGGCGACGCTGCTGGTGGGCGCGTTCGCGGTGACCCGGGTGACCCGGCGACTGCACGCGACGGCCCGGGTCGCCCGGCGGATCACCGCGGGCGACCTGGACGCGCGGGTGCACGACCCCCGGACGAAGGACCCGACACGCCCGCAGGACGAGGTGGCCGCGGTCGCCGCCGCGCTGGACTCGATGGCGTCGTCGCTGCAGGGCAAGCTGATGGCCGAGCAGCGGTTCACCGCGGACGTGGCGCACGAGCTGCGCACCCCGCTGACCGGGCTGCACGCGGCGGCCGAGCTGCTGCCGCCGGGGCGCCCGACGGAGCTGGTGCGCGACCGGGTGGCCGCGCTGCGCACGCTCACCGAGGACCTGCTGGAGATCTCCCGCCTGGACACCGGGCGGGAGCGGCTGGACCTCGACACCGAGCGGCTGGGCGCGCTGGCGGAGCGGGTGGTACGCGCCACGGGGGCCGCGGCGGGAGCGGGGGCCGCGGCGGGAGCGGGGGCCGCGGCGGGAGCGGGGGCCGCGGCGGGAGCCGCTGAGGCCGGGGCCCGGACCGGGAACGCCGGGGCTCGTGCGGGCGCGGACGCGGGGATCGGCGTCACCGCCCCCGGTGTCACCGTGCGCGTCCTGCGGGACGTGTGCGTGGAGACCGACCGGCGGCGGCTGGAGCGGGTGCTCGGCAATCTGGTGGCCAACGCGCACCGGCACGGACGGCCGCCGGTGGTGCTGACCGTGGACGGGCCGGTCGTGACCGTGCGGGACCACGGGGACGGCTATCCGGCGTACCTCGTGGCGCACGGCCCGCAGCGCTTCCGTACCGAGGGCGGCGCGACGGGGCACGGCCTCGGGCTGACGATCGCGCTGGGCCAGGCGGAGGTGCTGGGCGCCCGGCTGGAGTTCGCCGACGCCCCGGACGGCGGGGCGGTGGCGACCCTGACGCTGCCTCACCGGCCGCCCGTGCCCGGGGACCCGGAGGCCAGGGGCTCGGGGACCGGCGGCGCCGTCCCCGATGGCGCAGTGTGACGGGCGGCCGGAACCCGGCGCTCCTAGGGTGGCGGTGAGCCGGACTCGCCCGTCCCGTGCGGGCCTCGCCACCTCGGGTGGAGGTACCCCATGCCCCAGCGCGGACCGCACCCGGGCACGGGGCCCGGCGCGCCTGGGCCCCGCCCCCGAGGACGCGCCACGCTGGCACCCAGCGCCGCAACCGCCCGGAAGCCACTTTTGGGTAGGTTCCGGACATGACCAAGGCCGGAACCACCGTGGCCACGGCGGACCCGCCCGCGCCGACCGTCCGCCTCCCCCGGCGCCGCGGCGTCGAACTCTCCCTCATCGTCCTGGCCGTCCTGCTGTCCGTGTACGGCTACTGCGCGGTCGGCCTCGCCCGGTTCGGCACGGTCCCGCCCGGCGCCGCCGGCTACGGCGCCGGGCTCGGTGTGCTGGCGCTGCTCGCGCACGGCGCGGTCCGGCTGCGCGCCCCCTACGCCGATCCGCTCCTGCTGCCCATCGGCGTGCTGCTGAACGGTCTGGGCCTGGTGCTCATCTACCGGCTCGACCTGGAGACACCGGGCGAGGAGGCCGCGCCCGTCCAGCTGGTGTGGTCCACGCTGGGCGTGGCGCTGTTCATCCTCGTGGTGCTGATGCTGCGCGACCATCGGTGGCTCCAGCGCTACGCGTACGTGTGCGTGGTCGCCGCGCTCGCGCTGCTCACCCTGCCGATCCTCTTCCCGGCGGTGAACGGCGCCCGTATCTGGATCCGGGTCGGCGGCTTCTCCATCCAGCCGGGCGAGTTCGCGAAGGTGCTGCTGGCGGTGTTCTTCGCCGCGTACCTGGCCGCCAACCGCAGCGCGCTGGCCTTCGCGGGCCGCCGCGTAGGACCGCTGCAACTGCCCACCGGGCGCGTGCTCGGCCCGGTCCTGACGATCTGGCTGCTGAGCGTCGTCGTCCTGGTCCTGGAGCGGGACCTCGGCACCTCGCTGCTGTTCTTCGGCCTGTTCGTCGTCCTGCTCTACGTCGCCACCGGCCGCACCGGCTGGATCGCGCTGGGGCTGCTGCTGGCCGTGGCGGGGGCGGTCGCCGTGGGCCGGCTGGAGCCGCATGTGCACAGCCGGGTCGAGGACTGGCTGCACCCCTTCGCCTCCATCGAGGCGGGCGTGGGCCCCAACCAGGTGACGCAGTCGCTGTTCTCGTTCGCGGCGGGCGGCCTGCTCGGCACCGGGCTCGGTCTCGGCCACTCGGTCCTCATCGGCTTCGCGACCAAGTCGGACTTCATCCTGGCCACCGCGGGCGAGGAGCTGGGCCTGGCCGGGCTGTCCGGGCTCTTCCTGCTGTACGGACTGCTCGTGGAGCGCGGCTTCCGGGCGGGCCTCGCCCTGCGCGATCCCTTCGGCCGGCTGCTCGCGGTCGGGCTCGCCTCGATCGTGGCACTGCAGGTGTTCGTGATCGCGGGCGGGGTGACGGGGCTGATCCCGCTGACCGGCATGGCGATGCCGTTCCTGGCGCAGGGCGGCTCGTCCGTCGTCACCAACTGGGCGATCGTGGCGCTGCTGATCCGCGTGAGCCATGTGGCGCGCCGACAGTACGACGGCCAGGTCGCCCCGTGAACCGCGAGGAGAGCGCGCCGTGAGCCGGTACATCCGCCATGCCGCCGCGTTCTGCGTCCTGCTGCTCGCGGCGCTGCTGGTGAACACGGCCCGGCTGCAACTGTTCCAGGCGCCGTCGTACGAGGAGAACCCGTTCAACCGCCGTTCCTCGATCGCCCGTTACGGGCAGCCCCGCGGGCAGATCCTGGTCGACGGCCGGCCCGTCACCGGCTCCCGGGACACCGGCGAGCAGCTCCGCTACGAACGGACCTACGTGGCAGGGCCGTTGTACGCGCCGGTCACCGGATTCGCCTCCCAGCGGTACGGGACGACCTTTCTGGAGCACGCCGAGGACGAGGTGCTCGCCGGCACCGATCCGATGCTCTCGGCGTTCCCGCTGTGGAACGACTTCACGCGGTCCCTGCCCCCGGGCGGCAACGTGGTCACGACGCTGAACCCGGCCGCCCAGCGGGCCGCGTTCGAGGGGCTGGGGACGCGCCGGGGCGCGGTCGCGGCGATCGAGCCGGCCACCGGCCGGATCCTGGCCCTGGTGTCCGCCCCGTCGTACGACCCGGCGGAGCTGTCCGGCAACGGGCCGACGGTGACGGCGGCGTGGGCGCGGCTGAACGCCGACCCGGAGAAGCCGATGCTCAACCGGGCGGTCCGGCAGACGTATCCGCCGGGTTCGACGTTCAAGGTGGTCACCGCCGCGGCGGCGCTGGACGCGGGGGTGGTGACCGACCTCGACGCACCGACCCGCTCGCCCGACCCGTACACCCTGCCCGGCACCAGGACCCGGCTGGCGAACGAGGCGGACGACTGCCGTGACGCCTCGCTGCGCCATGCCTTCGAGTGGTCGTGCAACACGGTGTTCGCGAAGCTGGGGGTGGAGGTGGGCGTCCACGACATGCGGTCGACGGCGCGGGCCTTCGGCTTCAACGACAAGGGGATCAGGATCCCGTTCTCGGTCGCGCCGAGCAGCTTCGACTCCCAGGTGGACCGGGCGCAGCTGGCGCTGTCGTCGATCGGCCAGTACAACACGCGGGCCACGCCGCTGCAGATGGCCATGGTGGCGGCGGCGGTCGCGAACGGCGGGCAGCTGCGGACGCCGTATCTGGTGGAGCGGACGACGCGCAGCAGCGGGGGCACGGTGTCCGCGCCCGGGCCGCGGCCGGCGCGGCAGGTGATGCTGCCGATGACGGCCGTGCGGCTGCAGGAGCTGATGACCGACGTGGTCGCCGAGGGCACGGGCACCAACGCGGCGATCCCGGGTGCCACGGTGGGCGGCAAGACCGGCACCGCCCAGCACGGACTCGGCAACTCCGGTACGCCGTACGCCTGGTTCGTGGCCTGGGCGCGGAGCGACGGGGACGTGGACGCGCGGGTCGCGGTCGCCGTGGTGGTGGAGGACGCGTCGGCGCGGCGCGGGGACATCAGCGGGGGCGGGACGGCGGCGCCGATCGCGAAGCGGGTGATGCAGGCGGTGCTGCACACCCGGCCGGAGCGCTGACGGCACTTACGCCCGCCGACGGGTGCGCGTGAGGCGGTTGCGCGTGAGCCGGGTGTGCTTCGTCCGGGTGCGCGCCGGCCGGGGTTCAGCCGCCGAGCCGTTGGCCCTGCTCGATGGCGTCCGTCACCTCCGCGACCCGTTCCCGCTCCTCCGCCGCGAAGCGTTCCGCGTCGAGTCGCTCCGCGATCTCCTCGTCCTGGGCCATGAGGAGGTCGAGGTTGGAGTCGCCCATCTCGAAGACGCCCATGTCGACGTAGGCCTGCTGGAGGCGCTTGCCCCACAGGCCGATGTCCTTGACGCAGGGGACGATGCGGCTGAACAGCAGCCGGCGGAAGAGCTGGAGGAACTCGGAGCGCTCGCTCAGCTCCTCCGCCTCCGCCTTCGGGATGCCGAAGTTCTCCAGCACCTCGACGCCGCGCAGCCGGTCGCGCATCAGGTAGCAGCCCTCGATGACGAACTCCTCGCGCTCGCGGAGTTCGGCGTCGGTGAGCTGCTTGTAGTAGTCGCGCAGCGCCATGCGGCCGAAGGCCACGTGCCGGGCCTCGTCCTGCATGACGTAGGCCAGGATCTGCTTGGGCAGGGGCTTGGTGGTGGTGTCCCGGATCATGCCGAAGGCGGCCAGGGCCAGGCCCTCGATGAGGACCTGCATCCCCAGGTACGGCATGTCCCAGCGGCTGTCGCGCAGGGTGTCGCCGAGCAGGGACTGGAGGTCGTCGTTGATCGGGTAGAGCATCCCGATCTTCTCGTGCAGGAAGCGGCCGTAGATCTCGGCGTGCCGGGCCTCGTCCATCGTCTGGGTCGCCGAGTAGAACTTCGCGTCCAGGTCGGGGACGGACTCCACGATGCGGGCGGCGCAGATCATCGCGCCCTGCTCGCCGTGCAGGAACTGGCTGAACTGCCAGGAGGCGTAGTGCCGGCGCAGCTCCCCCTTCTCCCGTTCGGTCATCTTGTCCCAGTACGGCGTCCCGTAGAGGGTCATCGACTCCTCGGGGGTGCCGAGGGCGTCGTAGGGATCGACCTCCAGGTCCCAGTCGATCCGCTTCTGCCCGTCCCACTGCTTGTCCTTGCCCTTCTGGTACAGGGCGAGCAGCCGGTCGCGGCCGTCGTCGTACTCCCAGCTGAAGCGGGCCGCGCCGGTCGCCGGCACCTGCCAGCGGGGGTCGCCCGGGTCCTTCGCGTACAGGTCGTAGGTCGGCATACCTCGCAGGCTCACACGTAGACGCCGAGTCAACAAGTCATGTGCAAGGGATTGACGACCTTGCTGACAAGCAGTCTTATAAGAGCGGAGAACATGTGACCCCGGGTAACGAGGTGGGAGAGCCATGACGACCGTGACGGAAGCCGACGCGCTCGCAGGTCTGCGCGACGCGCTCGGCCTGCTCAAGGACCGGGAGCAGGTGGCCGAGCGGCTGCTCGACTCTTCCGCCAAGCACTCCTTCGACCCGGACAAGGAGTTGGACTGGGACGCGCCCTTCGAGGAGGGCAAGTGGTTCTGGCCGCCGGAGCTGGTCTCGCTGTACGGCACCCCGCTGTGGAAGCGGATGGGCGAGGAGCAGCGCATCCTGCTCTCGCAGCACGAGGCGGCCGCGCTGGCCTCGCTCGGCATCTGGTTCGAGCTGATCCTCATGCAGCTCCTGGTCCGGCACATCTACGACAAGGCGGCCACGAGCGCGCACGTGCGGTACGCCCTGACGGAGATCGAGGACGAGTGCCGGCACTCCAAGATGTTCGCCCGGGTGATCGCGCGCGGCGGGACGCCCTGGTACCCGGTGAGCCGGGCGCATCAGAACCTGGGGCGCCTGTTCAAGACGATCTCCACCACCCCCGGGTCCTTCACGGCCACGCTGCTCGGCGAGGAGGTGCTGGACTGGATGCAGCGGCTGACCTTCCCCGACGAGCGGGTGCAGCCGCTGATCCGGGGCGTCACGCGGATCCACGTCGTGGAGGAGGCCCGCCATGTGCGGTATGCCCGTGAGGAGCTGCGGCGCCAGATGGTGACGGCGCCGAAGTGGTCCCAGGAGTTCACCCGGGTCACCTCCGGCGAGTTCGCCCGCGTCTTCTCGGTCGCCTTCGTCAACCCCGAGGTCTACACGAACGTGGGCCTGGACAAGCGGGAGGCGATGGCGCAGGTCAAGGCGAGCGGCCACCGCCGCGAGGTGATGCAGACCGGGGCCAGGCGCCTCACGGACTTCCTGGACGACATCGGCGTGCTGCGCGGGGTCGGGCGGCGGCTGTGGAAGTCGTCCGGGCTGCTGGCCTGAAGCGCCACCCCCGGCCCCCGGCGCCGGCCACCGGGGGCGCGCGTGCCGTACGGGGTGCGGGGTCAGCGATTACGCTGCGGTTCATGACCCCGCAGGCCCCCACCCCCGCCTACCGCAGGCTCAGCGTCGAGGAACGCCGGGCCCAGCTCCTCGACGCCGCGCTGTCGCTGTTCGCGCACCGGGTGCCCGAGGACGTCTCGCTGGACGACGTGGCGGAGGCGGCCGGGGTCTCGCGCCCGCTGGTGTACCGGTACTTCCCCGGCGGCAAGCAGCAGCTGTACGAGGCCGCGCTGCGCTCCGCCGCCGAGGAGCTCCAGCACTGCTTCGACGAGCCCCGCGAGGGCCCGCTCATGCCCCGTCTGGCCCGCGCCCTGGACCGCTACCTGACCTTCGTCGACGAGCACGACGCCGGTTTCAGCGCGCTGCTCCAGGGCGGCAGCGTGGTGGAGACGTCCCGGACGACCGCGATCGTGGACGGCGTGCGGCGGGCCGCGGCCGAGCACATCTTCCGGCACCTCGGCGTCACCGCGCCGGGCCCGCGGCTGCGGATGACCGTACGGATGTGGATCACGGCCGTGGAGGCCGCCTCGCTGATCTGGCTGGACGAGGAGAAACAGCCGCCCGTCGGCGAGCTGCGGGACTGGCTGGTGGAGCAGTTCGTGGCCGTGATGACCGTGACCGCGGCCCGGGACGCCCAGACCGCGGCGCTGGTGGCCGCCCTGGCGTCGGCGGATGGCTGACACTGGTGCCGTGAAGAGTCAGGACACCCCCTTCGAGGGCGGGCCCATGGACGGCCGGGTGCTGCCCGTGCTGCTCGGGCCCACCGGCCACCCGCCCAAGACCTACCGCATCCCGGTCCCGGACGCCGCGGGCGGGCCGCCCACCGTGCTCGTCTACCGCCGGGTGCCCCGCGGTCACAGCAGGCGGCTGGGGATCACCCAGGGCTGGAAGTACCTGTTCGACCCGGAGGGCGGACGGGGCGGGCGCCCGCGGTGGCCGTGGTCCAGGCCGCGGCCGTCGGGGGGCAGCCAACCGGACAGCACGGCCGGCCGCAGCCCGGGTGACACCCAGGAGTGACCGTGTTGCGCCGTTTCGCGTACATCTGACCTAAAGTCATCTCATCCGTCGCATGCTCACGGTGCGGAGCGGAAGGCCCGCTGCGCAGCGGAGGTGATGACGTGTCAGGAAGGGTGCTGCGTCTGGTGTGCACGGCGGCGGTGGCGGCCCAGGCCGCCCTCGTCCCGGCTTCGGCCACGGCCGCGCCGCAGCCGCCGAACACCGGGCAGCGGTCCGCGGCGGCTCTGCTGACGGACTTTCAGCGGATCTACGGGCAGGCCGAGAAGGCCGCCGAGACCTACCGCACCACCGCCGGACAGCTGGCGAAACAGCGCACCCGGGCCGGCCGGCTGGACGCCGCGCTGACCCGCGCCCGGCGCTCCCTGCTCGACAGCCGCGCGGCCGCCGGACGGCTCGCCCGGCAGCAGTACCAGGGCACCACCGGCCTCTCCCCCTACGTCCGGCTGCTGCTGGCCCGCGATCCGCAGCACGCGCTGGAGGAGGGGCATGTGATCGGGCAGCTGTCGCGGGAGCGGGCCGGGACGGTGGGCCGGCTGGCCGCCGGCGAGAAACGGGCGGACGACCTGGCCGCCCAGGCGCGCAAGGCACTCGCCGCGCGGACCGCCCTCGCGGCGCGCCAGCAGAAGGCCCGGGACGAGGTGCGGGGCCGGCTGCACGACGTCGAGAAGCTGCTGGCCTCGCTCACCGCCGAACAGCTCACGGCGCTGGCCGAGTCCGAGGCGAACGGGATCACCGGGGCGCAGCAGAGGCTGCTGGCCTCCGGCGCGCTCGGCACCGGCACCCCGCCGAGCCAGGAGGGCGAACAGGCCGTGCGCTATGCGGTGGCGCAGCTCGGCAAGCCGTACCAGTGGGGCGCGACGGGACCCTCGGCGTACGACTGCTCGGGGCTGACCTCGCGGGCCTGGGGCGCCGCGGGCACCGAGATCCCGCGCACCAGCCAGGAGCAGTGGGCCCGCCTGCAGCGCATCCCGCTGACGGAGCTGCGGCCGGGCGACCTGGTGGTCTACTTCCCCGAGGCCACGCACGTCGCGCTCTACCTCGGTGACGGCATGGTGGTGCAGGCGCCGCGGCCCGGCGCCCGGGTGAAGGTGTCCCCCGTCGCGGCCAATCCGGTGCTCGGGGCGGTGCGGCCCGACCCGGGCGGGGAGCCCCTGCGGCGGTACGCGCCGCCGAAGCTCCCCGCTGACGCCCTGAACGGGTCGGACCAGGGGTACTACGCGGCGCTCGCGGCGGAGACCTCGGCCAGATAGGCCTGGGTCAGGGCCGGGTCGTAGAAGAAGTTCTCGAAGTCGGCCGGGTCGTTGAAGGCGTTGGCGAAGCGGTCGGCGACCGGCTGGAGCTGGCCGGCGGCGCCGATGAGGTTGAGGATGTGCTCGGGCGGCGGGGCCAGCATCGCGTTGGTCCACTTGGTGACGTGCTGGGCGGTGGCCCAGTAGCGGTCGAAGGTGCGCTGCATCCACTCCTCGTCGAAGGGCTTGTCGCCCTGTTCGAGGATGGAGGCGAGGTAGGCGGCGGCGCACTTGGACGCCGAGTTGGAGCCCTGGCCGGTGATCGGGTCGTTGGCGACGACGACGTCCGCGACGCCGAGGACCAGGCCGCCGCCGGGCAGTCGGCCGATCGGCTTGCGGACGGTCGGGGCGTAGCGGCCGGCGAGCGTGCCGCCCGCGTCGGTCAGCTCCACCTTGGTGGCCCGCGCGTACTCCCAGGGCAGGAACTTCTCCATGAGCTGCAGGGTCAGGGAGAGGTGCTCGGCCGGGTCCTTGACGCCGTTGAAGACGTCGAGCGGGCCGCCGGGGATGCCCTCCCAGAAGAGGATGTCGGCGCGGCCGGAGACGGTGTACGTCGGCATCACGAACATCTCGCCGACGCCGGGGACCAGGTTGCAGCGGACCGCGTCGAACTCCGGGTGCTCCGGGCGCGGGCCCAGGCCGTGCACGTAGGACACCGCGAGGGCGCGCTGCGGCTCGGTGTACGGGGAGCGGGAGGCGTCGCGCTCGAACATCGACACCAGCTCGCCCTTGCCCGCCGAGACGAGCACGAGGTCGTAGGCGCGGGCGAAGTAGTCGAGGTCGCCGACGGCCGCGCCGTGGATGACGAGCTGGCCGCCGCGCTGCGCGAAGGTCTCCATCCAGCCGGCCATCTTCACCCGCTGGTCGACCGACTGGGCGTACCCGTCGAGCCGGCCCACCCAGTCGATGGCGCGCTGCGAGGGACCGGGGTCGAAGGAGCCGGGGGCGGCGACCGAGACACCGAGCCCCTCGATCTTCGGGGCCTGGGACTCCCAGAAGTTCAGCTGCAGGTCGCGCTCGTGCTGCAGTGCCGTGTGGAACATGCACTGCGTCGACATGACGCGGCCGGCGCGGATCTCGTCCGCGGTCCGGTTGGACATCAGGGTGACCTCGTACCCGTGCGACTGGAGGCCGAGGGCGAGCTGGAGGCCGGACTGGCCGGCCCCCACGACGAGTATCTTCCGCATGCGGGGGTGTCTCCTAAAGCTGACTTCTGGACTGCTCGGGGGGTCTCCCCGAGGGTGCTGCTCGGGGTCCTCGAGTCGGACTACTCGGGGGTTTCCTCGAGTGCGTGGGCGACGAGGGCCAGCAGGGTCTCTATGGCCGAGATGCGGCGCCGCGCGTCCATGATCATGACAGGTATGTGTGCGGGAATCGTGAGGGCCTCGCGCACGTCCTCCGCGTCGAACCGCTCGGTGCCGTCGAAGTGGTTGACCGCGACGACGTACGGGAGCCCGCAGCTCTCGAAGTAGTCGAGCGCCGGGAAACAGTCCTTGAGGCGGCGGGTGTCGGCCAGCACGACGGCGCCGATCGCGCCGCGCACCAGGTCGTCCCACATGAACCAGAACCGCTGCTGGCCCGGCGTGCCGAACAGGTAGAGCACCAGGTCGTCGTCGAGCGTGATGCGGCCGAAGTCCATGGCCACGGTGGTGGTCTGCTTGCCCGGTGTGGCGGTGAGGTCGTCGGTCTCCTCGCTCGCCTCGGTCATCATCGCCTCGGTCTGCAGAGGCGTGATCTCCGAGACGGAGGTGACCAGCGTGGTCTTGCCGACGCCGAAGCCGCCGGCCACCACTATCTTCGTGGCGATCGGGGCACGGGTGGGGTCCGTCTGCCACGGTTGCAGTTGCTCCTGCTCCCCCGGCACGGTGGGCAGCGGGGAGACGCCGACGGAGGCGGAGTCAGAGACGACGGAGTCCACTCAGCACCCTTTCCAGCAGTGCGCGGTCCGGCCGGCCCACGCCGTGCCCGGTACCGGTTCCGTACACACGGATCTTTCCCTGGTCCGCGAGGTCGCTCAGGAGCACGCGGACCACGCCGAGCGGCATCTGCAGCAGCGCGGCGATCTCGGCCACCGTCCGCATGCGGCGGCAGAGTTCGACGATGGCCCGCATCTCCGGCATGACCCGGGTGGTGAGGGAACCATTCGTCAGTTCCTTGCGCTCCTCGGCGGCCTCCAGTTCGGCCGTGCTCGTCACGAAGGTCTCGACGAGCAGCACGTGACCGAAGCGGGTACGGCCGCCGGTGAGCGAATAGGGGCGGACGCGGGCGGGTTTGCGTTCCCCGCCGCGGACCGGGAGGTGGTGTTTGGACGTACTGCTCATCGGGCGCTCCCCGCCGACTCGGACTCCAGGGATTTCCTCAGCTCGCTGCGGAGTTCGGGGGTAAGGACGTGTCCGGCGCGGCCCACGAAGAGCGCCATGTGGTAGGCCACCACGCTCATGTCGCACTCCGCGGAGCCGTGCACGCCGAGCAGCGAGCCGTCGCTGATCGACATGACGAACAGGCTGCCCTCGTCCATCGCGACCATCGTGTGCCTGACCCGGCCGAACTGCATGAGCTTGGCCGCGCCGACGGTGAGGCTGCCGATGCCGGAGACGATCGTGGCGAGGTCCGCGGCGGATCCGCGCGGCCCGCTGCGCCGCTCGCCGCGGGTCTGCCGGGCCTCGGCGTTGCGGCCGGGGTCGGACGAGAGCAGCAGCAGACCGTCGGAGGAGACCACCGCGACCGAGAGGATCCCGGGCACCTCCTCGACGAGGTTGCTCAACAGCCAGTGCAGGTTGCGGGCTTCACTGCTCAGTCCGAAGGTACTGGGCGCGGTCAACTGCTTGCCTCCTCGACTGTGCTCCCCGTGGCTTCTTCGACGTCTCCGTGTCCGTCCGGCCGCTGGGTTCCGGCGATCTCCGCCTCGACGTCGCGGTATCCGGCCTGCGCTCCCTGACGGAAGCCGCCGAGGCGGCGGCGGAGGGCCTCGGCGTCCACGGACCCGGTGCGCTGCCGCGGGGCCTGGGTGGGTGCGGTGATCTTCGGGGTGCGCTTGGGCAGGCCCTTGGCGGTGACCGTGTCCTCGGCCTCGTCGTCCGCGCGCTCGTGCACCTCGAGGTCGCCCGCGGCGGCGCGGGTGGGGCCGCCCGGTGCCGCGGGGGAGGTCTCGTGGCCGGGCGCGGCCGGGCTCTGCGGGGCGTTCCCGCCGACGGCCGCGTGCGCCGGCGGCGCGGGGGCCGCGTGCGGTGGCGGCGCGGCGGCCGTGGTGGGGCGGGCATGGGCCGGGTTCGCGCCGGGGCCGGGCCGCACGGGCAGCGGGTCCGGCTCGGAGGCCTGCGCCGGGAGCAGCAGCTCCATGGTCGTCTCGGCGGGGGACTCCGGCGCGGGGCCGGGGGCGGGCGCCGCGGGCGCTGCTTCGGCCGCGCCGTGGGGTGCCGCGGGCGCGGCCTCGGTTGCGCCCTGGGGTGCCGCGGCCTCCTCGGCGGTCCCGGCGGTGCCGGCCGTCTCCGCCGCCTCCGAGCGCTGCACCGCCTTCTCGGCCAGCGCCACCAGCGGGTCCTCGCCCTGCACGCGGCCGTACAGCACGTTGGAGTTGGCCTCGGCGTTCGCGCCCGGCAGCGAGTAGCTCTGGGCGCCCCCGGCCGCGGTCCGCGCCGACGGGGCCCCGGCCGCGGGCGCGGCCGCCAGCAGGCTGCGCGGTACGACGACGACCGCGGCGACGCCGCCCTGCTTCTGCTCGCGCAGATGCACCCGCACACCGTGCCGGTGGGCGAGGCGGGCCACTACGTACAGCCCGAGGCCGAGGCCGTCCTCGGCCTCCTGGTCGTAGGTCGCCTCGGGGTCGAACTCGGCGAGACGGGAGTTGAGGCGGGCCATCCGCTCGTCGGTCATGCCGATGCCCTCGTCCTGGACGGAGAGCATGATCTCGCCGTTCTCCAGGAGCCAGGCGGAGACCTCGACGGGCTGGTCGGGCGGGGAGAACCCGGTGGCGTTCTCCATCAGCTCGGCCAGCAGGTGGCTGAGGTCGTCGGCGGCGAAGCCGGCGATGTGGGCGTGCGGCGGCAGCGCGGCGATGCGGACCCGTTCGTACCGCTCGATCTCGCTGACCGCGGCGCGGACCACGTCGACGAGCGGGACCGGCCCGGCGCTCTGCTGGAGGTGCTCGGTCCCGGCGAGGACGAGGAGGTTCTCGCTGTGCCGGCGCATGACCGTGGCGATGTGGTCGAGCTTGAAGAGGGTGGAGAGGCGCTCGGGGTCGTGCTCGCGCTCCTCCAGGCTCTCGATGACGCCGAGCTGCCGCTCGACCAGGCCGAGGGTGCGCAGCGCCAGGCTGACGAAGGTGCTGCCGATGCTGCCGCGCAGCCGCTCCAGCTGGGCGGCGGAGTCGGCGAGTTCGGCGCGCAGTTCCTCGCGGGCGTCGGCCATCGTCTGGCGCTGGCCGACCAGGTGCCTGCGGTCGGCCTCCAGGTGCTTGCGGTCGGACTCCAGGCCGGCGATGCGCTCGGCGAGGGCCACGGCGTGCGCGTGCAGCGCGTTGACCGAGCGGACGACCTGGGCGAACTCGTCGTTGCGGCCGGTGAACTTGAGGGGTTCCTCGGCCGTCGGGTCGTCCGCGCCGGCCAGGCGCGCGGAGCCCAGGCGCAGCACCGCGAGCGGGCGCGTGAGGGTGCGGGCCAGTGCCGTGGCGATGGCCGTGGCGACCAGCAGCAGGGCGCCGAGGAGGGCGATCCGGATCTCCAGCGCGGTGACGTCGTCGTCGCGCAGCTGCGCCAGGTCCTTGGTGCGGTGGTCGTAGAGCGAGGACTCCGCGCCGCGCATCAGGTCCACGCGGGCGCTGAGCGCCGCGTCGGCCTTCTCCGGGCTGGTGGCGCGGTCGCGGTCGGAGAACGTGGGCTGGTCGGTGAGCTGGGCGAGGTACTTCGACGCGCTGTTGACCTCGGGACCGGTGACGGTCGAGTCGTACGACGCCTTGGCCGCCTCGGGGGCGGTGTCGCGGAAGTCGGCGAGGGCGGCGTCGGAGCGCAGCCGGGCCTGCTGGGCGGCGGCGCTGAGGGCGTCGCGCTCCTTGGCGTCGGCCTCCGAGGCGGCCCCCGTGGTGGTGGGCAGGCCGGTGGCCGGGTCGATGACGGCCTGCGTGGAGTGCGGCACGCTGAGCGCGGCGAGCAGCAGGCCGCGGGCGGCGGCGGCCTGCTGGACGGCGGTGTCCAGCTCGGCGAGCGCGTACGCGCCGGAGCCGGCCCGCGGCGGCATCCGCTCGGCCAGCTCGCCGGCCAGCCGGTGCAGCTCGGTGAGGGCGGCGGAGTAGGCCTGGTGGGTCTGCAGGGCGTTGCTCTGCCCGGTGAGCGCCGCGCGGCGCACGCCCGCGATGCCGTCGAGGTCGGAGCGCAGCCAGGCGGGGGTGTCGGGGTCGGCGCGCAGTTCCTCGACCTGCCGGTCGACGCGGGTGCTGCGCTGCTCGGAGGGCGCCTTGGCCTTGGGGCGGCCGGCGGCGACGTAGGCGGTGACCTCGTCGCGTTCGTCGGCCAGCGCGTGGGCGAGGGCGAGGGCGTCCTGGGTCTGTCCGGCGAGCGTCACCAGGTTCTGGGAGTCGCTCACCTGACCGGAGGCGGCCATCAGGGACGGGGCGCCCGCCCCGGCGACGGCCGCGGCCACGACGGCGACGGCCGCGATGAGCCGGTTGCGTACGTGGGTGGGACGGCCCTTGCCGACGGGGGGCGTGGCGGGGGACTGCTGCGGGCCTCCCGCGGAGGTCGTGTGGTTGCCTGTGCGCCGAGGCCGCGTTTTCTGCACCGGTGCTCGCATTCCTGTGCTCGTGTACTCATGGGCCCGGGTGGCGCCCCGTCAATTGGTGCGACTGGTGCGTACACCCTCCCCCCGAGCTCCCGACTTCGCGCGAGCAGGGGGACCTCCGTCGGTTTCCGACCCTCCCAGTGCCGGTGGGCAGTGGTCCCGCATCGTCCGACCGGCCACCCGAAGGAGTGAACATCGGAGGGGAGTTGGCGGGCAAGTTCCCGGGAGGGGCGTGACGCCCCTGCGCGGCGGGCCGGTTGGACGTCCGGGGCAGGCTTTGGCAGTATTCGCCACCACGCCTTCCCGGAGTGATTCATTCCAACCCAAAACAGGCGTGTGACCTGCGATGGCGCGTAAATCCTGGGGCGGTTGCCAGCCTTTCGCAAACCTTGTGAAGGCCTCGTGCAGACTGGCCGGATGCGTACGGAAGTCGTTTCGGAGCCCGGTCTGCCGGACCGCCCCAACGAGGACTTCGCGAGTGTCGCCCTGCCCGCTTCCGGGCAGGGCGGGTGCCTCGTGGTGCTGGACGGGGTCACGCCGCCCAGAACGGGGACGGGGTGTCTGCATTCGGTCCCCTGGTTCGCCGCCCGGCTCGGCGGGGCGCTGACCGAACTGACCCTTTCCTGCCGGGATCTGACCCTGCCGGGGATCCTCGCGCGGGCCGTCTCGCGGGTGGCCGCGGCCCACGCGGAAACCTGTGACCTTTCTCACCCGCGCACTCCGCAGGCGACCGTGGCCCTCGCCCGCTGGTCGCCGGAGGCGGTGGAGTACCTGGTCCTGTCCGACTCCGCGTTGCTGGTGGAAGCCTCCGACGGCACCGTCACCCCCCTCCTGGACGACCGCCTGGCCCGGCTCCCCCGGGCCTCGCTGGCCACCGACGCGCTCGTCGACGCCACGGTGCGCAACAAGGAGGGCGGCTTCTTCACCGCGGCCGCGGACCCCTCGGTGGCGGCCCGCGCCGTGACGGGCACCCTCCCGCGCTCCGGCGTCCGCTCGCTGACGGCGCTGACGGACGGCGCGGCGCGCTGGGTGGAGACGTTCCACGAGGGCGACTGGGCCGAGTGCGTGGCCCTCGTACGCAAGCAGGGGGCCCGCGCGCTCGTGGACCGCGTCCGCTCCCTGGAGAGGGCCGACCGCGAGGAGCGCGCCCGCCTGGGCCGCGGCAAGACGCACGACGACGCGACGGTGGTTTTCGCGGAGCTGTGAGCCCGGGCTACTTCTCCATGACGTCGTTCAGTTCGTGCAGGAGGCGGGCGAGTTCGGAGACCTCGCGGCGGTTCCAGTGGGCGAGCTGGCTGACGTAGCGGGCGCGGCGGGCCTCGCGGACCCTGCCGACGCGGCCGCGGCCCTCGTCGGTGAGGGCCACGAGCCAGGCGCGCCCGTCCGCCGGGTCCGGTTCCCGGGCGACCAGGCCGAGTTCCTCCAGGGCGCGCAACTGGCGGGACATGGTGGCCTTGCCGACGCCGATGTAGGCCGCGAGGTCGGTGGCGCGCTGGCCGCCGCACTCGTCGAGCCGGACGAGCAGGCCGTAGGCGGAGGACTCCAGGTCGGGGTGGACCTCGCGGGCCATCTCCCCCTGGTTGGCGCGGGCGCGCCGCAGCAGGACCGTCAGTTCCCGCTCCAGGGAGAGGAACTCGCGTTCCGCACCGCCGGGCACCGCGTCGGGCGCGCCGCCCCGGTCTCCGTCGCCGTTCGCCTCTTCGTGCACGTCAGCCCCGCCTCGTTCTCCCGGTTCCCGGTGTTTCCCGGGCGTGAAAGTTTCCGCCCGCCGCCGCCGTCGTCGCAGCTCCGCAAGTATTTCGCAGGCGTAGACCAACGGCAGCCCCCGGACCCCCTTCCCACCCCGGGTCTACGTGCGTAGCGTCCTTCGCAGGCCAGGAATGACATGCCCACGCCATCAGCGAACGCCGGGCCCACGGCGGCCCGTTCTCCCCGTCCGGCCGGCATGTCCGCGTTCTCCCCCACCGCGCACCACCGAGCCTCGGAGGCACGTCATGCCCGTGCACAGATCCGGAACGGCCCGCGTACGGCGGCTGACCGTCGCGGGGATCCTGCTCGCCGCGTTCTCCCTGCTGTTGACGCTCCCCGCCGCGGCCGCCGGCCGCCCCGCCCGGGGCACCGCCCACATGGGCATGGGCGTCCTGGCGCACGACGGCCCGGGCGGCACCCCCGCACCCACCGCCGTCACCCAGACCGAGGGCGTCGACGTCGCCGGCTACCAGGGCAACGTCGACTGGCCGACCCTCTGGAACAGCGGCGTCCGGTGGGCCTACACGAAGGCGAGCGAGGGGACGTACTACACGAACCCCTACTTCACCCAGCAGTACAACGGCTCCTACGGCATCGGCGTGATCCGCGGCGCCTACCACTTCGCCACCCCCGACACCACCAGCGGCGCCACCCAGGCCGACTACTTCGTCGACCACGGCGGCGGCTGGTCGCGCGACGGCATGACGCTGCCGGGCACCCTCGACATCGAGTGGAACCCGTACGGGGCCGCCTGCTACGGCAAGACCGCGAGCGCGATGGTCGGCTGGATCGCCGACTTCCTGAACACGTACAAGGCGCGCACCGGCCGGGACGCGGTGATCTACACGGCCACCAGCTGGTGGACCCAGTGCACCGGCAACTACGGTGGATTCGCCGCGAACAACCCCCTGTGGATCGCGCGGTACGCCTCGGACCCGGGGACGCTGCCCGCGGGTTGGGGCTACTACACGATGTGGCAGTACACCTCGTCCGGCCCGACGGTCGGCGACCACGACCGGTTCAACGGCGGGCTGGACCGGGTGCAGGCTCTCGCCAACGGCTGACCCCGCCTCCCGGCGCACGGCGAAGGCCCGGGACTCCCTCACGGGGCCCGGGCCTTCCCTCATCCGGCGGCCTCCGTCACGCGGCCACCGGAACCTCCGGCGCCGCCCCGCTCGACGCGGGCGCGAGCGCCAGCTCCAGGACCTGCCGGACGTCGGTCACGGCGTGGACCTCGAGCCGGTCCAGCACCTCGGCCGGGACGTCGTCCAGGTCCGCCTCGTTGCGCTTGGGGATGACGACGGTCCGCACCCCGGCGCGGTGGGCGGCCAGCAGCTTCTGCTTCACACCGCCGATCGGCAGGACCCGGCCGGTCAGCGAGATCTCGCCGGTCATCGCCACGTCCGTACGGACCAGGCGCCCGGAGAGCAGCGACGCCAGCGCGGTCGTCATCGTGATGCCCGCGCTCGGGCCGTCCTTGGGGACCGCGCCCGCCGGGAAGTGGATGTGCACGCCCCGGTCCCGCAGGTCGCCCACCGGCAGCTCCAGTTCGGCGCCGTGGCTGCGCAGGAAGCTCAGCGCGATCTGCGCCGACTCCTTCATCACGTCGCCCAGCTGACCGGTCAGCGTCAGGCCCGCCGCGCCGGTCTCCGGGTCGGCCAGGGACGCCTCCACGAACAGGACGTCACCGCCGGCGCCGGTGACCGCGAGGCCGGTCGCCACCCCGGGGACGGCGGTACGGCGCTCGGCCGGGTCCTGGGCGGACTCCGGCACATGGTGCGGCCGGCCGATCAGGGAGCGCAGATCGGCGTCGGTGACGGTGAACGGCAGCTCCCGCTCGCCCAGTTCGTGCCGGGCCGCCACCTTGCGCAGCAGCCGCGCCACCGACCGCTCCAGCGCCCGCACGCCCGCCTCGCGGGTGTACTCGCCGGCCAGCCTGCGCAGCGCGCCCTCCTCGATCGTCACCTCGCCCTCGTGCAGGCCCGCCCGCTCCAGCTGGCGCGGAAGCAGGTGGTCGCGCGCGATGACGACCTTCTCGTCCTCGGTGTAGCCGTCCAGCCGGACGATCTCCATCCGGTCGGCCAGCGCCTCCGGGATGGCCTCCAGGACGTTGGCCGTCGCGAGGAACACGACGTCGGACAGGTCGAGTTCGACCTCCAGGTAATGGTCCCGGAAGGTGTGGTTCTGCGCCGGGTCCAGGACCTCCAGCAGGGCCGCGGCCGGGTCGCCGCGGAAGTCCGAGCCGACCTTGTCGATCTCGTCGAGCAGCACGACCGGGTTCATCGACCCGGCCTCCTTGATCGCGCGGACGATCCGGCCGGGCAGCGCGCCGACGTAGGTGCGCCGGTGGCCGCGGATCTCGGCCTCGTCGCGGACGCCGCCGAGGGCGACACGGACGAACCGGCGCCCCATGGCGTGCGCGACCGACTCGCCGAGCGAGGTCTTCCCGACGCCGGGCGGCCCGACGAGCGCGAGCACGGCGCCGCCGCGCCGCCCGCCGACCACGCCGAGGCCCCGGTCCACGCGCCGCTTGCGCACCGCGAGGTACTCGGTGATCCGCTCCTTGACGTCGTCCAGGCCCGCGTGCTCCGCGTCCAGGACCGCCTTGGCGCCCCGGATGTCGTAGGCGTCCTCGGTCCGCTCGTTCCACGGCAGGTCGAGGATCGTGTCGAGCCAGGTGCGGATCCAGGAGCCCTCGGGCGACTGGTCGGACGCCCGCTCCAGCTTGTCGACCTCCTTCAGGGCCGCCTCGCGGACCTTCTCGGGCAGGTCGGCCGCCTCCACCCGGGCGCGGTAGTCGTCGGACTCCTCACCGTCCGTCTCGCCGTTCAGCTCGCGCAGCTCCTTGCGGACGGCCTCCAGCTGACGGCGGAGCAGAAACTCGCGCTGCTGCTTGTCGACGCCCTGCTGGACGTCCTTGGCGATGGTCTCGGCGACGTCCTGCTCGGCGAGGTGGTCCCGCAGCTGCCGCGTGGCGAGCCTCAGCCGGGCCACCGGGTCGGCGGTCTCCAGGAGCTCGAGCTTCTGGTCGGTGGTGAGGAAGGGCGAGTAGCCGGAGTTGTCGGCGAGGGCGGAGACGTCGTCGATGGCCTGGACCCGGTCGACGACCTGCCAGGCGCCGCGCTTCTTCAGCCAGCTCGTGGCGAGGGCCTTGTACTCCTTGACCAGTTCCGCGACCTGGCCCGGGTAGGGGTCTCCCCCGTCCGAACGGAGCGGAGCACCCGGGGAAGGGTCCGGCACGGTCTCCTCGACCGCCGTCCCCTCGACCCACAGCGCCGCGCCGGGGCCGGTGGTCCCGGCGCCGATCCGCACCCGCCCGCGGCCGCGTACCAGGGCACCCGGGTCGCCGTCGGCCAGCCTGCCGACCTGCTCGACCGTGCCCAGCACACCGGTCTTCGCGTACGTCCCCTCGATGCGCGGCACCAGCAGGACCCTGGGCTTGCCCGGCTCCGACCTCGCGGCGGCCTGGGCGGCCTCCACCGCGGCCCGCACCTCGGCGTCGCTCAGGTCCAGCGGGACCACCATGCCGGGCAGCACGACCTCGTCGTCGAGCGGCAGCACGGGCAGGGTGAGCGGTGTGAACGCCGTGGACTCAGCAGCCATGATCTCCCCTTCGGCAGTCAAGTTGAGCTATGCCGACTCAATGCTCGTGAGCCCGTTGTTGTTCCCCGACGCCTGTTCGCTCTGAGCGATCAAGGGGGAAGCCGCGCCGTCCGCGCCTTTCACGGCACGCGGGAGCGCAAAGGAGGGGGAGTTGAGGCGCAACGGGTGGGGCGCCGGGCTCATGCGCCGGAGCCGACGCCGGCAGTCATGTGCTGACGTCTGACACCCCGATGCCCGACGTCCTGACGCCTGACGCCCTGACGCCCGGTCAGGCCGTCGCGGCGGCCGGGCTCTGGACGCGCGCCCGCGCCCAGCGGCGGACCACCGGCCAGCTCGCCGTGCCGAGGCTCACGGAGAGCAGATGCCCCCAGCTCGTCATCGGGTCGGTGTACGCGATCAGGTCCGGGACCTGCATCCCGAGGAACCCGAGGAGCAGCGGCCATCGCAGCCAGGGAGCGAGCAGGCCGGACAGCGCCCCGACACCGGTGGCCACACCGAAGCTGATGCCGTAGTCCAGGCGGTGCAGCGAACTGTCGGGCAGCAGGCCCCCGAGCACCGCGAGCCCGACCGGGACCTCGGTCGCGAGGGTCGCCAGCACATGCCCGAACAGGAAGACGCCCGCCGCGCGCAGGCCCCCCACCCGGCGCTCCAGCGCGGTGAGCACCAGCAGGAAGCACAGCGCGTACGGCGAGGCGATCCCGCCCGCGACCCACAGCGCGCTGCCCGTCAGCACCAGCAGGGGCGTCCGCACCAGGTGCGCGACATCCGTGCTGGAGCCCTGGTACAGGACGTTCATCAGGGCGGGGTCGACACAGCGGGCGACGAGCGAGGTGACGGCCAGGACGACCGCGTAGCCGAAGGTGAAGGGGGTGCCGGTGGGGTCGGGCAGCAGACGCCAGGGGCGCGGTGCGCGTACGGCGCCGCCGGACCCGCCGGGTCCGCGCCGTGCGTCGAGGCGCGCCGCCGACGGGATGCGTACGGTCGCCCCGGCCGCGTCGGTCTCCGGCGGGGCGGCCGTGACGACGGCCCCGCCGGCGCCGGCGTCCGGCACCGGGCCCCGCTGCCGCGGCATGCCGTCGAGCAGCTGCGCGACCTCCGCGAGCCCCGGGTCCGCGTCGACGGCCGCGCCCGCGCGCACACCGGCGTCCGCGCCCTCCCCCGGCGCGAGCGGAGCGCGCCCGCCCGCCTCCGGCGCGGGAGGAACGCCCGAGGACGCCGAAAACGCAGCTCCGTCAGCCGTAGCAGTCCGTTCCACGCCGAGGCGCTCCTTCCGTCACGCCCCACCCTTGGCGCCCCACCGGCCACTGTCTATGACCGACGCCACCCGAACGCCGATTCACAGGAACTTCTGACCCAGCTCCCGCGTCCGCCCCCCTCTGCTTCGACACCACCCCCCGGGCACCGGTAATTCAGGTGGCGGCAAAGGCCCGTTGGGGCAGGATGGCCTCATGACCGCCTCGTACGACACGCCCGTGGTGCTGGACCGTCGCGAGGGCCCCTACGGCGAGGTCGTACTGCGCCGGCACGGCGCGCTGCTGCAGATCATCGCCAACGGCTGCTTCCTGATGGACACCTCCGACGGCCGCTCCGAACGGCTGCTCGTGGACGCCGCGCTCGCCGCCCTGGACGGACGCCCGGCACCGGACGTGCTGATCGGCGGCCTGGGTGTCGGCTTCTCCCTCGCGCACGCGGCCGCCGACCCCCGCTGGGGGAGGATCACCGTGGTCGAACGCGAGCGCGCCGTCGTCGACTGGCACCGCCGCGGCCCGCTCGCCGTCCTGACCGCCGAGGCCCTCGCCGATCCGCGGACGGAGGTCGTCGAGAGTGACCTGGTTCACTACGTCAATGAGACATCCGCCACATTCGACGCCCTGTGCCTCGATATCGACAACGGACCGGGCTGGACGGTCACCGAGGGCAACGAGGGGCTCTACGCACCCGCCGGACTGGCAAGCTGCGCAAGGGTGTTGAGGCCCGGCGGAGTGCTCGCGGTATGGTCCGCCCAGCCGTCTCCGGATTTTGAAGGAAGCTTGCGGAATGTCGGATTCCAGCAGGTGCGCACCGAAGAGATCCCGGTTGCCCGGGGCGTTCCGGACGTCGTCCACCTCGCCGTCCGACCTGGATAGCAATGCCGAGGTGACTCCCCGTACGCTGCTTTCCTGACGCCGATCATTCAAGCGTCAATCGCAGTCATGGGATCACCCCACGGATTCCGGAAAGCACACCCCAGGGGCGGGCGATGGAGCAGACACACACCGCGCACAACGGCACGACGGCGACCCCCGGCGCACAGCGCCGGGTTCTGGTCGTCGAGGACGACCCGACCATCGTGGACGCCATCGCCACCCGTCTGCGCGCCGAGGGATTCCTCGTGCAAACCGCGGGCGACGGTCCATCCGCCGTCGACACCGCGGAGGCCTGGCAGCCCGACCTGCTGATCCTCGACATCATGCTGCCCGGCTTCGACGGCCTGGAGGTCTGCCGCCGGGTGCAGGCCCAGCGCCCGGTGCCGGTGATGATGCTCACCGCGCGGGACGACGAGACCGACATGCTGGTCGGGCTCGGGGTCGGCGCGGACGACTACATGACCAAGCCGTTCTCGATGCGGGAGCTGGCCGCGCGCGTGCACGTGCTGCTGCGCCGGGTGGAGCGGGCGGCGATCGCCGCGACCACCCCGCGCTCCGGCATCCTGCGCCTGGGCGAGCTGGAGATCGACCACGCGCAGCGCCGGGTGCGGGTGCGCAGCGAGGACGTCCACCTCACGCCCACCGAGTTCGACCTGCTCGTGTGCCTGGCGAACACCCCGCGCGCGGTGCTCTCGCGCGAGCAGCTGCTCGCGGAGGTGTGGGACTGGGCGGACGCCTCCGGCACCCGGACCGTCGACAGCCACATCAAGGCGCTGCGCCGGAAGATCGGCGCCGAGCGGATCCGCACGGTGCACGGCGTGGGCTACGCCCTGGAGACGCCGACGCCATGAGCGGGGGGCCGGCGACACGGAGAGGCCCCGGGGAGGAACCCTGGGGCGGCGTACGCCCGTTCTCGATCAAGACCAAGCTCGGCGCGCTGGTCGTCATCGCGGTGCTGATCACCACCGGTCTGTCGATGATCGCGGTGCACACCAAGACCGAGCTGCGCTTCATCATGGTCTTCTCGATGATCGCCACCCTGCTCATCACACAGTTCGTGGCGCACTCGCTCACCGCGCCGCTGGACGAGATGAACACGGTGGCCCGCTCCATCTCGCACGGCGACTACACCCGCCGGGTGCGTGAGAACCGCCGGGACGAGCTGGGCGACCTCGCCCAGACGATCAACCTCATGGCCGACGAGCTGGCGGCCCAGGACAGCGCCCGCAAGGAACTGGTGGCCAACGTCTCCCACGAGCTGCGCACGCCCATCGCGGGCCTGCGCGCGGTGCTGGAGAACATCGTGGACGGGTTCACCGAGGCCGACCCCGAGACCATGCGCACGGCCCTGAAGCAGACCGAGCGGCTGGGCCGGCTGGTGGAGACGCTGCTGGACCTCTCCCGGCTGGACAACGGGGTCGTACCGCTGAAGAAGCGGCGGTTCGAGGTGTGGCCGTACCTGTCGGGCGTGCTGAAGGAGGCCAACATGGTGGCCTCCGCGCGCGCGGGCATCGCCTCCGGCTCCGGCAGCCACACGCGTACCGACGTCCATCTGCACCTCGACGTCTCCCCGCCGGAGCTGAGCGCGCACGCGGACCCCGAGCGCATCCACCAGGTGGTGGCCAACCTGATCGACAACGCGGTCAAGCACAGCCCGCCGCACGGCCGGGTGACGGTGCGGGCGCGGCGCGGAGCCCAGCCGGAGTCCCTGGAGCTGGAGGTGCTCGACGAGGGGCCCGGCATTCCGCGCTCCGAGTGGCACCGTGTCTTCGAGCGCTTCAACCGGGGCGCGGTGAGGCGTCCGCACGGACCCGGCAGCGACGGCGGCACCGGCCTGGGCCTGGCGATCGCCCGCTGGGCGGTGGATCTGCACGGCGGCCGGATCGGTGTGGCCGAATCCGAGCGTGGCTGCCGGATCCAGGTCACCCTTCCGGGGCTTCCCACTGCGTCGAGTTGACGTAAGGTTCGAACCGGAACCTCAAGATCCACCGGCGTCGCCGCAGGCGGACACGTGTGATCAGGCAGGAACCGCCGGGGACCGCGCCCTCCTACGGGCCGGACCCGGGTCGCGCCTTCCCATTCGCAGCGGAACCACGGTTGTTTCCCGCCATTTCAAGCCCCGAAACACGGCTTTCAATGTGACTTACGCGACGATGAACGGGCCCGACCTGACCTTCACGGTCTTGGGGGCGTAGCCTTTATTTCCGCTGTCCATCACCTTGTGAAGCGGAAGAGGGCGGTTGCCGCCGTGTCGCCACAGTCCCCCAGTAACTCGAGCATCTCGACCGACGACCAAGCCGGGAAGAACCCCGCTGCCGCGTTCGGTCCCAACGAGTGGCTCGTCGACGAGATCTATCAGCAGTACCTCCAGGACCCGAACTCAGTAGACCGCGCCTGGTGGGACTTCTTCGCCGACTACAAGCCCGGGGCCGCTGCCGCCGGCTCCTCGGCCCCGGCCGGTACGGGCCCTGCGGCCGCGGGGGCCGCAGAGACCGCCACCCCGGCTCAGGCGGCGCCCGCCGCTCCGGCCCAGCCCGCGGCCCCCGCCGCGCAGGCGCCGGCCGCTCCCCGGCCCGCCGCCGCGGCTCCGGCCCAGGCTCCGGCTCCGGCGAAGCCCGCCGCGCAGGCCCCGGCGCCCGCGCGGGCCGCCGCGCCCGCCGCCAAGCCGCAGGCCAAGGCCGCGCCCGCCGCCGAGGCGCCCGACGGTCCCGAGTTCGTGACGCTGCGCGGCCCGTCCGCCGCGGTCGCCAAGAACATGAACGCCTCCCTGGAACTGCCCACGGCCACCTCCGTGCGCGCGGTCCCGGTGAAGCTGCTGTTCGACAACCGCATCGTCATCAACAACCACCTCAAGCGGGCCCGCGGCGGGAAGATCTCCTTCACGCACCTGATCGGCTACGCGATGGTCCAGGCCATCAAGGCCATGCCGTCGATGAACTGGTCGTTCGGCGAGAAGGACGGCAAGCCGACCCTCGTCAAGCCGGCCCACGTCAACCTCGGTCTCGCGATCGACCTGGTCAAGCCCAACGGCGACCGCCAGCTCGTCGTCGCGGCGATCAAGAAGGCCGAGACGCTGAACTTCTTCGAGTTCTGGCAGGCCTACGAGGACATCGTCCGCCGCGCCCGCGACGGCAAGCTGACGATGGACGACTTCACCGGCGTCACGGTCTCCCTGACCAACCCCGGCGGCCTCGGCACGGTCCACTCGGTGCCGCGTCTGATGCCCGGCCAGTCGGTGATCATGGGCGTCGGCTCCATGGACTACCCGGCGGAGTTCCAGGGCACCAGCCAGGACACGCTCAACAAGCTCGGCGTCTCGAAGGTCATGACGCTCACGTCGACCTACGACCACCGGGTGATCCAGGGCGCCGCCTCCGGCGAGTTCCTCCGCCAGGTCGCGAACCTGCTGCTCGGCGAGAACGACTTCTACGACGGCATCTTCGAGTCGCTGCGCATCCCCTACGAGCCGGTCCGCTGGCTCAAGGACATCGACGCCAGCCACGACGACGACGTCACCAAGGCCGCCCGCGTCTTCGAGCTGATCCACTCCTACCGGGTCCGCGGCCACGTCATGGCCGACACCGACCCGCTGGAGTACCAGCAGCGCAAGCACCCCGACCTGGACATCACCGAGCACGGCCTCACCCTGTGGGACCTGGAGCGCGAGTTCGCCGTCGGCGGCTTCGCCGGCAAGTCGATGATGAAGCTGCGCGACATCCTCGGCGTGCTGCGCGACTCGTACTGCCGCACCACCGGCATCGAGTACATGCACATCCAGGACCCCAAGCAGCGCAAGTGGATCCAGGACCGCGTCGAGCGCCCGCACTCCAAGCCGGAGCGCGAGGAGCAGCTGCGCATCCTGCGCCGGCTGAACGCGGCGGAGGCCTTCGAGACCTTCCTGCAGACCAAGTACGTCGGCCAGAAGCGCTTCTCCCTGGAGGGCGGCGAGTCGGTCATCCCGCTGCTCGACGCGGTGATCGACAGCGCGGCCGAGTCGCGCCTGGACGAGGTCGTCATCGGCATGGCCCACCGCGGCCGCCTGAACGTGCTCGCCAACATCGTCGGCAAGTCGTACGCGCAGATCTTCCGCGAGTTCGAGGGCAACCTCGACCCGAAGTCGATGCACGGCTCCGGCGACGTGAAGTACCACCTGGGCGCCGAGGGCACCTTCACCGGCCTGGACGGCGAGCAGATCAAGGTCTCCCTGGTCGCGAACCCCTCCCACCTGGAGGCGGTGGACCCGGTCCTGGAGGGCGTCTCCCGCGCCAAGCAGGACATCATCAACAAGGGCGGCACGGACTTCACCGTCCTGCCGGTGGCGATCCACGGCGACGCGGCCTTCGCGGGCCAGGGCGTGGTGGCCGAGACCCTGAACATGTCGCAGCTGCGCGGCTACCGCACCGGCGGCACGGTCCACATCGTCATCAACAACCAGGTCGGCTTCACCGCGGCCCCCGAGTCCTCGCGTTCCTCCATGTACGCGACGGACGTGGCCCGCATGATCGAGGCGCCGATCTTCCACGTGAACGGCGACGACCCGGAGGCCGTGGTCCGCGTCGCGCGGCTCGCCTTCGAGTTCCGCCAGGCGTTCAACAAGGACGTGGTGATCGACCTCATCTGCTACCGCCGCCGCGGTCACAACGAGTCGGACAACCCGGCCTTCACCCAGCCGCTGATGTACGACCTGATCGACAAGAAGCGCTCGGTGCGCAAGCTCTACACCGAGTCCCTGATCGGTCGCGGCGACATCACCCTGGAAGAGGCCGAGCAGGCGCTGCAGGACTACCAGGGCCAGCTGGAGAAGGTCTTCACCGAGGTCCGCGAGGCCACCTCGCAGCAGCCGGCCGCCTCCCACGCGCCGGAGCCGCTGGACGGCTTCCCGGTCGCCGTCCCGACGGCCGTCTCCGCGGAGGTCGTCAAGCGCATCGCCGAGTCCCAGGTCAACGTCCCCGACCACATCACCGTCCACCCGCGTCTGCTCCCGCAGCTCCAGCGGCGGGCGGCCATGGTCGAGGACGGCACGATCGACTGGGGCATGGGCGAGACCCTGGCCATCGGCTCGCTGCTCCTGGAGGGCGTCCCGGTCCGGCTGTCCGGCCAGGACTCCCGCCGCGGCACCTTCGGCCAGCGCCACGCGGTGATCATCGACCGCAACACCGGCGAGGACTTCACCCCGCTGCTGTACCTGTCCGAGGACCAGGCCCGCTACAACGTCTACGACTCGCTGCTCAGCGAGTACGCGGCGATGGGCTTCGAGTACGGCTACTCGCTGGCCCGCCCGGACGCGCTGGTGATGTGGGAGGCCCAGTTCGGCGACTTCGTCAACGGCGCGCAGACGGTCGTGGACGAGTTCATCTCCTCGGCGGAGCAGAAGTGGGGCCAGACCTCCGGCGTCACCCTGCTCCTCCCGCACGGCTACGAGGGCCAGGGCCCGGACCACTCCTCGGCCCGCCCTGAGCGCTTCCTCCAGCTGTGCGCGCAGAACAACATGACGGTCGCGATGCCGACCTCGCCGGCGAACTACTTCCACCTGCTGCGGTGGCAGGTGCACAACCCGCACCACAAGCCGCTGGTCGTCTTCACCCCGAAGTCGATGCTGCGCCTGAAGGCCGCGGCCTCGACGGCGGAGGAGTTCACCACCGGCGAGTTCCGCCCGGTCATCGGCGACGCCACGGTGGACGCGGCCGCGGTCCGCAAGGTCGTCTTCTGCGCCGGCAAGGTCTACTACGACCTGGAGGCCGAGCGGCAGAAGCGCGGCGTGACGGACACCGCGATCATCCGCATCGAGCGCCTGTACCCGCTGCCGGGTGCCGAGCTCCAGGCGGAGATCAAGAAGTACCCGAACGCCGAGAAGTACCTGTGGGTCCAGGAGGAGCCGGCGAACCAGGGCGCGTGGCCGTTCATCGCCCTGAACCTCATCGACCACCTGGACCTGGCCGTCGGCGCGGACATCCCGCCGGGTGAGCGCCTGCGCCGCATCTCGCGGCCGCACGGCTCCTCGCCCGCCGTGGGTTCCGCCAAGCGGCACCAGGCGGAGCAGGAGCAGCTGGTCCGCGAGGTCTTCGAGGCCTGACCGGCCCGAGCCTGCGCACCGCCGGCGTGACGGCACAGGGCCCGGCCCCGAGTTTCCCGCTCGGGACCGGGCCCTTCGGCGTGTCCGGGACGCATAACCTGGAGGGGTACGACCCGAGGCCCGCGGGCCCAGCATCAGGAGAGCACCCGTGTACTTCACCGACCGAGGCATCGAGGAACTCGAGAAGCGGCGCGGCGAGGAGGAGGTCACCTTCGAGTGGCTCGCCGAACAGCTGCGGACGTTCGTCGACCTGAACCCCGACTTCGAGGTGCCGGTGGAGCGACTGGCGACGTGGCTGGCCCGGCTGGACGACGAGGACGACGAGTAGGGGCCCTGGGGTTTCTCTTCGGGGGTCGGGCGGGGGGGCGCCGGGACCGCGGGTTCCGTGTTCCCGCGGGTGCTGCGTGTCCCGCGTGTCCCGCGTGTTCGTGTTCCGCGTGTTCCGCGTGTTCCCTGCGGGGCGCGCGTTTCGTGGGGCCGCTTCCGGCCGCATGTCGTCACCGCATCGGGTGTCTTGACTTTCCATGGCCGCGATATATCGTGAATAACGGAAGACGCGATATGGCGTGTCGTGTCAATGTCCGGCCCTGTCCCGGTCCTGCGGTTGCGCGCGGTCCGGCCCGTCCCAGGAGGTCAGCACCATGCCCGAGTGGTCCGTCGGCGAGCCCGGGAAGCTCACCTTCGACGAGCCCGTGTCCGAGCTCCACGTCCGCATCGTCAACGGCGCGGTGAACGTCGTGGGCACGGACGAGGGTTCCGCGCGGCTGGAGGTCTCAGAGATCGAGGGCCCGCCCCTCATCGTCACCCAGCAGGGCGGCACCCTGACGGTCGCCTACGAGGACCTGCCCTGGAAGGGCTTCCTCAAGTGGCTCGAACGCAAGGGCTGGCGGCGCAGTGCCGTGGTGTCCCTGGCGGTTCCGGCGCAGGCGCGCGTCGAGCTCGGGGTGGTCGGCGCCGCGGCGATGGTCTCCGGGCTGGACGGGCACGCGGAGGTGAAGGGCGTCTCCGGCGACACCACCCTGGTGGGGCTCACCGGCCCGGTGCGCGCGGACACCGTCTCGGGCAGCGTGGAGGCGCAGGCCCTCTCGGGCGACTTGCGGTTCAACTCGGTCTCCGGGGACCTGACCGTGGTCGAGGGCGCGGGCTCCTCGGTGAAGGCCGACTCGGTGAGCGGGTCGATGATCGTGGACCTCGACCCGGCGGGCCGCCCCACCGACATCAGCCTGACCAACGTCTCCGGCGAGATCGCCATCCGTCTGCCCCACCCGGCGGACACACGGGTGGAGGCGAACACCGCGAGCGGGACGGTGTCCAACGCCTTCGAGGACCTCCGGGTCAGCGGGCAGTGGGGTGCGAAGCGCATCACCGGCCGCCTCGGCACGGGGCACGGCCGGCTGAAGGCGACCACCGTCTCCGGCTCGATCGCGCTGCTGCGGCGCCCGCCGGCGGAAGACGAGCCGTGGAAGTCGGAGGACCGCCGGCCGACCGACACCCCGAGCGACAGCACGACCCACAAGAAGGTGCTCTGAGATGCCCCCCGTCTTCGCCCACGGCCGCCTGCGTCTGTACCTGCTCAAGCTGCTCGACGAGGCCCCGCGCCACGGCTACGAGGTGATCCGCCTGCTGGAGGAGCGCTTCCAGGGGCTGTACGCGCCCTCGGCGGGCACCGTGTACCCGCGCCTGGCCAAGCTGGAGGCCGAGGGCCTGGTCACCCACACCACCGAGGGCGGCCGCAAGGTGTACGCGATCACGGACGCGGGCCGCGCCGAACTGGCCGACCGCAGCGGTGAGCTGGCGGATCTGGAGCTGGAGATCCGCGAGTCGGTCGCCGAGCTCGCCGCCGAGATCCGGGCCGATGTGCGTGGCGCGGCGGGCGACCTGCGGCGCGAGATGCGTGCGGCCGCCTCCGAGGCCCGGCAGGGACCCGGCACCGGCGTGGGCGGCCACGGCGACCTGGGGGACCCGGGCGACAAGGAGGCGTGGCGCGTCGCCAAGGAGGAGATGCGGCGGGCCCGGCAGGAGTGGAAGGAACAGGCCCGGCGCGCCAAGGACGAGAGCCGGCGCGCCCGGGAGGAGGCCCAGCGCGCCCGGCGCCAGGCGAAGGAGGCTCAGGAGCATGCCCGCGCCCAGGCGCAGGAGGAGCTGCAGCGCGTCGCCCGGCGGGTCCAGGAGCAGGTGCAGGACCACTTCGCGAGGGGCGACTGGCCGACGGGCGTGCGCGAGGGCCTGACCGAACTCGCCAAGGAGTTCGGCAAGGACTTGGGCTTCGGCCGCCCGGCGAACGGCACCACGGCGACCGGCACGTCCGCGCCCGGCCCCTCGACGAGCGGCGCGTCCCCCACGGGCCCGTCGAGGTCGGACGACTCCGGCACCCCTGCCACGCCCGCGGCCGGCCCCGAGTACACGCAGGCCCCGGAGGACTTCCCCGCCGCGTACGAACCGGCCTGGGCACACGAGGACTTCACCGGTGACCCGGCCCGCGACCTCGACCGGCTCCTCGACCGCTTCCGCGACGACATCCGTGACGCGGCCCGTGACCACGGCGTCACACCCGACCAGCTGCGTGACGCCCGCCGCCATCTGTCCACGGCCGCGGCCCACATCGGAGCGGCCCTGCGGGGCCCGAAGGTCTGACGGGCCCCGGAGGGACGGGCATCCTCCGTGTCGCCGTGGGAGGTGCGGGGGCAGGCCGTCAGCCGGCCTGCGCCTCTCCCCCGGCGTACAGCACACGGGTCAGGGACTCGTAGGTCACGCCGTGGTCGGCGAGGACCTCCGACGACACGCCCGGGCGGGCCGTCAGGGCGATCAGAAGGTGCTCGTCGCCGATGTACCGGTCGCGGTGCCCCAGCGCGACCCGCAGCGACTGGGAGAGCAGTTCCCTGGCCCCGCGGCTGAACGGCCGCCGTCCGGCCCTGCGGCCGGGACCGGCCTTCGCCCCGGGCGCCAACGCCCCTTCCCCGTGGGCCTCCTCGATCCGGGAGACGACGGCCGACAGGTCGATGCCCAGCCCGGACAGGGCGTCCGCGTCGGCCCGGGAGAGTCCACCCCTGCGCCGGGCCTCGGCCACCTCCCGTGCCACCGCCCGCCGCCGCGCCGGGGTCAGGCCCAGCGCGGCCAGGGCGAACGACCCGCGACCGCCCTCCCGGTCGAGGAGGGCGAGCAGGACGTGGGACTCCTCGACCCGGCCGGCCCCCGCCCGCTCGGCGTGCAGCACCGCGCCCTCGACCACGGCGCGGGCGTCCTTGCTGAACCGTTCGAACATCACTGCCTCCCGTACTTCTTGTGCACGGCCTGCCTGCTGACGCCCAGCTCGGCGGCGATCTCCTGCCACGACCAGCCCTGATTGCGCGCGCTGCGCACCTGTACCGCTTCCAGTTGCTCCAGCAGCCGGCGCAGTGCGGCGACGGCCCGCAGCCCGACCCGCGGGTCGCGGTCGCCCGCGCGCGCGGCGAGTTCCGTTGCCTCGGTCATGATGTCAACTTACGTTGACAGCAGGCCTTTGTCAACCGTGATTGACATGCGGGAGGGGTGCGGACGAACGAAACGGCGGGCCCGGAGGTCCGGACCCGCCGTCGCCGGCCGGGGAGCGCGCGCGGCGCCCGCGTCAGGAGTTGGTGAGGACGATCTTGCCGAACTGGTCGCCCGACTCCAGTCGCTGGAAGCCCTCGCGGGCGCGGTCGAGCGGGAGCGCCTCGTCGATGACGGGACGTACGCCGGTGGCGGCGCAGAACGAGAGCAGGTCCTCCAGCTCGTCCTTGGTGCCCATCGTGGAGCCGACGACCTTGAGCTCCAGGAAGAAGATGCGGGTCAGCTCGGCATGGGACGGCCGGTCACCGCTGGTGGCCCCCGAGATGACGACGGTCCCGCCGGGCCGCAGCGACTTCACCGAGTGGGACCAGGTGGCCGCGCCCACGGTCTCGATGACGGCGTCCACGCGCTGCGGCAGCCGCGCCCCGGGCTCCAGCGCCTCGACGGCGCCGAGCTCCACCGCCCGCTTGCGCTTGGCCTCGTCCCGGCTGGTGGCGAAGACCCGCAGACCGGCCGCCTTGCCGAGCACGATGGCGGCCGTCGCGACACCGCCGCCGGCCCCCTGGACCAGCACCGAGTCGCCCGGCCGCACGCCCGCGTTGGTGAAGAGCATGCGGTACGCCGTGAGCCAGGCCGTGGGCAGGCAGGCGGCCTCCTCGAAGGAGAGCTCCTTGGGCTTGGGCAGGATGTTCCAGGTCGGGACGGCGACCTGCTCGGCGAAGGTGCCCTGGTAGCGCTCGGTGAGGATGGAGCGGGGCTCCTTCGGGCCGACGCCGTGGCCGGTCTGGCCGATCACGGAGTGCAGGACGACCTCGTTGCCGTCCTCGTCGACACCGGCGGCGTCGCAGCCGAGGATCATGGGCAGCTTGTCCTCGGACAGCCCCACGCCCCTCAGCGACCAGAGGTCGTGGTGGTTCAGCGAGGCTGCCCTCACGGTGACCGTGCTCCAGCCTGGACGGGCCTCGGGGGCCGGGCGCTCCCCCAGTTCCAGACCGCTCAGCGGCTGGTCGCGGTCGATTCGGGCGGCGTAGACAGCGAACATGACCTTGACGATAGGTGCGCGTCCCGACCGACGGAACCACAGACCTCTGTGACACACGTCTTCTTGCCAACGCGGCGACTCGTCCGGGGGACGCACGGGCGCCGGAAAACGGAAATGGCCCCGCCCGAGAGAGGCGGGGCCATCAGGCTCACGTCAGCGACGCGCGACGCCCTCCGCGCGGGCGGCCGCGGCCACCGCCGCCGTCACCGCCGGAGCGACCCGCTCGTCGAACGGCGAGGGGATCACGTAGTCCGCCGCGAGGTCGTCCCCGACCACACCGGCCAGCGCCTCGGCCGCCGCGATCTTCATGCCTTCGGTGATCCGGGACGCCCGCACCTGCAGCGCGCCCGCGAAGATGCCGGGGAACGCCAGGACGTTGTTGATCTGGTTCGGGAAGTCCGACCGCCCGGTGGCCACGACGGACGCGTACTTGTGCGCGACGTCGGGGTGCACCTCGGGGTTGGGGTTGGCCATCGCGAACACGAAGGCGCCCTCGGCCATCGACGCCACCGCCGACTCCGGCACCGTACCGCCGGAGACGCCGATGAAGACGTCGGCGCCGGCCAGCGCCTCCTCCAGCGGACCCGACAGGCCCGCCTTGTTGGTGAACGACGCCAGCTCCCGCTTGACCGGGGTCAGGTCGTCCCGGTCGGCCGACACCACGCCCTTGCGGTCGGCGACGGCGACGTCGCCGATCCCGGCCTCCACCAGCATCTTGGCGATGGCGACACCCGCCGCCCCGGCGCCGGAGATGACCGCGCGCAGGTCGCCGAGGGCCCGGCCGCTCAGCCGCGCCGCGTTCCGCAGCGCCGCCAGCGTCACGACGGCCGTGCCGTGCTGGTCGTCGTGGAAGACCGGGATGTCGAGCCGCTCCTGGAGCTTGCGCTCGACCTCGAAGCACCGCGGCGCCGAGATGTCCTCCAGGTTCACGCCGCCGAAGGAGGGCGCCAGCCGGACCACGGTGTCGACGATCTCGTCGACGTCCGTGCAGGCCAGCGCGATCGGCACCGCGTCGACGCCTCCGAACTGCTTGAAAAGAATCGCCTTCCCCTCCATCACCGGAAGGGAGGCCTCGGGGCCGATGTCCCCGAGTCCGAGCACGGCCGTGCCGTCGGTCACGACGGCGACCACGGACGACTTCCACGTGTAGTCGTGGACGAGTTCCGGCTGCTCGGCGATGGCGGTGCACACCCGCGCGACGCCGGGCGTGTACGCCAGGGACAGGTCGTCCTTGTCACGGACCGGCACGGTGGCCTGCACTGCCATCTTGCCGCCGCGGTGCAACGCGAAAGCCGGGTCGAAGGAATCGAGGGGCTCGGCCCCGCCGTCCTGCTCCGCACTGCCGTCGCTGCGAGGATTGACGATCTCCGCTGCCACTTGGTTTTACCCCTTAAGTATTCATGGTTTGAGGGTGGCCACTCCTGGTTGAGGGGTGGGCGGGACCGCGTGGGCCCGGTTCGGTGATCGTGTCGGGCACCTACGCGACGGGCGCGCCGCACACGCGCCCTTGAGCCCCGGATGAGGGGTGTAAAGAACCTTCTTACCGGACGCACGGTGTCGACGACGAGTCCATAACGCGAAGGTCACATGACGGCGACGCGACACTTGGCCCAATATGGGGACAAGCCCTCGTCGATCGCTTGACAAGCGCTCAAGCGCTCTCAAACACCGCGGCCCTGCTGACCGCATCCTGAGATGCACCGAAGATCTTCCGGCCGGAAGGAGACATTCCCGCAGATGGTCCGGCCTTGTCGGACCGGCTTCGCGGGGTTCGGGGGTCGCCCGTTATCCGATTTTGACATAGCGGGCCCCCTGAATAATGCAATTCAAATGGCAAGATGCGGTCAATCACACGAGGTCGCAACACCCGAAGGTGTGTGTTCTCGTCGACCCATCGGCAACGCCACCCATCCGCCGGAGGAACCCACCATGACCGCACGCTCCACCCGTCGTCCGACCGCCGCGCACTCCCGGCTAGCTGCGGTCGGTGCGATCGCGGTCGCAGGCGCTCTCATTCTCACCGGTTGCGGTGACCAGACCAAGGACAAGAACAACGCGTCCGGCAGCTCGTCCGCCGGTTCCGCGCCGCTCGCCGACAAGCTCCCGGCGTCCATCCGCGACAAGGGCGTCATCCGCGTCGGCTCCGACATCGCCTACGCCCCGGTCGAGTTCAAGGACAACTCCGGCAAGGTCGTCGGTCTCGACCCGGACCTCGCGGCCGCGATGGGCAAGCAGCTCGGGGTGAGGTTCGACTTCCAGAACGGCACCTTCGACGCCCTGCTCACCGGCATCCGCTCCAACCGCTACGACGTCGCCATGTCGGCGATGACAGACAACAAGAGCCGCCAGGAGGGTGTCGACCCCACCACGGGCAAGAAGGTCGGCGAGGGCGTCGACTTCGTCGACTACCTGACCGCCGGTGTGTCGATCTACGCCCGCAAGGGCGACACCAAGGGCATCACCACCTGGTCCGACCTGTGCGGCAAGAAGATCGCCCTGGAGCGCGGGACCGTCTCGGAGGACCTCGCCAAGGCCGAGGCCAAGAAGTGCCCGGCCGGCAAGAAGCTCACCATCGAGGCCTTCGACGACGACCAGCAGGCCCAGACCCGGCTGCGCTCGGGCGGCGCGGACGCGGCCTCCTCGGACTTCCCCGTCGCCGCCTACGCGGTGAAGACCTCCGGCGGAGGCAAGGACTTCCAGCTCGTCGGCGACCAGGTCGAGGCCGCCCCGTACGGCATCGCCGTCGCCAAGAACAACACGCAGCTGCGCGACGCGCTGAAGGCCGCGATGGACGCGATCATCAAGAACGGCGAGTACGAGAAGATCCTGACGAAGTGGGGCGCCGAGGACGGCGCGGTGAAGAGCTCCGTCGTCAACGGCGGCAAGTGACCGCTCCGTGCGGGCACTGAGAGGCAATTCCCGTGACTGACATCGACAAGACGGCGGGGCCGAAGGGCACGCCCCCGGCCGGCGCGGAGGCCATCAAGGCCATTCCGGTCCGGCACTACGGGCGGTACGTCTCCGCCGTCATCGCGATCGCGGTCTTCGCCGCGATCATCTACGCGTTCGGCCAGGGCAAGATCAACTGGCACGCGGTTCCGGACTACTTCTTCGACGACCGGATCCTGACCGGCGTCAGCAAGACCCTCCTGCTGACGGTCCTGTCCATGGTCATCGGCATCGTCGGCGGCATCCTGCTGGCCGTGATGCGCCTGTCGAAGAACCCGGTGACCTCGTCCATCGCCTGGTTCTACATCTGGTTCTTCCGCGGCACCCCGGTCCTGGTCCAGCTGTTCCTCTGGTTCAACCTCGGCCTGGTCTTCGAGTACATCGACCTCGGGCCGATCTACAAGAACTACTGGTCCGACTTCATGACGCCGCTGCTGACGGCGCTGCTCGGCCTCGGCCTCAACGAGGCCGCGTACATGGCGGAGATCTGCCGCGCCGGCCTGCTGGCCGTCGACGAGGGCCAGACCGAGGCCGCCCACGCGCTGGGCATGAGCCACGGCAAGACGCTGCGCCGGATCGTCATTCCGCAGGCCATGCGGGTGATCGTCCCGCCGACCGGCAACGAAGTCATCAACATGCTGAAGACGACCTCGCTCGTGGCGGCCGTCCAGTATCCGGAGCTGTTCCGCTACGCCCAGGACATCGGCCAGGTCTCCGGCGCCCCGGTGGAGATGTACTTCCTCGCCGCCGCCTGGTACCTGATCATGACGTCGATCCTGAGCGTGGGCCAGTACTACATCGAGCGGTACTACGCCCGCGGCTCCAGCCGCAGCCTGCCGCCGACGCCGTTGCAGAAGGTCAAGGCCAGCGTGTTCTCCCTCGGCCGGCCGAAGGGAGGCATGGCATGACCGACAGGCTCGGCAAGACCGACACCCCCAGGGACGCGTCGGCGGCGATGGTCAAGGCCGAAGGCGTCCACAAGTCCTTCGGGCAGGTCGAGGTCCTCAAGGGCATCGACCTGGAGGTGCGGCCCGGCGAGGTGTTCTGCCTCATCGGTCCCTCCGGCTCCGGCAAGTCGACCTTCCTGCGGTGCATCAACCACCTGGAGAAGATCAACGCGGGCCGTCTGTACGTCGACGGCGAGCTGGTCGGCTACCGGCAGCAGGGCGACAAGCTCTACGAGCTGCGCGACCGCGAGGTCGCCATGAAGCGCCGGGACATCGGCATGGTCTTCCAGCGCTTCAACCTCTTCCCGCACATGACCGCGCTGGAGAACGTCATCGAGGCGCCGGTGCAGGTCAAGGGCGTGGGCAAGGGCGAGGCCCGGGACCGGGCCATGCAGCTGCTGGAGCGGGTCGGTCTCGCCGACCGCGCGGGACACTACCCCTCGCAGCTCTCCGGCGGCCAGCAGCAGCGTGTGGCGATCGCCCGGGCGCTGGCGATGGACCCGAAGCTGATGCTGTTCGACGAGCCGACCTCGGCCCTCGACCCGGAGCTGGTCGGCGACGTCCTCGACGTCATGCGCGACCTGGCCGAGTCCGGCATGACGATGGTCGTCGTCACGCACGAGATGGGCTTCGCCCGCGAGGTGGGCGACAGCCTGGTCTTCATGGACGAGGGCGTGGTGGTCGAGTCCGGCCACCCGCGTGAGGTGCTGACGAACCCTCAGCACGAGCGCACGCAGTCGTTCCTGTCGAAGGTCCTCTGACGGCACCGGCACACGAAGGGGCGGTACGGGTCCTCCGTACCGCCCCTTCCGCGTGTCGTCGTCGGCCCCTCCGCGCGGCCCGCCCCGTAATACCCTGGAACCACGACCGGCTGTTACCCGACCGTACCCAATGACCGTCGAGCGCCTGCATGAGGACACCAAGTGGAACTGGCCTATTACTCGGATTACGCCGTACGTCTCGTCAACAGCGAGGAGCCGGCCCGGGGCAAGGATTCCCTGACCTCGGTCGAGGCCGTCCGCGACCTGTTCAGCGGCAACGCTTCGGCGGCCCGGCGCGCCACCGACGCCGACGTCACGCGCTTCCGTTCGGTGCGGGGCCGGCTGCGCGCGGTCTTCGAGGCGGCCGACCAGGGCGACGAGACCCTCGCCGTGGACCTGCTCAACTCACTGCTGCTGGAGTTCCCGGTCAGCCCGCAGATCTCCGGGCACGACCACCGCGACGACGACGGCCGCCCCCTGTGGCACATGCACCTGGCCGACCACCCGTCCAACGCGACCGCCGGCTACGCGGCCATCGCCGCCATGGGCCTGGCCTTCCACCTCACCGAGTACGGCGTCGACCGGCTCGGCCTGTGCCAGGCCGCACCCTGCCGCAACGCCTACCTGGACACCTCGACCAACCGGTCGCGGCGCTACTGCTCCGACCGCTGCGCGACCCGCGCCAACGTGGCCGCCTACCGCGCCCGCAAGCGCCTGGAGGCGGACCGGTCGGTGAGCACGGGCCTCGCGGCCGACAGCGCCCAGCGCACCAGCGCCAGCGGCGAGCGCCGAGCCGCCCCGCGCGGCCGGTAGCGGAACCACACCCTGCCGAGGACCAGGTCCTCGGGCACGGTCCCGTAGTCGGTGCTGTCGCCGCCCGCGAACGCGTTGTCCCCGAGCACCCACCAGCCGCCCTCGCGCCGCTCCGCCGCGCGCTTGACGACGAGCAGGTCCTGCTGGAACGGATGACGCAGAACGATCACGTCCCCCGGCCGGACGCGGGCTCCGTAGTGCACCACGAGCTGGTCCCCGTGGTGCAGCGTCGGAACCATGGACGGCCCGGTCACCTCGGCCAGCCCGAACGGCAGCGCCGCTCCCCTGCGGCCGGTCTCCTGCGACAGCTCCGGCATCACCCGGCACCTCCCCGGTTCTTCCTCCACCAGTCTCAGTCTGACCCCGGACTTTTGTCGTAAGCCCAAGGGGGCACTCGCGAAAACGAGCCTTGCAGGGAGTAATGTCCCACCTGAGAAGACGATCACGAGGAAGGAACGCTCCATGCTTTCCCGCCTGTTTGCCCCCAAGGTCAAGGTCAGCGCGCACTGCGACCTGCCCTGCGGTGTGTACGACCCGGCCCAGGCCCGCATCGAGGCGGAGTCGGTGAAGGCCATCCAGGAGAAGATGGCCGCCAACGACGACCCGCACTTCCAGGCGCGCGCCACCGTCATCAAGGAGCAGCGTGCCGAGCTCGCGAAGCACCACGTCTCCGTGCTCTGGAGCGACTACTTCAAGGCCCCGCACTTCGAGAAGTACCCGGAGCTGCACCAGCTGGTGAACGACACCCTCAAGGCCCTCTCCGCGGCCAAGGGTTCCACCGACCCGGCCACGGGCCAGAAGGCACTGGACTACGTCGCCCAGATCGACAAGATCTTCTGGGAGACCAAGAAGGCCTGACCTTCGTCCCCGCCTTCCGACCTGCGGCGTCCTGCGCGCAGCGTCTCCCCTCCGCACCCGGTCCCCCGGCCGCCGAGCACGGCGTTCCGGTGGGCCGGGTGCGGTCTTGTCCGTCTCGTCTCCGCCCGGCCGTCGGTTACCGAGCGCCCCGGGCCCCTTCCCGTGCCATGCTGGCCGCATGACTCCCGAAGACCTGGTACGGCTGCGCCGGGCCCGTGACCGCATGGACCGGGAGTACGCCGAGCCGCTCGACGTGGCCGCGCTGGCGCGCACCGCGCTGATGTCGCCGGGCCACTTCCAGCGCAGCTTCCGGGAGGCGTACGGCGAGACGCCGTACGGCTATCTCATGACTCGGCGCATCGAGCGGGCGAAGGCACTGCTCAGGCGGGGCGACCTGAGTGTGACGGAGGTGTGCATGGCGGTCGGCTGCACCTCGCTGGGGTCGTTCAGCTCCCGGTTCACGGAGCTGGTCGGCGAGACGCCGAGCGCGTACCGGGCCCGGTCGCACGAGGAGAGCGCGGTGATCCCGGCGTGCGTCGCACGGACGTTCACCCGGCCCAGGCGGGCGGGGGCGCCGCGGCGGTCCTAGGTTGGGGGTATGGACCTCAAACTCCGCCAGTGCTTCATCGCCGTCGACGACCACGACAAGGCGCTCACCTTCTATCGGGACGTGCTGGGCCTGGAGGTCCGCAACGACGTCGGGTTCGAGGGGATGCGGTGGGTGACCGTCGGATCGCCGCTGCAACCGGACGTGGAGATCGTCCTGGAGCCGCCCGCCGCGAACCCGGACGCCTCCCCCGCCGACAAGGAGGCCATGGCCCGCCTGCTGGCCAAGGGCGTGCTGCGCGGGGTCATCTTCACCACCGCCGACTGCGACGCCCTCTTCGCGCGGGTCCAGGAGTCCGGCGCCGACGTCGTCCAGGAGCCGATGGACCAGCCCTACGGAGTGCGGGACTGCGCGTTCCGGGACCCCGCCGGGAACATGCTGCGGTTCATGGAACGGCCCGGAGACCGGTGACGCGCGCGCCGACCGGCCCGCCGCCCGGATCCCGGAGCGGGCCGGGCCGCCCGACCGGATCGGCGGGCAGGCGGTGGTGACGACGGCATGAGGCACGCACGAGCCGACCACGGCACGCCGACTCTCCCGCGCCGGGCGGGAGCCGGTGCCGCGGCCTCGTGCGCGGCCTTCCTCGTCGTGAGCTGCGGCCTGCCCCCGGGGCCCGGCGCCCCGGCCGGCTCGTCCTCCCCGACCGCGGCGACGGCCCGCGCCTCCGCCCCCACACCTTCGGCGCTGAAGCACATCGACCCGGCCGGGTTCCGGTCCGCCGTGGCGAGTGCGGCGAGGAAGCTCATGGTTCCCGGCGCGGTGGTCCTGCTCCGCACCCCTCAGGGGACCTTCCGGGCGGCCGTCGGCACGACGCAGCGGGGCACCGCCCGGCCGCCCACCACGGGCGACCACTTCCGGATCGCCTCCAACACCAAGACCCTGACCTCGGCGCTGATCCTTCTGCTCGCCCAGGACGGCAGGCTCCGGCTGAGCGACCCGGTGTCCGCCTACGTCCCCGGGGTCCCGAACGGCGAACACATCACCATCGCCGACCTGTTGAGGATGCGCAGCGGGCTCTACAACTACACCGACGCGCCCGGACTCGCGGCGAGTCTGGACGCCGACCCGGGCCGGGCCCGGACCCCGCGGGAGATGCTGGCACTGGCGTTCCGGCACCCGCCGGACTTCGCGCCCGGCACGTCCTACGAGTACAGCAACACCGACTACGCGCTCCTCGGCCTCGTCGCCGAGAAGGCGGGCGGCCGCCCGCTGGCCCGGCAGTTCCGGGACCGGCTGTTCGCGCCGCTCGGCCTGGCGGGGACCTCGCTGCCCGGCGCCGAGGACGTGTCCCTCCCCGCTCCCTTCGCACACGGCTACATGTACGGCGGGACGGCCTACGCGCTGGTCGACCGGCCCTACCCCGCCGGAACACGGGCGGCGGCCCGGTCCGGAAGGCTCCGGCCGCGGGACTACACCCACCAGAACCCCTCCTACGCCACCGCCGCCGGAGGCGCCGTCTCCACCGCGGACGACCTGGCCACCTGGATCCGGGCCCTGGTGAGGGGAAGGGTCCTCGACCCCGCGTTCCAGCGGCAGTGGCTGCACAGCCCGCGGGCCGAGGACCCGGCCGCGCCCGACGGGCGGAAGTACGGGTACGGCATCGCCCACCAGCGCTTCGGCCCGCACGCCGCGATGTACTACCACGGCGGCGAACTCCCCGGCTTCAACTCCTTCATCGGCCACGACCCGGACCACGACGTCACGCTCGTGATCTGGACGAACCTGACCCTGTCGCCCGACGGCCGGACCACCGCCAACGCCCTGCTGCCCACCGTCCTCAACGCGGTCTACGCCGGGCTCTCCCTGCCCACCTCGCCGGCCGGCGCGGAGTCCTGAGCCCGGTCGGGGTCGTGAGCCCGGTCGGGCTGTCGAGCCGGGGCGGACTCGTGCGGCTCCGCCGCGCCCGCTTCGGGAGCCGCCTCGGGCGCGGTGCCGGCGCGGGATCCGCAGGCCGGATTCCGGCACGGCCCGGGCCCCCATACCGGCACCCAGGCGCCCAGGGTCTTGTGCCGCCGGATGACCGTCTCCACGGGCTGTCCGCAGTCGGGACAGACGTGTCGTTCGCCGCCCATGTCCTCAGGGTAGGACGGTCAGCGCCGGCGCGCGTAGGTACGGACGATCGTCCCGTTGGCGAAGGTGCGCACCGACTCCAGGGTGAAGTCGGTGACCGCGAACCCGGAGCCGAACATCGGCATGCCCGAGCCGTACACCTGCGGGTACGTCTTGATGACCAGTTCGTCGATCTCGTCGAGCAGCTCGCCCGCGAGCTGCGAGCCGCCGCAGAGCCAGATGCCGAGGCCGGTCTCCTCCGTCTTCAGCTCGCGGATTCTGCCGACCAGGTCCTCGGCGATCACCTCCACGTTCGGGTCGGGTGCGGCCCCGAGGGTGCGGGAGGCGACGAACTCGCGCAGGTGGCCGTACGGGCTGGTGATCCCGGCGTCCAGGGCGAGCCGGTAGCTGCCGCGCCCCTGCACCACCGTGTCGAAGTGGCGGTTGGCGGTGTCCTCGACGCCGAGCTCGGCGCGGCCCTGCGCCGCGATGGTCTCGGGGTACGTCGACCTCAGATACCCGAGGAACTCCTCGTCCAGGAAGGCGAACATCGAGGAGGCGTCCCCGGACGGGTCGCCGATGAAGCCGTCGATGGAGCAGGCGACGAAGTAGGTGAGCTTTCGCAAGCGGGTCTCTTTCCGTAGGGTGGGCGAACCACTCCAGTTGTAGTGCTTCACTTGTAGTGGTTGCAAGGTATTTCCAGCACCGAAAACAAGTGACAGAAGGGATTCCGCATGGCCGGCAATCCGGAGCGGCGGGCGGCCCTGGTCGACGCAGGGATCGCGGTGCTCGCGCGGGAGGGCGCGCGGGGGCTGACGTTCCGCGCGGTGGACGCCGCGGGGGGCGTGCCGGTGGGCACCGCCTCGAACTACTTCACCGGCCGGGACGACCTGCTGCGCCAGATCGACGCCCGGCTGCACGTCCGTCTCGCACCCGACCCGGAGGTGCTGGCCCGGCTGATGGCCCGGCCCCGGGACCGCACCCTGGTCACCGCCTTCATGCACGACCTGCTGGCACGCGCGACCCGGGACCGCGCGGGCTACCTGGCCCTGCTGGAGATGCGCCTGGAGGCCACCCGGCGGCCCGCGCTGCGCGACTCCTTCACCAGGTCGGTGCGCGGGGACCTGGAGGAAGCCGTGGAGTTCCACCGCTCGGCCGGGCTGCCCGGCGGCGACGAGACCGTCACGGTGCTCTACCTCGCCGTGCTCGGGCTCATCCTGGAGCACCTGACACTGCCCGGGGTACTGGACGGCGTCCTGCCGGGAGTGGGTGTGCCGGAGGGCATGGTGGAGCGGATCGTGGCGGCGATCGTGCCCGAGGAGTGAGGCGCGAGGAGCCGGGACGGGGTCAGCCGCGCGGCTCCCGCCACATCGGCCACATGCTCGGGCCGTCCGGCAGGTCGAGGGTGCGGCCGGTCGGGGCGAACCCGAGGCGCTCGTAGAGCCTGGTGCTGCGGGCGCTGCTGGCCTCCAGGTAGGCGGGCACTCCCTCGCGGTCGCAGCGGCCCAGGACGTGCTGGACGAGCGCGGTGCCCAGCCCCTCGCCCTGCCGGGCCGGGGCGACGCCGATCATCCACAGGTACTCGTGAGCGCGGTCCGCGGGGTGCGCCTCGGCCATCAGCCGGGCGATCCACTCCACGCGTTCGTTGGCCGGGTCGACGCTCTCGCGCAGCCGTACGGCGTCGTCCGCCTCGGAGCCGCCGTCCCCGGAGTGGCCGCCGTCGCCTCCGGCGGGAACCGGCAGCCACAGCGCGCAGGCCGTGCCCTCGGCGGTGATGTCGATCCGGCCCTCGGCGAGCACGATGTCGGTGAAGGCGGTCATCAGCCGGTGATGGGTCGCGCGGCGGTACTCGTCGCCGGGGAAGACCCAACTGCTGACCGGGTCGTCCTGGAAGGCCTCGTCCAGCAACCGCACGACCAGCTCGCGGTCGCTCTCCCCCGCCGTCCGGATCTCCACGCCCATCTGCCAGCCCCTTCGCCTCAACCGGCTTGCCCCGTACGGGCGTTGAGGGTACTCGGCGCGGTGGGGGCATGGTCCGGCGGCCCGGTGGAAAGGGCGGGCCCCGCACACCGTGGGGAAGTGCGGGACCCGCCGGACCGGTGCCCGCGGCGGCCGTACGGGGTCAGGAGCCGTACGGACCCGGGGTCACCGGGGTCTTCTTTCGGCGCCACGCCGGCCGGACGGGCCCGCGCGGCGGTGCCGGACGCGGACTCAGCTGGTGCGCCGGGTCACGAACTCGGCCAGGGCGAGCAGGCCGCCCGCCCGGGCGGGGTCCGGGACGGCCCGGGCCAGTTCGTCCAGGGCCCGGCCCATCAGGTCGGCCGCCTGGGCCTGCGCCCAGTCACGTCCGCCGGCCCGCTCCACGGCCAGCGCGGTCCGCTCCCTCTCTCCTTCCCGGTACGGGCGCGCGTACAACTCGGCGAGTTCGGCGGCGGCCGGGGTGCCGGAGGTGAGCGCGGCGACCACCGGCAGGGACTTCTTGCGCGCGGCCAGGTCGGCGCCGGCCGGCTTGCCGGTGCGGCCCGGGTCGCCCCATATGCCGATCACGTCGTCGATGAGCTGGAAGGCGAGCCCGGCCTGCCGGCCGAACGCGTCCAGCGCCTCGACGTCCTCCTCCGCCGCTCCCGCGTACAGCGCGCCGACGGCGCACGCGCACCCCAGCAGCGCGCCGGTCTTGGCCTCGGCCATCGCGAGCACCTCGGTGAGCGTGACCTCGCGCGGGTCGCGCCGCTCCAGGGCCGTGTCCGCCTGCTGGCCGGCGCACAGCTCCACGACGCAGGCCGCGAGCCGGGCGGCGGCCGCCGGGGACGCCGGATGCGGGTCCTCGGCGAGCAGCCGCAGGGCCAGTGCCTGCAGGGCGTCCCCGGCGAGGATCGCGTCGTTGTCGCCGAACACCGTCCACGCGGTGGCCCGGTGCCGGCGGGTGGCGTCCCGGTCCATCACGTCGTCGTGCAGCAACGTGAAGTTGTGGACCAGTTCCACGGCCGCGGCGGCCCGCGCCGCGTCCGCCCGCGCCCCGGGACCGCCCAGCGCGGCGGCCGCGGTGAGGACGAGCGCCGGGCGGACGGCCTTGCCCCCGTGCCCCGCCGCCGGGGTGCCGTCCGCCTCCTCCCAGCCGAAGTGGTAGCGCGCGATCCGGCGCATCACGCCGGGCAGCGAGGCGACTGCGGACCGCAGTTCGGGATCGACCACCGTCCGGGCACGCTCCAGGATCAGCGTCGCGTCCTGTGCGTCGGCGGCGTCCGCCCGGCCTTCCGTCCGGCTGCCGACGGGGCGGTGGGGCAGTGTCGCGGCAGGCCGGTCCCCTCCTCGGCCGGCCTCCTGCGCGGCCTGCCGCGCCGCGCCGGCGGGACGCGGCACCCCGGTGGGGCCTTGCGTTCCGGCGGGACGCTGTGTCGTCTCCGTCATGAACTCGACCATCCGATCCCCCTCGGAGAATCCGCGGACGGTGGCGCTGATGCTGCCGGTTCCGGGCACGTACCCCCAGGGTGTACCCGGCCGCGCGGTCCGGGACACCGTGGACGGGCGTGAGGTGTCAGCGCCAACGGCCGACCTCGACGTTCTCCAGGACGCCGAGCGCGTCCGGCACCAGGACCGCCGCCGAGAAGTACGCGGTCACCAGGTACTTGATGATCGCCTGCTCGTTGATGCCCATGAACCGCACGGACAGGCTCGGCTCGATCTCGTCCGGGAGGCCGGACGCCCGCAGCCCGATGACGCCCTGCTCCTGCTCGCCGGTGCGCAGGGCGATGATCGAGCTCGTCCGGGCCTCGGTGACCGGGATCTTGCCGCACGGGAAGATCGGCACACCGCGCCAGGTGGGGATGCGGCTGCCGCCCATGTCGATGGTCTCGGGGACCAGTCCCCGCTTGTTGAGCTCGCGGCCGAACGCGGCGATCGCGCGCGGATGGGCGAGGAACAGCTTGGTGCTGCGCCGCCTGCTGAGCAGCTCGTCCATGTCGTCGGGACCCGGCACGCCGTCGTGGGGCTGGATGCGCTGGTCGTACTCGCAGTTGTGGAGCAGGCCGAACTCGCGGTTGTTGATCAGCTCGTGCTCCTGGCGCTCCTTCAGCGCCTCCACCGTGAGCCGGATCTGCTGCTCGGTCTGGTTCATCGGCTGGTTGTAGAGGTCGGCCACGCGGCTGTGGATGCGCAGCACGGTCTGCGCGATGCTCAGCTCGTACTCGCGGGGCGTGCCCTCGTAGTCGACGAAGGTGTGCGGGATGTCCGGCTCACCGCTGTGCCCTGCGGCGAGTTCCACCTCCTTCTCGCCGAACCTGTTGGTGCGCTGGGCGGGGATCGAGCGCTGCCGCTGCAGGTGGGCGCGCAGGGAGTCGGCGCGCTCCAGGACCTGCTCGAAGTCGTGGCGGGGCAGGACGAGCACCGTGCAGGGGGTGTCCGCGCGGGCCGTGTACTCCCAGATGGCGTCCGGGTCGAGCAGCGCCTGGTCGCCGAAGTACGCTCCGTCCGCGAGGACGCCGAGCACCTGGTCGTCGCCGTAGGGGCCGGTGCCCACCTTCTCGACCCTGCCGTGCGCCAGCAGGTACACCTCGTCGGCCTGGTTGCCGAAGGAGGCGATGACCTGGCCCGCGCCGATCTCCCGCTGCCGGCAGCGGGAGGCCAGTTCGGAGAGGACCTCCTCGTCCTCGTACCCCCGCAGCACCGGCAGTTCGCCGAGCTCCGCGGGGATGACCTCGACGCGGTCGCCGGTCTTCACGAAGGTGATGCGCCCGTCGCCGACGGCGTAGGTCAGCCGCCGGTTCACCCGGTACGTGCCGCCCTGGACGTCGACCCAGGGCAACATCCGCAGCAGCCAGCGCGAGCTGATCTCCTGCATCTGGGGAACGGACTTGGTGGTGGTGGCCAGGTTCCGCGCGGCCGTGGTGCCGAGGCTCTGCTGCGGCCGACCCTGCTCCGTGCGGACCTCTTCGCCTACCGACATAGAGAATTGCCCTCCCTTTCGTGCCCGGCATCGATCAGCACCGGGCATCGTTGTGCGGGCACAAGCCTTCCATCACGGAGCGTGTTCGTGCCATTACACGAAAGAGCGGGAATGGATCACTGCGGGCGGGGGCACGGACGGCGACAATGGTCGGGTGACCAGCTCCTCCGCCCCCGGCCCCGCCGGCTTCGACCCCGCAGGCGCAGACCCCGCCGCTCCCGGCCCGGCGGCCCTCTCCCCGCGGCTTCCGTCGCCGGTGCAGGAGCTCGCCGACGACCGCTTCGCCCGGCACGGGCTGCGGCTGCTGCTGAAGCGCGACGACCTGATCCACCCGGAGCTGATCGGCAACAAGTGGCGCAAGCTCGCGCCGAACCTCCGGGCCGCGGCCGGCCGGACGGTCGTCACCTTCGGCGGGGCGTACTCCAACCACCTGCGCGCGACCGCCGCCGCGGGCCGTCTGCTGGGTCTGCCCACGGTCGGCGTGGTGCGCGGCCAGGAGCTGGCCGACCGCCCGCTCAACCCCTCGCTGGCCCGGTGCGCGGCCGACGGGATGCGCCTGCTCTTCGTCGACAGGTCGACCTATCGACGCAAGACCGAGCCGGAGACGCTCACGGCCCTGCTGCGGACCGCCGCGCTCGACGCCGACGAGGCGCACGTGGTCCCCGAAGGCGGCAGCAACGCCCTCGCCGTGCGGGGGTGCCGCGCGCTCGGCGAGGAACTCCGCGACGACCACGCCGACGTGGCCGCCGTGGCCTGCGGGACCGGCGGCACGCTCGCCGGACTGGCCGCCGGACTGGGGGCGGGCCGGCGCGCCCTCGGCATACCGGTCCTCAAGGGAGGCTTCCTGGAGGCCGAGACCGCGGCCCTGCAGGAACGTGCCTTCGGCGGCCGCAGGGGCGAGTGGTGGCTGGACGACCGCTTCCACTTCGGCGGCTACGCCCGCACCACACCCGAACTGGACGCCTTCGCCGCGGACTTCACCCGCCGCCACGGCCTCCCCGTCGAGCGTCTCTACGTCGCCAAGCTGCTGTACGCCCTCGTCCGCCTGGCCGACGAGGGCGCCTTCCCGCGCGGGACGGCGATCGCCGCGGTCGTCACGGGCCGCCCCTTCCCGGACGGGCCCTGATCCACCGCGGCGGTTCCGCGCGGCCCGCCACCGCGCCCCGGCACTCCCCCGACCATGCGGCGCGCGAGCACTCGTGCGCGAGCCGCCCGGGCGACCACCCCGCCAGCGACCACCCCGCGAGCCGGCGCCGAGCACGCACCCCCCGCTCGGCCGCCCCGCCCACGAGCACGCCCCCGCGAGCGCCCCTCACGCCGCCTCCCGGTAGGCCGCCGCCTCCTCCAGGTCCAGCCTGCGCAGCAGGGTCCGCAGCATCTCGTCGTCGATGTAGCGGCCGTCCCGCAGCCGCACGAAGACCGACCGCTCGGCGCTGATCATCTCCCGGGACAGCCGGCGGTAGGTGTCGTCGACCGACTCGCCGGTGACGGGGTTGACCTGGCCGAGCCGCTCCCAGACGGCGTTGCGGCGGCGCTCCAGGACGGAGCGGAGCCGGTCGGCGAGCGGCGGTGGCAGGGCGTTGCGCTCGTCGGAGAGGAGTTCCTCCAGGCGCTGCTCGGCGACCCGTGACGCCTGCGCCTGGGCGTTGGCCTCGGCCAGGGTCTGCGCCTGCACGTCCCGGCGGGGGAACTTCAGCAGCCGGATCAGCGGCGGCAGCGTCAGCCCCTGCACCACCAGCGTCCCGATGACCGTCGTGAAGGTCAGGAAGAGGATCAGGTTGCGCTGCGGGAACGGGGCGCCGCCGTGCACCGTGACCGGGATCGAGAAGGCGATGGCCAGCGACACCACGCCCCGCATCCCGGCCCAGGCGGTCACCATCGCCCCCCTCCACGTGGGGTTCTCCTCGCGCTCCCGGATCCGCCGGGACAGCAGCCGGGGCAGGAACGTCGCCGGGTACACCCACACGAACCGGGTCGCGACGACGACCAGGAAGGCGGCGACCGCGTACCAGGCGGCCTCCACGCCCTCGTACTCCCCGAGTCCCCTCAGGACGATCTGGAGCTGCAGTCCGATGAGGGCGAAGACGGCCGACTCCAGCAGGAACGCGACCATCTTCCACACCGCCTCCTCCTGGAGCCGGGTGGCGAAGTCGACCTCCCAGGCGCGATGGCCGAGGTAGAGGGCGACCGTGACGACCGCGAGGACGCCGGAGGCGTGCAGCTGCTCGGCGACGCCGTAGGCGACGAACGGGATCAGCAGGGAGAGCGTGTTCTGCAGCAGCGCCTCCTTCAGGTGGGTGCGCAGCCAGTGGATCGGCGCCATCAGCACCAGCCCGACGCCTACGCCGCCGACCGCCGCGATCAGGAACTCGCCCACCCCGCCGGCCCAGGTGGCGCCCTCGCCCACCGCGGCGGCGAGGGCCACCTTGTAGGCGGTGATGGCGGTGGCGTCGTTGAGCAGGGACTCGCCCTGCAGGATCGTGGTGATCCGGGAGGGCAGCCCGACCCGGCGCGCGACGGCCGTCGCCGCGACCGCGTCCGGAGGCGCCACCACCGCGCCCAGCACCAGGGCAGCCGTCAGCGGCAGTCCGGGCACGATCAGGTACGCGGCCCAGCCGACCACGAAGGTCGCGAACAGCACGTACCCGACCGACAGCAGCGCCACGGGCCGCAGTTGTGCGCGCAGGTCGAGATAGGAGCTGTCGATGGCCGACGTGTACAGCAGCGGCGGCAGCAGCAGCGGAAGGACCACCTCGGGATCGAGGGTGTAGTCCGGCACCCCGGGGACGTACGAGGCCACCAGCCCGGCGGCGACCAGCAGCAGCGGTGCCGGTACCGGTGTGCGGCGGGCGGCCCCGGCCACCGCGGCGCTGCCCGCCACCAGCAACAGCAGCGGCAATACGTCCATCGTCCTCGCCCGCCCTCGTCTTTCCGCGCGGTCACCCGCGTGCCCGTCGTAATCTGGCAATCATGAAACAGTGCACGCACGCCGGCACGCTGCCGCATCCGGAGCCGGAGGCCCAGAGCGAGACGTGTCCGGAGTGCCTGGCGAACGGCACGCACCCGGTGCAGTTGCGGCTGTGCCTGACCTGTGGCCACGTCGGTTGCTGCGACTCCTCGCCCGGACAGCACGCCACCCGGCACCACGGGGAAACCGGTCACCCCGTGATGCGGACCTTCGAGCCGGGCGAGGACTGGCGCTGGTGCTTCGTGGATCACGTACTGGTCTGACCGGGCCGCGGGACGGTTCGACCGTCTGACGTCTGGGTACGTCAACCCGGCGCGTGCTGTTCCCTTTTGGGCCCGCAGACCTCTAGCCACGGAGCGTATTCGTAGTTTTACTATGAGTGACAGCAACGGTTGGGGTCCCGGGACAGGAATGTCGAGAGCGCGGTAGCGTCACCGCTGAACCACGTATCGCGTTGGCCGGGGGCCGGCCCCCGGCCCGAGAAAGCTTGTACCACCTTGGAGGTGAGGGTGTCCCAGATCGCAGGCGAGCCCGCGGCCCAGGACTTCGTGGAAGTCCGGCTGCCGGCTGCGGGTGCCTACCTGTCGGTGCTGCGTACGGCCACGGCCGGTCTCGCCGCCCGTTTGGACTTCACCCTCGACGAGATCGAGGACCTGCGCATCGCGGTGGACGAGGCCTGCGCGATCCTGCTCCAGCAGGCCGTGCCCGGCTCGGTGCTCAGCTGCGTCTTCCGGCTCGTCGACGATTCGCTCGAGGTCACGGTGTCGGCCCCGACCACGGACGGTCACGCGCCGTCGCGCGACACCTTCGCCTGGACCGTGCTGTCCGCGCTGGCGGGCAAGGTCTCCTCGGCCGTGGACGACGACAAGACCGTGTCGATCAGCCTCTACAAACAGCGCGGCGCGGGACCCGGGCCGGCGTGAGGAACGGGGACGGGCCGGTGCGGGACGAAGAGCGCGGCACGCGCAAGCTGCCGAACGAGGGCGGGATTCCCCCTCGCGCCCGGGAGTCCTCCCGCTCGGGCGCGGGCGCCGAAGGGGGAGGAACCGGAGGCCCGGGACAGAGCGGTACTGCCGGGTCCCGGCGTCCGGCGAGCGGCATCGACGGCATCCCCGAGCAGGCCAGACCGCATCCGGAGGACGACCACCCGGTGCCCGGCCTGCCGGGCGAGGGGCCGCGGGATCAGGACGATGCCGCGCAGGGCGCGCCTCCAACGGCACGGGGCGGGGTCTCCCCGGGCCGATCGGAGGCGCGGGCTCGGGGAAGGGCAACGGGCGGGACGATGAGCGAGCACGAGCGAGACGACGAGCCGGGCGTGCCCAACGCGCACGGCGCGAGGCACGAGCCTCAGGACCGCAGCGGCGCACGCGCGCTGTTCGTCGAGCTGCGCGCGCTGAAGGAGGGCAGCCCCCAGTACGCGGAGCTGCGCAACCAGCTGGTCCGTATGCACCTGCCGCTCGTCGAGCACCTCGCCCGCCGCTTCCGCAACCGCGGGGAGCCGCTGGACGACCTCACCCAGGTCGCCACCATCGGCCTGATCAAGTCGGTCGACCGGTTCGACCCGGACCGCGGCGTCGAGTTCTCGACCTACGCGACCCCGACGGTCGTCGGCGAGATCAAGCGGCACTTCCGGGACAAGGGCTGGGCGGTGCGCGTTCCGCGCCGGCTGCAGGAGCTGCGCCTGGCGCTCACCACGGCGACGGCTGAGCTCTCCCAGCTGCACGGCCGCTCCCCCACGGTGCACGAGCTCGCCGAGAAGCTGGCGATCTCGGAGGAGGAGGTCCTGGAGGGCCTGGAGTCCGCCAACGCGTACTCGACGCTGTCCCTGGACGTCCCCGACACGGACGACGAGTCCCCGGCGGTCGCGGACACCCTCGGCGCGGAGGACGAGGCGCTGGAGGGCGTGGAGTACCGCGAGTCGCTGAAGCCGCTGCTGGAGGACCTGCCGCCGCGCGAGAAGCGCATCCTGCTGCTGCGCTTCTTCGGCAACATGACCCAGTCGCAGATCGCGCAGGAGGTCGGCATCTCGCAGATGCACGTCTCGCGGCTGCTGGCCCGGACGCTGGCCCAGCTGCGGGAGAAGCTGCTGGTCGAGGAGTAGCCCGCAGGGAGGTCGTTGCGCGCGGGTCGCCGCGCGCAGGTCGTCCGCACGAGGGTCCTGGTCGAGGCCCGGAAGGGCGGCCGGTGCGCCTACTGCCGCTCGGTCTCCCGGCCACGGCCCGGACCCTTGATCCCGAGGGCCCGGGTCGTCGCCGGGTGCACCAGCAGCACCAGGGCGGCCACGGCCACGGCGGCCAGCGCGATGCCCGCGGGTACGGCCACGCTGTCGGCCTGGAGCAGCTGGTAGGCGACGGGCAGCGCCAGGATCTGGGTGATGACCGCCGGCCCCCGGCTCCAGCCGCGGCGCAGCAGCAGCCCGCGGGCGGCGAGCAGCGGCAGCAGGGCGAGCACGAGCACCGTGATCCCGCCGGTGACGGCCTGCTGACGGTCGCCGCCGTCGCCCGTGGCCCCGAGGACGAGCATCCACACCCCGGCGGCGAGCAGCGCGCATCCCTCCAGCGCGACCAGCGCCGCCGCGTAAGTCAGCCGCCGCGGGCGGGGGCCGGCGGCGTCCGCGGTGCCGGGGGCTTCGGGGGCGGGGGTCTGCTCGCTGCTCACCCCTGAAGCGTAGCCCTCGGCGCACGACCCACCGGCGGCCGGGCCGACGGCCCGTGGCCGGTCTCACGCACCGTTCTCTTACCCGATCCCTACCTCGCCCTGGGCCGGGTACCAGGCAGTAGGTACGCTGCACCCCATGCGTGCACTTCTCGTGGCCAATCCGGCGGCAACCACCACAAGCGCACGTACGCGCGATGTGCTGATCCACGCGCTGGCCAGCGAGATGAAGCTGGAGGCGGTCACCACCGAGTACCGCGGCCACGCCCGCGACCTGGGCCGGCAGGCCGCGGACAGCGACGACATCGATCTGGTCGTGGCCCTCGGCGGCGACGGCACCGTCAACGAGGTCGTGAACGGTCTGCTCCACCGGGGCCCCGACCCGGAGCACCTGCCCCGCCTCGCCGTGGTCCCCGGCGGCTCCACCAACGTCTTCGCGCGCGCCCTGGGCCTGCCGAACGACGCCGTGGAGGCGACCGGCGCCCTGCTGGACGCGCTCGCCACCGGCGGCGAACGCACGATCGGCCTGGGCCTCGCCTCGGGGACGCCGGGCACGCCGGACGCGGAGGTCCCGGCGCGCTGGTTCACCTTCACCGCCGGGCTCGGTTTCGACGCGGGCGTCGTGGGACGGGTGGAACAGCAGCGGGAGCGCGGCAGGAAGTCGACGCACGCCCTGTACGTGCGGCAGGTGGTCCGCCAGTTCCTCGGCGAGCCGAACCGCCGGCACGGCCGCATCACGCTGGAGCGGCCCGGCCAGGACCCGGTCTCCGATCTGGTGGTGGCCATAGTCGCGAACACGTCGCCCTGGACGTATCTCGGCAATCGCCCCATGTACACGTCGCCTAAGGCCTCGTTCGACACGGGCCTCGACGTACTCGGGCTCAGCCGTCTGTCCACGGCCGCGGTTGCCCGGTATGGAACCCAGTTGCTCACTTCGTCCCCGGAGCGGGGACCGCATGGAAAGCATGCGGTCTCGCTGCACGATCTGAGCGCGTTCACCTTGCATTCGAAGGTGCCGCTGCCCCTGCAGATGGACGGTGACCACCTGGGGCTGCGCACGAGCGTGACGTTCACAGGCGTACGCCGTGCACTGCGTGTGATTGTGTGAGCGGAAGAGGCCAAAGTCCTTTCACTCGAACGTTTAGGCCAGGATCCACCCCATGGAAGTACGGCTGTGACCTAGTCGACACCGAGGAATCAAAAAAAACTTTCCGGAAGGGGTTGTATCCGCCGCTGAGGTTTGCGAGTCTCTACGTGGCGATCGGGGCGGCCCACCACACGGGCCCCAGAGATCACCGGAACCCCTCTTCAATCCACAGGACCACGCCAGGGAGACCTGACGGTCGGCCCTTCACTTGTTGAGGGATTCGTGAAAGCGTTCACATTCACAAGCAACCCGCACGTAATACCAAGGAGAGGTAGCAGCCATGGACTGGCGTCACAACGCCGTTTGCCGCGAGGAAGACCCCGAGCTCTTCTTCCCCATCGGCAACACCGGTCCTGCGCTGCTGCAGATCGAGGAAGCCAAGGCCGTCTGCCGTCGCTGCCCGGTTATCGAGCAGTGCCTGCAGTGGGCGCTCGAGTCCGGTCAGGACTCCGGCGTCTGGGGTGGTCTCAGCGAGGACGAGCGCCGCGCCATGAAGCGCCGCGCCGCCCGCAACCGGGCCCGTCAGGCCTCCGCCTGACCCACGCCACCCCGCTGACAGCCTGAGCTTGGCGGCGCGTGCAGCACGCACGCATCTCCCGCCCCCGAGCCGCAGCGCGCAGTATCCCCGCGCTTGACACAACAGCGAGCATTGGCCCCGGACCGCATCGCGGTCCGGGGCTTTCTGCTGTGCGGGGCCGGTCACGCGGACGCCGTGCCGCGCGTGGGCCGGCCGCGGCCGGCCCCAACTCCCGTGCGGCGCAACGCTTCCGGGCCGGGCGCACTGCTTCCGGGTGGGCTCGCTGCTCCCGGGCGAGGCGCCCTCCTCCCGGACCACGCCCGCTACTTCTGGGCCACCGGGATGTCCAGGATCACGCGCGTGCCGCGCTCCGGGGCCGGGACCATGTCGAAGGTGCCGCCCAACTCGCCCTCGACCAGGGTGCGGACGATCTGCAGACCGAGGTTGCCGGAGCGGTGCGGGTCGAAGCCCTCCGGCAGTCCGACCCCGTCGTCCTGCACGGTGACGAGCAGGCGGGCCTCGCGCGAGGTGCCGCCACGGACCGCGGAGACCTCCACCGTGCCGGTCTCGCCCTGCCGGAAGCCGTGCTCCAGGGCGTTCTGCAGCACTTCGGTCAGCACCATCGACAGCGGGGTCGCGACCTCGGCGTCCAGGATTCCGAAGCGGCCGCTGCGCCGGCCGGTGACCTTGCCCGGCGAGATCTCGGCGACCATCGACAGCACCCGGTCGGCGATCTCGTCGAACTCCACCCGCTCGTCCAGGTTCTGCGACAGCGTCTCGTGCACGATCGCGATCGACCCGACCCGGCGCACCGCCTCCTCGAGGGCCTCCCGGCCGCGCTCGGACTCGATCCGCCGGGCCTGGAGGCGGAGCAGGGCCGCCACCGTCTGCAGGTTGTTCTTGACCCGGTGGTGGATCTCCCGGATGGTCGCGTCCTTGGTGATCAGCTCCCGTTCGCGGCGGCGCAGCTCGGTGACGTCCCGCAGCAGCACCAGCGAACCGATCCGCGTCCCCTTGGGCTTGAGCGGGATCGCCCGGAACTGGATCACGCCGTCGTGGGCCTCGATCTCGAACTCGCGGGGCGCCCAGCCGCTGGCCAGCTTGACGAGCGCCTCGTCCACCGGGGCCCGGGACGGGGCGAGTTCGGCGGTGGTCCGGCCGAGGTGGTGGCCGACGAGGTCGGCGGCGAGGCCGAGGCGGTGGTAGGCGGACAGCGCGTTCGGCGAGGCGTACTGGACGGTGCCGTCCGCGTCGAGCCGGATCAGCCCGTCGCCGACGCGCGGTGAGGCGTCCATGTCGACCTGCTGGTCGGGGAACGGGAAGGAACCCGCGGCGATCATCTGCGCGAGGTCGGAGGCGCTCTGCAGATAGGTCAGCTCCAGCCGGCTCGGGGTGCGCACGGTGAGCAGGTTGGTGTTGCGCGCGATGACGCCCAGGACCCGCCCCTCCCGCCGGACGGGGATCGACTCGACCCGCACGGGGACCTCCTCGCGCCACTCCGGGTCGCCCTCGCGCACGATCCGGCCCTCGTCGAGCGCGGCGTCCAGCAGGGGGCGGCGGCCGCGCGGGACGAGGTGGCCCACCATGTCGTCCTGGTACGAGGTCGGGCCGGTGTTGGGCCGCATCTGCGCGACGGAGACGTACCGGGTGCCGTCGCGGGTGGGGACCCACAGGACCAGGTCGGCGAAGGAGAGGTCGGAGAGCAGTTGCCACTCCGAGACCAGCAGGTGGAGCCACTCGAGGTCGGAGTCGTCGAGAGCGGTGTGCTGGCGTACGAGTTCGTTCATGGAGGGCACGTCTGCGAGCGTACCTGGGTGTTCGGCCACCGTTCGAAATCGGCCGCTCGCGCCGGCGGGGCCGAACGGCCCCGAAGACACCCGCGGGCCGCGGCGCCTGAGAGGGACCCTCAACCCTCCCGGCACCGCAGCCCGGAGCAACATCGGCCGCGGGGTGTGCGGTCCCGGTCGGCCGAAGGATGAGGAGCCGGGGCAGTCAGGGCAGAGAGCACCGGTTCCTCGGTCCGTCCTCCTGTGCGGGGAGGACGGAGGTTCGTGCGTTCACCTGTGGCGCGCGGGCGGTGCCGCGCGCGTTCGCTGTTCACGTCTCTTCCCGCATTCTGGACTAGACCACTTCGGCATGTCCATGAGCAGGAAGACGTTCATCGGTGTTTTCGCCGGTCCGCCGCTCCGGTGCGAGCCGGGTCGGCCAACCGAGCGGACGCCGTCGGGCGTCCGCATCCACCCCGCAGCCTAGCCCGCCCGGCTCATCCACGGGGCCAGATGGCCATGGCAATTTCGGCGAGGGCCTCCAGTTCCTCGCGGGACGCGCCGTCGCGCGCCTGCTGGGACATGCCCTGGACGACCGCGCCGACGTACCGGGCCAGCGAGCCGACGTCGGTGGCCGCGGGCAGCTCCCCCGCGGCCACCCCCGCCTCCATACGGCGCTCGAAGGCGGCGATGGACGCGTTGCGCCGCTCACGCAGGGATTCCGCCACCTCCGGGGTCGTGCAGTTGGTCGCCGCGTGGACGACGAGGCAGCCGCGCGGGCGGCCGGGGGCGGTGTACGCGGCGGCGGCCTCCCGCAGCGTCCGTGCGACGGCGGCACGGGCGGTGGGCTCCTCGGCGAGGGCGCGGTCGCCGAACGAGCCGTACCGCTCGGCGTAGGCGCGCACGGCCTCCGCGAAGAGCGCCCGCTTGTCGCCGAAGGCGGCGTACAGACTCGGGGTGCCGATGCCCATGGCCCGGGTGAGGTCGGAGACGGAGGTGGCCTCGTACCCGTGCTCCCAGAAGGCGAGGACCGCCTTCTGCAGCGCGGTCTCGCGGTCGAAGGAGCGCGGGCGGCCACGGGGTCTGGAAGCGGGTCCGCCCCGCACCCCGGCGTCCTCGCCACAGCTCACCATGGCGCGCATTTTATAGCGGCCGCTAGAGAAACGTGAAGGGGTCGGCGTGCCCCGCGATACGCCGACCCGGGCGCGGTCCACTCTGTTAGATTGGTCTAAACCACATGGTCCCTGACGCGGCCCTCCCCACCGGGCCCCGTCCCTCCCCTGTCCCTCTCCTCAGCCTTCTCAGATCGGCAGGCCCAGCGTGGAAGTTGTCATCGTTCCCGACGCCGCGGCGGGCGGCGAGCTCATCGCCGAGGCCATGGCGCAGCTGCTCAGGCGCAGGCCCGACGCCCTGCTCGGCGTGGCCACGGGCTCGACGCCGCTGCCCGTCTACGAGGCCCTGGCGGCCAAGGTGCGCGCCGGCGCCGTGGACACCTCCCGGGCACGGATCGCGCAGCTCGACGAGTACGTGGGGCTGCCCGCCGACCACCCGGAGTCCTACCGCTCCGTCCTGCGGCGCGAGGTGCTGGAGCCGCTCGGGATCACGATGGAGGGCTTCCTGGGCCCCGACGGCACAGCCGAGGACGTGCCGGCGGCGTGCGCGGCGTACGACCGGGCGCTGGCCGAGGCCGGCGGGGTGGACCTCCAGCTGCTCGGCATCGGGACGGACGGGCACATCGGGTTCAACGAGCCGTGCTCGTCGCTCGCCTCCCGGACCCGGATCAAGACCCTGACCGAGCAGACCCGGGCCGACAACGCGCGCTTCTTCGACGGTGACGTCGACCAGGTGCCCCACCACGTGATCACGCAGGGCATCGGGACGATCCTGGAGGCGCGGCACCTGGTGCTGCTGGCCACGGGCGAGGGCAAGGCGGACGCCGTCGCCGCGACCGTCGAGGGCCCGGTCGCCGCCGTGTGCCCGGCGTCGGCGCTCCAGCTCCACCCGCACGTCACGGTCGTCGTCGACGAGGCCGCCGCCGCCGAGCTGAAGCTCGCCGACTACTTCCGGCACACCTACGCCGACAAGCCCCGGTGGCAGGGCCTCTGATCCCCGCCGATCGCGCCGCCGCCCGGCCCGGCGTCCCGGACGGCGGCGCAGGGCGAGACGAAGGCGCCGGCCGTCCCGTCGGGGGTGGCCGGCACCTTCGTCCTACGGGCCGTCCGCGCCCGTGTCCGACGCGGCGGGCCTTCTGAAGAGGGCTCTAGCCCTCCGTCCCCGCGATCACCTCTGCCGCCGCTCGGCCGCAGACGCGGGCCGCGCCGTGGGTGGCGAGGTGGAGGGCGCCCCGGGGGGCCGCCCGGGGGACGCCCATCTCGACGACGATCGTGTCGGGGCGGGCCGCGAGCAGGGTGTCGAGGACTGCGGCCATCCACGGGTGGCGGTGCTCGTCGCGGACGACGGCGACCACCCGGCGGCTTCCGGCCGCGTCCAGGGCCGCGCGTGCGGCCTCCCCCTCCGCGAAGGTGCCCGTCTGCGTCCCGGGCAGGAGCCGGCGGAGTTCCGCGGCCACGCCCCACGGGGTCTCGTCGCCGACGGCGATGTTGGCGACCGGGGTGAGGGCGACGACGTAGGGCGGTTCGGTGAGCGGGGTGAAGTCCGCCCCGCCGGTGACCCGCAGGGCGCGGCGGGCCGCCCGCAGGCCGACCTCTTGCTCGGCGGCGTTCCGCGCCGCGCCGGGCCGGGCCGCCGTCCAGCGCGCCAGGCCGCGCACCCGGTCCGCCGCGTCCGCGAGCCGTTCCTCGGGGAGTTCACCGGCGCGGACCGCCGTGACCAGGGCGTCCCGCAGGCGCCGTACCGTCTCGTCGTCCGCCAGACCGCCGCCCACGCAGATCGCGTCGGCGCCGGCCGCGACGGCGAGGACGCTGCCCCGCTCCATGCCGTAGGTGGCGGAGACGGCCCGCATCTCCATGCCGTCGGTGACGATCAGGCCGTCGTAGCCCAGCTCGCCGCGCAGCAGTTCGGTCAGGACCGCGCGGGACAGGGTCGCGGGGTGGTCCGGGTCCAGGGCGGGGAGCAGGATGTGCGCGCTCATCACGGCCTTGGTGCCCGCGGCGATCGCCGCGCGGAACGGGACCAGTTCCCGCGCCCGGAGCACCGCGTCCCCGACGTCGATGCGCGGCAGCGCGTGGTGGGAGTCGACCGCGGTGTCGCCGTGCCCGGGGAAGTGCTTGGTGCAGGCGGCGACCCCCGCGGACTGCAGTCCGGTGACGTAGGCGGCGGTGTGCCGGGCGACCAGTTCGGGGTCGGCGCCGAAGGAGCGGACGCCGATGACGGGGTTGGCCGGGTCGGAGTTCACGTCGGCGGAGGGCGCCCAGTTGAGGTTGACGCCGCAGGCGGCAAGGCGGTGGCCGAGTTCGAGGGCGACCGAGCGCGTCAGCTCCACGTCGTCCACGGCGCCGAGCGCGTGGTTGCCGGGGAAGCTGGAACCCGTGCGCGCCTCCAGGCGGGTGACGTCGCCGCCCTCCTCGTCGATGGCGACCAGTACGTCGTCCCGCTCGGCGCGCAGCTGGGCGGTGAGCGCGGCCAGTTGCGCGGGCGAGGCGATGTTGCGGCCGAACAGGCCGACCGAGGCGAGGCCCTCCCCCAGCCGCCGCAGCAGCCAGTCGGGGGCGGTGGTCCCGGTGAAGCCGGGCTGGAGGACCGTCAGCGCGTCGCGCGTGAGGGTGTCGGTACCCCTGGCGAATGTCGTCATCGGGTGGCGTTATCCCTTCACGGCGCCCGCGGTCAGGCCCGCGGCCATCTTGCGCTGGACGAGGAGGAACAGGACGACGATCGGTACGGCCATCATCGTGGCTCCGGCCATCATCGGGGCGTATTCGGTGCCGTGCTTGGTGGTGAAGTTGCCGAGCCAGACGGTGGCGGTCTGGTGCTCCTGGCTCATCAGCATCAGGGCGTACAGGTACTCGTTCCAGGCCTGGATGAAACCGTAGACCGAGGTGGCGACCATGCCGGGGGCGAGGAGCGGGAAGACCACCCGGACGAAGGCGCCGGTGCGGGAGCAGCCGTCGACCATGGCGGCCTCCTCCAGCTCCCGGGGGACGTTGACGATGAAGCCGCGCAGGGTCCACACCGTGAAGGGGAGGATGAAGGTCAGGTACGTGATGATGAGGCCGGTGAGCCTGTCGTACTGCTCCAGGTCGTTGAGCAGCAGGAAGACCGGGATGATCATGGCGACCAGCGGGACCATCTGGACCGCCAGGATGCCCACGATCACGATTCTGCGGCCGCGGAAGGCGAAGCGGGAGATGGCGAGCGCGGCCAGCATCCCGACCGCCATGCCGATCACCACGACCGTCAGCGACACGACCAGGCTGCGGCCGACCGGGCCCCAGAAGTCGGCGATGTCCAGCGCCCGGCGGAAGTTGCCGAGGGTGAGGCCGGTGGGCAGCAGGCTCGGCTCGGGGTCGATGGCGTCCTTGGCCGGCTTGAACGCCGTGTCGAGCATCCAGTACAGGGGGAAGCCCGCGGTGACGAAGACGAGCAGGCCGAGCAGGTTCCAGCCGAGCCTCGGCCTTCGGCGCCCGGGGGACGTGAGGGTGGTCGTCCCGCTCATTCGACCTCTCCGATCTTCAGCATCTGGCGCATGTAGACGGCGACCACCCCGAGCAGCAGCAGGACGGTGACGAGGGCGATCGCCGAGCCCTGCGCGTAGTCGTTGACGACGAAGGCGCGGTCGTAGGAGTAGGTGTTGAGGACCTGGAACTCCGCCTCGGGATGGCCGCCCCGCATCACGAACACCTGGGGGAAGACGCCCATGTCCCAGATCACCGACAGGGTCGTCAGCATCACCACGATCGGCTTGAGGACCGGCAGGGTGACGTAGCGGAAGACGCCCCACGAGCTCGCCCCGTCCAGCCGCGCGGCCTCCTCCAGCTCCCTGGGCACCTGCGTGAGACCCGCGCTCAGCGTGACGACGACGAAGGGCACGGCCCCCCAGACCACCAGCAGCATGATCACGGCCAGGCCCTGCGGCCCGCTCGCGAACCAGTTGTGGCCGATCATGTCGACCCCGGGCAGCCTGCTGAGCAGTGCGTTGAGGACGCCGTAGTCCGAGTCGAAGAGCCACTTGAAGACGGTGGTGGCCACGATGACCGGCATGCCCCAGCTCGCCACCAGCACGATGTTGATCAGGGTCTTCAGCCAGCCCGACACCCGTTGCAGCAGGAGCGCGATCACCATGCCGGAGACCATGGTGAGGACCACGCAGCCGCCGGCGAAGACGACCGTGCGCAGCACGACCGCCCAGAACGCGCCGTCGCCCAGCACGGCCGCGAAGTTGGCGAACCCGACCCACTCGGCCGGCTGGAAGCCCCACAGCTGGGGCTGGCCGAACTTCTGCACGGACAGGGTGACCAGCCGCACCAGCGGATAGGCCATGACCAGGGCCAGGATCAGCAGACAGGGCGCGAGCAGCAGCCAGGGCGTCGCGGCGCCGCCCGCGGTGCGCGGTCTGCGCGGCCGGTCCGGGGCGGGCGGTGGCGCCTGGCGCGGCGGCGGCGCCTTGGCGGGGGTGGTGGTGTCTGCGGCACTCATCGCGCGCTCCTCAGCGGTCCCTCACGGGCGTACGGGACGGGGTCGTACGAGGCTCGGTCGTATGGGGCCCGGTCGTATGGGGCCCGGTCGTACGAGAAGCGGGGCCCCGCCCGACGGCGGGGCCCCGCGCCCGGTCACTTGGTGTTGATGACCTTGTCGATCGCGGCGTCCGCCTCCTTGGCGGCGGCCTCGACCGACTTCTTGCCGGTGCCGATGTTCTGCAGCATGGTCTGCAGGACCTGGGCCTTCTCGACCTGGCCCCAGCCCGGGGCCATGGGGACGAACCAGTTGGACTCGGCCGCGGTGGCGGGGACGGCGGTCGCGGGGTCGTTCTTCAGGGTCGCGAGGTCGGTCTTGTTGTTGGGCAGGTTGCCCTTCCCGATCAGGCCCTTCTGGCCCGACGGGCCGGTGAAGGCGTTGATCCACTCGGCGGCGAGGTCCTGCGCCCTGGACTTCACCGGGACGGCGAGGTCGGAACCGCCCAGGAAGACCGGCATGTTCTTGCCGGACGGGCCGGGCATCACGAAGTTCTCGAGGTTGTCCTTGAGCTTGCCGGTCTTGTCGTTCTTCGGGTCGGCCGCGGTCGCGCCCTCCCAGGCGGCGCCGAAGATCATGCCGGACCTGCCCTGACCGTAGACGATGTAGCGGTCGGACTCGTCCTTGGTCTTGTCGCCGTGCATGTACCTGTCGACGACGTTCTTGAACTCGGTGAGGCCCTTGAGGGACTCGGGCGAGGAGAGACCGGCCTTCCAGGTGCCGCCCTCCTCCTTCGCTATGGAGCCGCCGGCGTCGTAGACGAAGGACATGGCCGCGTACCAGTCGCGGGTGGGCTGGTACCAGGCGCTGAACTTGCCGCCCTGCTTCTTCTGCACCTTGTCCAGGGCGGCGGTGAGGTCCTGGTAGGTCTTCGGCACGGACTTCACGCCCGCCGCGGCGAACACGTCCTTGCGCCAGTTGGCGACGCGGCCGCCGGCGTAGTAGGGGACGCCGTAGGTCTTGCCGTCGTAGGTCACCGAGGCCTTCAGGCCGTCGAGCCAGGCGGCGGAGCCCGTGAACTTCGCCGGGTCGACGGGGGCGAAGGCGCCCTTGACCATGTAGCCGAGCATCTCGGTGTTGCCCATCTCGACCACGTCGGGGGCCTTGTCGGTGGCGAGGACGGCGTCGAGCTTGGTGTTCTTGTCCGGCCAGCCGTAGTACTCGTGCTTGATCCTCAGGCCGGGGTGCTTCTTCTGCACCGCGGCGTCGGCGGCCTTCACCAGCTCCGGCCAGTTGTTCTGCGCGTCCACGGTGAGCCAGACGGTCAGCTCCTTGGCGTCCGCGCCGCCCTTGCCCGACCCCGTGCCGTCATCGCTCCCGCACGCCGCGATGGAGACCATCATGCCCGCGATACCGATCGCGGCAACCAGCTTGCGCTTCACGCCACCCTCCTCAGGGATGCCACAAACCCCCCTGCCTCCCCGCGGTTCGAGCGTCAGCGCAACCGCCCTCGGGGCCGGGACCTGGACCAGTGGTGTAGACCAGTACGGGGAGCTTGGCCCAGACCAATAGGGCTGTCAAGGGTGTTCCGACGGGCTCCCGCCGTCCGTTACGGGACCGCGATATGCAGGGACCTTTCATTGCTCGTCCGGCAGAAACGGACGGCCCGACTCCCCCGGACCATCGGCGTCCGCGCGGGCGTCCCCGCCCCCCGGTCCGCCTGGACCACGCGTCCCGGACCCGCTATGGACTAGACCAGCAGGGGTCACGGCGGTATACAGAGGAGATCACGGAGCGTACGGGTGGCCCCCCGGCGCGCGAAGCCGTGCCACGATGTGAGCCGCGGCCGATCAGCGGGTCGGCCGCTTCGGCACTGGAGCCGGGAAGGCGGAGCATGAGCACCGACGTCAGCAGTGCGGAGAACGAGGGTGGGACGACCGTCCGTACCGCGCGCGTGCCCAAGTACTACCGCCTGAAGAAGCACCTGCTCGACATGACGGACACGCTCCCGCCCGGCACGCCGGTCCCCCCGGAGCGGACGCTGGCGGCCGAGTTCGACACCTCGCGCACGACCGTGCGCCAGGCCCTGCAGGAACTGGTCGTCGAGGGCCGCCTCGAGCGCATCCAGGGCAAGGGCACCTTCGTCGCCAAGCCGAAGGTCTCCCAGGCGCTGCAACTCACCTCCTACACCGAGGACATGCGCGCCCAGGGCCTGGAACCGACCTCGCAACTGCTGGACATCGGGTACATCACCGCCGACGACCGGCTCGCCGAACTGCTCGACATAACGGCCGGCGGACGGGTGCTGCGCATCGAGCGCCTGCGCATGGCCAACGGCGAGCCGATGGCCATCGAGACCACACACCTGTCGGCCAAGCGCTTCCCCGCCCTGCGGCGCAGCCTGGTGAAGTACACGTCCCTCTACACGGCCCTCGCCGAGGTCTACGACGTCCACCTCGCCGAAGCCGAGGAGACCATCGAGACCTCGCTGGCCACTCCGCGCGAGGCGGGACTGCTCGGCACCGACGTGGGCCTGCCCATGCTGATGCTCTCCCGGCACTCGCTGGACCGGCAGGGCAACCCGGTGGAGTGGGTGCGGTCGGTCTACCGCGGCGACCGCTACAAGTTCGTCGCGCGACTCAAGCGGCCGCAGGACTGAACCGGACGGCCGGCCCGTTCGTGTACCCCGTCAGGACGGACTCATGCCCACGACAAGGGGCCCACTCGGCAGTCGGGTGTGTGCGATTGTGCACATGCCCTGACCTGCGACGACCGTTTCCACGCCACGGTTGCTCACGCTGCCGAACTGTTATGCGGAAAGACCTTTTCGCTTTCCGGACGCCGTGGCTAGATTGCCGCGCATAGCCAGGTGACAGAGAGTGGAGCCGCAAATATGTCCGATTCCCCCGATGTCAGCAGAGCGGTGGTGACACCCGTCCGGGTCGTCATCGCCCTCTGTCTCCTCGCGCCCTTCGTGGCGCTGCTGTGGGTGGGGTCATACGCCAAGACGGACCCGGCCTTCGCCGGCATCCCGTTCTTCTACTGGTACCAGATGCTGTGGGTGATCATCTCCACCGCGCTGACCATGACCGCCTACCAGCTGTGGCGGCGTGACCAGCGCGCCCGCGCCGCCGCCCGCACCCAGGACGGAGGTGCCTCGGAATGAACAACGGAGTTCACGGCGTCGAACTCGGCGTCTTCGTCTTCTTCTTCCTGCTCGTGACGGTCATGGGCTTCGTCGCCGCGCGCTGGCGCAAGGCGGACAACGCCCACAGCCTCGACGAATGGGGTCTGGGCGGCCGGTCGTTCGGCACCTGGATCACCTGGTTCCTGCTGGGCGGCGACCTGTACACCGCGTACACCTTCGTGGCCGTCCCGGCGGCGATCTACGCGGCGGGCGCGGCCGGCTTCTTCGCCGTGCCGTACACGATCCTCGTCTACCCGCTCATCTTCACCTTCCTGCCGCGTCTGTGGTCGGTGTCGCACAAGCACGGGTACGTCACCACCTCGGACTTCGTCCGCGGCCGCTTCGGCTCCAAGGGCCTGTCGCTGGCCGTGGCGCTCACCGGTCTGCTGGCGACCATGCCGTACATCGCGCTCCAACTGGTCGGCATCCAGGCCGTCCTGGACGTGATGGGTCTCGGCGGCGACGCGTCCTCCAACGTGTTCGTGAAGGACCTGCCACTGCTGATCGCGTTCGGTGTGCTGGCGGCGTACACCTACTCGTCGGGGCTGCGCGCGCCCGCGCTGATCGCGTTCGTGAAGGACGCGCTGATCTACATCGTCATCGCGGTGGCCATCATCTACATCCCGATCAAGCTGGGCGGGTTCGACCAGATCTTCGCCAAGGCGGGTGACGCCTTCGCGCAGACCAACCCGGCGACCGGCAAGCCGCGGGGCGCGCTGGCTCCCCCCGAGGCGGGCCAGTGGACGTACGCCACGCTGGCGCTGGGCTCCGCGCTCGCGCTGTTCATGTACCCGCACTCGATCACCGCGACGCTGTCCTCGCGCAGCCGTGACGTGATCCGCCGCAACACCACGATCCTGCCGCTGTACTCGCTGATGCTGGGTCTGCTGGCCCTGCTCGGCTTCATGGCGATCGCGGCGGGCGTGAAGGTGCAGAACGGCCAGTTGGCCATCCCGGCCCTGTTCGACCAGATGTTCCCCGACTGGTTCGCCGGTGTGGCCTTCGCGGCGATCGGCATCGGCGCGCTGGTGCCGGCGGCCATCATGTCCATCGCGGCCGCGAACCTGTTCACCCGCAACATCTACAAGGACTTCATCAAGCGGGACGCGACGCCCGCGCAGGAGACCAAGGTCTCCAAGCTGGTCTCGCTGCTGGTGAAGGTGGGCGCCCTGGTCTTCGTCCTGACGATGGACAAGACCGTGGCGATCAACTTCCAGCTGCTCGGCGGCATCTGGATCCTGCAGACCTTCCCGGCCCTGGTCGGCGGCCTGTTCACACGCTGGTTCCACCGCTGGGCGCTGCTCGCCGGCTGGGCGGTCGGCATGGTCTACGGCACCGCCGCGGCCTACGGGGTCGCCTCGCCGACGCAGAAGCACTTCGGCGGCTCCGCCGCGGAGATCCCCGGCATCGGCGAGATCGGCTACATCGGCCTGACCGCGTTCGTGCTCAACGTGGTGGTCACGGTGGTCCTGACCTTCGTCCTGAAGGCCGTCAAGGCGCCGGAGGGCGTCGACGAGACCAAGCCGGAGGACTACACGGCGGACGCGGGCGACCCGGGCGTCGAGGTGGAGCTCCCGCCGGCCACGGCAGGCGCCTCGCACTGAACCGCCTCGCACACCCCACGGGCCGCCGGAGCAATCCGGCGGCCCGTTGCCGTACCGGCGTCGCCGCCCTCACTCTCCTCACCTACGAGTTGACGCTCTGACACGGCGGTGGCACTACATCTGGGGGTGGCGTCGCGGCCCGGCACAAGATGTATGCTCATGCTCGCTGTCGCCGCAGGGGAATCCGGTGCGAATCCGGAACTGTCCCGCAACGGTGTACTTGTGCGTGTCCGTCCACAGACGGCCCCGCGCTCGCGTCAGTCCGAGGACCTGCCGACAGCGCGCCCGGCCGTCCGGTCCGGGTGCCCTGACGTCCGGGCCTCGTGGAATGGGCCGGTGGACGCGACGCCCCGTGCGCTCGTGTGCTGCCCCCTGCCCTCGGCGAGGCCCCCGTGCGAGCGAGGGAGAGCCCCACGTGACCATCGCGCCGGCCGATCCGGCCTCTGCGACACCGGCCGAGACCGACACCGACGGCCCCGGTGCCGCGCTGCTGCGCACCCTGACCGGGCTGACCGCCGATCTCCCCGACGCCGACCCCGGCCGCGTCGCCGCCGCCGCGCTGCGCGGACGGTCGGCGCGCGCCGACGAGGCCGAACTGCGCGAGCTGGCCACCGAGGCGGCCGCCGGTCTCATCTCCGAGGACCCGGCCTACTCCCGGCTGGCCGCCCGGCTGCTGGCCATCGGCATCCGCGCCGAGGCCGCCGGGCAGGGCGTCACCCGCTTCACCGAGTCCATCGCCGTCGGCCACCGCGAGGGCCTGATCGCCGACCGGACCGCCGAGTTCGTACGCCGGCACGCCGAGCGGCTCGACGCGCTGGCCGACCCGCGGGCCGACGACCGCTTCGGCTACTTCGGCCTGCGCACCCTGCACAGCCGCTATCTGCTCCGGCACCCGATCACCCGCGAGGTGATCGAGACGCCCCAGCACTTCCTGCTGCGCGTCGCCGCCGGTCTGGCGGAGGACGCGACCACCCGGTCCGCCGACGAAGTCGCCGCGCTCTACGGCCTGATGAGCCGCCTCGACTACCTGCCGTCCTCGCCCACCCTCTTCAACTCCGGTACCCGGCACCCCCAGATGTCGTCCTGCTACCTGCTCGACTCCCCCAAGGACGAGCTGGACTCCATCTACGACCGCTACCACCAGGTCGCCCGGCTCTCCAAGCACGCCGGCGGCATCGGCATCGCCTACTCCCGCATCCGCTCGCGCGGTTCCCTCATCCGCGGCACCAACGGGCACTCCAACGGCATCGTGCCGTTCCTGAAGACCCTGGACGCCTCGGTCGCCGCCGTGAACCAGGGCGGCCGGCGCAAGGGCGCGGCCGCCGTCTACCTGGAGACCTGGCACTCCGACATCGAGGAGTTCCTGGAGCTGCGCGACAACACCGGCGAGGACGCCCGCCGTACGCACAACCTGAACCTCGCCCACTGGATCCCGGACGAGTTCATGCGCCGGGTCGACGCGGACGGGCAGTGGTCGCTCTTCTCCCCGGCCGACGTGCCGGAGCTGGTCGACCTGTGGGGCGAGGAGTTCGACGCGGCCTACCGCAGGGCGGAGGAGGCGGGGCTGGCGCGCCGGACGCTGCCCGCCCGGGACCTGTACGGCCGGATGATGCGCACCCTCGCGCAGACCGGCAACGGCTGGATGACCTTCAAGGACGCCGCCAACCGCACCGCCAACCAGACGGCCGAGCCGGGCCACGTCGTCCACTCCTCCAACCTGTGCACGGAGATCCTGGAGGTCACCGACGACGGGGAGACGGCGGTCTGCAACCTGGGCTCGATCAACCTGGGAGCCTTCGTCACGGACGGCGGCATCGACTGGGAGCGGCTGGACGAGACCGTCCGCACCGCCGTCACCTTCCTCGACCGCGTCGTCGACATCAACTTCTACCCGACCGAGCAGGCGGGCAGGTCCAACGCCCGGTGGCGCCCGGTGGGCCTCGGCGCGATGGGGCTGCAGGACGTCTTCTTCAAGCTGCGCCTGCCCTTCGACTCGCCGGAGGCCCGGCGGCTGTCCACCCGTATCGCCGAGCGCGTCATGCTCGCCGCGTACGAGGCCTCCGCCGACCTCGCCGAGCGCCCCCAAGCACCTACGACAAGCTCCGGTGCAGGGGGGACCCCCGTCGGCCCGCTGCCGGCCTGGGAGAAGACCCGTACCGCCAGGGGTGTCCTGCACCCCGACCACTTCGACGTCGAGCTCAACTGGCCGGAGCGCTGGGCGGCCCTGCGCGAGCGGATCGCCTCCGTCGGCATGCGCAACGCGCTGCTGCTGGCCATCGCGCCGACCGCGACCATCGCGTCGATCGCCGGTGTCTACGAGTGCATCGAGCCGCAGGTCTCCAACCTCTTCAAGCGCGAGACGCTGTCCGGCGAGTTCCTCCAGGTCAACTCCTATCTGGTGCGGGACCTCAAGGAGCTCGGGGTGTGGGACGCGCGCACCCGGGAGGCACTGCGCGACTCCGGCGGCTCGGTGCAGGAGTTCGGCTGGATCCCCGAGGACATGCGGAAGCTGTACCGCACGGCGTGGGAGATCCCGCAGCGCGGCCTGATCGACATGGCCGCCGCCCGGACCCCGTTCCTGGACCAGTCCCAGTCGCTGAACCTGTTCATGGAGACGCCGACCATCGGCAAGCTCTCCTCGATGTACGCCTACGCCTGGAAGCAGGGCCTGAAGACGACGTACTACCTGCGCTCCCGTCCGGCGACCCGGATCGCCCGCGCCGCCCGGGCGCAGGCCCCCGTCCCCGTCCAGCAGCCGGCCCCCGCGGACGCCGTGGCCTGCTCCCTGGAGAACCCCGAGTCCTGCGAGGCCTGCCAGTGATGCCCAGCACCGCCCGATCCCAGAACCTGCTCGACCCCGGTTTCGAGCTGACGCTCCGCCCGATGCGCTACCCGGACTTCTACGAGCGCTACCGGGACGCCATCAAGAACACCTGGACCGTGGAGGAGGTCGACCTCCACTCGGACGTCGCCGACCTCGCCCGGCTGACGCCCGGTGAGCAGCACCTGATCGGCCGTCTGGTCGCCTTCTTCGCGACCGGCGACTCGATCGTGGCGAACAACCTGGTGCTGACCCTCTACAAGCACATCAACTCCCCCGAGGCGCGGCTCTATCTGAGCCGGCAGCTCTTCGAGGAGGCCGTGCACGTCCAGTTCTACCTGACGCTGCTGGACACCTACCTGCCCGATCCGGACGACCGCTCCGCCGCGTTCGCGGCCGTGGAGAACATCCCCTCCATCCGGGAGAAGGCCGGGTTCTGCTTCAAGTGGATCAACGAGGTCGAGAAGCTGGAGCGCCTGGAGACCAAGGCCGACCGACGCCGCTTCCTGCTCAACCTGATCTGCTTCGCGGCGTGCATCGAGGGCCTGTTCTTCTACGGCGCCTTCGCGTACGTCTACTGGTTCCGCAGCCGGGGTCTGCTGCACGGCCTGGCGACCGGCACCAACTGGGTTTTCCGCGACGAGACGATGCACATGTCCTTCGCCTTCGACGTCGTCGACACCGTCCGCAAGGAGGAGCCGGAGCTGTTCGACGACGCGCTGCGCCGTCAGGTCACCGACATGCTCCGGGAGGCCGTCGAGGCCGAGCTGCAGTTCGCGCGCGACCTGTGCGGTGACGGCCTCCCGGGCATGAACACCGACTCCATGCGGCAGTACCTGGAGTGCGTCGCCGACCAGCGCCTGACCCGCCTCGGCTTCGCTCCGGTGTACGGCTCGGAGAACCCCTTCTCGTTCATGGAGCTGCAGGGCGTTCAGGAGCTGACCAACTTCTTCGAGCGGCGCCCCTCCGCGTACCAGGTGGCGGTGGAGGGCACCGTCGACCTGGACGAGGACTTCTGATCCCCTCGGTGGGCGCCGGCTGAGGACCCGGCCTCCTTCCCGGTGCCGCGGTGCCTCCGGGGACTCCCGGCGGCACCGCGGCACGGTCACCGCGGCAGGGCCCTCACCATCAGCCGGTTGGGGCGCAGTGTGATGCCCACCCGGGTCGCGTCGCTCGACCCGGGGACCTGCTCGAGGCGGAACCGGGTCGCCACCACGGCCGTGACGAGACTCAGCAGCGCCATGGAGAAGTGGTCGCTGGGGCACTTGCGGTTGCCCACGCTGAACGGACTCATGGCGTACTTCGGCACGTCCTTGGAGCGTTCCGGAAGCCACCGGTCGGGGTCGAACTCCAGGTTGTCGGCATACGAGCGCGGATCGCGCTGGATCGCGTACGGGCTGTACACGATGTCCGCTCCGGCCGGAATGCGATAGCCACCGAGTTCCGTGTCCGTGACCGCCCGCCGCGTCAAAATCCAGACGGCCGGCCGCAAACGCATCGTCTCGACGATGACATTGTTGGTGTGGGTGAGCCTGCGGACGTCGTCGAATCCGACCGGTCGACCGCCGGTCGCGGATTCGACCTCGGCGCGGATCCGGTCGGCGTGTTCCGGGTGTTCCGCGAGCACCTGCAGCAGCCACATGATCGTGGACGCAACGGTTTCACTGCCCGGGGTGAGTATCGCGACCACCTGGTCGTGGATCTCCTGCTCCCCGATGGGCTCACCATTCTCGTCCTTCGCCTCAAGCAATGCCGTCAGCAAATCGTCCGGCTTTTGACCGGACGCGCGGCGCTCGGCGACGATCTCGTCGACCAGGAGATGCAGATCGGCCAGTGCGCGGTTGAATTCGCGGTTGGCCGGCAGCGGGAGCCGGTACAGCGGCCCGAGCGGGACCACCATCCGCCGGTACATGCCGCGGAAGACGGTCGCGAGCGCCCCGCACAACCGCTCCGCGCGCTCGTCCATGTACGCGCCGCGCAGCAGGCAGCGGGCCGCGATCCGCACCGCGATGCGGAACGACTCCGAGGTGCAGTCGATGGTCTCCCCGGCTTTCCAGCGCCGGGCCAGCGCGTGCGCCTCCTCCTCCATGACGGGCCCGTAGGCGGGGATGGCGTCGAGCCGGAAGGCGGGCTGGATGATGCGACGCTGGCGCCGGTGCAGCGGGCCGTTGGCCGTGGCCACGCCCTCCTTGCCGAGCAGGTCCTCCAGGGACTCCCAGAGCGGGCCGGCGATGATGTAGTCGGGGCTCAGCGCCAGCGCGCCGGTGAGGGCGGGCGCGGTGACGGCGTACACCGTCTTCGGGCCGAGCCGGAGCCGGACGACGTCGCCGTGGTCGCGCAGCTGGGCCATGAAGGCCAGCGGGTCCCGGACGAGGGCGAGACCGTGGCCGAGGGCCGGTACCGCGCCGCCGGCCAGGGGCGGCTCCCGCAGCGGGGACGCCGTCGTGGGCGGGGCTTCCGGCGCGGGGGGCGGCGCCTTGGTCGAAGCCGGGAACTCGGGGGATGACTCGACGGTCATTTCTCACCTGCCGCTTCGTTGTCGACGTACGGGGGCGTGGACCGGTCGTCCCAGCTGTCGACCATGTACCGGCCGGACTCGTGGTGGAACCAGTAGACGGAACTGAACCAGTTCCGCATATTGCCCAGACAGGCCCGCACGGCGGCACCGAGTTCCTTTCCCCGCACCGTGCCGTCCGCGAGGCCGTCGGCGAACCGTAATCCCGCCTCTTCCGCTTCAAGGAATTCCGCGATGCATTGCTCGACGCGGCGCCTGAGATCCGCGATCGCTTCTTCCAGTGTCATTCCCTCGTGCTTGACGAGACTGATTCCGAGATTGTGCACCTCGTCGCCCGCTATTTCCTTGGGCAGCGAACACAGGTCGTTGTACCAGGCGGCGAATTCCTGGCTCAGCAGCGCCGGGCGCCGATATGCGGGATTCTTCCGCACGACGTCCGGGAGTTCGAGGCCCACACTCGGTTCCAGCAGATCGGTCCATATCCAGTGCGCGAAGGTGAGCCGGCGCAGCGCCAGGTACTCCCGGACCGTGGGCACGATTCCCTCGGTGCGGTTGACGAATTCCCGGTCGTAGGCCTCGATCACCGCGTGGAAGTGCCGCCCGAAGCGGGCGTTCCAGGTCGGGGGCAGGAACGAGAACAGCCGCAGCACACTGTCCGCGAAGGCCGCGACCAGGGGATCCCGGTGGTGCAGATGGTCTCCGGGTGAGTCCAGAGCCGCGTGCAGCGCGCGCCTGAGCCGCCGCCAGGAGGCCGGTCGGCCGTGCACGATGTCGCGGTCGTGACGGTCGTCCCAGACGAAGAACCACGCGCTGTAGTCCGCTATCGCCTGCAGGACCTCGTCGGGTGCGCCGAGGTAGTACCCCGCCATGAGATCGGTGTAGCGCAGGCTGTCGGCGTGTTCCGCCACCTTGTCCGCCGGCATGAGCCGCTTTTCGAGCAGCCAACGCCGGGTGTTCTCCTGGAGTTCGGGCCAATACGGGTGCAGTTGCCTGGGAAACGCGGCCTCGATCACCGGGAGAGCGAGCGAAGGTGGGACTGCGACCGTTGCAGAAGTCGATGTCGATGTGGTGCTGTGTGGGAAAGCTGGCACGAACAAACCCCTCTCAGCCGCCGGTGGCGCCCGCCCCTGTCGTCGTGCCCGGCGCGCGCCGTCGCGTATCCCCGCACTCCCATTCAGCACCACAACTGACCGTTCTGGGAACGGATTTGGCCCACTCACTCCCCGGGGTGCCGAGAATATCCCCTTGTGTGTCTGAATATGAATCGACAGAAGCGCACAAAGGATCGAATGCGCGACGCGCACACGCACGCGCGACGCCCGGCCGACGGTGGCCGGCCGGGCGTCGCGGGGGAAGAATCGTTCACCTCAACGGGTGGTTTGTATCTCAGGAGTTGACGACCTCGCCGGTCGTCGACGACCGCGTCAGTCGTTGGCCACCACGGGGTAGCGCGGCTCGTTCTCCGCCATCTGCCGCAGCGCGTCCTTGCGTTCGCGCTTGGAGAGCCGGTCGATGTAGAGGTAGCCGTACAGGTGGTCGGTCTCGTGCTGCAGGCAGCGGGCGAAGTAGCCCGTGCCGCGCACCCGGATCGGGTTGCCCTTCTCGTCCTGCCCTGTGACCTCGGAGTAGTCCGGACGGGCCAGCGGCGCGTAGGCGGTCGGCACCGACAGGCAGCCCTCGTTGCTGTCGTCCAGGCGGCGCCGCTCCGCGGGCAGCTCGACGAGCTTCGGGTTGCAGACGACGCCGACGTGCCGCACGCCCTCGTCGTCCGGGCAGTCGTAGACGAAGACCTTCAGGTCCACGCCGATCTGGTTGGCGGCCAGGCCCACGCCCTCGGCGGTGCGCTGGCTGGCGAACATGTCCGCGACCAGCTGCTGGAGCTCCTCGCCGAACTCGGTGACGTCCTTGCACTCCTTGTGCAGCACCGGGTTCCCGACGACCGTGATCGGCCGCGAGGTGCCGCGCTCGCGCCACGCCGTCTCGCGCTCCTCGCAGTCGTCCGTGTCGACGACGAACCCCTCGTCGTCGACGGGGAGCACGCCCGCGTGCTGCTGATCGGTGTCCTGCTGCGCCATGACCGACGTGTGCCTTCCTGCAAGCCTGGGGAAACTCTGCCAGTACAGCCTAAAGGGGTCCGCGGCCGCTCCCGCTCCGGTGGACGTGCGCTAACAGACCTCTTCGAGGTCCCGCCAGTCCCGCGAGTCCGGACTGTCGGCCACCCACCCGTCCAGCAGCCCCCGCACCAGCGCGGCCGGCGCCGCGATCCCGCACTCGCGCTCCGGCACCCACAGCTGCCCGTCGGTGCGGTGGCCGAGCGGCCCGGGGTGCCCCGGCTCACTGTGGTCGTGCGGGTCGAGGTGGACCCCGTCGCCCTCGTCGGACGGCATCCGTGACTCCGAGCACATCCGGCACAGCAGCCGCACGGACGACGACCAGTCCTCGGCGGCGAAGCCGGCGTCGGCGGCGAGCTGCTCCAGGGCCTCCCGGTCCGCCTCCGTGGCGGCCTCCAGCAGGACCACCCAGGTCGGCACCGGCGAGGGCGCCCACAGCTCGATCTCGTCGAAGACGGGGTAGGTGTGCCCGGCGGCGGTGGTCCGCTCCCCGTGGGGCACGCCGTCGTGCAGCACGACCTCGCCCCAGCGCCGCCCCGAGGACGGCAGCGGAATGGACAGCACCTCGATCCGGGCCGGATCCAGCCGGCGCCCCCAGACCACCTCGGCCTCGCCCTCGGGCGACAGCCGCACCGCCGCGCTGCCCAGCTCCATGCCCGCGGGCTCCTCCGCGGCGGTCGCGCCGCCGGGGACCCTGAGCCCGTACGCCTGCCAGGCGCGCCGGGCCAGCGGCCAGTCCTGCAGGGCGGTGGCGGCGATGCCCACGTTCCACCAGTCGGGCGCCCCGGTCTCCTTCTCGAGCAGCGCCACGGCCCGCAGGCCCGCCGCCCTGGCCTGCTCCCAGTCGTGCCGGAACTTGTGCAGCAGGGCCAGGTTGAACCAGGACTCCGACAGCCAGGGCTCCAGATCGGCGGCGCGCGTCAGCAGCGCGCCCGCGTCCTCGTACCGACCGTCGCCGATCAGGGTGAAAGCCCGGTCGGTGGCCTGCCGCCAGGAGGCGGAGGGCCGGTGCCGTCCCTTGCCGAAGATCCTCACGATTCCCGCCTGCCAGTTCCGTTCTGTGGGCTGGCTCATGCCCCCGGACACGCTTTCCTTCGCATCCAACCACGTACGGTCGGAAGGTCGCTCATTACCCATGGGTTACCCCGGGACGGGCAAGGTCAGACAGTCCCGGGCCAGTACCCGGGCCAGCGCTTCGACCACTTCGGGGGCGTAGTCGCCCGCGGTGCCCAGCCGCAGCTCCTCCAGCGCCGTGAGCGGTCCGCCGGGCCCCGCGTCCCGCGCCTTCTCCTCGAAGGCGTTCACCGCCCGCACGATCCGGGCCGGCAGCGGCTGGTCCCGGCAGGGGTCCGCCTGCCGCTCCACCACGACCGCGACCGCCGCGTCCACCCCGGTCTGCCGGACGACCGCCCCGCCGAGCAGCGCGATGCGCCGCTGCTCCTCGGCGGGCAGCCCGGCGGTGGCCCCCGCGGGCACCGGGTCGACCAGGCTGAGCTGCCCGATGTCGTGCATCAGCGCCGCGTACTCCAGCACGGTCAGCTCGGGCCCGGCCAGCCCGAGGTCCCGCCCGACGGCCCGGCTGAGCGCGGCGACGCGCCGGGCGTGCCCGGCCGGGGTGTACCCGGCGACCTCGGTGGCCCGGGCCAGGGAGGCGATGGTCTGCCGGTAGGTGGTGCGCACGGCGGCGTACCGGCGCAGGGACAGCTGGGTGAGCAGCAGCGGCAGCGAGAAGACCGGCAGCGCCCACAGCCCGGCCACGGCGACCGCCAGGGCCATCACCGCGCCGGTCGCGCAGACGGCCGACCCGATGCCGAGCAGGCCCCGCAGCTCCTCCCGCAGCAGCGGCCCGAACGGCCAGCGGGTACGGCCGTGCGCCAGCGCCGCGGCGAACAGGGCGTCGCACAGCGCGCTCAGCACCAGCAGCGCGAGCAGCACCAGCGCGTACGCCGGGCCGCCCCACGCCCGGAAGACTCCCACGCCGTACAGCGGCTGGAAACAGACCGCCGCGAAGGAGACGGTGAGCGTGCGCCGAGCCAGGTGGTCGAGGGTCGGGCTGTGCCCGCGCGCGATGTGCGGAACGCTGCCGAGCAGCGAGGCGGCGAGCACGACCGCGACCACCTGGAAGGCGCCGTGGTGGGTGGGCCGGCCGGCGTCCTCGCCCAGCAGCGCGTACGACAGCGCCCCGGCGGCCCCGAGCGGCGCGGCCTCCCGGACGCCCTCACCCGTCCACCGGGTGAGCTCCCCGAGGAGCACCAGGGCCCCGAAGGCGAGGGCGGCCCCGCGCTCGTGGAGGCCGGTGAGGAGGGTGACGGCGAGGGAGACGAGGGCGAGCAGGAAGGCGCAGCCGCGGATCAGGGCGGTCGGGGACGGCCGCCTCATCGGCGCGCTTCCTGGCGGCCGGGGGCGGGCGGCACCGGGGCCCCGGCGGGCGTGTCGTCCTCCGCCGTGACCGCCGGGTGCCAGCCGTGCCTGCCGAGGGCGCGCACCAGCGCCGTGACCATCCGCGGGTCGAACTGGGCCCCGGCGCAGCGCTTCAGCTCCTGCAGCGCGGCCCCGACCGGCCGGGCCCTGCGGTAGGAGCGGGTGGACGTCATCGCGTCGAAGGCGTCCGCGACGGCCACCACCCGGGCGCACTCGGGGATCTGGCCGCCCGTCAGCCCGTAGGGGTAGCCGCTGCCGTCCAGCCGCTCGTGGTGGTGCAGGATCGCCGACCGGGCCTCCCCGAGGAAGGAGATCCCCCGGACCATCTCGTGCCCGTACTCAGGATGCAGTTCGATCACCCGCCGCTCCTCGGGGGTCAGCGGCCCGTCCTTGCGCAGCAGCCGGGTGGGGACGCCCAGCTTGCCCACGTCGTGCAGGATCCCGGCGAAGCGGAGCACCTCGACGCGCTCGTCGTCCATCCCCAGCTCGCGCGCGATCATCATGGAGGCCCGGCCGACCCGTTCGCTGTGCCCGCGCGTGTACCCGTCCTTGATGTCGACGGCCTGCACCAGCGCCCGGATCGTCGCCCGGTGGGCGGCCCGCTCGCGGTGGTACTGCGCGTACACCCACCAGGACACGCACATCGGCAGCAGGACGAGCAGCGCGGCGACCGGCCCGTACGGGCTGCGCCACAGCACGGCCATCATCAGCCCCGCGAGTCCGTGCACCCCGACCGGCGCCAGTGAGCGAAGGAACAGCCCGCTCCAGGCGCGCCGGGCGGGCGCGGCCCCGCGCTGCCCGAGCGGGGCGGGCGCCACGCCCACCGCGAGCGCGCGCATGCAGCCGTCCAGCACGGTCAGCGCCAGGCAGAACGCCAGCACGGCGGCGCCCGCGGGCAGGAGGACGTAGGGGAAGTCGGAGTGCACGACGGCGTCCCGGCCGCCGAGCCCCCAGTGCACCCGGGCGGCCGCCCACACGGCGACGGCGAGCTGGGCCGCCCGCCAGGTCCGCCGCAGCCCCTCGGGCCGCCGGCCGGCCGGGACGAGCGCGGCGGCGGGCAGGGGGACGAGCGCGGCGGCGGGCGGCGGGAGCAGGAAGGCGGCGGCGAGCAGCACCGGGTAGAAGGTGCCGCCGAACCGCCGCCGGGCGAGTTCCTCGCAGCCCGCGTACACCAGCGCGAGCAGGAGGACCGCCCACCAGGGCGTGCGGAGCAGGGGCAGCGGCAGCAGACACAGCAGTGCCGCGAGGGCGACGCAGGCGACGTACGCACGGGCTCGTGGCGGAACCGCCTCCATGACGCCCTCCCCGGTCATGCGTGTCCACGGTCAGCGAGCCTAGGACCAGCAGGGGGGCGTCCGCGGGCAGATAACCCGCGGATTAGCACGTTCGAGTGATGGCGGCGGGAGCGCGGCCGCTGGGGAGGTCAGGACTCCCGGGGAGTGACGGGCGCCGCGGCCACGTCCCGCTCGGGCCCGACCTGGCCGGAGCGGATCAGGTCGAGCCGGCCCATCACCTTGGCGCGCAGGTCGGCGGGCACGTCGTCATGGCCGCAGCACCGCTTGACCAGCTTCTTCACGGCCTGCTCCAGGCCGTACTTCTCCAGGCACGGCGAGCACTCCTCGAAGTGCTGCTCGAACTTGGTGCGATCGACGTCCGGCATCTCACTGTCGAGGAACTCGTACAGATGGTCGAGTACCTCACTGCAGTCCGTCTCGTGCGGCTCTCCGCAGCTCATGAGCCCGAGCCTTTCGCTTCGTTCGACTCTCCGGCACCGGCCGGGACCAGGCCGCGCTCGCGGGCGTAGTCCTCGAGCATGCCGCGCAGTTGCCGGCGGCCCCGGTGCAGCCGGGACATCACCGTACCGATGGGTGTCCCCATGATGTCCGCGATCTCCTTGTACGCAAAGCCCTCCACATCCGCGAGATAGACGGCGATGCGGAATTCCTCGGGGATCGCCTGGAGGGCTTCCTTCACGTCCGAGTCGGGAAGGTGGTCGAGCGCCTGCGACTCGGCGGAGCGCAGACCGGTCGACATGTGCGACTCGGCGCGGGCGAGCTGCCAGTCCTCGATCTCCTCGGCCGCGCTGCGCTGGGGCTCGCGCTGCTTCTTGCGGTAGGAGTTGATGAACGTGTTGGTCAGGATCCGGTACAGCCACGCCTTGAGGTTGGTGCCCTCGCGGAACTGGTGGAAGGACGCGTAGGCCTTGGCGTACGTCTCCTGCACCAGGTCCTCGGCGTCGGCCGGGTTGCGCGTCATGCGCAGCGCGGCCGAGTACATCTGGTCGAGGAATTCGAGCGCGTCCCGCTCGAAGCGCGCACTGCGCTCCGCGGTCGACTCCGCGCCCGTGCCCTGGCCCTCGGGCAGCTCCGCCTGGCCGTTGTCGGTCCCTGCGTCGGTACCGGGAACCGGACCCACCTCCTCAAGCGATGTCGCAGGACCACCGAAAGCGGTCCCACTCGTTTCGGAGGATAGACGACGATCCGGTCCGCCCGCCGCTCGAACGGCGCCGGTCCTGCCCGCGTGCAGCACCGTCCAGTCCAGGTCAGTGCGGCTGCTGCGGCTCGGGCATACGGTCGAACCCATGCGGCGGACTTCCTCTCCACGACGACGGTGCTGGTCACCAGCGCTCACGTCCGCCTCAACAGCAGCCACCGGCCCGGCATTCCCCGCCGTCATCCGAGTGACGCGCTCCACCTGGCGACGCCCTCGGTGATGATCTCCAGGGCCCGGTCCTGGGTGAGGTCCGCCCGCTTCGGCACGGCGAAGCCGTGATCGGCGTACGGCACCTCGATCAGCTCGTGGTCGCCCTCCGGGAACTCCCCGGGCTTCCCGAACGGGTCGTTGCCCCCTTGTACGACGAGGGTGGGCACCCCGGCGCCGAGCAGTTCCCCGGCCCGGGACTTCTCCGGCCTGCCGGGCGGGTGCAGCGGGAAGCTCAGGGCCAGGACGGCGTGCGCGCCGAGTTCCGTCGCGGTACGGCAGGCCACGCGCGCGCCCGCGCTGCGGCCCCCGGAGACCACCGGCAGGCCGACCGCGGCCAGCGCGGGCCACACGCCGCGCCAGCCGGTGTCCAGGGTCCGGGGCGCGGGGGCGAGCTTCTTCCCGGCGACCCGCCAGGGCTGCTCGACCAGGGCCACGGTCACGCCGTGCCGGGGCAGCGTCCGGGCGAGTGCCCGGAGGTCCCGCGCCTCGACGCCGCCGCCGGCGCCGTGGCCGAGGGCGAGGACGAGGCGTGCCTTCCCGGCCCGGTGCCAGGTGACGCGGGCGGTCCCGGCGTCGGTCTCGACGGTCTCGTCCGTCCCGCTGCTCTCGTGCTTCACGCCGGTCGCATCGCTCACGTCAGAAGAGTGTGCCCTCTTCCGGGGCCGCCAGCTCCTTCAGCAGCTCCGGCCCGTTGTTGCGGACGTTGCTGACGGCGGTGCCCACCGGGTACGCGCGCATCAGCCCCCCGGGCGGCGGCGCGAGCAGCGGGCGCAGGTCTTCGGGGTCCGTGCGCGCCGGGTCCAGCCAGGCGTCCCAGCGGTCCGGCGTCAGCATCAGCGGCATCCGCGGGTGGATGTCGGCCAGGGTGCGCGGTCCCTCGGCCGCGGCCACCGCCAGCGGCGCCGTCTCCGCCTCCGTGGTGATCACCGAGCAGGTCGCCCACCAGGCCCGCGGATGGTCGTCGGGCAGCGTCCGGTCCCGCCAGAACTCGTAGAGCCCGGCCATGGCGAACACCGAGCCGTCCGCCGGGGTCACGAAGTACGGCTGCTTGCGCGGCCGCTTCCGCCTGCCCTCGACCTCCAGCTCGCGCTCCTGCTCGCCGGTGACCCACTCGTAGTAGCCGTCGGCGGGCAGGATGCAGCGCCGGACGGCGAAGGCGCGGCGGTACGACGGCTTCTCGTGCACGGTCTCCGCGCGCGCGTTGATCATCCGGGCCGCGCCCTCCGGGGTCTTCGCCCAGGACGGCACGAGACCCCACCTCAGCCTGCGCAGCTGCCGAACCGGGCGCCCGTCGCCCGCGTCCTTCAGTGGGCGGTCCAGGACCACGTGGACCTCCTTGGTCGGAGCCACGTTGTAATCGGGCGCGAAGGTCTCCTCCGGCTCCCTCCCCCCGCTCCCCGCCTCCGCTCCGGCAGGGGGCACCCCCACCTCGATCCCGAAGACGCCTGCGAGATCCTCGGGTCCGCGACTCGCTGCATACCGTCCGCACATGCGTGCCACACTGCCAGACTCCGTTCGACGACAGGGAGCCACCGGGAAACATGGACAGCACCGCCTCGATAGCGCTGCCCGACCTCTGGGACCGCCTGGTCGGCATCCAGCCCGACCCGAACCTGTGGGTGGTGAGCGCCACCATGGTCGCCGCGCTCGCCGTGGTCGTCCCGCACACCGTGTGGCGCCTCTCGCGCAACGCGATCACCATCGCCCACGAGGGCGGCCACGGGCTCGTGGCGCTGCTCACCGGCCGCACCCTCACCGGCATACGCCTGCACTCCGACACCAGCGGCCTGACGGTCAGCCGCGGCAAGCCGCACGGCATCGGGATGATCCTCACCGCGGCCGCCGGCTACACCGCTCCCCCGCTGCTCGGCCTCGGCGGAGCCGCCCTGCTGTCCGCCGGGCGCATCACGCTGCTGCTGTGGCTGGCCACGGCGCTGCTGGTGGCGATGCTGGTGATGATCCGCAACGCCTACGGGGCGCTGACCGTGCTCGTGACCGGCGGCACCTTCGTGCTGGTGTCGTGGCTGGCCGGGCCGCAGGTGCAGGCCGCGTTCGCCTACGCGGTGGTGTGGTTCCTGCTGCTCGGCGGGGTGCGCCCGGCCTTCGAGCTCCAGGCCAAGCGGGCCCGCGGGGGCGCCGGGGACTCGGACGCGGACCAGCTCTCGCGGCTGACGAACGTGCCGGCCGCCCTGTGGCTGTTCCTGTTCCACGCCGTGTCGCTGTGCTCCCTGATCGGCGGCGGCCGCTGGCTGCTGGAGGGATGAGGGAACACGGAGGGGAGGGGTTCGGAGGCCCGGTGGGGCGAGGACGCGCGGATGAGGACACCGGGCCGTGGGTGCCGGTGGGGGTCGTGCGGCGGACGTGCGGGGTGAGGGAGCGTGAACGAGTCCACGGCGCATATGTGCTCGGCATGTTCCATGCCGGCGCTTCGCCGCGGTTTCGGCGCCTTTGCTCAGGATTTGCGGCCATCGCCAGCCACTAAAGTGGGGGCCATGGCCGTTAACCCCGCACACACCGCCCTCTGGCCCGCCCCGCACGCGAGCGGAGCCGTCGACGCGACGGTCCACGTGCCCGGGTCCAAATCGGTCACCAACCGCGCCCTGGTGCTCGCCGCGCTCGCCTCGGAGCCCGGCTGGCTGCGCCGCCCGCTGCGCTCCCGCGACACCCTGCTGATGGCCGGCGCCCTGCGCGCGATGGGCGTCGGCATCGAGGAGACGGTGTCCTCCAGCTCCTCCGGCGGCGGCTCCGGCGAGGCGTGGCGGGTCATCCCCGCGGGTCTGCACGGTCCGGCCACGGTCGACGTCGGCAACGCCGGCACGGTGATGCGCTTCGTGCCCCCGGTCGCCGCGCTGGCCGACGGCCCGATCCGCTTCGACGGCGACCCCCGGTCCTACGAGCGCCCCCTGCACGGCGTCATCGACGCACTGCGCGTGCTCGGCGCCCGGATCGACGACGACGGCCGCGGCACCCTGCCGCTGACGGTGCACGGCGGCGGCGCGCTGGACGGCGGCCCGGTGGAGATCGACGCCTCCTCCTCGTCCCAGTTCGTCAGCGCCCTGCTGCTGTCGGGCCCGCGCTTCAACCAGGGCGTCGAGGTCCGTCACGTCGGCTCGGCACTGCCGTCGATGCCGCACATCCGGATGACCGTCGACATGTTGCGCGCGGTCGGCGCGCAGGTGGACACCCCGGAGTCGGGCGGCGAGCCGAACGTCTGGCGGGTCACGCCCGGCGCCCTGCTCGGCCGTGACCTGACCGTCGAGCCGGACCTGTCGAACGCGCAGCCATTCCTGGCGGCGGCCCTGGTGACCGGCGGCAAGGTCGTCATTCCGGACTGGCCGGCCCGGACCACCCAGCCGGGTGACCGGCTGCGGCAGATCTTCACCGAGATGGGCGGTTCCTGCGAACTGACCGAGTACGGCCTGCAGTTCACCGGCTCGGGCGCGGTCCACGGCATCGACGTGGACCTGAGCGAGGTCGGCGAGCTGACCCCGGGCATCGCGGCCGTCGCCGCGCTCGCGGACTCGCCCTCGACGCTGCGGGGCGTGGCCCACCTGCGGCTGCACGAGACCGACCGGCTGGCCGCGCTGACCAAGGAGATCAACGAGCTCGGCGGTGACGTGACGGAGACCGCCGACGGACTGCGCATCCGCCCGCGCCGCCTGCACGGCGGCGTCTTCCACACCTACGAGGACCACCGCATGGCGACGGCCGGCGCGATCATCGGCCTGGCCGTCGAGGGCGTGCAGATCGAGAACGTGGCGACGACGGCGAAGACCCTGCCGGACTTCCCCGAGCTGTGGACCGGGATGCTCGGGGCGTAGGGACACCACCATGCGCCGCTACGGCAAGCACACCGACGAGGACGACATCCGGACCCGCCCGAACCGCAAGGGCAACCGGCCCCGTACGCACATCCGCCCCAAGCACGAGGACGCCGCCGGGGGCATGGTCCTCACCGTCGACCGGGGCCGGCTGACCTGTCTGGTCGAGGGCCGCACGATCGTCGCGATGAAGGCCCGCGAGCTGGGCCGCAAGGCGGCGGTGGTCGGCGACCGGGTCGCCCTGGTCGGCGATCTGTCCGGCACGAAGGACACCCTGGCACGCATCGTCCGCATCGAGGAGCGGTCCTCCGTCCTGCGCCGCACGGCGGACGACGACGACCCCTACGAGCGCGTGGTCGTCGCCAACGCCGACCAGCTCGCCATCGTGACGGCCCTCGCCGACCCCGAGCCGCGCCCGCGGCTGATCGACCGCTGCCTGGTGGCGGCGTACGACGGCGGGCTGGACCCCCTGCTGGTCATGACCAAGTCGGACCTCGCCCCGCCGGACAAGCTCCTGGAGTTGTACGGGGACCTCGACATCCCGTACGTCGTCACCAGCCGCGAGGAGCTGGAGAACGGCGACGCGGCGGTCCGGGTGCGCGAGCACCTGGACGGCAAGGTCACCGCTTTCGTCGGCCACTCCGGCGTCGGCAAGACGACCCTCGTCAACGCGCTGGTGCCGGAGGACCGGCGGCGTCTGACGGGAGTGGTGAACGCGGTGACGGGCCGGGGCCGGCACACCACGACCTCGGCGCTGGCGCTGCCGCTGTCCGGGGACGGGGGCTGGGTGGTCGACACCCCGGGCGTCCGGTCCTTCGGTCTGGCCCACATCGACCCGTCCCGGGTCATCCACGCCTTCCCCGACCTGGAGCCGGGCACCGAGGGCTGTCCGCGGGCGTGCAGTCACGACGAGCAGGACTGCGCGCTGGACGGATGGGTCGCCGAGGGCCACGCGGACCCCGCCCGCCTGTACTCGCTGCGCCGGCTGCTGGCCACCCGGGAGCGCAAGGAAGGCGACTGACCTCCGGGTGGTTTGTGAGGTGCACGGCCTGGCAAGTGCATAATCGCACGGGGCCCGATCCGGGCCGAACCCCGGCGGAACACGACGAAGCGGTCGACGACGCGGTCACGGAACGCTGACGTACGGGAGGACAGCACATGGCGTGGCTGCTGGTCATCGTGGCCGGGTTGCTGGAGACCGGCTTCGCCGTGTGCCTGAAGCTGTCCCACGGCTTCACCAGACTCTGGCCGACCATCGCCTTCGCCAGTTTCGCGCTGGGCAGCTTCGGTCTGCTCACCCTCTCCCTGAGGAAGCTGGACGTGGGTCCCGCCTACGCGGTGTGGACCGGCATCGGCGCGGCGGGCACCGCGATCTACGGCATGGTCTTCCTCGGCGACCTGGTGTCGACGCTGAAGATCGTCTCGATCAGCCTGGTCATCATCGGCGTGATCGGCCTCCAGCTGTCCGGTTCCACGCACTGAGCGGGGCCGGACGCGGTTCCGGGCAGGTGCGGGGCGGGTTCCGGTCGGTTTCGGAGCAGTTCACAGCGGGGTTCACAGTGGGTGCCGGTGCAGGGTGGCGCGCACCAGTTGGGCGATCCCCTCGCCGGGCGGGGCGGCCACGCACGACAGCGCGAGCCGCACCACCAACTCACAGGTACGGCTCAGCTCGACGGGGTCCGCCTGGGACACGGCGTCCGGGAGCGGGGCGCCGGGGCCGTGCTGGACGGTGGGGGCGGGCGGGGGGCCCGGTGCGTGCGGGACCACGGGGGCCGGCGGGGCGCCCGGTGCTTGCGGGACCGCGGGGGCCGGCGGGGCGCCCGGTGCGTACTGGGCGGTCTGTCCGGGCAGGGCGACCGGTTCGGGCTGGGCGGTGGCACCCGGGCCGGGTGCGACGGTCTGCGCAGTGGCACTCGGGCCGGGCGGGACGGTCCGACCGGTCAGCGCGTCCGGGCCGAGCTGCGCGGTCGCGCCGGGCGGGGCGCCCACGCCGGACGGGACGGCGGGGCCGCTGGGTCCGCCACGGGCGGCCGGTCCGGAAGGGGCGGCCTGGCCGGGCACGGCCGACGGCGCCGACAGGACCGCCACCGCCCGGTCGCGGACGATCATCACGAAGTCGGCGGGCGACGGCAGCGGGCCGTCCGCCCGGCGCTGCGCCGGCACCGCGGAGGACGAGGGCACGGCCGACAGCGTCGGGGACGGCAGCCGCTCGCTCCAGCAGCCGGTGAGCATGGCCCGGACCAGCGCGTTCTCCCGGGCCGCCGCCGCGGTCCACTCGGCGACGGCGGTGAGCCGCTCCCGGGGGCCGGCGTGGGCGGCGAGGGCGCGCTCGACCCCGGCGAGGAAGCCGTCGGCCTCCCTGCGCACCAGCGCCCGCGCGAGGCCCTCCTTGCTGCCGAACTCGTTGTAGAGCGTCTGCCGGGAGACTCCGGCCGCCGCCGCCACGTCGACCATCCGCACGACGGCCCACGGCCGGCACGCCAGCGCCGTATAGGCGGCGTCCAACAGGGAATCCCGCGCTGCAGGCATCATCGCCTCCCCGGGGCGAGCGCGACTCTGCGCCCAGATTTGACGCGCCCGACAGCACTGTCAAGAGGGCGCGAGAGCCTCCGGGGGCGCCCGTCGGCCGGCCGTGTGCGCGGGCGGCCCCGCCCGGTGTGGCCCCGCCCCGACCCCGGCAGATACGGTTCGTTGCATGCCCGACTACCTCGACGACCTGCGTCTGGCCCACGTCCTCGCGGACACCGCCGACGCCGCGACCATGGACCGCTTCAAGGCCCTCGACCTCAAGGTGGAGACCAAGCCGGACATGACTCCGGTGAGCGAGGCGGACAAGGCGGCGGAGGAGCTCATCCGCGGCCAGTTGCAACGCGCCCGCCCCCGCGACGCGGTGCTCGGCGAGGAGTACGGCATCGAGGGCACCGGCCCGCGCCGCTGGGTCGTCGACCCGATCGACGGCACCAAGAACTACGTCCGCGGTGTGCCGGTCTGGGCCACGCTGATCTCCCTGATGGAGGCCGGGGAGAGCGGCTACCAGCCCGTCGTGGGGGTCGTCTCCGCCCCCGCCCTGGGCCGCCGCTGGTGGGCCGCCAAGGGGCACGGCGCGTTCAGCGGCCGGAGCCTGTCGCAGGCGACCCGTCTGCGGGTGTCCCGGGTCGGGAAGCTGGCCGACGCCTCCTTCGCGTACTCCTCGCTCAGCGGCTGGGAGGAGCAGGGCCGGCTCGACGGCTTCCTGGACCTGACCCGGCAGGTGTGGCGCACGCGCGCGTACGGCGACTTCTGGCCGTACATGATGGTCGCCGAGGGCTCGGTCGACTTCTGCGCCGAGCCCGAGCTGTCCCTGTGGGACATGGCCGCGACCGCCATCGTCGTCACGGAGGCCGGCGGCACCTTCACCGGTCTCGACGGCCGGCCGGGTCCGCACAGCGGCAACGCGGCCGCGTCCAACGGCCTGCTGCACGACGACCTGCTGGTGTATCTCAACCGGCGCGCCTGAGAAGCGCGGGACGGGGGCCCGCGCCCCCAACCGGCCGCGTGCGCCCTCTTGTTGACTCCCGCTTTGCCTGCGACTCTGAGAGTTCCCCCACTTGTGAACTTGTGAATCCGTGAACTAGCGGCGCCCCCGCCGTTCCGTCTCGGGTTCCGGTAGGAGGTGGCTCCAGTCCATGCTCGTCCGTGACGCCATGAGCACGGTGGTCCTCACCGTCGGTCCCGCACACACCCTCCGCCAGGCAGCCGCCCTGATGTCCGCACGCCGTGTGGGCGCGGCCGTGGTGCTCGACCCCGACGCCGGCGGCGTCGGCATCCTCACCGAACGCGACATCCTCAACTCCGTCGGCCGGGGCCAGAACCCGGACACGGAGCGCGCCCACGCCCACACCACCACCGACGTCGTCTTCGCCTCCCCGTCCTGGTCCCTGGAGGAGGCGGCCCGCGCCATGGCGCACGGCGGCTTCCGTCATCTCGTCGTCCTCGACGGCGGCGAACCGGCCGGGATCGTCTCGGTCCGCGACATCATCCGCTGCTGGGCACCCGGGCGGCAGCCCGCGGCCACGGCGGCCGGTTCGCTGACCGGCTGAACGCGTGCGAGCGGGCCGGAGCTCCTCGGAGAGGGGTTCCGGTCCGCGCCCCGGTGAGCGGATCTCCCCCACCATGGACCATGTCTAAGTCAGGCTCGGCTCCAAGTTCACACTCGTTCGGAACCTGGCCTCCTTGACTGTTAGGCTGGTTTCCATGAGCGACCTTCTGGAACGGCTGCGCGGACGCGGATGGCGGATGACCGCGCAGCGACGCGTCGTGGCCGAGGTCCTCGACGGCGAACACGTCCATCTGACGGCCGACGAGGTCCATGCGCGTGCCGTCGCCAAGCTGCCCGAGATCTCCCGGGCGACCGTCTACAACACGCTGGGTGAGCTGGTCTCCCTCGGCGAGGTGCTGGAGGTCGCCACGGACCGGCGGGCCAAGCGGTACGACCCCAACGCGCACCGCCCGCACCAGCACCTGGTCTGCGCCGGCTGCGGCGCGATCCGGGACGTCCACCCGGTCGGCAATCCGCTGGCAGACCTCCCCGACTCGGAGCGTTTCGGCTTCACGGTCTCGGACGTCGAGGTCACGTACCGCGGCCTGTGCCCGACCTGTGCGGCGGCCTGACCACGGCTTTCCGCTGATCGCCCCTTCTCGTTGAACCCCGGCGCCTTCCCTGTGCCGGGGTTCTTGCCGTGCCGGGGAGAGGAACGCGGGGAAGCCGGGCGGGCACGAAAACACCGAGGGCCGGAATCCTTGATCGGATTCCGGCCCTCGGCCTTCAGTAGCGGGGACAGGATTTGAACCTGCGACCTCTGGGTTATGAGCCCAGCGAGCTACCGAGCTGCTCCACCCCGCGTCGACAGGTGAAACACTACGTGACCGTCGGGCGCAGAGGCAAATCGCTTCCGCGAGGGGGCGGCGGAGAGCGGCCGCGCCGGGCAGCTGCCCGGGCCTGCGGGGCGGCCGCGGCCGGGCCGCGTGGGCCGGCCGGGACCGACGGAGGCCCCGCCGGTCCCGCCGGGGCCTAGGCGGACAGTTCCTCGCGCAGCGCGTCCCGCAGCCGCGCCGCCCGCGCCCCGACCTCCTCCGGCCCGAGCGACACGGCCCGGTCGGCCCACCGCTGCCCCTCGGCCAGCTCTCCCCGGCGCGCGTAGACCAGGGCCAGGCGCAGCGCGGCCCGCCCGTGTCCCGCCTCGGCCGCCCGCGTCCACCACACGGCCGCCTCCGGCTCGCTCCCCTCCCGGGCCAGCAGCAGCCCCAGGTTGAAGGCGCCGTTGCGCGACCCGGCCTCCGCCGCCTCCCGGTACCACCGCGCCGCCTCGACCACGTCCCCGCGGGCCGCGGCCAGCATCCCGACCCGGACCTGGGCCCGGCGGTGCCCCTGGGAGGCCGCCCGCTCGTACCACTCCTCGCACTCGGTCTTCTCGTGCACCGCCGGCTCGCCGAGCTCGTGCGCGGGCGCCGGCGGGCGCCGCGCGTCGAGCAGGGCCGCCAGCCGGTACGCGGCCTCCGCGCTCCCGCCGCCGGCCGCGCACCGCAGATGCCGCTCGGCCTCCGGCTCGTCCCCCTCGCGCAGCCGGGCCATCCCCACCTGCAGCGCGGCCTCCGTGTGCCCGGCCGCCGCGGCACGCTCGTACCAGCGCAGCGCCTCGGCGTCGGCGCCCCGCCCGGCGTAGAGGATGCCGAGGTTGAACGCGGCGTCCACGCTGCCCGCCTCCGCGGCCTTGGAGAACCACGGTTCGGCACCGGCGGTGTCCCCGCCCTGCAGCAGCAGGATGGCCAGCGCGTTCGCCGCCTCCCGGTGCCCGGCGTAGGCCGCCCTCCGGTACCACTGCTCGGCCTGCGCGGTCCGCGCCTGCTCGGCGCAGAGCAGGCCGAGGTTGTAGGCGCCGTTGACGTCGCCGGCGTCCATCGCCGCGCGGTACCAGCGCTCGGCGGTCTGCGTCTCGCCGCGCTCGGCGTGCAGGGCGCCCAGCGCGTTCGCCGCGTTGCCGTCGCCGTCCTGGGCGGCCCTCAGCCACCACACGGCGGCACTCTCGGTGTCACCGGCGTCCCGCAGCAGGAAGCCGAGCGCGCAGGCGGCCCGTGCCTCCCCGTCCTTGGCGGACGTCAGGTACCAGCGTCCGGCCTCCTTGAGGTCGCCCCGCTTCTCCAGGATCGCCCCGAGGTGCAGGGCGGCCCGCCGGTGGCCGCGCGCGGCGGCCTGCCGGTACCACTGCTCGGCCTCCTCCGCCGGCCCGACACCGTTGTCACCGTCGGGGTCCTGCGCGGCCTTGCGGTCCACGGCCCGCGCCAGCCGGTACGCAGCCTCCCGGTGCCCCCGCTCGGCGGCGAGCCGCATCCAGCGCTCGGCCGCGGCGTCCCCGCGGTGCTCCAGCAGATCGGCGAGCGCGTACGCGCCCAGCGCGTGCCCCTGCTCGGCGGACTGGCGCAGCCAGTACTCGGCGGCGGGCTCGTCGCCGCGCTCGCGGTGGTGCCGCCCGAGCGCGTGCGCGGCCGCCGCGGACCCGGCGACGGCGGCGATCCGCCACCATCCGGCGGCCTCGTCCGCGTATCCGCGCTGATGCAGCAGGACCCCCAGGTTGTTGGCGGCGGCGCGGTCACCCGCGGCGGTGGCGGCACGCAGGTGCGGCTCGGCTCCGTCGAGGTCGCCGCCGCGCAGCAGCATGGCCCCGAGAACGCTCATCGCCTCCACGTCGCCGGCCTCGGCGGCGAGCCGACGGCGTACCTCCTCGGCGGCCTCGTCGGCGGCCTGCCCGGTCTCGTCCCGGGTCTCGCCTCCGATCTCATCGGGATCGGAGGCCTGCACAAATCGCCCTGTCTCGAACAGAGTTGCCTTGTCCCCCATAACGTCCATCGTCGCACCACCTGCAACCTGGGTACACCTGGTATACCGCAGCCAGTGAGGTCACTTCAGCGTTTTGTCGACATGCCCACAGAGAGACAAGTCAAACACAGATCCCCCAACTCCCCACGGCGGCACGGCCACCCGTCACGTCGGCACATGCGTTCGCACACGTCGAAGGCCCGGATCCCGCGGGGGATCCGGGCCTTCGAGCGTCAACCTCCGTCAGCCGTCTTCATCCGGCCCGAACGGCACGGCCGTTACCCTGTCCCGCCGCTTCGCCGGGCCGGCTGGGACTGCGCCTGCTCGGCCTTCTTCAGGGCGTCCTGGAGGTCCTGCTGCGCCTTGCCGTAGGCCTGCCAGTCGCTCTTCTTCAGGGCCTCCTGACCGTCGTCGAAGGCCTTCTGGGCGTCCTTGAGCGCCTGCTGGACCGTCGGGTTGCTCGACGCCGGGGGCTTGCCGGTGCCGTTGTCCGGTGGCGGGGTCGTCGCGCCTCCCGCGCCGAACACCTTGTCCAGCGCCTCGTCGAGGGTGTTCTCGAACGCGGTGGTGCCGCCGTAGGTCACCAACACCTTGCGCAGCAGCGGGTACTTCAGTCCACCGCCGCGTACGTAGACCGGCTCCACGTAGAGCAGTCCTCCGTCGAGCGGCACGGTCAGCAGGTTGCCGTACTCGATCTCCGAGTCACCGCCTCTGATGAGCCGGACGAACTCGGCGATGTTCTGCTGCGAGTTGGAGTTGAACTGGCTCTGCACCTGCTTGGGACCGTCGACGGTCTTGCTCGTCGGCAGTTTGAGCACTCTGATCTGGCCGTAGTCCTTCGTGCCCGCCTGGGAGTCGACCGCCATGAAGGCGCTGAGGTTGTCCCGGCCGTTCGGCGTGAAGGTCGTGGTCAGCGAGAACGCCTGGGCGGTCTGGTCGGGCATCTTCATGGTCAGGTAGTACGGCGGCACCGCGTTGCCCGACTTGTTCGTCGGGTCGTTGGGCACCTGCCACACCTCGCTGCCGCTGAGGAAGGTCTGCGCGTCCTGAACGTGGTAGCGGGTGAGCAGCTCGCGCTGGACCTTGAACAGGTCCTGCGGGTAACGGAGATGGGCCATCAGCTCCGGGGAGATGTCCGTCTTCGGCTTCACCGTCCCGGGGAAGGCCTTCATCCAGGTCTTCAGCACCGGGTCCGCGTCGTCCCACTGGTACAGCCTGACCTGGCCGCTGTAGGCGTCGACGGTCGCCTTGACCGAGTTGCGGATGTAGTTGACCTGGTTCTGCTGGGCCACCACCGCGCGCTGGTTGTTGTTGTAGGTCAGCGAGTCGGCGGTCGTGTCCCCCAGGGTCGTCCGGGAGGCGTACGGGTATCCGTTCGTGGTCGTGTAGGCGTCGACGATCCACTGGATGCGTCCGTCCACCACCGCGGGGTAGGCGTCGCCGTCGATGGTCAGCCAGGGCGCCACCGCCTCCACGCGCTCCTTGGGCGTGCGGTTGTAGAGGATCCGCGAGCCGTCGCCGATGGCGCCGGAGTAGAGGATCTGCGGCTCCCCGAACGCCGCCGCGTAGGCCGCGCGGTTGATCGGGCTGGACAGGCTGACCCCGCTGCGGCCCTGGTAGCTGGTGGTCTTCTCACCGTTGTCGTCGGAGTAGTCGATCTCCTTCTGGGGACCGCCGACGATCGAGTAGGTGGTGGTCTTCTCGCCGTAGTAGACCCGCTGTTCGTACGTCCCCAGCTGGCCGCTGGAGGGCAGGTCGGACTCGGTGAAGACGGGCCGGCCGTTGCTCTCGGCCTCCGTGCCCTTGGCCGCGACGACGCCGTAGCCGTGGGTGTAGCGGAAGTGGTTGTTGATCCAGTTCTTCTTCGGGATGCCCGCGAGGTTCAGCTCGCGCAGGCCCACGACCGTGTCCTGGACCTTGCCGTCCCGCGCGTAGCGGTCCACGTCCAGGTTGTTGGGGAACGTGTAGTAGTTCCGCATCTGCTGGAGCTGCTGGAACGTGGGCGAGACGATGTTCGGGTCCAGGATGCGGATGCTCGCCGCCGAGTCGACGTCCCCGCGCAGCTTCGACTTGTCCTTGGCGGTGCTCTCCCCCGCGTACTCGGAGACCTGGGTGTCGTCGATGCCGTAGGCCTCGCGCGTCGCCCTGATGTTCTTCGCGACGTACGGCGCCTCCTTGGCCTGCTCGTTGGGCTGGACCTGGAACTTCTGGACGATCGCCGGGTACAGGCCGCCGATGAGGATGGCCGAGAGCACCATCAGGCCGAAGCCGATGAGGGGCAGCTGCCAGGTGCGCCGCCACAGCGTGGCGAAGAACAGCAGCGCGCAGATGACGGCGATGCAGAACAGGATCGTCTTGGCCGGCAGGTAGGCGTGGGCGTCGACGTACCTGAGGCCCGTCCAGTTGCCGGTCGCCTTGAAGTCGCTGGACTTCACCGCGAGTCCGTACCGGTCGAGCCAGTAGGCGACCGCCTTGAGGGCGACGAAGACGCCGAGCAGCACCGACAGATGCCCGGTGGCCGCGGCCGTGGCGCGCGCGCCGGGGCTGGTGACGCGCAGCCCGCCGTACAGGTAGTGGGTGAGCGCGGCGGCGATCACGGACAGGATCGTGGCGGCGAAGCCGAAGCCGAGCAGGAAGCGGTACCACGGCAGGTCGAAGGCGTAGAAGGCCACGTCGAGGTGGAACTGCGGGTCCTGCTGGTGGAACGGCACGCCGTTGACCCACATCAGCCAGGTCCGCCACTGGCTCGCCGCCGAGGCGCCCGCGATCAGGCCCACCAGCGCGGTGATGCCGCACAGCAGCCACTTCTTGTACGGCGCGATCCCCATCCGGTAGCGGTCGAGGCTCTGCTGCTCCATCGACATGGCGCTCAACGGGGGCCGCAGCCGGTGCGCGAGCCAGATGTTGAAGCCGACCGCGGCCGCCATCAGCAGACCGAAGACGAAGAACAGCCCGATCTTGGTCCACAGCGTGGTGGTGAACACGGACGAGTAGTGCACCGACCGGTACCACAGCCAGTCCGTCCAGAACCCCGCGAACATGGTGAACGCCATGCCGAGCACGGCAAGGACGCCCAGGGTCATCAGCAGGGTCCGGACGCGCCGGGACGGGCGGCCCACTCTGATCCGCGGCCCCGTGGGGCCTCCGCCGCGGTCCGGCATCTGGAAAGCCAAGGTGCGCACCTCGAAGTTCGCTGTCGATTCGCTGTCGTTGCGTCAGTCCCCGTGTCCGTGGACCGTCCGGTGTGCCCCCGTGATCGTGGACCCACACCTATGCAACTTACTGAGGGTTTACTCGGTTCCCGATTCCGGGCGGGAACGAGGCAGGATTGTGACCATGTCCAACACTCCCATGGCAGCGAGCCCCCTCACCCGGGCCGTACTCGAGATCGACGAGTACGCGTCCGGCCTCGGCTGGGACCAGCCCGCTCGCCTCTTCGCCCTCGTAGACACCGCACGGCTCCGGGTCCAGGAACCCGCTCTCGCGAAGCAGCTCGGCCTGGGGGACGAGCAGGAGGCCTCCGGCCTCACCCCGATCGAGCAGGACGAGATCCCGGCGGACCGGCCGCTCGACGACTTCCTCGGCACGATCGCCTGGCCCGACGCGGTGGCCGGCTGTGCGCTCACCGTGGAGCGCCTGATGCTGCCCCCTTCCGCCGAGACGCAGGTCCCGCAGGGGCTGGACGGGGCGAAGCTGGCGAAGTGGGTGGCGGACCACCCCGAGCGCCAGGAGGTCCGTATGACGGTCGCGGTCCTGCGGGACGGCGCGCGGGAGTCGGCCCTGCGGCTGCGGGAGAAGGACTCCCCGACGGAGGTCCTCACGGGCCCCGACCTGGTGCCGGGGCTGGCGGACGCCCTGAGGGCGACGTTCGAGGACTGAGGGCCTGGGAGGACGTGGCCGGGGCGCCCCGATGGTGGGGCGCCCCGGCCACGTGCGGTGCGTCTCGGCGTCTCGGCCCTTCGGCGACGGGTCGCGGTGTTCCCGGCCCCGGCCGGGAGCGGTGGGCCGGGCCTCGGTCCTGGGCGTGCAGGGCCTCAGCCCTTGGCCGTGCACTTCGGCAGGTCGGCGGTCTTCCCGGACCGGATGTCCGCCAGGGCGCCGAGCGCGTCGCCCATGGTGTTCACCTTGACGAGGGTGAGCCCCGCGGGCGTGTCCTTGGCGGCGGAGGCGCAGTTCTCGGCAGGGGTCAGGAAGTACTGGGCCCCCCGTTCGCGCGCGCCGACGGTCTTCATCTCGATGCCGCCGATCGGACCCACCTTGCCCTGGTCGTCGATCGTCCCGGTGCCGGCCACGAACTTCCCGCCGGTCAGGCTGCCGGGGGTGAGCTTGTCGTAGATGCCGAGCGCGAACATCAGACCGGCGCTCGGTCCGCCGACGTCGGCGAGCTTGATGTCGATCGAGAACGGGAACGTGTGGTCCGTTCCGGCGGAGATCCCGACGATGGCGCGCTTGGTGCCGCTGTCGGTCGACTGCGCCGTCCTGATCGTGACGTCCTTGGTGGCGGTCGCGGGCTTGCGCGCCTTCTCGGCGGCGGCCTGCTCCTTGGCGGGCACGATCGTGAAGACCACGTTCTCGCCGGGCTTGTGCTTGGTGACCAGCTTGGCGACGTCGGCGGGCTGCTTCACCGCGGTGCCGTCGACGGCCTTGATCACGTCACCGGCGTGCAGCCTGCCCTGGGCCGGGGTGTTCTTGACCACCGTGGAGACGATCACCCAGGACTGCACCGGAACATCGAGTTCCTTCAGCGCGGCGACCTTGGCGCTCTCCTGGGACTGGCTGAACTCCTCGGCGTTCTCCTGGGTCGACTGCTGCTCCGTCTTGCCGTCGGGGTAGAGCGTGTCGTGCGGAACGATCTTGTTGTCGTGCGCCAGCCAGCCGTAGACGGCCTCGACCAGGTTCATCCGGTAGTCCGCACTGGTGACCCGGACGGTGGTCATGTTGAGGTGACCGTCGGTCGGGTAGGTCTTGTGCCCGGCGATCTGCAGCACCGGCTCGCCGTCGTGCTCACCGAGGGTGTTGACCGTCGGCCCCGGGCTCATCTCCGCGTACGGCACGGGGAGGAACACACCCGCGCACAGGAGCGCGATCAGCATCAGGGTGGAGGCGAGCATCGTCGCGGTGCGGCGTGGCATGACTCGACACTACGGGACGCGCCTGTCAGCGCACCGTCAGGGCTGCCAACCCGTCATGTGCCGGAGTGGGACCTCTCCATGGCCTCGCGGAAACGCGCGTACCCGTCGAGTTCCGGGCCGTCGCTGCGGACCCTGCGGGTCCGGTTCGCCCAACTCCCCCACAGGCCGGCGCCTATCGCGGCCACCAGCGGTATCAGCAACCAGGCGAGCGCAGCCATGCCGACCTCCCAACCCCGACGGACAGACCTCGAGGGACCGACCGCGACTTCGTGATCAGCAGATTAACCATCCGCACTGACAACGCTCATGCCCGGGGTGCGGTTACGCAACCGGTGGCGGGGCGGGGGAGTTCGGCGGCCCGGCGGAGCGCCCTCAGCAGGCCCCCACCCACTCCTCGGTGCCGTCGGAGAAGCGCTGGTGCTTCCAGATCGGCACCTCGTGCTTGAGGTCGTCGATCAGCTTCCGGCAGGCCTCGAAGGCCTCTCCCCGGTGCGGGCAGGACACGGCGACGACGACGGCCAGGTCGCCCACCGCGAGCTGCCCCACGCGGTGCACGGCCGCCAGCGCGCGTACCGGGTACTCCGCGACCACCTTCTCGGCGATCCGCCGCATCTCGGCCTCGGCACTGGGGTGGCAGGAGTAGCCGAGCGCGTCGACGTCGGCACCCCCGTCGTGGTTGCGCACGGTGCCCACGAAGAGGGCGACACCGCCCGCCGCGTCGTCCCCGACGGCCCGGAAGACCTCGTCGACGGAGAGGGGGGTCTCCCGGACGCCGATCAGCTTGACCGGGTCCTCGGCGGCCTGCTCGCCGGGGTGATCGTTGGAGGATGCCATGCCCCCATCGTGCCGCACGCGCGGAAGCAGCGGGAAGAGCGTTTCGCCCGGCACGCGCGCGTACGGCCTCGGAGACCCCTACGAGGAGCCGACTCCGGCCGGGCGGCCCTCCGAGGACGCCGAGCCCCCTCCGAGGCCCCCGGCGGACACAGAGCCCACCGCGGACACGGAACCCGCCGTGAAGGCGGGCCCCGATCAGATCCGGCGCCGCGCCTTCCTGGCCCGCCGCACCACCGCGGCCGCGCCCAGCAGGGCGACCGTCGCGCCCGCGGCTCCCGCTGCCGTCGCGTCCTTGCGCCCCAGCCGGCGTCCGGCGACCGTGTGCCGTCCGGACACCTCCTCCAGGAGCTCCTCGAGGACCTCCTCGTTGGTCCACTGCGGCCGCCACCCGGCGTCGTGCAGCCGGCTTCCGCTGACCACCCAGGGGTACATCGTGTACGCGAGGTCCCCGGCCGGGGACGGGGTGAGCCCGATCCGGTGCAGCCGGGCCGCCGCGCCCAGCGCGACCGCCGAGGGCAGCTCCATGCGCCGGATCCCGCTGAGCTCCTCGACCTCCTCCTGCTCCAGCCACCCGTCGCACCCGACGGCGAGTTCCCCGTCGACCTTCTCCAGCACGGCGTACTCGAGCGCGCCGCACAGGTCCTCCACGTGGCAGAACTGCCACGCGGGCCGCGACCCGGCCACGACGAGCAGCCGCGGCGACTCGAAATACCTGGTCAGCGCCGTGTCGGTGCCCCCGACCAGGACGGCCGGGCGGACCACGGTGACGTTGAGCCCGGGGTGCGCGCGGGGGGCGCGCCGCGCCAGCCGCTCGATCTCCAGCAGGTCGCCGACGCCCGTCGCCTCGGCGGTCGCGCGCAGTTCCGCGTCCTCGGACAGCGGCAGCTCGTTGTCCGGCAGCGCGCCGTAGACCATCGCGGAGGTGCACAGCACCACGCGGTGCACGCCCGCCGCGGCCGCGGCGGTCAGCACCGTCTGGGTCCCCCGGACGTTGTAGGCCGTCCGGGCGGCGGGGTCGGTCTCCAGGTCAAGGTCGAGGGCGAGATGCACCACGACATCCGCCCCGCGAAGTTTGTCGGCGATGGCCGGATCCCGGACGTCGAGGATGTGCCACCGGGCGGCCGCGCACTCCCCGCGCCGCTCGTCGATGGCGATGACCTGCTTGATCTCCTCCGAGGCGGCCAGCCGCTCGGTGAGGAGCGCGCCGACCCCGCTCGCGGCGCCGGTGACCGCGACGACGGGCCCGCGCAGGGCGGGTGTACTTTCGTGGTTTCGCGCTGCGCGAACCTGTGGATCTGGGGAACTCACCGGGCGTCTCCAGCGGTTGTCTTCCATACGGGCGCGAATGACGCGTACGTACCAGGTCGCATCCATCCTGCCGCAGGCGTTGCGTGGGCGGAGCACCGAGGCCCGAACCGCTCGGGGTGTCTACGCTGGGTGGTGTTGTCGGGCAGCCGCGCCGCCGGAAGAACCGGTGGCCTTACCAGCCGAGGAACCCCGTGAGTGACACCCCATTCGGATTCGGCCTTCCGCCGGAGGAGCCGGAGAACGGCGACGAGGGCAAGAAGAAGGACCAGGAGAGCGGTGGTGGGCAGGGACCGGCCAACCCGTTCGGCTTCGGGCTGCCCGGAGCCGGAGGCCTTGGCGGGCCCGGCGCCGACAATCCGCTCGCAGCCATGTTCGGTTCGCTGAACCCCACCGACCTGGGTGCCGCGTTCCAGCAGCTCGGCCAGATGCTCTCCTACGAGGGCGGCCCGGTGAACTGGGACATGGCCAAGCAGATCGCCCGCCAGACGGTGTCCCAGGGCACCGCGGACGGCACCAAGGACGCGAGCGTCGGCCCCGCCGAGCGCACCGCCGTCCAGGAGGCCGTCCGCCTGGCCGACCTGTGGCTGGACGACGCGACGTCGATGCCGTCCGGCGCCGGCTCCGCGGTGGCCTGGAGCCGCGCGGAGTGGGTCGAGGCGACCCTGCCCGCCTGGCAGGAGCTCGTCGACCCGGTCGCCGAGCGCGTCGGCACCGCCATGGGCGACGTGCTGCCGGAGGAGATGCAGGCCATGGCCGGCCCGCTGATCGGCATGATGCGCTCGATGGGCGGCGCCATGTTCGGCACGCAGATCGGGCAGGCCGTCGGCGTGCTCGCCGGTGAGGTCGTCGGCTCGACCGACATCGGCCTGCCGCTCGGCCCGGCCGGCAAGGCCGCGCTGCTGCCGGCGAACATCGAGGCGTTCGGCAAGGACCTGGGCGTGCCGCAGGAGGAGGTGCGGCTGTACCTCGCCCTGCGGGAGGCCGCCCACCAGCGCCTGTTCGCGCATGTGCCGTGGCTGCGCTCGCACCTGTTCGGCGCGGTCGACGGGTACGCGCGCGGGATCAAGGTCGACACCGCCAAGCTGGAGGACGTGGTCGGCCAGTTCGACCCGCAGAACCCCGAGCAGCTCCAGGACGCCCTCCAGCAGGGCATGTTCCAGCCGGAGGACACCCCGGAGCAGAAGGCCGCCCTGGCCCGTCTGGAGACCGCTCTGGCGCTCGTCGAGGGCTGGGTGGACGCGGTGGTGCACGCGGCCGCCAAACCCCGGCTGTCGTCCGCGGACGCCCTGCGCGAGACGCTGCGCCGCCGCCGCGCCTCGGGCGGCCCGGCCGAGCAGACGTTCGCCACGCTGATCGGCCTGGAGCTGCGCCCGCGCCGCCTGCGCGACGCCTCCCGCCTGTGGGCCTCGCTCACGGACGCGCGCGGGGTCGAGGGCCGCGACGCCCTGTGGTCCCACCCGGACATGCTGCCGACGGCGACCGACCTGGACGACCCGGACGGCTTCGTGCACCACGAGCACCCGGACTTCTCCGAGCTGGACAAGATGCTCGGCGAGGCGGCGGGCGGCTCGGCCGGGAAGCCCGACCTGGGCAAGGGCCCGGAGAAGCCGGGGAAGGGCCGGGAGAAGGGCGACGGCGGCGAGACCGAGGGCGACGACGCCGAGTGAGCCTGTACGACGACGCGGTCCTCGTGCTGAAGGAGTACGGGGACCAGGAAGAGCTGCGCCAGGTCTACCTGGAGCACCTGGAGACGCACCCGGACGGCCTGTGGAAGGCGTGCGCGGACGGGCACATCACGGCCAGCGCGCTGGTCCTCGACCCGGAGCGCGGCCGTGTCCTGCTCACCCTGCACCGGAAGCTGCGGATGTGGCTCCAGATGGGCGGGCACTGCGAGCCGGGCGACGCCACACTGGCGGCGGCCGCCCTGCGCGAGGGGACCGAGGAGTCGGGCATTCCGGGGCTGACCCTGCTGCCCGGCGGACCGGTGCGCCTGGACCGCCATCACACGCCGTGCGCCTGGCACCTCGACGTGCAGTACGCGGCTCTGGCTCCCGCCGGTGCCGTCGAGGCCATCAGCGAGGAGTCGCTCGACCTGCGCTGGTTCGCGTACGACGAGGTGGCGGACGTGGCGGACGAGTCCGTCGTGCGGCTCGTCGAGGCGGCTCGGGGCCGCGTCTGACCCGACCGCGCGCGTCCCGGACCCGTACGTCCTGGACTCATACGCAAGGGGCGGCCGCTGGGCGGTCGCCCCTTACGTCTGTGTCGCGGACCGTCAGCTCCAGACGTTCCCCTGGTTCTGCCCCCGCGCTCCCTGCTGGCCCATGCCGAACTGGGCGGCGAGGCCCTGCCCGATCTGAGCGTTCTGCGGCGGCAGCAGCTCACTGGGCTGGACCAGCGCGTAGCCGCTGCCCATGAAGCTGAGCTCCCAGCCCTCACCGGTGTTGCCGCGGCGCCGCCACACCCCGGAGGAGTGCGTCTGGGCCTGCATCTGCACCCGCAGGCCGGTCGACCAGGCGACGATCGCGTCGGCGTCGCAGTTGACGTACTTGTCGGGCGTCACCTGCATCATCAGCGGCGCGCCGGAGGTCATCAGCGCGACCTTGCCGCGGCCGGTGATGTTGAGCTGGTACTTCCCGGAGCCGGAGATGCCGTACAGGCTGTCGACGGCGATGACCTCGTGGTGCAGCGAGGAGTCCATCGCGAGCACGTAGCTGCTGTCGACCGTCAGGCCGTCCTGCTCGACGTCCATGACGTGGACGTACTGACCGAGGTTGGCGAGGTAGACCGTGCCCTGCCCGTGGCAGCGCATGAGGTCCAGGCCCTCGCCGGTGTGCGCACGCGCGCGTGCCTGGCTGTTGCTCCGGTACTCGGCGTCGAACTCGACGAGGCCCTGGTAGGCGACCATGGTGCCCTTGCGGGCGAGGATGTCGTCGTGGCCCTCCAGGGTGACGCGCAGCATCTGCTTGTTCTGCAGGCTCCAGCGGTCCTGGGTCTGGACGTCGTTGAAGGCGAAAAGCGGGCTCTGCATGGTGTGTTGGCTCCCCCTCAGCCCCGGAACCGGAGGCGGTCGGTGCTGTCCTCGCTGGGCTGGACGACGACGATGCCCTGGCCGGAGAAGGCCATCTGGTAGGCCTCACCGCTGCCCCGGCCGATCAGCGACTGCGCCTTGAAGCTGCGCTTGCCCTTCACCTTCAGGTTCGGGGACCACGCGACGAGCGCGTCCGGGTCGACGTAGGTCTCGTCCTCGCCGCCGCCGCAGTCGACGACGATCGGCTTGCCCCGGGAGGTCAGCGCGACCCAGCCCTGTCCGGAGATCTTGGTGTTCCACAGGCCCTGCCCGGCGAACTTCGCCAGCCCCTTGACCCGCTCGACGCCCCACTGGAGGGTGGCGTCGAAGGCGAGCAGGTTGGTGGCGTTGACGGAGATCGCGTCGCCGTTGAGGTTGATGACGACGACATCGGCGCCGTAGTCGGCGAGGTAGAGCAGGCCGTCGCCGGAGCACTTCATCAGGGGCGCGCCCTCACCGGTGATCCAGTCGCGGGCGATCTGACGGACGGCCGGCGGGTTGGGTTCGTACTGGATGAACCCTTCGTAGGCCACCATCGATCCCACGCGCGCGAGGAGGTCGTTGCCGGTCTGCATGGCGACCTTCAGCATGTGGCTGCCGTGGTTCTCCATGCGGGCGGTGACGGGTGCGGGGGCGTAGCCCGCGAGCGGCTGGTTCATGACGGGCTCCCTCAGACCTCGTAGGGCTGGACGACGACGAAGTTGCCGGGCGCGGCCCGGAACTGGAGGTTGACGCCCTCGCCGGTGTGGCCCGGGTAGGCGTTGCGGCGCATGCGCACCTGGCTGGAGACGATCACCTGGGCGGCGGCGGACCAGGCCACGACGGCGTTGGAGTCGACGAAGGTCGTCGGTGTCACGGGCAGCACCACGGGCGTGCCGTGTGTCTTGACGACGATCGTGCCGGTCCCCTGGAACTGCATCGTGAACAGGGCGCCGCCGGGGATGCCGTGTCCCTCGACACGCCGGACCTCGTACTGCAGGCCCTCGTCGAAGGCGAGGACGTTCTCCGCGGAGACGCAGATCGCGTCGCCCTGGAGTTCGACGGGGTGCAGGTGGGTGGAGCGCTCGGCGAAGAACACCTGGCCCTGGCCGGTGCAGCGCATCAGCTGCATCTCCTGGCCGGTGGCGTTGCCCACGACGCGACCCGCGAAGCCGGCGCCCTTGTAGCTGAAGTCGACCTTGCCCTGGTAGAGCACCATGCTGCCCTGCCGGGCCAGCACGGGCTGCCCGCCCATGCCGAGGTCGGCGCGGACGAGCTTGCTGTTCTGCAGCGTCCAGCGCTGGCCGGTGGGCGTCTCCTTGAACTGCTGCAGCGCGGCGGTCACACCGGCGCCCTGGGGAGCGCCCTGGGGGGCCGCTCCGTACGGCGCGGGCTGGCCCGGCACCTGGCCGTAGGGCTGCCGGCCGTAGCCGGGCGGAGGCGTGGGCTGGCCGTAGCCGGGCAGCGGGACCGGAGCCTGCGGGACCGGGGGCCGGCCGTAGCCGGGGGGCGGAGGCGCCGTCTGCCCGGGGGGCCCGCCGTACGGGGGCTGCTGGCCGAAGGGCGCGGGTGCGGGGGACGGGGGCGGGACGATGCCGCCCGGCGGGGTCATGGGCGCGACGATGGTCGGCGCGGCGTGCACCGACGGGGAGGGCGCCGGGGGCGGCGGGGTCGCACCCGCGGGCGGGGCGAAGCCCTGGGCGGGCTGCGGCGCCGGACCGGGCGCGGCCGGACCGGAGGGCGCGCCGAACGCGGGCGGTGCGAAGCCCGGGGCTCCGGCAGCCTGCGGCGGCTCCTGCTGCGGGGCGGGGCTCTCCTCCTCCGCGACCTCGCCGCCGAAGTTCTTCAGCAGCGCCTCCAGGCCGCCGTCGAAGCCCTGGCCCACGGCGGCGAACCGCCACACGTCCTTGAGGTAGAAGTCGCCCAGCATCACGGCCCGCTCGGTGGTGAACTCCGAGCCGCTGAACGCGTACCGGGCCACCTCCTCGCCGCCCGCCACGATGCGCAGGTAGCCGGGGCCGATCTGCGACATCTGCCCGGTGCCGTCGATCGTGGCCGTGAACGACAGCTTCTTGATCTGCGGCGGGATCCGGTCGAGCGTGACCCGGAAGGACTCCGTGTCGCCCGCCTGGGCGCCCAGGAGCTGGATGGACTCCTCGGGGGACTTCGGCTGGTTGAAGAAGACGAAGTACCGGTCGTCCGAGAGGCGTTCGTCGGCGTCCAGACCGAAGCAGCTGATGTCGAAGGTCAGTCCGGGGCCGGAGATCTGCACGCCTACGTACAGATCCGTGCCCGCGGTGAGGTCACTGATCCTGGCCTTGTGGCCGCGTTGGAATTCCCTGGGCATGCGTAACGACCGTCCCCCATCCCGAAGCGAGTGCGTCGCGCCAGGTTAATGGCAAAGTCCGACACCGGACGAAGTCGGTACAGACCCGGTACAGAATCCCTGTCGGGCGACGGCGGGCGTCCGCCACCGGGAAGCGGTCACTCCCCGCGCGCGTCCGGCGGATGCGGCAGCCGGTTCGCGGCGACGACGCCTTCGAGATAGCCCCGGGCACGCTCGGTGCGCGGATACGCCTCCAGGAGCCGCCAGAAGTCCGGGCCGTGTCCGGGCACGAGCAGGTGCGCCAGCTCGTGCAGGAGCACGTAGTCCACGACGTACTCCGGCATGCCCTGCAGGCGGTGCGAGAGGCGGATGCTCCCCTCCGCGGGGGTGCAGGAGCCCCATCGCGTGTTCTGGTTGGTGACCCAGCGGACCGTGCGGGGCCGGGCGCGGCCGTCGAAGTACTGGGCCGACAGCCGCCCGGCGCGCGCGGCCAGCTCGGCGTCGCCCAGGGCCCGCTTGCTCTCCTGCGCGGCCAGCTTGTCGAGCATGACGCTCACCCAGCGTTGCTCCTCCGCCTCGGACATCCGGGCGGGGATGAGCACGACGGTGCGATCGCCCTCGCGGTACGCGGAGACCGTCCTGCGGCGACGGGCGCTCCTGCGGACTTCGATCGCGCTCGCCCCGGAGCCGCTCGGCGGCGGGCTCGTCTTGCTGCGCTGTGGCGTTCCGGCGCGGTGCAGTGGGTCGGCGGACACGCCCCGACGTTACCCGCTGCAGTCGGGGAAGTCCCGGGTCCGGGACGGTTCCGTGCCGATCCCCCCACCCGGCGTTTGATTCGTACGACGAATATCCCCTGCCTGTGGACAACTTTCGGCGCCGGCGGACGGGACCGGGCATGCTGGCACTCGTCGGGAGGCGAGGGCCGGGCTCCCCGGCATTTGGGGACGTTCCGTGACGCCTGTCCTTTCCTCGGCCTTCAACAACTCCTTCGGCGACTCCTTCGACGATCTTCAGCACCTTCCCGACCACCTGCTCCGGCTCCGGCACTCCGCCGGCGCCTTCCGGCGCATCTTCGGCACTTCTTCCGCTCTACGGGGGACCGCATGCATCCGATGGTGAAACCCGCGCTCAGGCGCGGCTGGCGCGATCTGAACACCGTGCAGTTCGGGATGACTCCGGCGCACGCGATGACACTGGGTCCGATGGACACCGCGACGGGCAGTTTCCTCGACCTGATCAACGGGACGCGCGGGCTGCCCCTGCTCCGGCAGGAGGGGCGCCGCATGGACCTGCCCGAGGGCCATGTCGACGGGCTCGTGGAGCGGCTGGCCGGGGCCGGGCTCCTCGACGACGCGCGGGGAGGCGGTGCGGCTGCGGACGCCCTGCGCGGGAAGAAGGAGGTGATGGACCGGTTGCGCCCCGACCTGGCCTCGCTCTCCCTGGTGGCCCGCGCGCCGGGCGACGCGATGAGCCGCCTGGCCGCCCGGCGCGACCTTCGGGTGCTGGTCCGGGGCGCGGGCCGGGTGGGCGCCCTGCTGGCGGCCGTGCTGTCCGGCGCGGGGGTCGGAGAGGTCGACGTGCGCGACGGCGGCTGCGTCGAGCCGTGGGACGTGGCGCCGGGCGGGCTGCCCGCGGAGGCCGTCGGTGAACGCAGGGACGCGGCAGCGCGGCGAGCCGTGCGCCGGGCGGCCCCGGACCGCCCGGCGCGGCGCGACCCGCACACCCGTCCCGAGGAGAGTGATCCGGGTCACTCGCTGGTGATCCTCGCCCCCCGGGACGATGTGGCGGTGCACACACCCGACCCGTCCGCGGCCGCGGACCTCCTCGCCACCGGAACACCGCATCTGTACGCCGGGGTCGTGGAGGGTACGGGGATCGTGGGGCCCCTCGTCCTGCCGGGCGAGACCGGCTGCTCCGGCTGTCTGCACCGGGACCGCGCGGACCGGGACGGGGCGTGGCCACGCCTGGTCGCGCAGTGGCGCTCGGGCAGAGCGCGCCCGGTGCGGCCGTGCGATCTGGCCCTCGCCACCACCGTCGCCGGCCTGGCGGCCGCGCACGCGCTCACCTTTCTCGACGGCGGACGCCCCTCCAGCGCGGGCGCCCGCTGGGAGGTGTCCGTGCCCGATCTGGACTGGCGCGCCCGCCCGCTGTGGCCGCATCGTGACTGCCCGTGCGGAGCCACGGAAAAGCCCAGTACGGAACACCCCTCAAAGAACGGGGAGCGACGCGAGACAATGGCGGAGCAACGGCCGTCGTCGAGGATCCGCCGTCAGGCGGGGGCGGCACGGCCTGCTGGGACTTGGAGGGCGCATGTCTGATCTTCCCCGGAAGGCGGTCACCCGGACCGCCAAGCTCGCCGCGCTTCCGCTCGGCTTCGCCGGGCGGGCGACCTGGGGACTCGGCAAACGGATCGTGGGCGAATCCGCGGAGCTCGTCGGCCGGGAACTGCAACAGCGCACAGCGGAGCAGCTGTTCAAGGTGCTCGGCGAACTCAAGGGCGGCGCGATGAAGTTCGGGCAGGCCCTGTCCGTCTTCGAGTCGGCCCTGCCCGAGGAGGTCGCCGGGCCCTACCGTGCGGCGCTGACCAAGCTCCAGGAGGCGGCGCCCCCCATGCCGACCCGCACCGTGCACTCGGTGCTGGAGCAGCGGCTGGGCGCGGACTGGCGGGAGCTGTTCGAGGAGTTCGAGGACAAGCCGTCCGCCGCGGCCTCGATCGGCCAGGTGCACCGGGCGGTGTGGCACGACGGCCGCGAGGTGGCGGTCAAGGTGCAGTACCCCGGCGCCGGCGAGGCCCTGCTGTCCGACCTCAGCCAGCTGAGCCGCTTCGCCCGCCTGCTGGGCCCGCTGATCCCCGGCATGGACATCAAACCCCTGATCGCCGAGCTCAGGGACCGGGTCTCCGAGGAACTGGACTACGCCCTGGAGGCCCAGGCCCAGCAGATCCACGCGGAGGAGTTCGTCGACGATCCGGACATCGTCGTCCCGGCGGTGGTCCACCAGCGCGACGAGGTCCTGATCACCGAGTGGATCGAGGGCGTCCCGCTCTCGGAGGTGATCGCGGACGGCACCCCGGAGCAGCGCGACCGCGCCGGTCAGCTCCTGGCGCACTTCCTGTTCTCGGGGCCGGCCCGCACCGGCCTGCTGCACGCCGACCCGCACCCGGGCAACTTCCGCCTGCTGCCGGGCGGCCCCGGCGGCGAGGACGAGTGGCGCCTCGGTGTGCTGGACTTCGGCACGGTGGACCGCCTTCCCGGCGGCCTGCCGACGCCGATCGGCGAGTCCCTCCGCATGACCCTGGACGGCGAGGCGGAGGCGGTCTACGAGCTGCTCTGCGCGGAGGGTTTCGTCCGGGAGTCGATCGAGCTGAACCCCGACGCGGTGCTCGACTACCTCCTGCCGATCATCGAGCCGGCCCGGGCGGACGAGTTCACCTTCACCCGGGGCTGGATGCGCAGCCAGGCGGCCCGCATCGCCGACCCCCGCTCCCCCGCCTACCAGCTGGGCAAGCAGCTGAACCTGCCCCCGGCGTACCTGCTGATACACCGGGTGACCCTCAGCACCATCGGTGTGCTGTGTCAGCTGGGGTCGACGGTGCGGCTGAGGGACGAGCTGGAGGAGTGGCTGCCGGGCTTCTCGCCCGACGCGGACGACGAGGAGGCTGCCGCGGAGGCGTGAACCGTTCCGGGGCGTGCCCCTCCCGGACGGCGGGTCCGGGAGGGGGCCTCTCACCACCAGGGAGAGTCGAGGCGTCCCTCGATCGATCTGAGGTTCTTCCGGGAACAGGCGTCGCAGAAGTAGCGGCGGACGCCGCCCTCGACGGAGCAGGTCCAGGTGGGTCGCGGGCCGTCGGGCAGGGCGCCGCAGCGCGCGCACACGACCCCGGGGGGCTCCTCCGAGGAGCCGCCGTGGTCACTGCCTCCGGAAAGACACGTCACTCCGCGACGATACCGCCGGTCCGCCGCACGGGGGCCGCAACGCACCGCGGGGCCGCTCCGTTCGCACGGATCGGCCCCCGGGGGGAAGAGCTCGCCTCCTGGTGAGGAGGCCACCGCTCGCGGGTGTGAAGGGTTACTGCATGACCGCGATGGCGAGCGCGCGCCGGGCGCGCCGCGAGGCGCGCTCGGCACGGCGCTGCATCCGGCGGGCCGCGGCCAGGCGCACGGCCCGGCGGTCCTGCTCCGCCTCACGCAGTCGCTCGTGCATATGCGCCCGGGCCAGTGCTTCTGGGATGAGTTGCATCTCTCGGGTCCTGTTCTGACGCGACGCGTTCGCGCCGGTGGTGGTGACGTCTTCGGTCGCGGAGCCTGCGGGCTCGCTGGTGGACGGCTTCATCGGGGCCTGCTTCTGGGGGTCGTGCGTGAGGGGGCGGTCGATCGTTCCGGTGATGTTCATGCCGTGACCGGGTTCTTGCGCGGGCGGCCACGCGGCCGCTTCCGGGCGACGACGACACCCTGGACGAACAGCTCGCCACCCCAGACGCCCCAGGGCTCACGCCGCTCCTTGGCGCCGGCGAGGCAGGCCGCCATCAGCGGGCAGGTGCGGCAGAGGGACTTGGCGTACTCGACGTCCGCCGGCGACTCGGCGAAGAAGACCTCCGGGTCGTAGGAACGGCAGGGGACGGGTACGCCGAGGTTCTCGATGGCGTCGTCGAGCGCGGTGAGCGCCGTGAGCGGGGTCAAGGTGGAGTCCTCCGTGAGGCCGGGCGGGGGGATCGTTTCGGAAGGCGGTACGGACGGGGCGTGCGCTTCGAGTTGCACGGGTCGTCTTCCTCGTCTGGTCGGTCCGGCCGGTGGGCCGGTGGTCGGCTGGGTACCGGGTTCTTTTGCTGCCCGAGGCCCCTTCGCTCCGCCGTCCCCGTTCGGGGAAAACAGAAGGGCCGCGGATCCCGGGTGGGGTTCCGCGGCCCTGAAGGCGCCGGCCTGATCGGCGATCAGGCTGGTTCACTCCAGGGTTCTGGCCCACGGAAGGCCCACATCAGGTGGTGCTGCGTCGTCTGCTTCCGGGCTCCGGCACCGGCCGCCGTAAAGGCATAGGCCTGCGCCTGTGCCGCTACTGCTTCCAGTGCCTTGGTCGGTCGCTCATTGCGCTCACGGATGGGAAGACCCGCGAGAGACAGGGAGGACGCCGGACGCACGGCACGGATGCCGGACAGACCGGTGCCCCGGTGGGAGACGCCGGGCATGCACAGGGAGACGACCGAGCGATCGGTCATTTTGGCGGAGCTGACGAAGCGGCTCTCGATGCTGATCACTGGACTCGCCTCCTCTCGGCGTCTCAAGGGCTGGGACGAACCAGCCCGTTGGATATGCAAGTACAACACGGAATCAGGGCCTCAGGAAGGACGCTGTTCCCGTGACCAAGAACCTATGGGGATTGCCGGGGCATGCGCAAACTATTTTTTCGACGAGTTGGCATCAGTCCCCCTCCTCCGCTCCGGCAAGGTCCTGGCCTGCGCAGAGGGCGAGAACATCGGCCCCGTAGCGGTGGAGCTTGCGCATGCCGACCCCGGGGATGCGCGCCAGCTCCCGCTCGTCGTCGGGCACGGCCTCGGCGATCGCCATCAGGGTCTTGTCGGTGAAGACGCAGAAGGCCGGCTGTCCACTGGCCTGCGCCTGGTCCGCCCGCCACTCGCGCAGCCGCTCGTAGAGTCCCTCGTCCATGTCGGAGGGGCAGTCCTCGCAGCGCATCAGTTTCATCTCACCGGCGTCGGTGAGCGTGCGGCCGCAGACCCGGCAGCGGGCCGGGGTACGCCGAACGCGCCGCGGGACGGCCTCGGCGGCCCCCCTGGGCACGGGGAAACCGCGCTCCACGCCACCGGCGGCACCCGCCGGGGCGCGCCCGGCGGCCGACGCGGAGCCGGGGCGCAGTCCGTCGAGGAACCGGCTGGGGCGGCGGCTCGCCCGTCCGCCGGGTGAGCGGGACAGCGCCCAGGACACGTGCAGCCGCTCGCGGGCGCGGGTGACGCCGACGTAGAGGAGCCGGCGCTCCTCCTCGATCTGCTCGTCGGTCCTGGCGTAGGTGATCGGGACCATGCCCTCGGCGACGCCGACCAGGAACACGACGTCCCACTCCAGGCCCTTGGCGGAGTGCAGGGAGGCGAGGGTGACGCCCTGCACGGTGGGCGCGTGCTGGGCACTCGCCCGCTCGTCGAGCTCGGCCACCAGGTCGCCGAGGGTGGCGCCGGGTCTGGCGGCGGCGAAGTCCCGGGCCAGGTTCACCAGGGCGGCCAGCGACTCCCAGCGCTCCCTGACGGCGCCGGAGCCGGCCGGGGGCTGCGGGGTCCAGCCCTCGCCGGACAGGACGGCACGCACCTGCGAGGGCAGGTCGACGGCGTCGTCGAGGAGGGAGTCGTTGCCCCCGAAGCGGGCGGCGCCGCGCAGGGCGACGCCCGCCTTGCGCACCTCCGGCCGGTCGAAGAAGCGCTCCGCGCCGCGCAGCTGGTAGGGCACGCCGAGGTCGGCGAGGGCCTGCTCGTAGGTCTCGGACTGGGCGTTGGTGCGAAACAGGATCGCGATCTCGCTCGCCGGGACGCCGGAGGCGATGAGGTCGCGGATGCGGCGGGCGGCACCCTCGGCCTCGGCGGGCTCGTCGACGTACTCGGTGTAGTCGGGCTCCGGGCCGGCGGGGCGCTGGGAGACCAGTTCCAGGCGGTGGTCGGCGGCCCGGCCGCGGGCCTGGGCGAGCAGCCCGTTGGCGAGGTGGACCACCTGGGGGGTGGAGCGGTAGTCGCGGACCAGCTTGACGACGGTCGCGTGGGGGTGGCGGGTGCGGAAGTCGAGAAGGTGGTCGGGGGTCGCGCCCGTGAAGGAGTAGATGGTCTGGCTGGCGTCGCCGACGACGCACAGGTCGTCCCGGTCGCCGAGCCACAGCTCCAGCAGACGCTGCTGCAGCGGGCTGACGTCCTGGTACTCGTCGACCACGAAGTGCTGGTACTGGGCGCGGACCTGTTCGGCGATGTCGCGCCGGTCCTGGAGGACGGCGACGGTGAGCAGCAGGACGTCCTCGAAGTCGATGACCGAGCGGCTCCGCTTCAGGTCCTCGTAGACGGAGTAGAGCTGGGCGATCTCGGCCGGGTCGCGGGGCACCTCCCGGCCGGCCTTCGCGGCCGCGGGCGCGTAGTCGGACGGGACGGTCTGGGTCACCTTGGACCACTCGATCTCGGCGGTGACGTCCCGCAGCTCGCCGCGGTCGAGGCGGATGCGGCAGGCGGCGGCCGCGTCCGCGACGAGCTGGATCTTGCGATCGACGAGCCGGGGCAGACTGCCGCCGATCGCTTTCGGCCAGAAGTACTGCAGCTGACGCAGGGCGGCCGAGTGGAAGGTGCGGGCCTGGACGCCGTGCGCGCCGAGCTGGCGCAGCCGGCCGCGCATCTCGCCGGCGGCGCGGTTGGTGAAGGTGACGGCTAGCACGCTGGAGGGCTGGAGGATCCCGGCGCGCACCCCGTAGGCGATCCGGTGGGTGATCGCCCGGGTCTTGCCGGTGCCGGCGCCCGCCAGCACGCACACCGGACCGCGCAGGGCGGTGGCCACCTCGCGCTGTTCGGGGTCGAGCCCTTCGAGCACCGCGTCGGCCGTGTCCGGTACCCGCGGGAAAAGGGGGGAGTGCGTTGCTGCTGTCACACGGCCATGCTGCCAGGTCGCCGGAGACGGGTGCGCCGGTTGTCCACAGGGAGGCACCCGCGGTCGTACTTATGCGTCGGGCGTCACGTCCGGCCGATACCCCCCATGGGAATGTCCCGCCCCGTCGCGTACGTTCCCTCTCCGGACGACTTCCCCGAGCTGCCTGAGGAGCGCGAGCGAGATGCAGGGTTCCGTGACGATGTACAGCACCACGTGGTGCGGCTACTGCCGCCGGCTGAAGAGCCAGATGGACCGCGAGGGCATCGCGTACACCGAGATCAACATCGAGCTGGACCCGGAGTCCGCGGCGTTCGTCGAGAAGGCGAATGGCGGAAACCAGACGGTCCCGACCGTGCTCTTCGCCGACGGCTCGACCCTGACGAACCCGTCGCTCGCCCAGGTGAAGCAGAAGATCAGCGCGTAACCGGAGCGCCGACGCGTACGAAGCGGTCCCCGACCTGTGTCGGGGACCGCTTCGTCATGCCGTGCGACGGACCACCGCGAGCTTGCGCGAGGCGCCGTCGGCTGCGCCGGGGCGCCGGGTCAGACGCTCCGCGTCGGCAGGGGCTTGCCGTACCAGAGCTCGATCAGGCGGGCCGCGATGGAGATGCCGTACGGGGGCAGCACCTCGCCGGAGTCGAAGGCGGCGCCCAGGTCGTCGCGGGAGAACCAGCGGGCCTCGTGGATCTCGTCGCCGTCGACCTCGATGTCGGTCGAGGTGGCGCGGGCCAGGAAGCCCAGCATGAGACTGGACGGGAACGGCCAGGGCTGGCTGGCGACGTACTCGACCTGCCCGACGGCGATGCCCACCTCCTCGTGCACCTCGCGGCGCACCGCCTGTTCGATGGACTCGCCGGGCTCCACGAACCCGGCGAGCGTGGAGAAGCGTCCCTCGGGCCAGTGCACCTGGCGGCCGAGCAGGATGCGGTCCTCGTCGTCGGTGACCGCCATGATCACGGCCGGGTCGGTGCGCGGGTAGTGCTCGGCGCCGCAGGCGGGGCAGCGGCGGATGTGACCGGCCGCCGCGATCACGGTGCGCTCGCCGCAGCGGGAGCAGAAGCGGTGCAGTCGCTGCCAGTTCTCCAGCGCGACGGCGTGCACCATCAGGCCCGCGTCCCGGGGCGACAGCAGCAGGCCGGCCTCGCGCAGTCCCGCCGGGCGGGCCGACTGGTCGATGCGGCCGGGCAGGGCGTCCTTCTGCAGCGCGAAGTAGCTGACGCCGTCCGCGTCCGTGCCGAGGAAGTAGCGGTGCGCCTCGGTGAGCGGGGCCTCGAACGAGGGGGTGGTGACGAGTTCGGTGCGTCCGTCGGGTGTCTCGTCGAGGAGCACCTGACCGCCGGAGACCACGAAGCAGCGAGTCGAGGGGTGGCTCCACGCCGCGGCCAGCCAGGCCTCGTCGAGCCGGTGGTGGGCGGCCCGGTCGATGCCGCTGGGCGCGGTGAGCGAGATGGGTCGATCGGCGTTGTGGTCGGTCCAGGTGGTCACGGGTGCTTCCAACTCCCCCGGTGCAACGGTTGTTTCGGCGGCGGTTCAGCGGGACGTGCGGCGGCGGGCGACCGGGTCCGGTGGGACCTGGAGGTGTGGGGCGGCCCTTCCAGTGTGCCCCGCGCGGGGCATCGGCCCGGAAGGCGGCCGCCGGTCAGGGAGCATCGCGCCAGTGCTCCGCGAGATCGCCCCAGAGGTACGCGCTGGTCTCGACTCCCTTGAGCAGGAGGTCGAGTTCGACCTTCTCGTTGGGGGCGTGCCAGCCGTCGGAGGGGACGGAGATGCCCAGGAACAGCACCGGGGCGCCGAGGACCTCCTGGAGGTCGGCGGCCGGGCCGGAGCCGCCCTCGCGCGTGTAGCGGACCGGCTGCTCGAAGGCGCGGCCCATGGCGCGGACCAGCGACTGCAGGGCCGGGTGGTCCAGGGGCGTCAGGCACGGGCGCGTGGCCGAGCTGAAGGTGATCTCGTGGCGGATCCCCGCGGGCACCTGCTCGGCGGCCCAGGCGCGCACCGCCTTCTCGACGTGCCCGGGGTCCTGGCCGGCGACCAGGCGGAAGGACAGCTTGACCATGGCCGAGGACGGGATGATCGTCTTGCTGCCGGGCCCCTGGTAGCCACCGCCGATGCCGTTGACCTCGGCGGTGGGGCGGGCCCAGACGCGTTCCAGGGTGGTGTACCCGGCCTCGCCGTGGGTGGCGTACGACTTCGCGGTGCGCAGCCATCGCCGCTCGTCGAAGGGCAGCTCGGCGAAGAGCTCCCGCTCGCGGTCGGTGAGCTCCACGACGCCGTCGTAGAAGCCGGGGACCGCCACGCGCGCGTGCTCGTCGTGCAGGGCGGCGACCAGGCGGGCGGCGGCGGTGGCCGGGTTGGGCACGGCGCCGCCGAAGGAACCGGAGTGGATGTCCTGGTCGGGGCCGTGGAGCCGGATCTCGCACTCGGCGAGGCCGCGCATGCCGGTGCAGACGGTGGGGGTGTCCTCGGCCCACATGCCGGTGTCGGAGACGATGACCGCGTCGGCGGCGAGCCGGTCCGCGTGCCGCTCGACCAGCGCCCGGAAGTGCGGGGAGCCGGACTCCTCCTCGCCCTCGACCAGCAGCTTCAGGTGCACGGCCGGGGCGGTGCGGCCGGTGGCGGCGAGGTGGGCGCGGACACCGAGGGTGTGGAACAACACCTGGCCCTTGTCGTCGGCCGCCCCGCGCGCGTGGAGACGGCCGTCCCGGACGACGGGCTCGAAGGGCTCGCTGTCCCAGCCGTCCTCGCGGGCGGCGGGCTGCACGTCGTGGTGCCCGTAGACGAGGACCGTGGGAGCCGTGGGGTCGTCGCCGGGCCACTCGGCGAAGACGGCCGGGGCGCCCGGGGTCGGCCAGACCTCGGCGGTCGGGAAGCCGGTCTCCTTCAGCTTGGCGGCGAGCCACTCGGCGCTGCGCCGTACATCGGAGGCGTGGTCCGGCTGGGCCGACACGGAGGGGATGCGCAGCCACTCGGCGAGGTCGTCGAGGAAGGCGGCGCGGTGCTGCTCGATGTACGTGCGGACGGCGCTGTCCGGGGTCTGGCTCATGGCCCCGAGCCTATCGGCCCGCGACGACATCCTGTTCGGGCGGTTCGTCACACTGCGGCTCCGCCAGCAGCAGCCGTTCCAGCGCGGCCCGGTCCGGCAGACCCCGGGGGCGTACGACCTCGCCGCTGCGCACGTACAAGAACGCGGCCGTGACCCGCTCCGGGGGGACGCCGCGCTGCTCGGCCCAGGCGAGGCGGTACACGGCGAGCTGGAGCGGATCGGCGGTGCCGTCGCGACCGGTCTTCCAGTCGACGATCTCGTACGTCGCCGAGTCGCCGTCGCCCTCCTTGTAGACGGCGTCGATGCGGCCCCTGACGACGCGCCCGGCGATCGCCACCTGGAAGGGGGCCTCGACCCGGTAGGGCGTGCGGTGCGCGTACACCGTGCGTTCGAAGGCTTCCTTGAGCATCTCCAGGTCGCGTTCGTCGGCGATCTCGGCGTCGCCGCCGGGCAGTTCCTCCGGCTCCAGCAGGGGCAGCGTGAGCTCTTCGAAGCGGGCCTCCACCCAAGCGTGGAAGCGGGTGCCTCGGCGCGCGGCGGGTTGCGGGGGGCGCGGCATGGGGCGCGCGAGTTCCCGCGCGAACCCGTCCGGGTCGGCGGCCAGGTGCAGCAGCTGCGACGCGGTGAGCGTCATCGGCAGGGGTACGTCCGTGACGCTCTGCCGGGCGCGCCGGAGTTCGCCGGTGAGCGCGTCGAGGTCGCGGTCCCAGGAGGCGACGGCCCGGGCCTCCTCCGGGGTGAGGGCTGGGGTGGATCCCGGTGAGGCCTGTGACGCCGGTGGTGTGGGCGAGGCGGAATGGTGACGGGCGGGCGCCGGTACGGAGGGCCGCTCCGGTGCCGCGGCGTGGTGCGGTGGAGCGGCCTGGTGCGGGACCGTCGGGCGGGTGCCCTTGCGCGCGTGGGTGGCGGCCGTGTCCTCGGTCGTGGGATCGGCTTCGCCGAAGAAAGCGTCCTCGGGGAGGGGGGCGTCGTCCGCGAAGAGGTCGTCTTCCAGGAAGGAGCCGTCCTCTTGGAAGGGGTCGTCTTCCTGAAAGGGGCCGTCGTCGGGGAAGGGCGCGTCCTCGTTGTAGAGCTGTTCGTCGTGGGACTGCTCGTAGGGCTCCTCGTAGGACTGCTCGGCGTGGCGCTGATCGCCGTACGGCGGCTCGTCGTCCGGGGGTGTGGGCCAGTCCGGGTCCTCGTGGGTGTCCGGGGCTGAGGTGGCTGCCGGGTGGGCGCCCGCGCGGGGGGCGAGCCGGTCGAGGTGGGCGAGAACCGTCGCGGCGGCGGCGCGGCGACGGGCCAGGGCGGTCTCGTCCAGGGGCAGGGGCCAGACCTGGTCGGCGGCCGCGCTCCGCAGGGCGGGGTTCTCCTCGTCCTCCCCCGGCTCGTCCGCCCACGCGTCGATCTCGCCGTACCCGGCGGCGCAGTGGTCGTACAGGGCCTGGAGGAAGTCGGACGGACCGCGGGGCTTCTTCTGGCTGGGGCCCCACCAGTGGCCGGAGCCGAGGAGCAGGGAGCGGGGGCGGGTGAAGGTGACGTAGCCGAGGCGGAGCTCCTCGGTGTGCTGGTGCTCCTTCATGGCCTCGTGGAAGGCCTTCATGCCGCGGGAGTCCCAGGACTCGACGTCGGGCAGGGTGTCCGCGTCGCCGCGCAGCGCGTGCGGCAGGACCTTGCCCTGAGCGGTCCACTTCTCGCGGCCCTGGCCGCTGGGAAAGGCGCCGGTGACCAGGCCGGGGACGGCGACGACGTCCCACTCCAGGCCCTTGGACTTGTGCGCGGTGAGCACCTTGACGGTGTTCTCGCCGCCGGGCAGCGCGTTGTCGAGGCCCTTCTCGTACTGGGCGGCGGTGCGCAGGAAGGCGAGGAAGGCCAGCAGGGTCGCCTCGCCGTCGCCGGCGGCGAAGGAGGCGGCGACGTCCAGGAAGTTGGACAGGGTCTCGCGGCGGCGGGCGGCCAGCGCGTGCGGGGACGCCGACAGTTCCACTTCGAGGCCGGTGACGGCGAGGACCCGGTGCAGGACGTCCATCAGCGGGTCGGACAGGGAGCGGCGCAGGTCGCGCAGCTCCTCGGCGAGCCGGGCGAACCGCACGCGCGCGGCCGGGGAGAACGGCAGCCCGTCGTCGTCCCCGCCGCCGTCCAGCGAGGTCCCCAGGAAGGTGTCGAGCGCGTCGGCGAGCGAGATCACCTCGGCCGGGTCGACGCCCTCGACGGCTTCGGCGAGCCGGCGGTCCGGGTCGTCGCCGGCGTCCGCGCGCGCGTGGGCGACGAGCCGCCTCGCCCGCCGCCCCAGGAGGGCGAGGTCACGGGGGCCGATGCGCCAGCGCGGGCCGGTCAGCAGCCGGACCAGGGACGCGTTGGCGCCGGGGTCCTGCAGTACCTCGCAGACGGCCACCAGGTCGGCGACCTCGGGCAGGTGCAGCAGCCCGGACAGGCCGACCACCTCGACCGGGACGTCCCGCGCGACCAGCGCGCCCTGGATCTGGGCGAAGTCGCCGGCCGTCCGGCACAGTACGGCGATCTCGCCGGGCGCCTTCCCCGTGCGGACGAGGTGGGCGATCGAGTCGGCCACCCAGTCGATCTCCTCGGCGTGGGTGTGCAGCAGCGCGCAGCGCACCAGGCCGTCCCGTTCGGCGCCGGGAGCGGGACGGAGGGCCTCCACGCCCGCGTGCATGGCGCGCAGGGGCTCGGCGAGGCCGTTGGCGAGGTCGAGGAGGCGGCCGCCGCTGCGGCGGTTCTCGCTGAGCGCCCGGCGGGTGGCGGGGCGGCCGTCGGCGTGCGCGAAGTGCTCGGGGAAGTCGTCGAGGTTGGCGACGGAGGCGCCGCGCCAGCCGTAGATCGCCTGGCAGGGGTCGCCGACCGCCGTGACCGGATGGCCGGTGCCGCCGCCGAAGAGGCCGGCCAGCAGGATGCGCTGGGCGACCGAGGTGTCCTGGTACTCGTCGAGGAGGACCACGCGGAACTCGTCGCGCAGCGTGCGGCCGACCTCGGGGAGCCGGCCGAGCCGCGCCGCCAGGGCGATCTGGTCGCCGAAGTCGAGCAGGTCCCGGTCGCGTTTGGCGGCCCGGTAGCGGAGCACCAGCTCGGCCAGCGCGCGGCGGGCGGCCGCCGTCTCGGGGACCTTGCGCAGGTCGGCGTTGGTGAGCTTGGCGCTCTCCAGGGTGTGGAGCAGGCCGGCGTCCCAGGCGCGCAGCTCCTCGGGGCGTACGAGGTGCTCGGACAGCTCGGCGTCGAGGGCGAGGAGGTCGCCGACCAGGTCCGCGAACGAGCGGGTGAGCGCCGGGTACGGCCCCGGGGCCTCGCGCAGCACGCGCGCGGCGAGCTGGTAGCGGGTGGCGTCGGCGAGCAGCCGGGCGGTGGGCTCGAGCCCGATGCGCAGGCCGTGGTCGGTCAGGAGCCGCCCGGCGAACGCGTGGTAGGTGGAGATCACCGGCTCGCCCGGCGGGTTGTCGGGGTCGATCGCGTCGGGGTCGGTGACGCCGGCCTTCACCAGCGCCTTGCGGACGCGCTCGGCCAGCTCGCCGGCGGCCTTGTTGGTGAAGGTCAGGCCGAGGACCTGCTCGGGGGCGACCTGCCCGGTGCCGACCAGCCAGACCACGCGGGCCGCCATCACGGTCGTCTTGCCGGATCCGGCGCCGGCCACGATCACCTGCGGGGCGGGCGGCGCGATGACGCACGCCGTCTGCTCCGGGGTGAACGGAATCCCGAGGAGCTCCTTGAGCTGCTCGGGATCGGTGATACGGGCTGGCACGTCAGAGAGGCTAGCGGCGCCCACTGACAGCCCGTGCCCGGCGGCCGCCCCGGGACCGCGGAGAAGCAGGTCACCCCGTGGGGTGCGGTCGGTCACAGGAGCCGCGAGCGTCCGCTCGCCGACGGCGAGGGCGGCATGCGGAGGCGCCCGGTCATTCGGCGACGGCGAAGCCCGGGCTTCCGGAGGCGCCGGCTCACTCGGCGGCGGCGAGGCCCGGCTTCCGGAGGCACCCGGTCAGGGGGCGACGGCGAAGCCCCTTCCGGGTCGCCCGCTCACTCGACGACGTGGTGGCCTTCCGGCCGCGCGCTGCATGAGGACCGGAACGCGCAGTGCGTGCAGTGCTGCCCGGCGGTCGGGGTGAAGCGTTCGTCGAGGACCTTTCCGGCGGCGGTGGCCAGCAGGTCGCCGACCCACTCGCCCTCCAGCGGCTCCTGCGCCTGCACCTTCGGCAGGGCCTCGCCGCCGTCCCGTTTCGCCGCGCCCTGGCGCAACTGCACGAGTTCGGCGCCGCCCGGCTCGGGGCGCCGCCCGTCGAATACCTCGTCCACGGCGCCCTCGCGGACGGCGAGCTGGTAGACGGCGAGCTGCGGGTGGCGGGCGACCTCGGCGGAGGTGGGTGCCTGCTTGCCCGTCTTGAAGTCGACGACGTAGGCGCGGCCGTCGCCGTCGGCCTCGACGCGGTCCATGGAGCCGCGGATGCGGACCTGGTGCTCGCCCGCCTCCAGGGTCACGTCGAAGTCGTGCTCGCTGGCCACCGGCGTACGGCCGGCGCGCTCCAGGACGTGCCACTCAAGGAAGCGTTCCAGCGCCACGCGCGCGTTCTCCCTCTCCTGCGCCGACTTCCACGGCGCGTCGAAGGCGAGCGCGTTCCACACCGTCTCCAGGCGCTCCATGAGGACCGCGAGGTCGGCGGGGGTCCGTCCGGAGGCGACCTCGTCGGCGAGGACGTGCACCACGTTGCCGAAGCCCTGGGCGGCGGTCGCGGGGGTGTCGGCCTTCACCTCGCGGCCGAGGAACCACTGCAGGGCACAGGTGTTGGCGAGCTGGTCGAGGGCGCTGCCGGAGAGCACGACGGGCTGGTCGCGGTCGCGCAGCGGCGCCCTGCTCTCGGTCGGCTCGGCCAGGCCCCACCAGCGGTCGGGGTGGGCGGCGGGCACCAGCGGGCGGCCGTCCTCGTCGGCGAGCGCGGCGAGCCGGGCCAGCCGGTGCGCGGCGGCCTCCCGGAGGGTGTCGGAGACCTGGTGGTCCACCGTCGTGGCGCGCAGTTCGGCGACCAGTGCCGCGACGGCGAGCGGGCGGCGCGGACGGCCGGTGACGTCCCTGGGTTCGACGCCGAGTTCGGTGAGGAACCGGGAGGGCTGGTCGCCGTCGTCGGCGGGGGCCTTCACCGCGGTCACCACGAGACGCTCACGCGCGCGGGTGGCGGCCACGTAGAACAGGCGGCGCTCCTCGGCCAGCAGCGCTCCGGGGGTGAGCGGCTCGGCGAGTCCGTCGCGGCCGATGCGGTCGGCCTCCAGCAGGGAGCCGCGGCGCCGCAGGTCCGGCCACAGGCCCTCCTGCACGCCGGCGACCACCACCAGGCGCCACTGGAGTCCCTTGGAGCGGTGCGCGGTCATCAGGCGTACGGCGTCGGGGCGCACGGCGCGCCGGGTCAGCGTGTCGGCGGCGATGTCCTGTGCCTCGACCTCCTCCAGGAAGTTCAGGGCGCCCCGGCCGCCGGTGCGCTCCTCCGCGCGGGCCGCCGTCGCGAACAGCGCGCAGACGGCGTCCAGGTCCCGGTCCGCGTTCCGTCCCGCGGCGCCTCCCCGGCGGGCGGCCCGCTCCAGGCGTGCGGGCCAGGGGGTGCCCTCCCAGAGGTCCCAGAGCGCCTCCTCGGCCGTGCCGCCGCCCGCGAGGCGCTCCCTGGCCTTCCTGAGCAGCGCGCCGAGGCGCTGGGCGCCCCGCGCGTACGCCGGGTCGTGCGCGACCAGGCGCTCCGGCTCCGCGAGCGCCCGTGCGAGCAGCTCGTCCGAGGGCGGCGGCAGGAGGTTGCCCCCGGCCCGCTCCTCCTCGCGCAGCGCACGGCCCAGACGGCGCAGATCGGCGGCGTCCATGCCCGCGAGGGGGGAGGCGAGGAGGGTGAGGGCGGTCTCGGTGTCGAGCCAGCAGGTGTCAGGGGTGGGCTGCGGCCCGGGCTCGGATTCGGCCTCGCGTTCCGACCCGGACTCAGATTCCAGTTCGGGTTCCGGCTCGGGTCCGAGATCGGACTCGGGCTCCTGTCCCCACTCGGGCCCAGGTGCCGGCTCGGGTTCCGGCCCCGTTTCGGGTGCCGATGCGGGTCCGGGTATCGATGCGGGTGCTGCCGCGGGCCGCGACGCCTCCGCCGTCGCCACCGCCCGCAGTGCCGTCAGCAGGGGGGCCACCGCCGGTTCGTGGCGCAGTGGCAGGTCGTCGCCGTCGACGTCCAGGGGCACGCCCGCGACCGTGAGGGCACGCCGGACCGCCGGGATCGTACGGCCGCCGGCGCGGACCAGGACCGCCATCTCGCCCCAGGGGACGCCCTCCTCCAGGTGGGCCCGGCGCAGGATGTCGGCGATGTTGTCCAGCTCGGTGCCGGGCGTCGGGTACGTGCAGACCTCGACCCTGCCGCCGTCGCGGACCGGGGTCAGCTCCCGGTGGGCGCGCACCTGGTCGGCCGGGAGGCGGGTGAGGGGCATCCGCCGGGTCAGCAGGCGGGTCGCGGTCAGCAGCGCGGCGGCGGAGCGGCGGGACGTGCGCAGCACCCGCACCGGCGCGGGGCGGCCGTCCGCGCGCGGGAAGGCCTGCGGGAACTCCAGGATGCCGTTCACGTCCGCGCCCCGGAAGGTGTAGATCGACTGGTCGGGGTCGCCGAAGGCGAGCAGGGTGCGGCCACCACCGGCGAGGGCGTGCAGCAGGCGTACCTGGGCGGGGTCGGTGTCCTGGTACTCGTCGACGAAGACCGCGTCGTACTGCGCGGCGAGGCGCCCGGCGACCTCGGGGCGGCGGGCGAGGAGCACCGCGCGGTGGACGAGTTCCGCGTAGTCGAGGACGCCCTGCAGGTCGAGCACGTCGAGGTACTCGGCGAGGAACGCGGCGGCGGCCTGCCAGTCGGGGCGGCCGATGCGCCGCGCGAAGGCCGCCAGGGCGTCGGCGCCGAGGCCCAGTTCGCGGCTGCGGGCGAGGACCGCGCGCACCTCGTCGGCGAAGCCGCGGGTGGTCAGGCAGGCGCGCAGCTCGTCCGGCCAGCGCACGTGCGCGAGGCCCAGCCGCTCCAGGTCCACCTGGCCCGCGAGCAGGTCGCGGACGGTCACGTCCTGTTCGGGGCCGGACAGCAGCCGCATCGGCTCCACGAACAGCTCGCTGTCCTGATGGGCGCGGACCAGGGCGTAGCAGAACGAGTGGAAGGTGGTCGCCCGGGGCGCGCGGGCCGCACCGGTCCGTGCGGCCATGCGGTCGCGCAGCTCGACGGCCGCCTTGCGGCTGAACGTCAGCACCAGGATCCGCTCGGGGTCCCCGCCGCGGGCGATGCGCGCGGCCACGGACTCCACCAGCGTGGTGGTCTTGCCGGTGCCCGGACCCGCGAGGACGAGCAAAGGACCTCTCTCGTGGTCAACCACGGCGCGCTGTGCGGCGTCAAGACGAGGGGGATCCCGTCGGGCCGGTGGGGTACGCACCAGTCGGTAAGCGCCACGGTTCCCCTGTCGCACCTGGGGGTGCGACAGGCGCCTGGTGGAGGAAGAGGAGCTCACGTGGTTCGCCGGTCCTGGTGGGTGTGCTGCTGTCGGTCACTGCCGGCGCGCGGCGCCGACGGGCGGCCGGGCCGCCGGATGGGAAAGGCGGTGGCCGCGGGATGAGGGGGACACGTGGAGCAGACGCTACGCCGACCGCCGACGCGGAAGCAGGGCTTCCCCTTCTTCCCTCCCGACGCTCCGGTCACGTGTGTCCCTCGAATCACGAACGTACGTCATGGCGCGGACGTGCCCCGATTCCCCCGTACGGGCCACGGGCTCCCCGCGGTCCCGTCCGATGGCGGAAGCTGTCAGGTGTGACGCTCCGCACGTTCGCCGCCGTCCCAGCGGGCCCGCTTCATGTCGATGCGCGGCACGTGGCCTTCGGCCGCCCTGCCCGCCTCCTTCAGGGGCGTGCCCTCGGTGCGGTAGTGGCCGAGCGCACGCAGTTCGTGTCCGGGGAGCAGGACGCCGTCGGCGCGGACCACACGCCACCACGGGACGGGTCCGCCGTAGAGGGCCATCACCTGCCCGACCTGACGCGGTCCGCCCTCCCCCAGCCATTCGGCCACGTCCCCGTACGTCATGACGCGGCCCGGCGGTATGAGCTCGGCGACCTCGAGGACCCGCTCGGCGTACTCGGGCAGCGCTCCTCGGGGCTCCGGGGGCTCCGGGGGGCCGGCGTCGGCAAGGCTCTCGTCGCTCATCCGACCCATCCTGCCGCACCGCACCGACACCGTGACGTGGTCGTTACCGTGCGTGGCCTTCGCCCCGAAGCGGCGCTTCGGGCAGACTGTGCGATCCCGCATTTGCACCCTGATGCCCCCGTGTGTCGGTGGGGCATGCCACCATCGTGCGGGCGGTGACCGGTGATACGAGACCAAGAAGAGACCATGAAGCAGCAGGGTGTGCACCCCGACGACGCGGAGGGCACCTCTGGGGTCTCGTCGCGCCCGGGAACCGGCGACACGGACGGCACGCGGACGGGCGACCGGCCCGGCGGGACGGCCCAGGAGAAGTCAGGGCCCCGGTCCGAGGAGCCGGACCGTAGGAAGTCAGGGCCCCGGTCCGAGAAGCCGGACCTTGGGAAGCCCGAGAGCCGGTCCGGGAAGCCGGACCCTGGGAAGCCCGAGAGCCGGTCCGAGACGACGGACCGCAGGAATCCCGGCCGCGGCAAGGCGGAGAAGCGGTCCCGCGTGGACGCCGATGTGACGCACATCGACGAACTCGAGGGGGACGAACCGCTGCTCCCCGCGCGCGTGCACCGTCCCTCGGACCTGATGCGGCTGCTGGTGGGCCTGCTCGGCATCGTCGTACTGCTGGCCATCGCCGCGTTCGCGCACGGCACCACCTCGGGCCTGGAACAGGACATCAACAAGGGCACCGGGCAGGCGCCCGACCTGCTGATCAAGATCGCCGGACTGGCGTCGAGCATCGCGATCCTGCTGGTGCCGGTGGCCTTCGCGATCGAGCGGTTGATCAAACGGGACGGGTTGCGCATCGCCGACGGCGTGCTCGCGGCCGTCCTGGCGCACGGAGTGACACTCGCCACCGACCTGTGGGTCGCCAAGGCCGCGCCCGGCTCGATCCAGGATGCGCTCACCCAGCCCTCCCCGGGCGACATCCACGCCCTGACCGACCCGGTGCACGGCTATCTCGCCCCCGTCATCGCGTACATGACGGCGGTCGGCATGTCCCGCAGACCGCGGTGGCGCGCGGTGCTGTGGATCGTGCTGACGCTCGACGCGTTCTCGATGCTGGTCACCGGCTACACGACACCGTTCTCGATCATCCTGACGGTGCTCATCGGCTGGACCGTCGCCTACGGCACGCTGTACGCGGTGGGCTCGCCGAACGTGCGGCCCACCGGCCGGACGCTGATGGCGGGACTGCGGACCGTCGGCTTCCACCCGGTGAGCGCCGCCCGCGAGGAGGCCGCGGACACCGCCGACAACGGCGACCGCGGCCGGCGCTACTTCGTCACCCTGGAGGACGGCCCGCCCCTGGACGTCACGGTCGTCGACCGCGAGCAACAGGCACAGGGCTTCTTCTACCGCGTCTGGCGCAACCTCACCCTGCGTGGCTTCGCCACCCGCAGCAGCCTGCAGTCGCTGCGCCAGGCCCTGGAGCAGGAGGCCCTGCTCGCCTACGCGGCCATCGCGGCCGGCGCCCACGCGCCCAAGCTGATCGCCACCTCCGAACTCGGCCCCGACGCCGTGATGCTCGTCTACGAGCACACCGGCGGGCGGACCCTCGACTCGCTGGACGACGAGGAGATCACCGACGAACTGCTGCGGCACACCTGGCAGCAGGTGCGGGCCCTGCAGTCCCGGCGCATCGCGCACCGCAGGCTGGCGGGCGACGCGATCCTGGTGGATCGTTCCGGCAGGGTGATCCTCACCGACATGCGCGGCGGCGAGATCGCGGCCGGCGATCTGCTGCTGCGCATGGACATCGCCCAGCTGCTGACCACGCTCGGTCTCAGGGTGGGCGCCGAGCGGTCCGTGGCCTCCGCGGTCGGCGTCCTGGGCCCCGACGCGGTCGCCGACTGCCTCCCGATGCTCCAGCCCATCGCACTGACCCGCAGCACCCGCGCGACCCTGCGCAGGCTGGGCCGGGAGCGTGCGCACCGGGAGCGCGAGGCGGTTCTGGAGGCGTCCCGGCAGGCCAAGCAGGCGCGGCTGGAACAGGCCGCCGAGGAGGCCGGGGCGGTACCGGAGAAGCCGGACAAGAAGACCGTGCGCGCCGAGGCGCGGGCGGAGAAGCGCGCCCTCGACGAGGCCATGGACGAGGCCCGCGAGGAGGACCTGCTCACGCAGATCCGGCACCAGGTGCTGCGGATCAGGCCGCAGGCCCCGGTCGAGCCGGCCCGGCTGGAGCGGGTGCGGCCGCGCACGCTGATCAGTTTCATCGCCGGTGCCATCGGCGCGTACTACCTCCTGACGCAGCTCACGCACATCGAGTTCGGCACGCTCTTCGCCCACGCGCAGTGGGGCTGGGTGGTGGCCGCGGTGCTGTTCTCGGCGCTCAGCTACGTGGCGGCGGCGATGGCGCTGCTGGGGTTCGTGCCGGAGCGGGTGCCGTTCCTGCGGACCGTGGCGGCGCAGGTCGCCGGCTCCTTCGTGAAGATCGTGGCGCCCGCCGCGGTCGGCGGGGTCGCCCTGAACACGCGGTTCCTGCAGCGGGCCGGGGTGCGGCCGGGGCTGGCCGTGGCGAGCGTCGGTGCCTCCCAGCTGTTCGGACTGGGCTGCCACATCCTGATGCTGCTGTCCTTCGGCTATCTGACCGGCACCGAGAAGACGCCGTCGCTGTCGCCGTCCCGCACGGTCATCGCGGGTCTGCTGACGGTCGCGGTGCTGGTCCTCGTGGTCACGTCGGTGCCGTTCCTGCGGAAGTTCGTCGTCACGCGCGTACGGTCGCTGTTCGCGGGGGTCGTGCCGCGCATGCTGGACGTGCTGCAGCGGCCGCAGAAGCTGGTCACCGGCATCGGCGGGATGCTGCTGCTGACCTTCTGCTTCGTGATGTGCCTGGACGCGTCGATCCGGGCGTTCGGCGACACCTCCACCTCGGTCAGCCTCGCCAGTGTCGCGGTCGTCTTCCTGGCGGGCAACGCGCTCGGTTCCGCCGCCCCGACGCCGGGCGGCGTGGGCGCGGTCGAGGCGACCCTCACGGTCGGTCTGATCGCCGTGGGCCTGCCCAAGGAGGTGGCCGCTCCCGCGGTGCTGATGTTCCGGCTGCTGACCCTGTGGCTGCCGGTGCTGCCGGGCTGGCTGGCCTTCAACCACCTGACGCGCAAGGGCGCCCTGTAGGGCGCCGGGCACGGCGTATCCAGGACGGTCCGGGCCGTGGCCGGGATGGCGCGTACTTCATACGGCCTGTAGCCGGGCCGCCGCCCTCACGCCGCACGGTCCTCGGGCCGCCGCCCTTACGCCGGACGGTCCGTACTCGCGCCGCCGCCCTCACGCCGGACGGCCCGTATGCCGGACGGTCCCTATGCCAGACGGTCCGCGCCCCGGACGGTCCGTCCCCCGGACGGCCCACGTCCCGCGCGGGTTGCCGCCCGCGGCGTGAGGATGAAGGTATGCAGAACCCCCGCGGGCTGCGCACCGCCGTCCTGACCGCTACCGCCCTCCTGCTGTCCTCCGCGTTGGCGGGCTGCGGCGGAGGTTCCGGAGACGGCGACCCGTCGGCGCAGCAGCTCACCTGGAAAGACTGCCCCGCCCCGTCCGCGTCGGAGGGCGGCGGCGCCGCGCCGTCGCCGCTGCCGAACGGCGGCAAGTGGCAGTGCGCCACGATGAAGGCGCCCCTGGACTGGAACAAGCCCAACGGCGACACCATCGACATCGCCCTGATCCGGGCCAGGGCGAGCGGTCCCGGCGCCCGCATCGGCTCACTGATCTTCAACTTCGGCGGCCCCGGCGGCTCCGGCGTCAGCACTCTCCCCGCGGTCGGCCAGGACTACACCAAGCTGCGCACGCGCTACGACCTGGTGAGCTTCGACCCGCGCGGGGTGGGCCGCAGCGCGGGGGTGAAGTGCGAGAGCGACGCACAGCTCGACCGGTACTTCCAGCAGGACGGGACGCCCGACGACGCCGCCGAGCGCACCCGGTTCCAGAACAACACCAAGCAGTTCAACGCGGCATGCGAGAAGAACTCCGCGATGGTCCTCCCCCATGTGGGCACCACCGACGCGGCCCGCGACATGGACCTGATGCGCCAGGTGCTCGGCGATCCCAAGCTGTACTACTTCGGCATCTCCTACGGCACGGAACTGGGCGGCGTGTACGCCCACTTGTTCCCCCAGCACGTCGGCCGCGCCGTCCTGGACGCGGTCGTGGACCCCACGCAGAACCCCGAGCAGGGCTCGCTCGGCCAGGCCAAGGGCTTCCAGCTCGCCCTGGACAACTTCGCGCGGGACTGCGTCTCCAAGAGCACCCCGTGCCCGATCGGCAGCACCCAGCAGGACGTCGAGAAGCGCATCGCCAAGCTGCTCGAGAACCTCGACGCCAAGCCGATCGCGGGCATCTTCCCGCGCCGGCTCACCCAGACCGCCGCGACCAACGGCATCGCGCAGGCCCTCTACTCCAAGGACCTGTGGGGCGCCCTCACCCAGGGCCTGCAACAGGCCTACGCCGGTGACGGCAAGATCCTCATGCTGCTGTCCGACGCGATGAACGGCCGCAGCGACAACGGCGAGTACAGCAACCTCACCGCCGCGAACGTCGCGATCAACTGCGCCGACCAGAAGCAGCGTTACACCGCCGGCTACATCCAGCGGAAACTGCCCGAGTTCCGGGCCGCCTCCCCGCTGTTCGGCGACTTCCTCGCCTGGGGCATGCTCAGCTGCACCGACTGGGCGGTACCGGGCGCGGCCGATCATCCCGACGTGAGCGCGGCCGGGTCGGCGCCGATCCTCGTCGTGGGCAACACCGGTGATCCGGCGACTCCTTACGCGGGTGCGAAGAAGATGGTGGACGCGCTGGGCAAGGGCGTCGGCGTGGAACTGACGTACAAGGGGCAGGGGCACGGCGCGTACGACAGCAAGGACAAGTGCGTGCAGGACGCGGTGAACCGCTACCTGCTCGACGGAAAGCTGCCCGCCGCCGGCACGGTCTGCTCCTGACCCCCCGAAAGCGCCGACGAGTTGGGGCGTGAGCGTCGAACTCACCTGGAAGGACCAGGGGACCACGGCTCCTACGGCAACGGCAGCGCCTGCGTCGACCGTCTCGGGACGAAGAGGCCCCGTTGGACCCCGGGTCCGGTAGGTGCGGAACCAGGGGGGTGCATGGCTCGCGCAGTCAGCAGACGCCATGCTGTCCGCGCGAGTCCAGCGTCCCTGCAATCAGGCCAGCGCAGGCATGAAGCCACCGCGCGCGGTGCCTGAGGACAGCAGGGCGGACCAGTCGAGTGTCTCCGGTAGCTGGTCCAGAGACATGACGACTGCTCCGCCGGCCTGTTCCGCGTCCGCGCACCATTCGCCCATGCCGCTCGATGCCGTGCCGTCGTCCGCCCCGCCGACTACCGGCGCGGCGAGAGCGGGGACGACGAGTCCGTGGTCGCCAGGTCCGTCTACGACGCACAGGGTGAGTCGAGGGACGATGCTCCATCCCTCGCACGAGGGCACCGCCCCGTCCGGCGCGATCAAGGGCGGCAGGGCATCGTGGACGGGCGCGCCGGCCAGCAGGAGCACAGGCATGGCACCACGAATGAAGAGAGTGTTCTCAGGTTCCAGCAGCACGGGGCCACTCTCGCAGGCTGGACCACCAAGGCGGCAGGCGGGTACCGAGAAGGACTACGCGCGCGCCGAGCCGAGGAGGGTGGCGGGATGACCTGGGACGCCCGAGGTCACACGAAGCCGCAGCTCAGCGAATCGATCAACCAGCCTCTCGCCTGAAGCGGGTGTCGCAGGTTCGGATCCTGCCGGGGCACCAGGGTCCCGGACCGATCAAGTCTGCGTCGTGCAGCCGGATCACACGGAGTGTCCGCGCACTAGTCCACGATCTCAGGGAGAGGGAGCTCTGGAATCAGAGGCGTCTGATGGAGCGCGCTGGGGGTAGAGGCGATGCCAGCGCTGCCTCCACTGGTGAGCGCACAGGGTGGGGAGAGACCGATGATCGTCGTACTGCTGTGTGTCTTCATGGTCATAGGCCTGATTCAGGTGATCAAGCCGCAGTTGCTGTGGAGAGTGAACCGGCCACTCCAGCGGCCCTTCGTGAAGGACTACGACGCCACTGAGCCCACGCAGGCCGGGTACACCATGACGCGCGTCGTCGGAGGGATCTTTCTGATTGTCGCAGCCTGGATGCTCGTTCGGACAATCTCCTAACTGCCCTACGCCTGGGCGGACTCCGACCCCGGCCAAGGCCGAGCGTCGACCACAGCCGGGGTCAGCCCCCCAGCTCGGGGACAGCCGGCACTGGGCCGTCCGTGGGCCGTCCGAGGGCAACCGATGACGACAGTCCACGACGGCTCTTCCCCGGCTCAGAGACGGCACTTCGGATGTCCGTGCGAGGTCGCCCGACGCCGACCGACCATGACAGAAGCCCACGGCATCCGACGAGGTCGGAGCCGTGGGCTTCTGCTGTCCCGCCGGGCGGCGGGAGCGGTGTCAGTAGACCGGCTTGTGCGGTTCGATCTGGTTGACCCAGCCGATGACGCCGCCGCCGACGTGGACGGCGTCGGCGAAGCCGGCGGACTTCAGGACGGCGAGGACTTCCGCACTGCGGACACCCGTCTTGCAGTGCAGGACGATCTTGCGGTCCTGCCGCAGGTTCTCCAGGGCGGTGCCCATGAGGAACTCGTTCTTCGGGATCAGGCGGGCGCCCGGGATGGAGACGATCTCGTACTCGTTCGGCTCGCGGACGTCGATGATGTCGATGCTCTCGCCCTCGTCGATCCACTCCTTGAGCTGCTTGGGAGTGATCGTCGAGTCGGCTGCCGCCGCCTGGGCCTCCTCGGAGACGACGCCGCAGAAGGCCTCGTAGTCGATGAGCTCGGTGACGGTCGGGTTCTCGCCGCAGACCGCGCAGTTCGGGTCCTTGCGGACCTTGACCTGGCGGTACTGCATCTCCAGGGCGTCGTAGATCATCAGGCGGCCGACCAGCGGCTCGCCGATGCCCGCGAGCAGCTTGATCGCCTCGTTGACCTGGATGGAGCCGATGGACGCGCACAGCACGCCCAGGACGCCGCCCTCGGCGCAGGAGGGAACCATGCCGGGGGGCGGGGGCTCCGGGTAGAGGCAGCGGTAGCAGGGGCCGTGCTCGGACCAGAAGACGGACGCCTGGCCGTCGAAGCGGTAGATCGAACCCCACACGTACGGCTTGTCGAGCAGCACGCACGCGTCGTTGACCAGGTAGCGGGTCGCGAAGTTGTCCGTGCCGTCGACGATCAGGTCGTACTGGCTGAAGATGTCCATCACGTTGTCGGCCTCGAGCCGCTCCTCGTGAAGGACCACGTTCACGTACGGGTTGATGCCCTTGACCGAGTCGCGGGCGGACTCGGCCTTGGAACGGCCGATGTCGGACTGGCTGTGGATGATCTGGCGCTGCAGGTTCGACTCGTCGACCTCGTCGAACTCCACGATGCCGAGCGTGCCCACGCCCGCGGCGGCCAGGTACATCAGCGCCGGCGAGCCCAGGCCGCCGGCGCCCACACACAGCACCTTGGCGTTCTTCAGCCGCTTCTGCCCGTCCATCCCGACGTCGGGGATGATCAGGTGGCGGGAGTACCTGCGGACCTCGTCTACGGTGAGCTCGGGGGCCGGCTCGACCAGGGGTGGCAGCGACACGGGGACTCCGTTGGTCGGTCAGTCATTACGGTTGGTCTCCACGTAACACTGCCACGGCCTTTTTCATTCCGAGACACCCGTTCCGACCCGCGAGACGATTTCGTCCCAGTAGCCGGGCATGGTCTCCCAGGGGTCGTCGTGGGCGCCGCGGGCCGTGCGCTCGGTGAACCAGATGGTCGCCGCGCCCTGCCAGCGGGCGATCCTCAGTGCCTCCTCCAGATGCCCGCGCGGGACGCCGTGCACGAAGTGGCAGAAGCGCTCGGGCGGATGGTCGGCGGTCCACTCGGCCACCTGTGACCAGCGGTAGTCGCTCCAGGAGCCGGAGAAGGTGACCAGCTGGTCGGCGTGCTCGGCGTAGCCGGGGTGGGGGTGGGTGCCGTGGCCGAGCACGATGTGGGGGTCGTCACACAGCGCGCGGAGCGTGGCGACCGCGCGGCGCGTCCCGGGCAGGGCGGTGCGGTCGGTCGGGCAGCGGTCCAGCAGGAAGCCGTCGACCTGGTACCACTCGAGGTACCGCTGTGCGTCCGCGATCAGTTCGGTGAAGGGCCGGGCCCCGCGCGCGGCGTCGAGATGGCCGAGGACGCGCACGCCCCCGTTGCGCAGGCGCCCGGCCGCCTCCAGGCAGTGCGGGTCGGGGCGGGCGCCGGGGCCGTCGGCGACGTTGAGGACGACCCAGTGCAGGGGCGTGCCGGGCCGGGACAGCTCGCCCCACTCGGCCGGGGCGAGCAGGGGGTGGGCGCAGCCGGGCACGCCCAGGCCGGTGCGGACGCCGGTGCCCGGTGGAGTGCCCGGTGGAGTGCCCGGTGGAGTGCCAGGTGGAGTGCCAGGTGGAGTGCCAGGTGGAGTGCCAGGTGGAGTGCTGATCAGATACGACATGCCGCCTCCATCCAGATGTCGGCGAGGGATTCTTCGAGGTTGATCCGGGGGCGCCAGCCGAGCCGGTCGCGCGCGGTGCGCACGTCGGCCTGCTGCCAGCTCCCGCAGCCGTCGGGGTACGGGTACGCGACCGGGGCCGGGTGGTCCGAGTCGGGGCGCGGGTGGCCGATGCCGGGCCTGAGGTGGGCGCCGGGCGGGCCGTCGAGCTCGTGCAGGGCGCCGCCGTATCCGGCCACTCTGGCGAGGACCGCGGCGGCGTCGCGGAGCCGGACGGCGCGGCCGGAGCCGATGTTGATGACGCCCTGCGCGGCGGACAGCGAGGCGGCGTGTACGGCGCGGGCCACGTCACGGACGTCGACGAAGTCGCGCTGGACGCCCAGTCCGCCGAGCTTGAGCTCGCCGTCGCCGGACTGCATGGCGCGGCGCATGGCCTCGGCCAGGCGGCCGAGCGGGGAGCCCGCGGGGGTGCCCGGTCCGGCGGGCGAGAAGACGCGGAGCACCACGGCGTCCAGGCCGGAGCCGAGGACCAGCTCGGTGGCGGCGAGCTTGCTGACGCCGTACGGGCCGCCGGGGCGGGGCACGGCGTCCTCGGCGGTGGAGGAGCCGGGCTGGCTCGGGCCGTACTCGGAGCTGCACCCGATCTGCACCAGCCGGGCGCCGCAGCCGCTGCGGCGCAGGGCCTCGCAGACGGTGGCGACGGCGACGGTGTTGTGCCGGGTGAGTTCGCGGGCGCCGCCCCGGGTGGCGCCCGCGCAGTTGACGACGACCCCGGGGTGGACCGCGTCGAGGAAACGGGTGAGCGCGCCGGGACTGCCCGTGGCGAGGTCGAAGCGGACATCGGCGTCGTCGCCGCGGCCGAGGGCGGTGAGCTGGACGGCCGGGTCGGCGAGCAGGCGGTCGGCGACGAAACGGCCGAGGTACCCGTTGGCCCCGATCAGCAGAACCCTCATCGGGCGGCTCCCGGGGTGTGCGCTCCGGTGGCTCCGGATGCTCCGGATGATCCGGATCGGGAGGTGGTCATCTGGTCTTCTCCTTCAGGGGGTGGTGCGGTTGGCTCCGGCGGTGGGGCCGGTGCCCGCGGCCGGCCCGGAGGCCGGCTTCTGCCTGCGGCTTGCGCCCGGCGGGTACGGGCGCCGCCCGGGGCCCGTCGGGGGCGTGCCGTGGGCGGCCGCGGGTGCGCGGGGCCGGCCGTGTGCCCGTCACGGCCGGCCCTCCGCTCCCGCGTGGGCCGAGGCCCGGGTCAGTGCGTGCGTCGCGTGCACGAGCAGGGCGACGGCCACGGCTCCGCAGGCCAGCGCCGGGATGCTGCCGGGGCCGAGGGCGGCCACCAGGCTGTGGACCGGGACGGCCAGGACGTCGCAGCCGGGGAGGCGGGCGGCGAAGACGGTGGCGAGGGCGGTGGCCTCGACCGTGGCCGCGACGGCGAGGGCGGCGGCGGGGGCGCGGGTGACGCCGTGCGCCGCGAGGAGGCGGGCGAGCAGCAGCAGGGCGCCCAGGGTGAGGGCCTGGGCGTAGCCGGCGGACTCGCCCAGGGCCGCGCCGCTCGCGGCGAGCAGGGCCGCGAGGGCGCAGAGGAACAGGCCGAAGGTGCCGAGTAGCAGGGGCCGTACGGAGGTGGCGAACTCCTCCAGGCCGCGGCTGGCCGAGAGCTTGCGCCGGGCGCGGGCGGCGAAGATCCGGGCGGTCCAGAGGGCCGGGGCGCAGGCCAGGGTGAGGGCGAGCACGGGCGCGGCGGTCATGGGCCAGGGGCCGCCCGCGGTGCCGTCGGGCAGTCCGTCGGGGCCGCCTTCCAGGGCCACCGCGAGGAGGCCGTCGCCGAGCAGGGCGTAGGCCACGAGCCAGCAGGTCCAGGCGCGCGTGCCGGGCGTGTGCGGGCCGCCCGGCCCGCTGCCGCCGGTGCGCCGCGGAGTGCTCAGCGGGCCCCGGCGCAGCGCGGCGCGCAGGGCGAGGGCCACGGCCAGGACGCCGGCCGCGGCCACGACCGGACGCGTGCGGCCCTCGGTGAGGCGCAGCCCGGTGAGGGCCGCCGCGCACAGTGCGCCGGGCAGCAGGCCGAGCAGGACCCGGCCGATGCCCGCCCCGGGTTCCGCGGCGGGCTCCGGGCGTGGGGGTTCCTCTCCGTCGCGGGCGACGCGCGCGTACATCTCCTCGGCGAGCGAGAAGACGTCCCGGTGGCGGAAGCGGGCGGCGGTCCGGTCGGTGACGCCGTGCGCCTCCAGACCGGCGGCGATCTCCAGGGGGTCGACGGCCCGCTCGCACAGTTCGCGGTGCCGGTGCATCAGTGTCTTGACGGGGTCGGCGGCACCGCGCCGGACGGCGGTGACCGCCCCCGCGGCGCCCACGGCGCCCGCCGCCGCGGGCGCGCCGCGGTCGGAGGCCGTGCGCGCCGGTGCGGTGCATGCCGATGCCGTGTCGTGGGGCGCGCCGGGGTCGTCGTCGCCCGGCCGTGGCTCCGTCTCGTCGAGCCATCGCAGCGACCGCGCGTCCCAGGCGCCGGGGCTGGTGGGGGTGCCGGGGTGGTCCGGTCTGCCCGCGCCGCTCATCGGACGGCCTCCCGCACGCTCGGCGCCGGGGGCGTTGCCGGGGCCGGGACGGTGGGCCGCGTCGGTGCGCCGCCCGGCCGTCCGGGGCCGTGCTGGGCCGCGACGGGGCCGTCCTGGGCCGCCACGGGGGCGGTGGGGCCGGTCCAGTGGCCGGGCACATGGGCCTCGGCCGGGGCGGCGAACGGCAGGGGGTCGCCGCTGTCGTCGAGGAGGACGTGCCGCACCGGGTTGTGCGAGACGATCTCCAGGTAAATGCCGTGAAATGCCGCGATGTTCTGCTCGACGGTGAACAGTTCGAGCGCGCGGGCGCGGGCGGCCGCACCCAGGCGCGCACGGCGCTCGGGGTCGCGCAGCAGCGTCACGCACGCCTCGGCGAGCGCCCGCGGATTGCGCGGGGGGACGACGAGTCCCGTGCCGCCGATGACCTCCACGACCGCGCCGGCGTCCGTGGAGACCGTCGCCCGGCCGCAGAACATGGACTCGACGAGGCCGACCGGGAAGCCCTCGACGACGCTCGACAGGACGACCACGGCGGCCGAGGCGTACACGGCGGCCTGCGTCGGGGCCTCCGGGCCGCCGATCTCCTCGAAGGAGACGGGGTTGTCGCCGACGGTGTGCGGTCCCTCGGCCTCGTCGGGGAAGAGCTGGGCGGCCAGCGCCCGGCAGTGGCCCAGGTAGGCGGCCCCCTCCGGACCGGCCGCCGCGCCCACGATCCGCAGGCGCGCCCTCGGCTGCTCCTTGCGCACCTCCGCGAAGGCGTGCAGCAAGGACACCAGGTCCTTGGCGGGCTCGACCCGGCCGGACCACACCAGCGTGAGCGGATCGGCGGCCTCGGGCGACTCGCCGGCCTCGGCGAAGGGGGCGGCGTCCATGCCGGGGTGGACCGTGCGCAGCCTGGTGCGGTCGGCGCCGCAGCGCTCCTGCCAGCGGCGGGCGTGCGCGTTGCCGTGGGTGACGACGGCGGCCTGCCGGTAGACCTCGGCGGCGAGCCTGCGGTGGAAGCCGGCGAGCAGGGCGCGCACGGCGGGCGCGGTGCCGTCGGCGCACGCCGCCAGGTAGTGCGAACGCACCTGCACGCCGTACTCGGTGACCAGCAGTGGGACACCGCGGAAGTGGCGGGCGAGCAGTCCGGGCAGGGCCGCCGTGCCGCCGGCCGCGGTGTGGCAGACGTCGGCCGCACCGAGGCCGTCGTCCTCGTACCAGTCGAGGGAGAGGGGGCGCAGGGCGCGTTCCAGATGCGCGGCGACCGCGAGCAGGTCCGGTACGCGGGCCTCGCGCGCCGCGCGCTGTGCGCCGGGCGCACGACAGGCGTTCTCCAGCGCGCGGACGGCGGCCTCCGAGCGGAGGGCGCCCGCCAGTCCGCCCTCCTCGCGGGCGAGTTCGGCGAGCCCGTACAGCGCACTGGCGAAACGGTCCGCCTCGTCCTCCGGGCCGCCGCCGTGGACGGCCGCGCCGAGTGCGTCGTCGCCGGTGGCGGACGCGGTGGCCCCCGGCCCGCCGACGGCGGTGGCGGTGGACAGGACGGCTGCCAGCTCGCCGTAGCACTCGGCGAAGCGCCGGCGCGCGCGGCGCCCGTACCCCACACCGTCGTCGTCGGTCGTCCAGCCGGACGCGGTCCGGACCCCGACGACCTGCGGCGGCAGCGCGACCCAGCCCTCGTCCTCCTGCTGCCGGCTGCGGCTGAGCGCGTAGACGTCGAACTCGTGCTGAGCGAGCCCGCGCACGAGCCGCTCGCACCACAGTCCGGCGTCACCGCTCACATACGGGTAACCACCCTGTGTCACCAGTCCGATGCGCACGCGTACACCTCCGATCTCTCCCGGCGTGGGGAGCCGCCGTCGCACCGGCGGCTCGCAGCGGGAAGAAGGTATGCGGACAGGGCGGTGGCGCGACGGACGGTTGTCCGTCGCGCCACCAAAAGGGGTGAACGGTCGTAACTTTCCCTGGCGGTTGACGTTCCGTCGCGCTAGGAGACCAGTCGATCACAAAGCGTCAGACGCATTCACCGGTTCCCGCCGCGCGGCCCGCCGCCGGCAGGCGACCTCGGGATCGAGGGCCGGTACGGCGGCCAGGATCCGCCGGGTGTGCGCGCCCGCGGCGATTCGTACACCGCGCCGACCGGGCGCGAGGCCCACGCGCCGGCGCTTTCTACCGCTGAACTCGTGCGGGCGGCGGCCCCGATGCACCCCGGCCCCGATGCGCCCCTTCGAGCCTCACGCGCTCCGGCAGTCCCCGTCCGGCCGCACCGTAGAGCCGCCCGTCAACTCGTGGGATAGGGCCAGGGGTTGGGCAGGCAGTGGATTCCGTCGTGGTCCAGGAACTTCGTCTGCTGCTGCATCACCGGCGCCAGCGCGCCGTTCTTGCCGCAGGAGACATGGCCGTGCCCGAGCCGGTGCCCCACCTCGTGGTTGATCAGCATTTGCCGGTACGCGTGGATCTTGTCCCCGTAGGTCGCCGAGCCCTGCGCCCACCGGTAGGCGTTGATCATCACGCGCTCGGTGGAGGCCGAGTCGCACGAGACGTTGTCCTCGGTGGTGTCCAGACCGGACTTGGCGCACCACTTGGCGGTGGTGCCGGGGCTGGCCAGCGTGATCACGAAGTCGGGTTTGCCGGAGGAGACGCGCTCGAAGGTGCGGGCGCCGTGGTGCGCCCAACTGCGGTCGTCGTTCAGGGTCTTCTGCACGGCGTCGGCGAAGAGCTGTCCGTCGAGACCCAGCCCCCGCTCCACGTCCACCCGGTAGGTGTACTTCTGCCCCGCGCCGGGCGCCTCGGCCCCGCCCGGGACCGCGTCGAACGCGCCCGAGCCCGCGAAGGAGGGGCTGAGCGGGTACTTCGTGCCCATCTTCTGGTCGTACGTCAGCGCCGCCGCCTCCGGCGCGACGGACGGGGCGGCCGGGGCGTCCGCGCCCCCGGCGGCGCGGGCGCCGTTCCCGTCGGAGGCGGACTGCGACCGGACTCCGGTGCCCGCGTGGCCTTCGGTGACCTGTCCGGCGACGACCACGGCGAGCACGGTGGTGACCGCGGCCGCCGCGATGCCGGTGAACGTCCGCCCCTTGGTCCCCTTGGCCTGCTCGGGCTCGCCCGTGGGCGATGCGGCGCCGTCGCGCGGCGCGACTTGGACCTCCCGCCCGGTCGGAGGGGCGTACGCGTCGGCTGAGTTCACGGTTTCCACGGGATGCGCGTTGCCGCGGAAACGGGGGGCGAAAACGTCGACTTCGTCGAAGGCGTCGATGTAGGCCTGGCGGGGGCCGTTCGGCGGCGCCTGGCGCTGCCGGGGCAGGAAGGCGCCGGTTCCGACACCGGAACTCGTAGCGGCCCCGGCGCCGGGACCCCCGCGTCCGCCTCGGTCGCGCTCCCGCAACTCGCCCCAGCCGCCCCCGGCCTCCCGCTGCTCGGGATGCCCGCCACGAGCCTGGGGAACACCCCGCGCGGGTGTGCCGTCGGGCAGCCGCGGGACGCCACGAGCAGGCGTGCCGTCGGGAAGCCGCGGAACACCGCGAGCGGGTGTGCCGTCGGGAAGCCGGGGCGCCGCATAGGTCTGCCCCGGTGCGGGCCCGCGTCCGGGCCGCGGTCCCTGCGGCGGCACGGCGCCCTGCCGGGCCCCCGCCGGCACGGCACCCTGAATCTGCCGAACCCCCGGCACCACTGCGGGACTCGCCCCCGGGCCCGGCCGGCCGTCGGGCTCGGCGCGGTCGTCGCCGCCGCCGTCCCGGGCCGTGCGGCCGTCCCGATCGGCCCGTTCTGCGGTTGTCTCCGCGGTGCCGCCCTTGGGGGCGTTTCCGCGTCGGCTGTGGCGTCCCACCTGGCCCTCAGCCCTCCGTACCCGCGTCGTCCGCGCCGATCGCGCGGTCCGCGCCGGGGGAATCCCCACCGGCGTCCTCCGGGCCGGCGGCATCGGCACCGGCGGTCGCGTCGACGGGCACACCTCTCGCCACGCCGGTCGCCATGCTCTCCGCCGCGCCGTCCGCCACGGCCTTCGCCGTACGGTGGCCCAACTCCCCCGTCGCGGCGAGCAGTTCACCGAACGCGGCCGCGACGGTGTCCGGGTACTCCATCATCGCCACGTGCCCGGCGTCCGGCAGCGTGACCAGCCGGGAGTCACGGAAGGCGCGGGCCGCCCGCTGGGCCATGCGGAAGCCGACGAGCTGGTCCCGGCCGCCGTAGATCAACAGGGTCGGCGCGAGGACCCGTTCGGCCTGGCGCCACAGCCCGTGCTGACCGCCCAGGGTGTACGCGTTGACGATCCCGCGCGCGGAACGCGCCATCGCGTCCCAGAAGTACGGCAGTTGCAGTCGCCGCTCCATCTCCTCCACGGCGTTGCGGAATCCCTCCGGCGTCACCCTCCCGGGATCGCCGTAGCAGAGCGCCATGACCCCGCGGACCCGCTGCTCGGCCGTCCACTCCCGGGTCAGCCGGTTGAAGACCGCGGCCACGCCGGGGACCCCCAGCAGCCCGGTGGGCACGGCGGAGCGCTGGATGCGGAGTTCGGGCAGGGCGGGCGACACGAGGGTGAGCGTACGGACGAGGTCGGGCCGTAGCGCGGCGACCCGCGTCGAGACGGCACCGCCGAGCGAGTTGCCGAACAGGTGGACGGGCCCGCGCCCGGACGCGTCGAGGTGGCGGATGACCGCGCGCGCGTGCCCGGAGACGGAGTAGTCGCCGTCGTCCGGCGGCGGGGAGTCGCCGAAGCCGGGCAGGTCGAGCGCCTCGCCGTCGACGACGTGGTCGAGCAGCGCCATCAGCGCCGACCAGTTCTGCGAGGAACCGCCGAGCCCGTGGACGTAGAGCGCGGGGGGCAGGCCCTCCCGCGCGGGTGGCCGTGACCGGACCGACAGCGTGACCCCCGGCAGCCCGACCGACCGCAGCCGCTCGCCCTCCTCGACCCTCACGGGCGCCACCCTGGGAAGGACGTTGGCGGCCGGCACGGAGGGCAGCTCGGTCGAAGACATGCGGCAATGTTACGAGACGATCACGTAGTGGTTCATGTGTTCGCCGTCACAGATGTCACGCGTGTGCTTGCGCGGATGGCGCACCTCCGCGGCCACGGATCGCATAGCGTCCGGATCGGGTGTCTCCTACGCTCGTACACAGGGCACCCGTATGTGGCCCCTGCATCTTCCAGGGACAACCGTAGGAAGGGAGCCCGGCATGACATTCGACCCCACCGAACCCGAGACGTTCGAGGACGAGGGTGCCACGGAGATCGACGCGGAGGCCGCGGAGGGCGACGCCGTGGAGCAGCACGCGGAGGTCACACCGGAGGGCGACGAGCCCCTCACGGAGGTGGAGGCGGACCGGGCGAACGAGGCCGACGTCATCGAGCAGAAGCGGGCCGTCTCCCTCGACGAGGACGACTACCGCTGACGTGCTGAGTAGGCACCGCGCACACTTTGCCCGCTCCGAAAGCGATTGATACGTTCCACGATGCTTTCGCCGTTGTCCGCTCCGTGAAATTCTGCGCTCGCACCGCGCGCAGCAGGGTTACCGAAAAGTACGATGGCGACGCGGCGCACACCGCATGTGGACGATTTTGGGAGGCGGCGTGACAGCCATCGAGCAGACAGAGGCGGCACGCCCGAGGGGTACGCGCCTGCCGCGCCGTGCCCGACGGAACCAGCTGCTGGGCGCCGCCCAGGAAGTATTCGTGGCACAGGGCTACCACGCCGCCGCGATGGACGACATCGCCGAGCGCGCCGGCGTCAGCAAGCCGGTCCTCTACCAGCACTTCCCGGGCAAGCTCGACCTCTACCTGGCGCTGCTGGACCAGCACTGCGAGTCGCTCATCCAGTCCGTGCGCCACGCGCTGGCGTCGACGACCGACAACAAGCAGCGCGTGCGGGCCACGATGGACGCGTACTTCGCGTACGTCGAGGACGACGGCGGGGCCTTCCGGCTGGTCTTCGAGTCGGACCTGACGAACGAGCCCGCGGTGCGCGAGCGCGTCGACAAGGTCACGAACGAGTGCGCCGAGGCGATCTGCGACGTCATCGCCGAGGACACCGGCCTGTCCCGCGCGGAGTCGATGCTGCTCGCCTCCGGCCTCGGCGGACTCGCCCAGGTGGTGGCCCGCTCCTGGCTGCACAGCGACCGCAGCGTCCCGCGCGACCAGGCGGTCCAGCTGCTCACGTCCCTGGCGTGGCGCGGTATCGCGGGCTTCCCGCTGCACGGCACCGACCAGTCCCACTGAGTCCGGGCCCTGGGCTCGGGCCCGGGGCGACCGGGCCCCGAGTGCCGACCCGCCGGGCCGAGCCCGGACCCTGAGCCCGGGCCCCGGTCCGGGTTCAGGTCCGGCCGCCGCGCCCGTCGCCGCGCCGGGTCGTGCGGGCGGCGCTTCGTCCCCGTCGGTCTTTTCCCTTCGGCCCCGTCGGTCTGTTCCCGTCCGCTGTTCGCTCCTGGCGTTCTTCGGCGGAGCGTGTCCGTCCCCTCACCGGGCTAATGTGTGCTGGGTACGGCGCGGAAGGTCGCGCACTTCACTGACCGTCGGAGGGACATAGCCGTGGAGGTCAAGATCGGCGTGCAGCACGCGCCTCGCGAGATCGTTCTGGAGAGCGGTCAGAGTGCCGAGGAGGTCGAGCGGGCGGTGGCCGAGGCCCTGGCCGGGAAGTCCCAGCTGCTGACCCTCGTGGACGAGCACGGCCGCAAGATCCTGGTCCCGGCCGACCGGCTCGCGTATGTCGAGATCGGGGAGCCGGCCCCGCGCAAGGTGGGCTTCGGCGCGCTGTAGTCCAGCGGAGCGACGCGGAGCCGCGACACGCGGCGAACAGGGAGAGGGGTCCGGCGGTTTTCAGGCCGCGGGGCCCCTCTCCCGTGTGCCGTCCGTGCGGCTGCGCCCCTGCTTCACGGGCGAGACACGAACAGCCCACGGGCGAGGGTTGCCTTCCGCAGGTCAGGGGTATGACCGGCTACGACCGTCAGGCACCGGCCGTCCGCTCGGGAGGGACCCGTCATGTTCTTGGAAGCGTTCGGCTCCGCCGTGCTCGGTCTGCTGCTCGGATGGGCCGCGTTCCACCGGCTGTCCCACCGCCTGCCGTCCCGCCCGCTGGTGCTCTCCACCGGTGTCGCGGGCGCCCTCTTCGGCGACTTCGTCACGCACAGCGCGCTCGGCACCGACAGCGTCCTGCCGAGCCTCCTCGGCGCGGCCGTCGTATCGGCCGCCTCCCTCTCCCTGCTGCTCCGCCCCGCGGGAAGACTGCGCCGGCGGTCCGCCCCGGCCTGAACCGGCGCAGACGCCGGCGCGTCCACCGAAAGGACTCCCGCAGGTGACGGTCCCCGCGGGGTGAAGCGGTCTCCGCCGAGCGTCAGGCGGCCAGCCCCAGCGCGGCCATCCGCTTGGTGTGCGCCTCCGTGATGCGGGTGAACATCCGGCCGACCTCGGCCAGGTCGAAGCCGTCCGCGACACCGCCGACGAGCATCGTGGACAGCGCGTCCCGGTCGGCCACGACCCGCTGCGACTGCGACAGGGCCTCGCCCATCAATCGCCGCGCCCACAGCGCGAGCCGTCCGCCCACGCGCGGGTCCGCGTCGATGGCCGCGCGCACCTTCTCCACCGCGAAGCCGGCGTGGCCGGTGTCGTCCAGGACGCCGAGGACCAGCTCGCGCGAGTCGGAGTCGAGGCGGGCGGCGACCTCCCGGTAGAAGTCGCTGGCGATCGAGTCGCCGACGTAGGCCTTGACCAGGCCCTCCAGCCAGTCCGAGGGGGCCGTCTGCTTGTGGAAGCCGTCGAGCGCGGCCACGAACGGCTCCATCGCGCGGGTCGGCTCCTCGCCGATCCCGGTGAGCCGGTCGCGCAGCCGCTCGAAGTGGTGGAACTCGGCCGAGGCCATCTTCGCCAGCTCGGCCTTGTCCGCGAGCGTGGGCGCCAGCTTGGCGTCCTCCGCGAGCCGCTCGAACGCCGCCAGCTCGCCGTACGCGAGCGCGCCGAGCAGGTCCACGACCGCGGCGCGGTACTGCGGGTCGGCGGAGGCCGTCGCCCAGTCCTGGGCGGCGATCCCGGTGCGGCCTTCGGGTGCGTCGGAGGAGTGGTCAGGCTTGTCAGAGCTCGTCATGAAGCGCACAATAGCCCGCTCACCGCGTCACGGACGGACCTGGTCAACCAGTGTGACGACGACTACGTGACCAAATCGGCCATCGCGTGTGCGCGATTCCGGGGTATGGTGGTAATGCGCCTGCTGGTACTTCGACGTACCTCGACAGGCCGCACGCATGAGGATGCCCGGTCGGTGGCCCGATCGGCTCCGACCCGACAGCCCTCCCTGGCCGTACGCCACAGTGCGTACGACGACCGGAGGGACCTCCAAGCGGTACGAGCGCTAGAGCGTCGGCAGTGGTCCCGTGCCCTTACGGTCCGCCCGTAATGGCAGCCGACGTCCCCCAGGCACGGTCAGACACGACCCCCGCGCTCGCCTCGCACCGCGCACACAGAAGAGGCAGCACCCTGACTACGACTTTCCGAGAGCTCGGAATCCTCCCCGAGACGGCCGAAGCGCTTGAGGCCGTCGGCATCGTCACCCCCTTCCCCATCCAGGAGATGACCCTCCCCGTCGCCCTCTCGGGTACGGACGTCATCGGCCAGGCCAAGACCGGCACCGGCAAGACGCTCGGTTTCGGCCTTCCGCTCCTCGAGCGCGTCACCGTCCCCGCCGACGTCGAGGCGGGCCGCGCCAGGCCCGAGGCCCTCACCGACGCCCCGCAGGCGCTCGTCGTGGTCCCCACGCGCGAGCTGTGCACCCAGGTCACCAACGACCTGCTGACCGCGGGCAAGGTACGCAACGTGCGCGTCACCGCGATCTACGGCGGCCGCGCCTACGAGCCCCAGGTGGAGACCCTGAAGAAGGGCGTCGACGTGGTCGTCGGCACCCCGGGCCGCCTGCTGGACCTGGCCGGCCAGAAGAAGCTGAACCTCAAGCACGTCAAGTGCCTGGTCCTGGACGAGGCCGACGAGATGCTCGACCTGGGCTTCCTGCCCGACGTCGAGAAGATCATCAACATGCTGCCGGTCAAGCGCCAGACCATGCTGTTCTCGGCGACCATGCCGGGCGCGGTGATCGGTCTGGCCCGCCGCTACATGTCGCAGCCCACGCACATCCGCGCCACCGCGCCGGACGACGAGGGCGCCACGGTCGCGAACACCAAGCAGTTCGTCTACCGCGCGCACTCCATGGACAAGCCGGAGATGGTCGCGCGCATCCTGCAGGCCGAGGGCCGCGGGCTGGCGATGATCTTCTGCCGTACGAAGCGTACGGCCGCCGACATCGCCGAGCAGCTCCAGCGCCGCGGCTTCGCCTCCGGCGCGGTCCACGGCGACCTCGGCCAGGGCGCCCGCGAGCAGGCGCTGCGCGCCTTCCGCAACGGCAAGGTCGACGTCCTCGTCTGTACCGACGTCGCCGCCCGCGGCATCGACGTCGAGGGCGTCACCCACGTCATCAACTACCAGTCGCCGGAAGAGGAGAAGACGTACCTGCACCGCATCGGCCGTACCGGCCGCGCGGGCGCCAAGGGTACGGCGATCACGCTGGTCGACTGGGACGACATCCCGCGCTGGCAGCTGATCAACAAGGCGCTGGAGCTCGGCCTCAGCGACCCGGCGGAGACCTACTCCACCTCGCCGCACCTCTTCAGCGACCTCGGCATCCCCGAGGGCACCAAGGGTGTCCTGCCGCGCTCGGAGCGCACGCGCGCCGGGCTGGACGCGGAGGAACTGGAGGACCTCGGCGAGACCGGCGGCCGCGGTCGCGGTGAACGGGGCGGCCGCGGCGGGCGGGACGAGTCCCGTTCCGCGGAGCGCGAGCGCCCCGCGCGTACGCCGCGCAGCCGGCGCCGTACGCGCAGTGGTGCGCCGGTGGACTCGGCGCCCGGCGGGGCGCCGGTGGAGGGCAACACGCCGGCGGCAGGTGGGACCGCCGCGCCGCAGGACGGCGAGGCCCGCACGCCGCGCCGCCGTCGGCGCATGCGCGGCGGGGTGCCGGCGCAGCCGGTGACCTCGGAGGCGGGGTCGGAGTCGACGGCCGGCGCGCCGGTCGAGACCGCCGTCGCGTCCCGGAGCGCGGAGCCCGCGCAGGCCGCCGAGCCGGCGCGGCACGCCGTGGCGACGGCGGAGAGCCAGGCCCTCGACACCGCCGCGACCTCGACGAAGCCGCGCCGCCGCCGTACCCGCAAGTCGGCCGAGCCGGCGGCTTCGGCGACCGCGACGGCGGTGGCGGTCGAGACCGCCGGTCCCGTCGAGGTGCCGGAGACCGTCCTGGCTCCGGAGGTCGCGGAGCCGGCCGCTTCCCGGCCGCGTCGCCGCATCCGCGAGGAGACCACCGGGACCTTCCAGACCGCCGACGCGGCCCGGGCCGCGCTCGCCGCGGCCCAGGGCTCGGCGGAGGCGGCGGCGGAGCAGAAGCCGCGCCGCACCCGCAAGAAGGCGGCGGCTGCCGCCGAGACCGCGCTGGACACGGCCGAGGGCACCGTCGAGCAGACGGAGGCCAAGCCGCGCCGCCGCACCCGCAAGGCGGTCGCCGAGACCGCCACCGCCGACATCCCGGCGCAGACCACCGAGGGCCCGGACGGCAGCGCTCCGGCCACGGGGGACTCCGCCGAGGCCGCGCCGCGTCGGCGTACGCGCAAGACGGCCCAGGCGGCCGAGGCTCCGGCCGCCGTGGACGCGACGGGCGTCGCGGAGGCGGTGACCACGGACGGAACCGCGGCCAAGCCGCGCCGCACCCGCAAGGCCACGGCCGCCGCCGAGGTCGCCGCCGACACGGCGGAGGGCACCCCGGCCAAGCCGCGCCGTACGCGGAAGGCCACGGCCGCCGCGGCGGAGGCTCCGGTCCCGGCCGAGGAGGCGGAGGCCAAGCCGCGCCGCAGGACGCGCAAGACCGCCGAGGCGGCCGAGGCGGCCGAGGCCGCGCTGGACACGGCGGAGGCCGTGGCGGCCAAGCCGCGCCGCACCCGCAAGGCCGCCGCCGCCCCGGAGGCCGTCGCCGACACGGCCGGGGAGGCCGAGGCCAAGCCGCGCCGCCGCACCCGCAAGGCGGTCGCCGAGACCGCCACCGCCGACATCCCGGCGCAGACCACCGGTGAGCCGGAGGCCAAGCCGCGCCGCAGGACGCGCAAGGCCGCCGAGCCCGCCGAGGCGGCTGCCACGGAGACGGCGGAGGCGAAGCCCACGGCACGCAGGACCCGCAAGACGGCGGCCACGGTGGAGCCCACCGAGGCCTGATCCAGCACCCGCCCGTTCGAACGGCCCGGACCCACACCTCGTGGAGCCGGGCCGTTGGGCTGTCCCGGCACCAGAAGCACGGCGCACTGAACAGGGCACGCCCACGCCTCCGGCACACCGCGCACGCCCAGGAGCCGCCCGCGCGACTCCGGCACCCCGGCGCGCCCACGGCGCGAGGCCGCGCCTCGCCCCCTCCGGCGTACCAGTTCCTGGTCTCGCCCCACCGCACGAGAGGCCGCCGAGCACGGCACCGGACGGCGGCGGACGCCGACCAGGGCAGTGGTACACCCCGGCCCCACCCTGATTGTCGCCAAGCTCCCGGAACCCCCACCGCACAAGACGCCCCCGCGCCCCGAGGACCCGGGCGCACGGGCTCCACCGCGCACCCCGCAGCAAGGGTCCTCCACGCCGTGTGCCGCACCCGCCCCCACCGCCGCCGGACCGACCCGCCGCCCCTCTCACCCCCCGGGCCGGTTAACCTCGGCTCATGAGCAGGCCTCCCAGCTTTGTTCCGCCGTCCGGTGCGCGGGCCTACCGTCTGCGCACGGCGCGGGGTGAGTTCGCCGTGGTCGACGCGCCGGCCGAGGCCGGGGTCGAGCCGAGGGGGACCGTGCTGCTGCTGCCCGGGTTCACCGGGAGCAAGGAGGACTTCAACCCGCTGCACGAGCCGCTCGCGGCGCGCGGGTACCGGACGGTGGCCGTGGACGGGCGCGGGCAGTTCGAGTCGGACGGGCCCGTGGACGACGAGTCCGCGTACGCGCAGGAGGAACTCGCGCGGGACGTGCTCGCGCAGGCCGCCGCGCTCGGCACGGCCCTGCACCTGCTGGGGCACTCCCTCGGCGGGCAGATCGCCCGCGCGGCCGCGCTTCTCGACCACTCCCCCTTCGTCTCGCTCACCCTCGTGGCCTCGGGCCCGGCGCAGATCTCCGTCGCCCAGCAGCAGCGCGTGAAGCTGCTGCGGGACGCGCTCGGCGTGATGTCGATGGACGTGGTGTGGGAGGCCATCCAGGCGATGGAGCCTCCGGAGGAGACCGACACCGGCGCCGAACTCGACGCCGGTCTCGACGACCGGCACGACCTGCGCCGCCGCTGGCTGGGCAACAAGCCGGCGCAGCTACTCGCCACGGGGCGTCAGTTGTGCGTCGAGCCGGACCGGGTCGCCGAACTCTCCGCCCTCCCCCTGCCGTTCCACGTGCTGTCCGGGTCGCGCGACGACACCTGGCCGGTGCCGCTCCTCGACGAGATGGCCGTACGGCTGCGGGCGCGGCGCACGGTCGTCGAGGGGGCCGAACACTCCCCCAACTGCGACCGGCCGCTCCCCACCGCCCACGCCCTCGCCGACTTCTGGGACACGGCCGTCCGTCACTCCGGCTCCTGACGCCGCTCCCGACCGCCGGCCAGACCGCCGGACCCGTACCAAAACCGCGAGCCCGCGAGGCCTCTTCCGGTGCCGTGCCTGCCTCAGTACTGCCCCTGCAGGTGCTCCCAGAAGCCGTCCCGCAGGGCGCGCCGCAGGTCCGACTGGCCGCGCAGGGAGTACTGGAGCATGCCCTCGGCCTCCACCAGCAGGTCCTGGTCGACGGAACCCGGCAGGTAGGGGTGGCCGGGCAGCAGGTCCACCAGCGCTCCACGGCCCCGTGCCGCCAGCCACTTCGCCGCGATCTGCGCACCCACGAAGCGGACGTCCTCGCGGGCGGGCCGGACCGCACCGGCGGTCTCGTAGGTGGCCGCGGTACGCCGTGACACGTAGGGCTTGAAGAAGTCGAGGTCGAAGGTGCGCTGGCTGTCGACCTCCCACAGCAGCGGCTCAGCCTGGTTGCGGCCCTCGGGTGCCTCGATGCCCCATAGGTGGACCCGGGCGCCGTAGCCCTGCGCCGCCTCGACCGCCGAGACGAGGTCCTCGTCGCCGCCGAGCAGCGCGGCGTCGCTGATGGCGCGGTGCCGGGCGAGGGACTCCAGGTCCGAGCGGATGAGGGAGTCGACGCCCTTCTGCTGGTTGTTGGCGTTGAGGTTGCCGAGGCGGACCTTGACGTCCGGCAGCTCGGCGATCGTCTGCTGCTCGGCGGTGTGGATGCGGCGCCGGGCGCCGTCGTACCAGTAGACGCGCAGCAGGCGGCTGTCCGCGAAGATCGTGCGCGCCTTGTCGATGAGCGCGTCGATCAGCCCCTCGGCGTCCAGGTCGAAGGCGCGACGGTCCTCCGTCCCCGCCACCAGCCGGCCCGCGGCCGCGTACAGATACCCGGCGTCCACGAAGATCGCGTGGGTCGAGGGCGTCTTCGCCACCTCGGCGAGCATGCGTTCCAGCAGCTCGTTCGTGTGCTCGATGCGGCCGGACAGCGCCGCGAGGTCGTCGTTCATCGCCTCCATTGTCCCGGCGGTCACACAGCGGACACAACTGGTCCCGGTCGGTCCCGCGCCGCTTCCTACCGGTCGGTAATTAGGCGTTCGAAAAATTTCTTTAGCGTAGGGAATGTTTGTAACACGCAGCCCGTTGAATACGTACGGAGCAGGGGGCACTGCCGCCCCGTGCGCCAGCCACTCAGTAATTCTCCTCAGGAGGATGACCAGACGAAGGGAGAAGCCGTGCGCTTCGAGATCATGCGCCTCGACGAGGTCGACGGCACCACCGTGGACAGCACCGTCGTGGACGCCGCCTCCGTCAACCGGATCGTTCAGCAGGCCGCCGCCATCGGACAGCGACTGTGGATCCGGCCGGCCGAGACCGCCGCCTCGTAACAGCCGAGACCGCGGCCGCACACCGGACGAGAACCACGGTCGCGCACCAGACGCGGATCACGCACCGCGAAAGCTTCGAAACCCCCGTACGGCACCGATGCCGTACGGGGGTTTCGCGCGTCCGGGGGCTCAGGCGCCCTTGATCACCTGCATGATCCCGTTGATGATCTGCTGCACGGCGATGGCGGAGAGCATCATGCCCGCGAGCCGCGTCACCAGGACCACGCCGCCGTCCTTGATCACCCGGATGATCAGCAGCGAGTAGCGCATCACCAGCCAGAGCACGACGTGGATGGCGACGATCGCCGACCACACCGAGACCTGGGTGGCCACGGTGTCCGCCTTCTGCACGGCGAGGATGACGGACACGATCGCGCCGGGCCCGGCCAGCAGCGGCATCCCCAGCGGGACGAGCGCGACGTTGACGTCCTTGGTCTGCTGCGGCTCGTCGGTCTTGCCGGTGAGGAGGTCGAGCGCGATCAGCAGGAGCAGCAGCCCGCCGGCGATCATCAGCGCCGGCACGGAGACGTGCAGGTAGTCCAGGATCTGGTGGCCGAGCACGCCGAACACGGCGATGACACCGCCGGCCACGCAGACGGCCTGGAAGGCCATCCGCTTCTGCACCTTGGCGGGGCGGCCCGCCGTCAGCGCCAGGAAGATCGGGGTGATCCCGGGGGGATCCATGATCACGAAGAGGGTCAGGAAGAGGGAGCCGAAGACGGCGATGTCGAACATGGGTGTGGAAGGGCCTTGCTCAAGAAGTACGGCGCTACGGACGCACGGGCGTACGGACGCACCGAGGTACGGGACTACGGAAGGGAGGAAGAAGGAGAGGGGTGAGAAGGGCGGCGACGGCGTGCGGGGTCAGGCCCCGCCGGCCCCGGGCACCGGGAACGCTCCCGTCGCCCGCCGGGTGATCTCCCCGTACACCTCGGGGTCCGTCGTGAACTCACCGAGCGCGACGGTCTTCCGGCTGCCGTGGTAGTCGCTGGAGCCGGTCGCGAGGAGGCCCAGCTCCTTGGCCAGGCCGCGCAGCCGCGCCCTGGTGTCGAGGTCGTGGTCCATGTGGTCGACCTCGATGCCGTCGAGCCCGGCGGCGGCCAGCTCGGCGATCGCCGACTCCGGCACCGTACGGCCTCGCTTGACGGCCGCCGGGTGCGCGAAGACGCAGACCCCGCCGGCGCCCTTGACCAGCCGGATCGCCTCGAAGGGGTCCGTCTCGTGCTTCGCCACGTAGGCCCGGCCGCCGTCGGCGAGCCACTGCTCGGTGAAGGCCTCGTCCACGCTCGGCACGACGCCCAGTTCGACGAGCGCGGAGGCGACGTGCGGCCGGCCGACCGAGCCCTCGCCGGCGATGCGCGCGACCTGCTCCCAGGTCACCGGCACGCCCAGCGCGTTCAGCCTGGCGATCATGCCCTTGGCCCGCGGCACCCGGTCGTCCCGGACCAGCTCGCGCTCGGCGAGCAGGGCGGGCTCCTCGGGGTCGAAGAGGTAAGCCAGCAGGTGCATGCTGACGCCGTCGAGACGGCAGGAGAGCTCGGCGCCGGTGACGAGGGTGAGCCCCTCGGGCAGCGCGGCGATCGCCTCGGCGTGGCCGCGGGTGGTGTCGTGGTCGGTCAGCGCGACGACGTCCAGTCCGGCCGCGGCGGCGTGACGCACCAGCTCGGACGGGGTGTCCGTGCCGTCGGAAGCCGTGGAGTGGGTGTGCAGGTCGATGCGCACGACGCGGACTCCAGACGGTGACGGGACGGAAGGGGACACCCAAGGATAACGGGAGAACGGGGGTGCCCTGTCACACCCGCCGGGGCGGTGCACCCCCTACACGCGCCCCACACGCGCCGCTGCACAGCCATGGGCTCCGGACGATCTCCGTACGACCGCATCGCCCCCGCCGGACCACCTCTCAGGCCCGCCGGACAGCCCCACGGAATCGCCCAGCAGCCTCACCGGACCACCCCCTCAGCCCCGCCGGACAGCCTTGCCGGGACCCCCTCGGCCCCACCGCGTCGCCCCTCAGGGCTGAAGCAGCCGGGGTGACAGCGCCCCGCACGGGACCAGTTCGACCTCGGCCCCCGCGTCCCGCAGGTCGGCCAGCACGAGTTCGTCGTACATGAGCAGGCCCGACTGTTCGGGCCACACCACCGCCCACAGCCACAGCCCGCGCGCCTCCCCCGCGAAGACGGCGCGGTCGTCCGGAGTGCCGGAGACATGCCACAGCGGGGTCGGCCGGCCGCCGGCCAGGACCTTGGCGTCCGGCGGTTTCTCCACGTCCAGGTACGGGCCGGGGTCCGGGCCGTCGACGCCCGCGTACCGCGCGCCGAGGCCGACGCCGAGCTCCTCGGCGACCAGGATCAGCTCCCCCATGCCCCCCAGCGGGGCGGGGCCGGAACAGGCCACGGCCGTGGCGCGGCCGCCGGCGCGGTCGTCACCGGCGCTGGCCACGCCCGTGAACAGCCAGCCCACCGGCAGCGGCCAGGGCATCCACACCGGCACCTGCGTGCGGTGCACCACCACACCGAGGGCCTCGACGCTGGGCGGGATCACGGGCTGCAGCGGATGCACCGTCCCGTGGACATCGCACTGCCAGGAATCGCTGAAGAGTCCGGGAGCCCTGACCCGGCCACCGCACTTCGGGCAACTGGGTTCGCCCCTCATAGGGCCCCACGGTCCTACCCCGACTGCGCCACGTCAAGGACGATCACCCGTCCGGGCGGAACCGGCCCGGCCTTCCCCACCAGGGAGAACTAGATGTAATTTGCATTATTTAGCTCAGCTAACTTACTGTGTGCATATACCAACCATCTTCCCCGACCGGGATTGGAGTGCGCATGGACCCCTTCGACGCGGGTGCGGGCGGCATCCTGCGGCAGCCGAAGGCAGTCTGGGCGACGGCCGGTGCGTCCGTCGTCGCCTTCATGGGCATCGGACTCGTCGACCCCATCCTTCCCTCCATCGCCAAGGGCCTGGACGCCACCGCGAGCCAGGTCTCCCTGCTCTTCACCTCGTACTTCCTGATCACCGCCTTCGCGATGCTGGTGACCGGGTTCGTCTCCAGCCGGATCGGCGGCCGCCGGACGCTGCTGCTCGGGCTCGCCCTGGTCGTGGTCTTCGCGGGGCTCGCGGGCACGTCCGGCACGGTCGGCCAGCTCGTCGGCTTCCGGGCCGGCTGGGGCCTCGGTAACGCGCTCTTCGTCTCCACCGCCCTCGCGGTGATCGTCGGGGCGGCGGCCGGGGGCAGCGCCGCGGCGATCCTGCTCTACGAGTCCGCGCTCGGCCTCGGCATGGCGTGCGGGCCCCTGGTGGGCGCACTGCTCGGCGACGCCAGCTGGCGCTACCCCTTCTTCGGCACCGCGTTCCTGATGGCGGTCGGCTTCCTGTGCATCACGGCGTTCCTGAGGGAGCAGCCGAAGCCGGCGCGGAAGACGGCCCTGCTCGACCCGGTCCGGGCGCTCGGCCACGGCGGCCTCGCCTCGGCGGCGGTCTCGGCGTTCTTCTACAACTACACGTTCTTCACCGTGCTGGCCTTCACACCGTTCGTGCTGGACATGACCCCGTACAAGTCGGGGGCCGTCTTCTTCGCCTGGGGCCTGCTGCTCGCCGTCTTCTCGGTGATCGTGGCGCCGCGGATGCAGGAGCGGTTCGGCTCGCTCAAGGTGCTGGGCGGCTCGCTGGTGCTGCTGGCGGCCGACGTGGTCGTCCTCGGCTACGGCGACCACCCCACCGCGATCGTCTGCACGATCCTGTCGGGCGCGTTCATCGGCGTGAACAACACCGTCTACACCGAGCTGGCCCTGGGCGTCTCCGACGCGCCGCGCCCGGTGGCGAGCGCGGGCTACAACTTCGTGCGCTGGTTCGCGGCCGCCGCCGCGCCCTACCTCGCGCCGAAGATCGAGGAGTGGAGCGACCTCCACATGCCGTTCGTGGTCGCGGGCGTCACCGCGGTGGTGGGCGCGCTCGTGGTGTTCGTACGGCGCGGGGCCCTGGTCCACGAGGCGCGGGAGCCCCAGCCGCGGCACGCCGCCGAGGACCGCGTCGGCGTCTTCGTCAACTGACCCCCGAGGGACGGACGTTGGGTGAGCTTGCTCACTCCGGCGGGACGGACGCGCGGGACGGGTCCCGGAGGTCCGTCCCGTGCGTCAGCCAGCGCTCCTGGAGGGCCTGCGCGCCGTGCACCCGCTTCCAGGCGGCCTCGTTCGGGGTCATCGGCAGCAGCGGCAGGAACCGTACGGGGTCCAGCGGTTCGTCGAGCTCCAGGTCCTCGACCAGGCCGCCCGGCTCGGCCACCAGGACCGAGGTGAAGGGCGCGCCCGGCCACAGCGGCCCACCCACGTCGAGCGAGGCGCCCGGAGCCACCACCACACCCTCGACCTGCGGGGACGCGGCGAGCACGGCGAGCGGGCGGAGCACCTTGTCGGTCTCCGCGAGGCCCGCCCGGACGGAGAGGACCAGCTCCGCGCGGGGGCCCTTGACGGGGTCGGCGAGCGTGGCCGTGGGGTCGGTCATGGGGTGGGCGGACATGCCGAGCGTGGCGTACCGGACGAGGGGGCCCTCCCGGCCGTCGTCCCGGAAGCGCAGCACCTCGACCCGGTCCGTACCGAGGAAGGTGACCGCGGCGCGCGCGTCCGGCTCACCCAGCGCGGAGCGCAGCCGGGCCTCGACCAGAGGAAGAACATCAACCATGCGGCGAGCATAGAACTCGTCAGTGCCGGGCAAAGCCGCGTCTTGACACGTCAGCCGACTGATACTCTTGCGCGGTGGTCGGGGCAGCACGCAGAAGCGTTGCGTATCGGGTCCCGACACCGATGAACGTCCCCTTCGGGGGCACCCTTTCACTAGGGCGTGGATCGTCCCTCACGAGGGACCGGCCGGAGGAGGTGGGGCTGTCATGGATCGAAGTCGACCGTGCAGTACCACCCGCTCTTCCGGCCGCTGATGCAGCTTCCGGCCCCGTCACAGGGCCTCTGACGTAGCTGTTCTGGCCTCCCGCCGGCTGCCGCCTCTCGCTTCGCGTGCCACCACGGAAGAGCGCTTCGTTTCGTTGTGCCTGATCCGTCTGACCTCAGTCAGCAGCTGAATCAGCAACAAAGAGCGCCACCGCGACGGTGCGGTGCTCCCCGCTTTGTGGACGTGCCAAACATCCTTCCCTGCCTGAAGGGCGGGGAGACTCCTCGTCAGGACGTCCCCATTCCGGGCAGTTCCAACCGTCACAGCGCGGCCTTTCGTTGCTCGTTGCGAAGGAGCTCTGCCATGTCGATGATCCGTGACCTGCGTGCCGTGGTCCGTCCGTCCCGTCCGGCCGCCACGCGCAAGGACAACGGCACGTACGACACCACGCGCGACCCCGCCACGCCCTCCGCCGTCGTCGACTGCGCCGTCTACCGCGACGGCGTCCGGGTCCAAACGGACCAGCCGGTCGGCCCGCAGGAGGCGATGCGCCTGGTGCGGCGCGACGGAGGCTTCGTGTGGATCGGGCTGCACGAGCCGACCGAGGCCGAATTCGCCGGGATCGCCGCGGAGTTCGGGCTGCACCCGCTGGCCGTGGAGGACGCGGTGCAGGCGCACCAGCGGCCCAAGCTGGAGCGGTACGACGACTCCCTGTTCACCGTCTTCAAGACCATCCACTACGTCGACCACGACAAGCTCACCGCCAACAGCGAGGTCGTCGAGACCGGCGAGGTGATGTGCTTCACCGGCCGGGACTTCTTCATCACCGTCCGGCACGGCGGCCAGGGCTCGCTGCGCGCGCTGCGGCACCGGCTGCAGGACGACCCGGAGCTGCTGGCGAAGGGCCCCTCGGCGGTGCTGCACGCCATCGCCGACCACGTCGTCGACGGGTACATCGCGGTCGTGGACGCCCTGCAGGACGACATCGACGAGGTGGAGACGGAGGTGTTCTCGCCCGGCCGGAAGGGGACGCCGCGCGGCACGGACGCCGGCCGGATCTACCAACTCAAGCGGGAGATCCTGGAGTTCAAGCGGGCTGTGGCGCCGCTGCTGCGGCCGATGCAGCTGCTGAGTGAGCGTCCGATGCGGCTGGTCGACCCGGACATCCAGAAGTACTTCCGGGACGTTGCCGACCACCTCGCCCGGGTGCAGGAGCAGGTCGTGGGCTTCGACGAGCTGCTGAACTCGATCCTCCAGGCCAACCTGGCGCAGGCGTCCGTGGCGCAGAACGAGGACATGCGGAAGATCACCTCGTGGGCCGCCATCATCGCCGTGCCGACGATGGTGTGCGGGGTGTACGGCATGAACTTCCAGTACATGCCGGAGCTGCACTGGAGGTACGGCTACCCAGTGATCATGAGCGTCACGGTCGCCATCTGCCTCGGCATCCACCGCACGCTGAAGCGGAACGGCTGGCTGTGAAGCGGAACGGCTGGCTGTGAGCCGGGTCGTTACGCTTCTGCCATGACTAGCGAGCTGCTCGACCAGGCCCTCGTCGAGGAGGCCACCAAGAAGTCCGGCCTCATCTGGGTCCGGGGTCCCGGCGCCCCGGCGCGTGCCCTGTGGCACGTCTGGTACGAGGGCGCGGCCTGCCTGGTCGGCGACGGGCCCGGCGAGCAGCCGCTGCCGGGGCTGGCGGACGGGGCGGCGGCCGAGGTGACGGTGCGCAGCAAGGACAAGGGCGGACGGCTGGTCACCTGGTCCGCGCGGGTCGCGGAACTGGCGCCGGACTCCCCGGCGTGGGAGGCGACGGTGGCCGAGCTGAAGGGCAAGCGGCTGAACGCGTCCGACGGCGAGGCCATGCCGCGGCGGTGGGCCCGGGAGTGCCGGGTGGTCCGCCTGGAGCCCACGGGGACGACGGCCGCACTGCCCGACGGCGCGCTGGCCGAGCCGCCGCTGCCGACGCCCGCCACGACCCGGCGGCCGGCCCCCGCGGGGCTGCCGCGGCTGCTGCTGAGGAAGCGCGGCCGGAAGTAGGTCCGCCGGGCGGGACCGCGGGCGCCGCCGCTTCAGGAGGTGGGGAGCTGCCGGCCGTAGTCGACCGTGTCCTCCTGCTTCGGCCGGCTGAGGGGGAAGTCCTTGCCCCAGTCCGTGAAGCCCAGGGTGCCCGCGCCGCCCGCGCGCACCAGACGGATGGGGTACGGCCTGCCCTCCAGGGAGACGTCCAGGGTGCCGCCGGAGCCCTTGTCGCCGGTGATGCGGATGGTGCGGACGCCGGACTGCTCGTGGTGGCCGTCCGTCGCCAGCGTGCCGTGCAGCGTCAGCAGACCGTCGAGGAGGACGTCCTTGTCCGTGAAGCCGACGAAGCGCTTGTACGAGGGGTCGCCCTGGGGCACCTTCACGTACTTGCCGTCGAGCTTGTCCGCGGTCCCGGAGCCCTTGCCGCCGCCGTCGGCCTTGTTCCAGAACCCGGCGTTCGCCTTCAGGTACAGCCGGTCCCCGATCCGCAGCAGCCCGAGGGCCACCCCCTGCGAGGTGACCGTGCCGGCGGCGCCGTCGGACCGCAGCCGCATGTCGATCCGGTAGGTACGGTGGTTGCTGACGACGTTCCCGGACAGGTGCACGGTGCCGGCGGCGTCGGCGGCCGCGCGGGTCCTGGTCTGAATCTTGGCGGGCGGCAGTTTGCCGACCCCGTTCGTGCCCGCGTCGGGGTCGTCCGCGGCGCACCCCGTCAGCCCCGTCGTCCCCGTCACGACCAGCGCGCACAGCGCGCTCAGCAGCGCGGCCCGGCGGGTTCGGGCCCGGGGAATCGCAGTCACAGGTGGGGCTGCCTTTCTGACGGACGTCCTGAGCGGCACAGGCAGCGTACCGGGGCGGGCGGCGGCCCACGGAGCCAGTCCTTCCGGACCCTCACCAGGGCGTATCCGAACGGTACGGGCTAGCCTGAAGCCCACCTGAGCGGGCATTTGGGAAATGCGACCCAGCAGACTCACGGAACCACAGCACGCACCACGGAGCACGCAAAGGAGGCGCGGTCATGGCAGCGGCCGCCCCCAAGATCTTCGTCTCGCACCTCGCCGGTGTCGCCGTCTTCGATCCGACGGGCGACCAGGTGGGGCGCGTGCGCGATCTGGTCGTCATGCTGCGCGTCGGGCGCCGGCCGCCCCGCCTGCTCGGGCTGGTCGTCGAACTCGCCACCCGGCGCCGTATCTTCCTGCCCATGACGCGGGTGACGAGCGTCGAGTCCGGCCAGGTCATCACCACGGGCGTGCTCAACGTCCGGCGCTTCGAGCAGCGGCCCACCGAGCGGCTGATCTTCGGCGAACTGTTCGACCGGCGGGTGCGGCTGGTGGAGACCGGCGAGGAGGTCACCGTCCTGGACGTGTCGGTGCAGCAGCTGCCCGCCCGCCGGGACTGGGAGATCGACCGTGTGTTCGTGCGCAAGGGGAAGAAGGGCGGCGCGTTCCGGCGTGCCAAGGGCGAGACGCTGACGGTGGAGTGGTCCGCGGTCACCGGCTTCTCCCTGGAGGAGCACGGACAGGGCGCGGAGAACCTGCTCGCCACCTTCGAGCAGCTGCGCCCCGCCGACCTCGCCAACGTGCTGCACCACCTCTCCCCCAAGCGCCGCTCCGAGGTCGCCGCCGCCCTCGACGACGACCGGCTCGCGGACGTCCTTGAGGAGCTGCCGGAGGACGACCAGATCGAGATCCTCGGCAAGCTCCAGGAGGAGCGCGCCGCCGACGTGCTGGAGGCCATGGACCCCGACGACGCGGCCGACCTCCTCTCGGAGCTGCCCGAGGAGGACAAGGAGCGCCTGCTGAGCCTGATGCAGCCCTCCGACGCGGCCGACATGCGCCGGCTGATGTCGTACGAGGAGCACACGGCCGGCGGTCTGATGACGACGGAGCCGATCGTGCTGCGCCCGGACGCGACCGTCGCCGACGCCCTGGCCCGCGTCCGCAACCCCGACCTCTCCCCCGCGCTCGCCGCCCAGGTCTACGTGTGCCGCCCGCCGGACGAGACGCCGACCGGCAAGTACCTGGGCACGGTGCACTTCCAGCGCCTGCTGCGCGACCCGCCGTACACCCTGGTCAGCTCGCTGGTGGACCAGGACCTGCAGCCGCTGGCCCCCGACGCGGCCCTGCCGGTCGTCGCCGGGTTCTTCGCGACGTACGACATGGTCGCGGCGCCCGTCGTGGACGAGTCGGGATCGCTGCTGGGCGTGGTGACCGTGGACGACGTCCTGGACCACATGCTGCCCGACGACTGGCGGGAGACGGAGTTCCACCTGGACGAGGGGGCGGCCGCCCATGGCTCCTGAGCGTGAGAGCGGCCGCGAGCGGCATCCGGCGGGCGCCACGGCCGCCACCCGGCCGCGGACCTCCCGGCTCGACCAGCCGGGCCCGCGCCGGCGCAGGCTGCTGCCCGAGTACGACCCGGAGGCCTTCGGGCGGCTGTCGGAGCGCATCGCGCGCTTCCTGGGCACCGGGCGGTTCATCGTCTGGATGACGGTCGTGATCATCGCGTGGCTGACGTGGAACGTGACCGCGCCGAGCCATCTGCGCTTCGACCCGTACCCGTTCATCTTCCTGACGCTGATGCTGTCCCTGCAGGCCTCCTACGCGGCGCCGCTGATCCTGCTGGCGCAGAACCGGCAGGACGACCGGGACCGGGTCAACCTGGAGCAGGACCGCAAGCAGAACGAGCGGTCGATCGCGGACACCGAGTACCTGACCCGGGAGATCGCCGCGCTGCGCATGGGCCTCGGCGAGGTGGCCACCCGCGACTGGATCCGCTCCGAACTGCAGGACCTCGTCAAGGAGCTGGAGGAGCTCAGGGTCGACGGGCACCGCGAGGGCGTATTCCCGGCGGATCACCCGGCCCGGCGTGACATGGACGACCGCTGACGGGGGTCCCGGGCCCGCGGCGGCGCGCCGTACCATCGTCCTTATGGCTACGGAAGACGCGGTGCGCGAAGCGCTGGCGACGGTGAACGACCCCGAGATCCACCGACCCATCACCGAGCTCGGGATGGTCAAATCCGTGGAGATCGGCGCGGACGGAGCGGTCGCGGTCACCGTGTACCTGACGGTCTCCGGCTGCCCGATGCGCGACACGATCACCCAGCGGGTGACCGAGGCCGTCTCGCGGGTCGAGGGCGTCACCCGCGTCGACGTCACGCTCGACGTGATGAGCGACGAGCAGCGCCGCGAGCTGGCGGCCGCCCTGCGCGGCGGCCAGGCCGAGCGCGAGGTCCCCTTCGCCAAGCCGGGCAGCCTGACCCGGGTGTACGCGGTCGCCTCCGGCAAGGGCGGCGTCGGCAAGTCGTCGGTGACGGTGAACCTGGCGGCGGCGATGGCGGCGGACGGCCTGAAGGTCGGTGTCGTGGACGCCGACATCTACGGCCACAGCGTGCCCCGCATGCTGGGCGCCGAGGGGCGTCCCACCCAGGTCGAGAACATGATCATGCCGCCGTCCGCGAACGGCGTGAAGGTCATCTCCATCGGCATGTTCACCCCGGGCAACGCGCCGGTGGTCTGGCGCGGCCCGATGCTGCACCGCGCGCTCCAGCAGTTCCTGGCCGACGTGTACTGGGGCGACCTGGACGTCCTGCTCCTCGACCTGCCGCCGGGCACGGGCGACATCGCCATCTCGGTCGCGCAGCTCGTGCCGAACGCCGAGATCCTGGTCGTGACGACCCCTCAGCAGGCGGCGGCCGAGGTGGCCGAGCGGGCGGGCTCGATCGCCGTGCAGACCCACCAGAAGATCGTCGGCGTGGTCGAGAACATGTCCGGCCTGCCCTGCCCGCACTGCGACGAGATGGTCGACGTCTTCGGCACCGGCGGCGGCCAGGTGGTGGCGGACGGCCTGACCCGCACGACGGGCGCGACGGTCCCCGTCCTCGGTTCCATCCCGATCGACGTCCGGCTGCGCGAGGGCGGCGACGACGGCCGGCCGGTCGTGCTGACCGACCCCGACTCCCCGGCGGGCTCCGCGCTGCGGGCGATCGCGGGGAAGCTGGGCGGCCGCCAGCGCGGCCTGTCGGGCCTCTCGCTGGGGATCACCCCGAAGAACAAGTTCTAGCGGCCCGGACGGCCGGACTCCCGCCCGCCGCGGGCCGGCCGTCCGGAGCCTGCACCCGGCACAGCGCGAGGGCGCCGTCCTGACCCGGACGGCGCCCTCGCCGTATGCCCGCCGTGCTCACCGTGCTCTCCGTGGCTAGGCGTACGCCGCGATGTCCTTGACGACGGCGAAGCCGAGGCCGTACGCGCTCATGCCGCGGCCGTACGCGCCGACGTGGACGCCCTGCGAGGTCGTTCCGGCGAGCACCCAGCCGAACTCGGACTCGCGGTAGTGGAAGGGGGCCGGGACGCCGTCCACGGGGAGGGAGAGCGTCGACCAGGCCGGTCCCGCCAGGTCGTCCGCCAGCACCCAGGCCGTCTCCGTCTGCTGCTCCAGCCAGTCGTCCCGCAGGCTGTGGTCCATCTGGCCGGGCCAGGTGAAGGACAGCAGCCCCACGCCGGCGAGCCAGGCCGCCGAGGAGACCGACGTGGCCTCCAGCAGCCCCGTGCCGTCCGCGCTGCGCCGCACCGGGTTGGCGGCGACGGTCACCACGACCGCGAACTTCTCCTTGGGGTCGTCCGGGGAGCCGGACACGTACTCGTTGCGTACGGAGGGCTCGTCGCCGTGCCCGATCGAACCGTGTTCCACGGAACCGTCGGCCGAGGTACCCACCTGCATCAGCCAGCGCGGCCCCGTGAACGCCTCGTCGAGGCCGTACCACGGGAAGGGCGCCAGCAGGTAGCCGTCGACCGTGCGCCGGGCGGAGGGGGCCTGTTGTCCGTCCTCCGCGGCCGGCGCCTGCGCGACCGCCCTACTTGTCGTCTCCATGTGCCCGGACGCCTCCTCGTTCTCGTCGGACCGGGGCGGCCCGCCCCCCTTCGGGCGTACTCGTCCGGTCCGCACAACGACTCGGCAGCATATCGACCTCGCTTCCGGCGACGTGGAAACCGCCCGGCGCGTAGGTCGCTCGGACGACGAATTCCGGCCGCGTGGGGCATGCGCGCGCTATGAAACGCGTCACGTACGGGGGCCGCACACGCCTCTCAGGTCACGTCCGTGCCGGAACTCAGGTCGCGTCCGCGTCGAACGGCGGGCGCGTGTCGTGGCCGGAATCCTCGGGCTTCTTCGTCATGTCCACGCTGCCGCCGGAGGCGCCCGGGCCGGAGGAGGAGTCGGACTCGCGGCTGTGCACCGCGTCCGTGACCTCGGCCATCTCCTTCTTCAGGTCGAAGCCGTTGCGGATCTCCTTCAGCCCGAGGTCCTCGTTCTCGAGCTGCTTGCGGAGGAACGTCTTGGGGTTCAGGTCCTCGAACTCGAAGTCCTTGAACTCCGGGCCCATCTCGTTGCGGATGTCCTGCTTGGCGCTCTCGGAGAACTCGCGGATCTTCCGGATCGTGCGCATCACGTCCTGGACGACCTTCGGGAGCTTGTCAGGACCGAACACGAGCACCGCCAGGACGACGAGTGTCACCAGCTCGAGCGGTCCTACGTCATTGAACACCTGAAGCTCCTTGCGAGTGTCCTCGGTCCTCGGCCCTCCGGTGGTCCTGCGCGTCTTCCGTGGCCCGGGCCGCGTCCACGGTACCCGGCACGCATGTCCGACCGGTACCGTCCCGCGATGTCCGAGTGTGCGTACACGACGGGTTTTCCTGCTTGTTTGCCGTGCTTGGCGGTCGGTTGGGACCGCGTTGGCGAGGTCCGTGTCACCCGCTGTGCGCCGACCCCAGTACGAGGGAGACCTTCCGCTCCTTCCCGTCGTGTTCGACGGTCAGCGCCAGGCGGTCGCCGGGGCGGTGGGCGCGGGTCTTGACGATCAGTTCCTCGCCCGAGTGGACGGGCCGGCCGTCGACCTCGGTGATCACGTCGCCGGGCCTGATGCCGGCCCGGGCGCCGGGGCCGCCGGGGGTGACCGCGGAACCGCCGTCGCGGCCCTTGGCGCCGACCCGGGCGCCGTCGCCGGTCCAGTTCATGTCGAGGGTCACGCCGATCACCGGGTGGGTGGCCCGGCCGGTGTTGATCAGTTCCTCGGCCACGCGCTTGGCCTGGTTGATCGGGATGGCGAAGCCCAGCCCGATGGAGCCCGCCTGGCCGGTCTGCAGGTCCGAGCCGTTGTCGGCGGAGCGGATCGCGGAGTTGATGCCGACGACCCGGGCCCGGGAGTCCAGGAGGGGGCCGCCGGAGTTGCCGGGGTTGATCGGGGCGTCGGTCTGCAGGGCGTCCACGTAGGACATGTCACTGCCGTCGCCCTTCTCGCCGCCGGCCGTGATGGGCCGCTCCTTGGCGCTGATGATCCCGGACGTCACGGTGTTGGCGAGGTCGAACGGGGCGCCGATGGCGACGACCGGGTCGCCCACCCGGACGTTGTCGGAGTTGCCCAGCGGCATGGGGGTCAGGCCGCGCACCCCGCGGACCTGCACGACCGCGAGGTCGTAGCCGGAGTCCCGGCCGATGATCCTGGCCCGGGCGGTCTGGCCGCCGCTGAACGTCACCGATATGTCGCCGCCGTCCGCCGCGGGCTCGACGACGTGGTTGTTGGTGAGGATGTGACCGAGGCCGTCGAGCACGAAGCCGGTGCCGGTGCCCTGCTCCTCGGAGCCGGAGACATGGAGGGTCACCACGCTGGGCAGGGCGTGGGCGGCGATCCCGGCCACGCTGTCCGGGGCCCGCCCGACGGGTTCCTTGCCGGCCTGCGGCAGTTCCACGGCCCCCACTCCGCCGTTGCGCTCGATGTACGCGCCCGCGAGCCCGCCGAGCATCCCGGACACGAGCGCCAGCGCCACGGCCGCCCCGGCGAGCCGCCGCCGGACCCGCCCACGCCGCTGCTCCGGCGTGGGGACCGCGGCCCCGCTGTGCTGGAGGGGGACGGCGGGGAGGGGTTCGGCGGCCCAGGGGTCGTAGCGCTGCCAGGGGTCGGAGGGGGGTGGGGTGGTGTTGGGGGGTGGGGCGGTGTTGTTGGGGGCCGGGTGCGGGTTCGGGGCCGGGTGGGCGTTCGGGTTCGCGGGTGCGGTGCCGGGGACGGTGGTGAGGTCGGTGTGGGGGGCGGGAGGCGTCGTCGGGGCCGGCGCGCCGAGCTGGTCCGGGGCCGTGTGGACGGGCGCGGACGGGGCGTTCGGGAGGGACGCAGGCTGCTCCGGCGGGGCGGGCGGCAGGGCGGCTCCAGGGGCCGCGGAGCGCGCGATGGCGGCCGCACCGTGGGCGGAGGTCACCGCGGGGTGCTGCACCGGCGGGGCGGGCGCCCACGGTCCGGGTTCGCCGTACGGCGGGGTGCCGTACGGGTCGGGGTCGTGCAGGGGCTGGGGCCGCCGGGCCGACTGAGGCTGCCCCGCGAGCCGAGGCCGCTCGGCGGGCTCGGGCGCGTCGGCAAGCTGGGTTGCTTCGGCGAGCTCGGGCCCGTCGGCGAGCTCGGGCCGCTCAGCCGACTGAGGCTGCCCCGCTTGCCGGCCGGCGGGCCCGGGGCGGTCGGCCGACTCGGGCCGCTCGGCCGATTGAGGCTGCCCCACCAGCTGAGACCGCTCGGCGGGCTCAGGCCGGTCGGTCGGCCGGGGCCGCTCCGCGGGGCGCGCCAGCTCGAAGTCGCCCTCGCCGCCGTCAGCGGCCGTCGACGCCGTGCCGGGCTGCCGGGACCCGGCCTCCTCCTCGGTGGCGGTGTCGGCCGCCACCGCTCCGGCCGTGAGGCCTCCCGCGGGTCGCGCCAGCTCGTAGTCGCCGTCGGCCTCCGCGCCGGGCCGGACCCCGGCACCGGTCTCTTCGATGGACGCCCCGGGCACCGTGCCCTCGGCGGAGACATCCGGGACCTCCGGCGCGGTGCCCTCGGCGGAGACATCCGGGGTGGAAGCCGCACCCGGCACGGCAGCCGGCGCCGGCGCCGGAGGCGGTACCGCGTCAGCGGCCCTGCCCGGCGCCGGCATGGTCGCCGGTGCGGGCACGGACTCGGGTGCCGGCACGAGTTCCGGCCCCTGCGCCGGTTCGGCGCCCTGGGCCGTCTCCTGGGCGGGGACCACCGGTCGGTTCCTGTTCCACCACTTGGGGCGGGTGGACTTGGTGGGCTTCCCCTCGTTCATGTTCTCCCCACAGCTGGCCGCGGCACGGCTCGTAGGCGTGGCCGTGCGTCGTCGACTCCGCGCCCGTCGAGTGTCATGGGCGCGACCACCCAGGATTCAACCAGGTTCGCGGGCCCCCGCGCAGAGGCCGGTGGGTGCTCCGGTCAGTGGGCCGGGTGCGAGGGGGCGGAGGGAGGGGGCGTCGTGCCGGGGGCGGGTGCGGCGAGGAGGCCGGGGGTGCGGAGCTGCGGGGGGCCGCCCCAGGAGGTCAGGGACACCGGCTGGGTCGCGCCGAGCGGACGTATCAACGGGGACATGACCGCGGCGCCGGCGACCAACGGCGTGGTCAGCGTGTGCAGGGCGTCCTGCACCTGCCCGGTGCCGGGCTGCGCCCCCGGCAGCAGCGGGGCGGAGAGACTGGTCGGCTGTGCGGAGGCCGCCTCGCCGGCCCGCTGCCCCTGCGTCAGCAGCGGTCCGGTGGACGAGCGGCGGCGCTGGGTCTCCGCGCCGGTGGCCGCTCCCGTGCCCGCGGGGCGCGCCGGAGTGACGTTGCTGCCGGATCCGGAGCCGCCGCGTGCCTCCGCGGCCCGGTCGACCGGTGCGCCGATGGTGACGCCGCCCAGCGCGACCGCGGCCAGCGAGACCGCCCCGGCGGCGACGAACGCGAACCGCAGCCCGCGCGAGGCCGGCCGGTCGGTGTCGGGGCGGCCGACCGGGTGGACGCGGAAGCCCTGGTCGTGCGCGGGGCCGGAGGCGTGCGGACGGGCGGGGACGTAGCCGAACTCGAACGGCTCCTCCCGCCCCACCTTGAACACCCCGGTGCGCCCGGTCAGGCCGCCGGGGAAGGCGCCCCCGCCCAGCGGCCCGCCGCCGTCCGGGTCACCTCCCCCGGGCAGGCCCTGGAGGCGGGCCAGCAGGCTCGCGGAGGGGGGCGGTGGGGCCGCCTCCGCGAAGACGTTCTTCAGCCGGCGCTGCGCGTCGACCTCCGTCCTGCACTTCGCGCAGGTGGCCAGGTGCGCCAGGACACGCTCGCGCGTCTCATGACCGAGCTCGCCGTCGACCAGGGCGGAGAGCCGGTCTCCCAGATGCTGTTCCGCGAGCCGCCTGGCGGCGGACTCGGGTCGTGATCCACTCACGCGGTCGCGCCCCCTCCTCCCAGCGCGGGAACACGGGGCACGAAGGAGCGGCGCTCGGCCCGGGCCTGGGGCGAGCGGTGCGCGAGGGCCTTGCGCAGCTGCGAACGGCCGCGGTGGATCCGAGAGCGGACGGTGCCGAGCTTGACGCCCAGGGTCGCGGCGATCTCCTCGTACGACAGTCCCTCGATGTCGCAGAGGACCACCGCGGCGCGGAACTCCGGGGCGAGGGTGTCGAGGGCCTGCTGCACGTCGGCGTCGAAGTGCGCGTCGTTGAACAGCTGCTGCGGGGTGGGTTCCCTGCTGGCCAGCCGCTCCGCCGCGTCCTCGCCGAGGGCGTCGAACCGGATGCGCTGCTTGCGGCGGACCATGTCCAGGAAGAGGTTCGTCGTGATGCGGTGCAGCCAGCCCTCGAAGGTGCCCGGCGTGTAGGTCGACAGGGAGCGGAAGACGCGGACGAAGACCTCCTGGGTGAGGTCCTCGGCGTCGTGCTGGTTGCCCGTGAGGCGGTAGGCCAGGCGGTAGACGCGGCCGCTGTGGGTGCTGACGATCTCCTCCCAGGTGGGCGGAGTCCACGCCTGCCCGTCCGCGTCGGTGGAGAAGGTCGCGGTCTGGGCGCGGTCGGCGGCGTGGCTGGGGTCAGCAGCGGTGTCGTTCACGGATTTCGGCCTGCCCGCCGATCCGAGGAAGCGCCGAAGCACTCCTCCCCGATCCACAGGTGCAGCCGCACCTCCCCTGTCGGCTCTGGTGGTGTCCAGTGGAGCCCCTACCATAGCCACCTCGCCCGTTAGCTCCGGATAAGCGGTTTTACGGGAAATTGATACGCGCCCGCACGCCTCATCCGGCTGCGTCAGCACTTGCTCGGCGCCCCGATCCATCCCGTACCCCCCGTCGCGTACCCCGCCTGTGTCACACCCCTATAAACGACCGGTCCCATCTGCGGGTTCCCGACACCAACGGATACAGTCACGCCCAGGCAACCATGGGGACAGGAGACGGTCATTACCGGCAACCGGCAGACGAGCTGGGCGTTCGCCGACGCCTATGTCGCCGAGGACGAGGCGCTGCTCTGGGCCCGTGACCGGGCCCGTGAGGCGGGGCTGCGCTCGGTGTCGCCCGGCACGGGCGCCGCGCTGCGGTTGCTCGCCGCCACCGTGGACGCCAAGGCGGTGGCGGAGATCGGTACCGGTACCGGCGTCTCCGGGATCCACCTGCTGCACGGCATGAGGCCGGACGGGGTGCTGACCACGGTCGACCCGGAGCCGGAGCACCAGCAGTTCGCCCGCCAGGCGTTCCGGGCGGCCGGCTTCGCCAGCAACCGGGCCCGCTTCATCCCCGGCCGGGCGCTGGACGTGCTGCCCCGGCTCGCGGACTCCGGTTACGACCTGGTCTTCTGCGACGGCGACCGGCAGGAGTTCCTCGACTACCTCGCTGAATCGTTGCGCCTGCTGCGCCCGGGCGGCCTCGTGGTCTTCGAGGGCATCTTCGCGCACGGGCGGACGGTGGACTCCGGACCGCAGCCGACGGAGGTGCTGCGGCTGCGCGAGCTGCTGCGCACGGTGCGCGAGAGCCAGGACCTGGTGCCGTCGCTGCTGCCGGTGGGCGACGGCCTGCTGTGCGCGGTCAAGCGCTGAGCCGCCGGAAGCACCGCCGGAACCCGGAACCGCAAGGGCCACCACGGCCGCCGTCCGGCACCCGACCCGAAGCGTCGCCGGGAAGACCGGGACCACCGGGAACGCCCCGGAAAAAACCCGCCCCGGCACCACATGCGGTACCGGGGCAGGTGAAGGGGTATGGTCGCTTCCGCGTCAGCCGACGACCTTCTTGAGGGCGTCGCCGAGCGCGTCGGCCTCGTCAGGGGTCAGCTCGACGACGAGCCGACCGCCGCCTTCGAGCGGAACGCGCATGACGATGCCCCGCCCCTCCTTGGTCACCTCGAGCGGGCCATCGCCCGTCCGCGGCTTCATGGCCGCCATGCTCGTTCCCCTTCCTGAAACCCGCTCATCGTCAGCCGACGGCCCCATGAAGGGCACGCGCAGCCCGTGCAGGACACGCGTCACCGGCGTCGAACACATTGCTTCCAGGCCATTATCCCGCATCTCAGGACCCGATGACCAACATCAGTCGGCATCGCTTGGGCAACGCGCGCGAGCAAAACCACTCAATTCGGGGATGTGACTGCAATACTGTGCGCCCCCACGGACGTCCGCCGCCCGAAAACCGGCCGGCTTTCTTTGACGCAGGTCACACGTCCACTCCGGTCGCGCGCGGGTGATCTCCGCCATGCTGTCCTTCAGACGAAGGACGTACCGATCGGTACGTCCCATCCGCGAAACCGGAGGGGATGTCCCATGGCCGACACCGTGCTCTACGAGGTGAGCGACGGGCTCGCGACGATCACGCTGAACCGCCCCGAGGCGATGAACGCGCTGAACGTCGCGACCAAGGTCGCCCTCCGGGAGGCGGTCCAGTCCGCGGCGACCGACGACGCCGTGCGCGCGGTGCTGCTGACCGCCGCCGGGGACCGGGCGTTCTGCGTGGGCCAGGACCTCAAGGAGCACATCGGGCTGCTGGTGGCCGACCGGGAGACCGGGTCGGGGCAGACGATGAGCACCGTGCGGGAGCACTACAACCCGATCGTGCGGGCGCTGGCGGCGGCCCCGAAGCCGGTGGTCGCCGCGGTGAACGGCGTCGCGGCCGGGGCGGGGTTCGGCTTCGCGCTGGCGGCGGACTACCGGATCGTCGCGGACGGCGCGGCCTTCAACACCTCGTTCGCCAAGGTGGCGCTCACCGCCGACTCCGGCATCTCCTGGACCCTGCCGCGGGTCGTCGGGCCGGGCCGGGCCACCGACCTGCTGCTGTTCCCGCGCAGCATCAGCGCCCAGGACGCGCTGGAGCTGGGGATCGCCAACCGGGTGGTGCCGGCGGCGGAGCTGCGCGCCGAGGCGGAGAAGACGGCGCGGGCGCTGGCGGAGGGGCCGACGGTGGCGTACGCGGCGCTCAAGGAGTCGGTGGCCTACGGGCTGACCCACTCCCTGGAGGAGGCGCTGGAGAAGGAGGACGAGCTCCAGACGCGGGCGGGGTCCTCGGAGGACCACGCGATCGCGGTGCAGGCGTTCGTGAACAAGGAGCGGCCGAAGTACCTGGGCCGCTGACGCCTGAGCAGCGGGCCCGCCGCTGGACGGCGCGTTCAGGGGCGGGCCCGGGCCCGCCGCTCAGGGGCGGCGCGTTCAGGGGCGGCGCGCCACGCACTCCGCCAGGTGGTCGTCGACCAGGCCGCACGCCTGCATCAGGGCGTACGCCGTCGTCGGGCCGACGAAGCGCAGGCCCCGCTTCTTCAGGGCCTTGGAGAGGGCCGTGGACTCCGGGGTGACGGCGGGGACGTCGGCGAGGGTCTTCGGCACGGTGCGGCCGGCCGGGTCGGGGGCGTGGGACCAGATCAGCGCGTCCAGCTCGCCGGGGGACCACTCGGCGAGGACGCGCGCGTTGGCCAGGGTCGCGTCGATCTTGGCGCGGTTGCGGATGATGCCGGTGTCGGCGAGCAGGCGCTCGCGGTCGGCGTCGCCGAAGGCGGCCACCGCGCTGATCCCGAAGCCGGCGAAGGCGGCCCGGAAGCCGGGGCGGCGGCGCAGGATGGTGATCCAGGACAGGCCGGACTGGAACGCCTCCAGGCTGAGACGTTCGTAGAGGGCGTCGTCGCCGTGGACCGGACGGCCCCACTCCTCGTCGTGGTACGCGACGTACTCCGCGGCGGACAGCGCCCAGGGGCAGCGCGGCGCGCCGTCCGGGCCCGCGACGGCGGCGCCGGCGGTCACTGCTGCCGCTCCTCGTGCGCGGACTTGTCCAGGCGGGCGTGGGCCGCGGCGGCCTGGGCGCCGGCCAGCGCGGACTCCAGGTCGGCGATGCGGGCGTCGCGCTCGGCGATCTCGGCGGCGAGGCGGCCGAGGGCGTCGTCGACGTCCGCCATGCGGTAGCCGCGGGGGGCGAGCGGGAAGCGAAGGTTCTCCACATCGGCGCGGTGGACCGGACGGTCCGGCGGCAGCGGGTCCCGGAGCCGCTCGGGCGCCGCCTCCGGCAGCGGTCCGGTGCCCTCGCCGCCGCCCACCACCGCGAGGGTCACCGCGGCGACCACGACGGCGAGCGCGACGACCAGGAACAAGAACATAACCATCGCTGGGTCCCCACGGTCGGTGCCGGCGCGCTGGGCGCCGGCGCGGAAGTCTCTGAGCGGAATGTGTCAGGGTCCGATCGTGCCATGCGACGCTGACGGTTAGGGTCGCAGGCGGCCGAAGACCAGGACGTACGAGGAGAGGTCACAGGGGATGCTCAGGCTGGGCAGGCGTGAATTCGGCGCGCACGAGCCGGTGATCATGGCGATCGTGAACCGGACCCCCGACTCCTTCTACGACCAGGGGGCGACGTTCCGCGACGAGCCGGCCCTCGCGCGCGTGGAGCAGGCGGTGGCCGAGGGCGCCGCGATCATCGACATCGGCGGGGTCAAGGCCGGACCGGGGGAAGAGGTGACCCCCGAGGAGGAGGCGCGCCGGACGGTCGGGTTCGTCGCGGAGGTGCGGCGGCGCTTCCCGGACGTGGTCATCAGCGTGGACACCTGGCGGGCGGAGGTCGGCGAGGCGGTCTGCGAGGCGGGCGCGGACCTGCTGAACGACGCGTGGGGCGGGGTGGATCCCGGGCTCGCCGAGGTCGCGGCCCGGTATCGGGCCGGACTGGTGTGCACGCACGCGGGCGGCGCCGAGCCGCGGACCCGGCCGCACCGGGTGGCGTACGACGACGTCATGGCCGACATCCTGGAGGTGACGGTGGGGCTGGCCGAGCGGGCGGTCGCGCTGGGGGTGCCGCGGGAGTCGGTGCTGATCGATCCCGGGCACGACTTCGGGAAGAGCACCCGGCACAGCCTGGAGGCGACGCGGCGGCTGGACGAGATGGTGGCGACGGGCTGGCCGGTGCTGGTGTCGCTGTCCAACAAGGACTTCGTCGGGGAGACGCTGGACAAGCCGGTCAAGGAGCGGGTCGTCGGGACGCTGGCGACGACGGCGGTATCGGCCTGGCTGGGCGCCCAGGTGTACCGGGTGCACGAGGTGGCCGAGACCCGGCAGGTGCTGGACATGGTGGCGGCCATCGCGGGCCACCGCGACCCCGCGGTGGCCCGGCGCGGGCTGGCGTAGCGGGGCCCTCCCGGGCGCCCGCCGCGCCGGCCGCGCGGGACCGGTGCACGCGCGGGACGAAGCCTGCTAGCGGCCCGCCTCCTTCGACACCAGGGCGACGGCCTCCTCCACGTCGTCCGTGACGTGGAAGAGGGTCAAATCGGCCTGCGCGGCCTTGCCCTGCGCGATCAGGGTGTTCTCCAGCCAGTCCACCAGGCCGCCCCAGTAGGCGCTGCCGAACAGGACGATCGGGAAGCGGGTGACCTTCTGGGTCTGGACGAGGGTGAGGGCCTCGAAGAGCTCGTCGAGGGTGCCCAGGCCACCGGGCAGCACCACGAACCCCTGCGCGTACTTGACGAACATCATCTTGCGCACGAAGAAGTAGCGGAAGTTCAGGCCGATGTCGACGTAGGGGTTCAGTCCCTGTTCGAAGGGGAGCTCGATGCCCAGGCCCACCGAGGTGCCGCCGGCCTCGCAGGCGCCCTTGTTCGCCGCCTCCATCGCGCCCGGTCCGCCGCCCGTGATCACCGCGAAGCCCGCCTCGACCAGGCCCCGGCCCAGACGCACCCCGGCGTCGTACTCCGGCGAGTCCACCGGGGTGCGGGCCGAGCCGAACACACTGATGGCGGGCGGCAGTTCGGCGAGCGTGCCGAAGCCCTCGATGAACTCCGACTGGATGCGCAGGACGCGCCAGGGGTCCGTGTGCACCCAGTCCGTGGGAGCCCGCTCGTCCAGCAGCCGCTGGTCCGTGGTGCTCGCCTGGACCTGTCCCCTCCGCCGGAGGACCGGTCCCAGCCGCTGCTCCTCCGGTGGCCGTCGCCTGCCCTCGGGGTTGCCGGTAGCCATGTGCGCTCCCTCCGCTTGCCGTGTTTCCACCTCAGCGTAGATCTACGCGGGTTACCGGCGGGGGACCTCGGCGTGTCCGCCGTGAAGAACCAGGAGGGCCCGGACCGGCGGCCCGGCGGGACCTCAGCTCGTCAGCCAGGACCTCAGCCGGTCCTCACCCGCGAGGATCTTCCTGGTTTCCACCCGTTCGTCCCGCTTGTGCGCCAAGTGCGGGTTGCCGGGGCCGTAGTTGACCGCCGGGATGCCGAGCGCCGAGAAGCGCGAGACGTCCGTCCAGCCGTACTTGGGCTGCGCGGTGCCGCCGACCGCCTCGATGAAGGCCGCCGCGGCCGGGTGGTCCAGCCCCGGCAGCGCTCCGCCGCTGTGGTCCTCCACCACGAACTCCTCGATCCCGCAGCCGGCGAAGACCTCGCGCACGTGGGCGACGGCCTCCTCCTCCGTACGGTCCGGCGCGTAGCGGAAGTTGACGGTGACGACGCACTCGTCGGGGATGACGTTGCCGGCCACTCCCCCGCCGATGCGCACCGCGTTGAGGCCCTCCCGGTACTCCAGTCCGTCGATGACCGGGTACCGGGGCTGGTACTCCGCGAGCCGCCGGAGGATCGGGGCGGCCGCGTGGATCGCGTTCGAGCCCATCCAGCCGCGCGCCGAGTGGGCCCGCTCGCCCTTGGTCTTCAGCAGCACCCGCAGGGTGCCCTGGCAGCCGCCCTCGACCTGGCCGTCGGAGGGCTCCAGCAGGACCGCGAAGTCGCCGTGGAGCCAGTCGGGGTGCGCCTCGGCGACGTGCTTGAGGCCGTTGAGGTCGGCGGTGACCTCCTCGTTGTCGTAGAAGACGATGGTCAGGTCGCGGTTGGGGGCCGGGACGGTGGCCGCGATGCGCAGCTGGACCGCGACGCCGGACTTCATGTCGCAGGTGCCGCAGCCCCAGAGCACGCCCTCCTCGTCCAGCCGCGAGGGGACGTTGTCCGCGATCGGCACCGTGTCGATGTGGCCGGCGAGGATCACGCGCTCGGCGCGGCCCAGGTTCGTCCGCGCGACGACGTTGTTGCCGAGGCGGTCCACGGTCAGGTGCGGCAGGGCGCGCAGCGCGGCCTCGATCGCGTCGGCCAGCGGCTTCTCGGTGCCGCTCTCCGAGGGGAAGTCGACGAGCTGCGCCGTGAGTCGCGCGGCGTCCAGCGTGAGGTCAAGCGGGGTATCGGCCATGGCCTCGACCCTAACCCCCGAACACTCCGTGTGCTGCGGCACATTGCCCCCACAGAACTCATCGGTCCCGGCAGCCTCCAGTACCTTGTACGCGTGTCAGAGCCGTCCCGCACCCCCAAGCGCCACGGCCGCCTCGTCCGTTTCGGGGCGGCCCTCGTGGTCCTGCTCGCGCTCGCCGGCTACCTCACGGTGCAGTACCTCACGGGTGGCACCGGTACTCCGGGCTGCAAGGTCGTCTCCGGCAAGGGCGACGGCGCGTCGTACCGGTTCACGCCGGAGCAGGCGGTGAACGCGGCGACGATCTCGGCCGTCGGCACCGGACGCGGCATGCCGGAACGGGCCGTGGCGATCGCGCTGGCGACCGCCCTGCAGGAGTCGGGGCTGCGCAACATCCGGCACGGCGACCGGGATTCCCTGGGCCTGTTCCAGCAGCGGCCCTCCCAGGGCTGGGGAACGCCGAACGAGATCATGGACCCGACGTACGCGTCGGGTGTCTTCTACGCGCATCTGGCCAAGGTCCCCGGCTACACGCGGCTGCCGCTCACCGTGGCCGCGCAGCGCGTGCAGCGCAGCGGCTTCCCGCAGGCGTACGCCAAGCACGAGCCGGACGCCACCCTGCTCGCCGCCGCTCTCACCGGGCGCGCGGCGGCCACGCTCACCTGCACCGGCCGCCCGGGCGCGACCCGGACCACCGGTTCGGACGCGGTACGGGCCGCGTTGATGCGGGACTTCGGGCGGGACGTGGTGCAGGAGGCCGGTGCCGAGGTGGGCGGCGCGCCGGCGCCCACGCCGACGCCGAGCGCGGCCTCCAAAGGGGCCGGGCGGACCGTGACCCTGCCGGTGCCCCCCGGCGCCGGCTCCACCGCCGGGCACAGCTCGCGGGAGCGGGGCTGGCAGCTGGCGCACTGGGCGGTGGCCAACGCCTCCGCGCTGCACATCGAACGGGTGTCTTACGCCGGGCGGGTGTGGACCGCCGGGCTCACCGACAGCCGGTGGCGGGAGAGCGGCACGCAGGGGGCCGGCGGGGCCGAGCGGGGCGCGGGCGCGGTCCGGATCGTCACTGCGCAGTAGTGCGGATCTTCACCCTCCAGGGTTACGCGGGACGGGGCCGGGCGGGGTGGTGCGCGGGTTTTCGCGCGCTCACAGCCGTGGGGTCGGAAACCCTTGGGACGAAAGGGCCGTAAGGATTCGGCAGACTTTCGCACCGGAAGCCCTTTGTCCCTTTTGAGCGCAGCCGATAATGCGACGCATTGCCAACTCTTTACGTCGGATCGCCGCAACCTTCGCGGGCTCCGGGCGGTAGTCACTGCGTCCGAGCCCGGTCGGGACGAACTGCCCGGCGCGGACGGACACTTCATCTTTCCCTCGCGTCGAAGGAGCAACATGTCCCTCCCCCTGACCCGCCGGATCGCCCGTGCCGCGCTGCTCGTCGCTGCGGGAGCGGCTGCCGGGGTCGGTGCGGCCGGCTCCGCCAGTGCGGCTCCCGAACTGCCCGCCACCCCGAACCTGGGTGGGCTGACCGCCCTGGACGGCGCGAGCGTCGGCAACACCGCGGACAGCGCCGCGCGGCACGTCTCCGGGGTCGCGGGCGACAGCGGCGGCAACGCGCTCCAGCAGGCGGTGCCGGCCGCGGGCAAGACCGGCGGCAAGGTCGTGAAGCAGGCGACGCCGGTGGCGCGGAAGACCGCCGGGGAGGCCACGGGGGCGGCCGGTGGGCTGCTGGGCGACACGACCAGGACGGCCACCAGGGGAGGGCTGCCGACGGACTCCGTGGGCCACGGGGTGCCGGGGCAGCCGCTTCCCGTGAAGGGGTTGCCGCTGGGCTGATGGCCGGTGGGGTGCGGTGACGGGGTCCAGGGTTCGCCCCTGGGCCCCGTCGCCTTGTGCGGGCGTGTGCCGGCCCCGGCGGGGGCCGGGGTGGGGTCAGGCCGAGAGGCGGGCTGCTGCCGCTGCGACGCGTTCGTCCGTGGCCGTCAGGGCTACGCGGACGAAGTGGGCGCCCGCTTCGCCGTAGAAGTCGCCCGGGGCGACGAGGATGCCGCGTTCGGCGAGGTGGGCGACCGTCTGCCAGCAGGACTCGTCACGGGTGGCCCAGAGGTAGAGGCTCGCCTCGCTGTGTTCGATGCGGAAGCCGTGGTGGAGCAGCGCCTCGCGCAGCACCGTGCGGCGGGCCGCGTACCGCTCCCGCTGCTCGCGGACGTGGGTGTCGTCGCCGAGCGCCGCCACGACCGCCGCCTGGGTGGGCGCCGAGGTCATCATGCCGCCGTGCTTGCGGATCTCCAGCAGGGGGCCGAGGACCGCCGGGTCGCCGGCCAGGAAGGCGGCGCGGTAGCCGGCGAGGTTGGAGCGCTTGGAGAGGGAGTGGACCGCGACGACGCCGTCGTAGGAGCCGCCGTTCACGTCCGGGTGCAGGACCGAGACCGGGTCCGCCTCCCAGCCCAGCTCCAGGTAGCACTCGTCGGAGAAGACCAGCACGCCGTGCTCGCGGGCCCACGCCACGGTCCGGGTGAGCTCCTCCTTGCCGAGCACCCGGCCCGTCGGGTTCGACGGGGAGTTCAGCCACAGCAGCTTCAGGCCCTCGGGGTCGAGCCGCGTCGGGTCGTCGTAGACCTCGTACCCGGCGCGGGCCAGGCGGGCGCCGACCTCGTAGGTCGGGTAGGCCAGGCGCGGGAAGGCCACCCGGTCGCCGGGGCCCAGGCCCAGCTGGGTGGGGAGCCAGGCGACCAGTTCCTTGGAGCCGACGATCGGCAGCACGTGGCGGTGGGTGACCCCCCGGGCGCCGAGGCGGCGCTCGACCCAGCCGGTGATCGCGTCCCGCAGCTCGGGCGTGCCCCACACGGTCGGGTAGCCCGGCGAGTCGGCCGCGGCGACGAGCGCCTTCTGGATCAGCTCGGGGACCGGGTCGACCGGAGTGCCGACGGACAGGTCGACGATGCCGTCCGGGTGGGCCGCGGCCGTCTTCTTGTACGGCTCCAGCTTGTCCCAGGGGAAGGTCGGAAGACGATCGGAGACTGCGGACACGGGAACGGGCTCACTTTCTGCTACGGCAAACGCCCCGGTCCCGTGCGGCGGTCCGAACGCTCGAGGTGTTCCGGCCGTACGGGACCGAGGCGGCGCGATGGGCGGGCCGCCGGGCGTTACTCGCCCTGCGGCGGCAGCGCGGCGATCACGGGGTGGTCGCGCTCGATCAGCCCGAGCTTGCTGGCGCCGCCGGGGGAGCCGAGCTCGTCGAAGAACTCGACGTTGGCCTTGTAGTAGTCCTTCCACTCCTCGGGAGTGTCGTCCTCGTAGAAGATCGCCTCGACCGGGCAGACCGGCTCACAGGCTCCGCAGTCGACGCATTCGTCCGGGTGGATGTACAAGGACCGCTGGCCCTCGTAGATGCAGTCGACCGGGCACTCCTCGATGCACGCCTTGTCCTTGACGTCGACACAAGGCTGCGCGATGACGTAGGTCACGCTGTCGTTCCTCCTCGATAGGGCGCTGGCGGGCCTCCACAGGCTCCGCCGCCTGGCGCGCGGGAGCGCGGCGTCGTCGATGCCCGCCCCTAGTATCTCCGTTCCTGGGCATGATCCGAACAGGAGGGGTGAACCGACCCGTGGAAATCTCTGCATCAGGACGCCTCGAGGTCCGCATCACCGCTTCTGACGTGGGAAAACGAGTCTCGGTACGGCGCTTGGGCGAACCTGGGGCGCCGGGTGAGAAGTTCACCGACACGGTAGGGGTTCTCACATCATGGGACGACGGTGTGCTGCTGATCACACGGAAGAGCGGCGAAACCGTCCGCATCGCGGAGTCTTCGCTGGTGGCGGGCAAGATCGTGCCCGCCGCGCCGGCGCGCCGCCGGGGTCCCGCGACCTCGTACGAGGAGCTGGCGCGGGTCGCCGCCCGGGCGTGGCGGCCGGTGGAGAGCGAGCGGCTCGGGGAGTGGGAGTTGCGGGCCGCCGGAGGGTTCACGCGGCGGGCCAATTCGGTGCTGCCGCTCGGTGACCCCGGCCTTCCGCTCGACGAGGCGCTCTCCGCCGTACGACGCTGGTATGGCGAGCGCGGGCTGCCCGCGTACGTCCAGACCGCGACCGGCGCCGAGGGCGCGCAGGAACAGCTGTGCGTGGAGCTGGAGCGGCGGGGCTGGGTGCGCGAGGTGACCGCCGAGCTGTGGATCGGGGCGCCGGCACCGGTCGCCGACCGGGACCCGGGCTCCGGGGTCGTGCTGTCCCGCACGGCCGACGAGGCGTGGCTTGCGCGTTACCGGCGCAAGGGGGTGAGCGAGGTGGCCCTGAAGGTGCTGGGCAGCGGGCCCTCGGTGTGGTTCGCGACGGTTCCCGGTGCGCCCGGCCGGGCGCCGGCCGCGATCGGGCGGTGTGTCGTGGACGGGCGGTGGGTCTCCTTCGCCGCCGTCGAGGTGGACCCGGAACAGCGGCGGCGCGGGCTGGCCACCGCCGTGATGGCCGCGCTGGCCCGGCAGGCGCTGGACGAGGGCGCATCGGCTGCGTGGCTGCAGGTCGAGACCGACAACGCGGGGGCGCGGGCGCTGTACGCCGGGATGGGCTTCGCCGCGCACCACGCCTACCACCACTACCGCGAGCCGGACCCGCAGCCGGGGACGCCCGGCGCCCGCCGCTCGTGACGATCTCCGGGAAAGGGTACGAGCCGGTCATGCGACCTCCCTGTCCCCCGCCGCCCGACCGGTCCGCGCAGCTGCGGCGCCGGTTCGCCGAGGAGGCGCGGGCCGAGCGGCCCGATCTCTCGCTGCTCTGCCTGCTGGTGGGCGCGGAGGCCGACGGCACGCTCGACGAGGCGGGCATGGACGCGGCACAGATCGAGCTGGACCGGCTGGCGGGGCGGCTGCCGTACCGGCCGGGCGGACCGCGCGCGTGGGCCCAGGCGCTGTGCGAGCTGCTCGGGGAGTACTGCGAGTTCCGCGGCTCCGGCGCGGACTACCGGCGGCTGGAGTCCTCGCTGCTGCACGAGGTGCTGCGGCGGCGGCGCGGGCTGCCGATCCTGCTGTCGGTGGTGTGGATGGAGGTCGCGCGCCGCGCGGGGGCCCCGGTGTACGGGGTCGCGCTGCCCGGGCACTTCGTGGTCGGGTTCGGGACGGCGGAGGAGCAGGTGCTCGCCGACCCGTTCGACGGCGGGCGGGTGCTCACGGGGGCGGACGCGGAACTGCTGGTCGTCGGGGCGACCGGGGCGCCGCTGCATCCGTCGATGCTCGTGCCTGCGACGCCCCTGGACGTCGTGCTGCGGATCCTCAACAACATCCGCGCGTGGGCCGCGGCCCGCCCCGAGCGGTCGGACGTGGCGCTGTGGGCGGTGGAGCTGTCTCTGCTGCTGCCCTCGCACCCGGCGCGGCTGCGGTACGAGCGGGCTCAGGTGCTGGTGCAGCGCGGGGAGTTCGTCGGCGGGGCCGTGGAGCTGGAGGCGTACGCGGAGCTGGTGGCCGCGGTGGACGAGACCGCGGCCCGGCGGGTGCGGGAGCAGGCGCAGGCCGCGCGGGCCCGGCTCAACTGACGGTGCGGTGCCTTGCCGTCGGGCGGTGCCTTCTCGCCGTGAGGGCTCGCCCCGGCGGGCGGGTGCGGGTTCGTCGTGGCTGGTCGCGCAGTTCCCCGCACCCCTTGGGAGTTGGTGCGAACGGGGTCCGACGGCCGCGCCCCCGGAAGGTCACAGCCAGCCCTTTTCTCTGGCGATGCGGGCGGCTTCGCTTCTGTTGCGTACGGCCAGTTTCTGGATGGCTGTCGAGAGGTAGTTGCGGACCGTGCCCTGGGACAGGTGGAGGGACGCGGCCAGTTCGGCGTTGGTGGAGCCGTCGGCCGCGGCGCGGAGCACCTCGCGTTCGCGGTCGGTCAGCGGGTTGGCGCCCTCGGCGAGGGCCGCGGCGGCCAGGGTGGGGTCGATGACCCGCTCCCCGGAGAGCACCTTGCGTATCGCCTGGGCCAGTTGGGCGGCGGGGGCGTCCTTCACCAGGAACGCGTCGGCGCCGGCCTCCATGGCGCTGCGCAGGTAGCCGGGGCGGCCGAAGGTGGTGAGGACGACCAGCTTGAGGGCGGGGAGTTCGCGGTGCAGCACGGCGGCGGCCTCGATGCCGGTGCAGCCGGGCATCTCGATGTCGAGCAGGGCCACGTCGACGTCGTGCGCGCGCGCCGTCGCCAGGACCTCGTCCCCGCGCGCCACCTGGGCGACGACCTCGATGTCGTCCTCCAGGCCGAGCAGGGCGGCCAGTGCCTCGCGGACCATCGACTGGTCCTCGGCGAGGAGGACCTTGATCGTGCTGCTCATGCCGGGGATCCTACGTCCGCGGGGGCCGTGGCGGGCGCGCGGGCGACGAGCCGGAAACCGTGCCGGGAGCGGCCCGCCTCCAGCGTCCCGCCGGCCTTGGTGAGGCGTTCGCTCAGGCCGGTCAGGCCGTTGCCGGGTCCGCTGCCGGAGCCGCCCGATCCGTTGTCCTCCACGGACAGTTCGAGCATCGGCCCGTCCAGCGTCTGCCGCCGCACCACCTCCACCGCGCAGCACTGGGCCCCGCTGTGCCGTACCACGTTGGTGACCGCCTCGCGCAGTGCCCACGCGAGGGCGGACTCGCTCTCCTCGGGCACGCCGTCGAGGTCGGGTTCTGCGGGCAGTTCGGCGGTGACCCCGGCCGCCGTCAACGCGACCCCGGCGCCCGCGAGTTCGGCGGACAGCCGGGGGCGCCGGTAGCCGGTGACGGCCTCGCGCACGTCGACGAGGGCCTGCCGGCTGACCTGTTCGATGTCGGCGATCTGCTGGGCGGCCTTGTCCGGGTGGGCGGGGAGCATCCGGCCGGCCAGCTCGCTCTTCAGCGTGATCAGGGAGAGCGAGTGGCCGAGCAGGTCGTGCAGGTCGCGGGCGAGCCGCAGGCGCTCCTCGCTGGCGGCGAGTTGCGCGACGGTGGCGCGGGCCTTGCGCAGTTCGACCGTGGTGCGCACCAGTTGCCGTACGCCCGCCATGGCGAAGCCGATCAGCACCACCAGCAGGAGGACCTGCCAGGGCTCCTGCTCACCGTCGCGCGCCCCGACGAGCAGCATGGCGGTGCCGGTCAGCGGGATCGTCCAGGAGGCGGCGCGCAGCGGGAGCGCCGCCCCGCAAGCGACGGAGACGTACACGAACAGGCCGGCCCAGGCCGATCCGAGGGTGAGGCCCAGGACGACGGCCAGGGCGCCCAGGGCCGCGATCCGGCCACCGACGTACCGCCGTCCCAGGGACCGCTCCTCGGGCAGGCCCACGTTGCGGAAGAGCAGCGTCAGGTAGACGGCGACGAACGCCGCGAGTCCCACCCCGCCGGCCACGGTGCCGGACGGGGTGTGGTGGCCGGAGGCCAGGTCACGGACCGGCTCACTGAGGAACACCAGCCAGATGCCGATCCACAGGCTCTTGCCCAGCGCCTGACGGCGGTCGCGGGGGGGCTGCCCCACGGGTATCGGCCGTTCCGCACACGCCTCTTCCCGCACTCGGTCCTCCGTCACGGTCCTCACGCCTTCAGCGTGTCCTTCCGGTACAGCCACGCCGCGCCGCCCACGAACAGGGCGAAGAAGAAGACGAGGACGGCGATGTCCCTGCCGGCCGGGGCCTGGCTCTGTTCGATGGCCCGCCCCAGAGCAGCGTACGCGTGGGTGGGCAGCCACTCGGCGATGTCCTGCAGCCACTGCGGGAAGGTGGTGGACGGCATCCACAGGCCGCCGAGGATCGACAGGCCGAAGTAGATGATCATCGTGATCGGCCGGACCGCGTCCCCGGAGGCGAGATAGCCGATGGCGACGCCGAGCGCGGCGAACACGAGGCTGCCGGCCCAGATGACCCCGGTGAGCGCGAGCCACTGCCAGGCGTCGAGGCGGACGTGCTTCACAGCGGCGGCGACGATGAACACCACGATGATCGACGGCAGGCTCGCCACGGCCGCGCTCGCGGTCTTGGCGAGGACGTAGCCGCGCCCGGGGAGCGTGGTCAGCCGCAGCTGCCGTACCCAGCCGCTCTCCCGCTCCTTGGCGATGCGCTCGCTGTTGCCCACCAGGACGGCGGTCAGGGCGCCGAACGAGGCCATGGAGACCATCAGATAGGTGGCCACCGTCAGGCCGCTGTCGCCGACCTTCTGGTCGGAGCCGGAGCTGCTCGAGAAGATCAGGTAGATGAACGAGGGGTAGAGCACCGAGAAGAACAGGAACTTCTTGTTGCGCAGGACGCGCGCGATCTCCAGCTTGATCAGGCTGTTCACGACTGCCTGGCCTCCTCGGCCTCGGTGATGGCGACGAACGCCTGCTCGAGCCCGAGCCCGGCGACTTCGAGATTGCGGGGGTAGACGCCGAGTCCGTACAGGGCGTGCACGGTCGCGTCGGCGTCGGCGGACTGGATGCGGACGGTCCGGCCCGACACGTCGATCGAGGTCAGGAACGGCAGGCCGCGCAGCGCCGCCTCGTCGACGGGGTCCGCCAGGTCGAAGGAGACACGGCGGGCGCCGGCCTTCGCCTTGATCTCGGCGGCGGTGCCGTCGGCCAGCAGCCGCCCGCGGTGGAGCACGAGCACCCGGTCGGCGATCGCGTCCGCCTCCTCCAGGTAGTGCGTGGCGAAGAGCACCGTGCGACCCTGGTCGGCCTGCTCGCGCATGGTGGTCCAGAAGGCCTGGCGGGCGGAGACGTCCATGCCGGTGGTCGGCTCGTCCAGGACGATCAGGTCGCTGTCGCCGGCCGTGGCGAGGGCGAAGCGGACGCGCTGGGCCTGGCCGCCGGAGAGCTTGTTGACCTTGCGGTCGGCGATCGAGGAGATACCGGCGCGGGCCATCACGTCCTCGACCCGGTAGCGCCGGGGGTGCAGGTCGCAGCCGAGCTTGACCAGCTCGGCGACGGTGACCTCCTCCATCAGCCCGCCGCTCTGGAGCATGGCGCCCACCCGTCCGGCGACGATCGCCTCGCGCGGGCCGGCGCCGAAGACGGTGACCGTGCCGCTGTCGGCCTGCTTGAGGCCGAGCAGCAGATCGAGCGTGGTGGACTTGCCGGCGCCGTTCGGACCGAGCAGCGCCACGGTCTCCCCCGGGTGCAGGTCGAGGGTCAGCCCGTCCACGGCCCGTACGTCCCCGTAGCTCTTGGTCACCTGGTCGAACCCCGCCACCGTGTCCGTGGCGGTGCTCTCCGCTGTCGTTGTCATGCTCCCCATCCTGGCCGTCGGGCCGGGGCGCCGGGCAGTGTCGGAGGTCCTGACCGGCGGATGACAGATGTCATACGGGGCGGGTGACGGGGGAGGCCGGTACGACGGAGGGCACCCGGTGTCCGTGCCGGACCGGGTGCCCTCCTCGTGACGTCGCGCTCGCTAGCTGGGGTTCGTCTGGATGACGCCCACCCGGTTGGTGGTGCTCAGCAGGGCCGGGCGCAGGGCGCTGATCACGTCCTGGACGGTGACGGCCGTCTTCTGGCCCGTGCCCCGGGTGACCAGGACGCCGTCGAAGGTGCTGCCGTAGAGCTCCTTCAGCGCCGCCTGGTCGTAGTACTCGACGAGCTTGCCGTTCACGGCCTTGACGCCGAGGAACTTCCACAGGGACTTCTGCGGGCTGAACGCCACGACGTGCGCCCCGTCGGGGGTCTTCAGGATGACCTTCGCGGACATCGCCGGCTGCGCGAACTGCTTCATCATCCGGTCGACCTCGGCGTTGGAGACCGTCGGCCGGCGCATGGTGGTGGGCAGCTGCACCGGAGTGCCCGCCCCCGACTCCACCGCGGTGCGGTACGCCTGCTCGACGGCCCTGGTCGACCCGGCGACGTCGACGCCCTTGCCCGTCCTGCCGTAGACGGGGACCGCCTTGCCGGACTCGAACTTGATGGTGCCGTCCGAGGAGACCGCGCCGCCCGAGGCGTTCTGCAGGGCCACCTGGAGCTTCTCCTCGTCGACCGGCATGACCGGGTCGACGACGCGCTCGCCGCCGAAGAGCGAGCCGATCACGGAGACCGGGTTGTAGTCGCTCTTCGCCGCCGCGCTCGCCGTGGCCTGGGTGTCGAACTGGAGACCGGCCTGGTCCGGCTTGAGGGTGAGGGTCTTGCCCTCGACCGACAGCTTCAGCGGTGTGTTGACCCGGCCGCCGAAGACGTCGTCGAGCTTCTTGACCGCGTCGTCACGCGTGCCGCCGCCGATGTCGACGCCGAGCACGGTGGTGCCCTTGGGCACGTCGGAGTGGTTCATCAGCAGCCCGGCGCCGTAGGCGAGACCGGCGAGGGCGACGAGGCCGCCGCCGACGAGCGCCACCTTGTTGCGGCCCTTCTTCTTGGGCGCCTTCTTGCCCGAGGGGGCGGAGGCGTTCGGCGCGAGCGGCTCGGGCAGCCTCGGGGGCGTGTGCGGCACCGGGCCGCCACCGCCGGGGCCCGGCCGGAACGGCGCGTTCGGGCCGGCCGGCACGACGGGGATGCCGCTGGTGACGGTGTGCCCGGAGACGTTGTCGGGCCGGTTGCCGTAACCGGGCGTGCCCGGCTCGGCCGGCTTCTGCGGGGTGAGGATCGCGGTGTCGTCGCTCAGGCCGCCGCCCGGGTGCGCGCCGGGGGCGCCGCCCGTTCCGGCCGGGCGGCCGCCGAGGGGTGGCACCCGGGGGCCGTCCCCGGTGACCGGGCCGGCGGTCGGGCCCGCGGGACCCTGCGCACCGGCCGGGCCGCCGGGCCGGGGGAAGCCGCCGGTGTCGCCCGGGCCGCCGTAGCCGCCCTGTCCGTTCGGGCCGCTCTGACCGTTCTGCCCGTTCTGGCCCGCCGGTGCGCCCTGGTTGCCCTCCGTGAAGTAGGGCAGGTCGTCGCGGCGCGGCTCGCCGCCGGGGCGGGAGCCGCCGCCCAGCGGGCCCGCCGCCAGCGCCTCGGTCACGTCGAAGGAGCCGGTGCCGCCGCCGTGGCCCGGCGCGACGGGGCCGCCGGTGGCCCCGGGCAGCCCGGTGCCGCCGGTGGAGCCCGGGCGGGCCCCGCCGCCGGGCCGGGAGCCGCCCGGCACGCTCATGGAGCCGACGACGCCGCCCGGACGGCCGCCGGCGCCCGGAGCACCCGCACCGGACGCGCCGGAGCCGGACGTGCCCGGTCCGCCGCCCGCGCCGGTCGCGGGCGCGCCCGAACCGCCGGGCAGCCCCGCGCCGTTGGTGGAGCCGCCGCCCGGAGCGCTCTTGGCGGGGCCGGACTTGCGGGGCGCGAACCAGTCGCTGGTCGGCTTCTCGTCGGCCGCGGCCGGGGGCTCGGCGGCCGGCTCCTGGGGGGCGGGGGACGGCGCGGCGGCCGGTGCCTGCGCTTCGACGCCGGTGTCCTCGGCCGCGTTCTCGGCCCCGGAGCCGGACTCGGCGACGGGCTTGCGCATGACGACCGGCGGGATGGGCCGGGACCCGGGGATGTTGATCCGGATCCGGGTCGTCAGCGTCGTCTCGGTCTTGCGTTCCTCCGGCTGCGCGGCCGAACGGCCCGCATCCGCACCGTTGTCGGAGACCATGGGCGTGCCGTAGGGCGGGGTCCCCGAGGGGTAGGCGGCTCCGCCGCGCCCGTTGGGCCCGGAGGACGGAGTGTCAGTTTCACGACTCAAGGCAGGTTCTCCCGGTTGGCTCCGCCGCCCGACACGACCTCACTTTGCTCGAGCGGCTCGGCGGCGCGCACCACCATACTGGCCACTTCTGGCCTGTATCCCACGACCGCCGGGGAAACCCGCACCGGACCCGCACGCGCAAGCCGGGCAGAAGTAGGACGTCACTTGCCAAGTCGGACGTCGTCGCCGTCCGGTTGCCGCCCCGGACCCAAGGTGGCGCAGATCACAGCAAGTGCCATGCCGCCGAGCAGGAAGAGATAGGAGCCGCCGCCCGCGGCGAAGAGGAAGTCCCCCTCGGGCCGGCTGGCGGTGAGCAGGACCACGGCGACCATCCAGCCCGCGGCGGGCGCCACCGCCCCGGCCCGGCTGCGCGCGGCCCGCGCCCCGCCCAGGAAGAGGCCGGCGGCACCGGCGAGGGCGAGCAGCAGCCCGCTGGGGAACCAGGCGGCCTGCACCAGCGCCCCGGCGACGGCGACCACCGCGCCGAGCACGAAGAGTCCCAGGTAGGCGGCGAAGCGCCCGGCGGAGGGCGGCCTCAGCGGCTGGGCCAGCAGGGGGCCGCCGCGGTCTGCCGGGCTCACGACGCCTCCTCGATCCCCGCGAACAGGTCGGTCTCCCGCTCCCCGCGGTGCGCGCCGCGCACCAGCTCGTAGTACTCGGTGCCGAAGAGGGGCTGCGCGAGTTCGTTGGAGAGCGCGAAGTACGGCTCGGCGACCTCGATCTGCGTGGCGTGCGCGCGCATCGCGGCGGCCTTGGCGGCGGTGTACGCGGTGCCGCCGTCGATCTCCGTGGTGATCCGCTCGTCGTCCACGACGCCGGGGAGGTCGTCGACGGAGGCCGGCTTGGCGAAGGGCAGGCCGGGCAGGTCGTCCTGGAGCCGGGCGAAGGCGGCCTCGGCGACGGAGCGCGGCATCCGGTTCCAGTAGACCTTGGCGATCCGCCAGGGGTCGCCCAGATCGGGCCGTACGGCGGCGTCGGCGGCCAGGTCGGCGGCGCGCATGGCGACGCGGTGGGCCTGGATGTGGTCGGGGTGGCCGTAGCCGCCGTGGTCGTCGTAGGTGACGAGGACCTGGGGGCGCACCTCGCGGATCACCGCGACGAGGTGCTCGGCGGCCGCGTCGAGGCCGGCCTGCCACAGGCAGCCCGGGTCGTCGTTGTCGGCGAGACCCATCATGCCGGAGTCCCGGTACCGCCCGTCGCCCCCGAGCAGCCGGACGTCGCCGACGCCCAGCTCGCGCAGGGCGGCGTCGAGCTCCCGCCGGCGGTGCGCGCCGAGCGCGGCGCCGCCCAGCCGCCGGAGGTCGGGCGGGATGACCTCGCCCCGCTCACCGAGGGTGCAGGTGACCAGGGTCACCCGGGCGCCCTCGGCCGCGTAGCGGGCCATGGTCACGCCGTTGTTGATCGACTCGTCGTCCGGGTGCGCGTGCACCAGGAGCAGACGCCGGGCGGGCAGTTCCGTCATGGGGTCCAGCCTACGAGGCGTCCGCCCGGACGGCGCCGCCGCCGGTGCGGGGGTGCGCGGTGGGCGACGTCGTCAGAACTTGAGGCTGCCGATCATCCCCGCGATGTTCGTGGTCAGCTCGCTGATCGTGGGAGCGACCGTCGAGGAGGCGAGGTAGAAGCCGAGGAGCATGCACACGATGGCGTGACCGGCTTTCAATCCCGACTTCTTGATCAGCAGGAAGACGATGATCGCCAGCAGCACCACCGCCGAAATCGAGAGTGCCACGGCGGCTCACCTCCAAAGATCCCAGGACACGGGGGGGTTCGGACTATGGGGGCAGATAAATCCACACAGGGAGCAGCAGGTTCATACCCACTATGCGCTAGTGATCATAACTATCCGTACGTGCGCATCGATCGGCGCACGGCCGCACAAGGGGGCGCATGGCCAATATGGTCATGGCATGACGACCGAGCCTGTCTCCTTCCCCCGACGGCACGCGCGGACCCAGCGGTTCACGCTCGGCGCGCCGCGCGCGTTCGCCGTGGCGCCCGACGCGTCCCGCGTCGCGTTCCTGCGCTCGAACTCCGGCACGGACCGGGCGCATTCCCTGTGGGTGCTCGATCTGGCGGACGGCCGGGAGCGGGTGGCCGCCGACCCGCGGGCCCTCCTCGGCGGCACCTCGGAGCACCTGTCGCAGCAGGAGCGGGCGCGCCGCGAGCGCAGCCGCGAGGGCGGCGCCGGGATCGTGGGCTACGCCACCGACACGGCCGTGGAGTTGGCGTCCTTCGCCTTGTCAGGGCGGCTTTTCACGGCGGAGCTGCGGGCCGGCACGGCACGTGAACTCCGGGTCCCCGGACCCGTGATCGACCCCCGCCCGGCCCCCGACGGGCGGCATGTCGCCTACGTCTCCGGGGGCGCCCTGCGGGTGGTGGGCGCCGAGGGCGAGGGCGACCGGGCCCTCGCCGAGCCGGAGCCCGCGGAGGGCGGGGGCGAGGTCTCCTACGGGCTGGCCGAGTTCATCGCGGCGGAGGAGATGGACCGGTCGCGGGGGTTCTGGTGGGCTCCGGAGTCGGACCGGCTGCTGGTGGCGCGGGTGGACGACACGCCGGTACGGCGGTGGTGGATCTCCGATCCGGCGCAGCCGGAGAGCGAGCCGCGGCGGGTCGCGTACCCGGCGGCGGGCACCGGCAACGCGGAGGTGCGGCTGTTCGTGCTCGGCCTGGACGGGACGCGCACGGAGGTCCTCTGGGACCGCGCCCGCTACCCCTATCTCGCCCGTGCGCACTGGTCAGCGGCGGGTGCGCCGCTGCTGCTCGTGCAGGCGCGGGACCAGCGCAGCCAGCTCTATCTGGCCGTGGACCCGGACTCGGGGGCGACCCGGATGGTGCACGCCGACGAAGATCCAACATGGCTGGATCTTTTCCCTGGGGTGCCCAGCTGGACCCCGTCCGGCCGGCTCGTGCGGATCACCGACGAGGGCGGCGCGCGGCGCCTGGCGGTGGGCGAACGCCCGCTGACCGGGCCGCAGTTGCACATCCGGGCGGTTCTCGACGTGGCGGACGACGACGTACTGGTCTCGGCCTCGGCGGGCGAGGAGGCGGCCGCCGAGGAAACCGGCGAGGTGCACGTCTACCGGGTCAACGAACTCGGCTGGGAGCGGGTCTCCCAGGAGCCCGGCGTGCACGCGGCGGTGCGCGCCGGGAGCGTGACCGTACTGGTCTCCGCCACACTCGACCGGCCGGGCGCCCGAGTCCGGGTGCTCCAGGACGGCAAGCAGACGGCCACCATCGCCTCCCATGCCGAAGATCCCGGTTTGTCCCCGCGCGTGACCCTCACCCAGGGGGGCGCACGCCGAATCCCGTGCGCCGTGCTTATGCCTACGGACTACCACGGTGACACTCCCCTGCCGGTCCTGATGGATCCCTACGGCGGCCCCCACGGCCCCCGCGTGGTCGCCGCGCACAACGCGCACCTCACCTCCCAGTGGTTCGCCGACCAGGGTTTCGCGGTGGTCGTCGCGGACGGCCGCGGCACCCCCGGCCGCTCCCCCGCCTGGGAGAAGGCGGTCCACCACGACTTCACGCTCAGCCTGGACGACCAGGTCGAGGCCCTGCGGGACCTCGCGCGGACCCACCCGCTCGACCTGTCCCGGGTGGCGATCCGCGGCTGGTCCTACGGCGGGTACCTGGCGGCCCTGGCCGTGCTGCGCCGTCCCGACGTCTTCCACGCGGGCATCGCGGGCGCCCCGGTCACCGACTGGCGGCTGTACGACACCCACTACACGGAGCGGTACCTGGGCGACCCGGCCGCGCACCCGGAGTCGTACGCCAGGAGTTCCCTGGTCACCGACGAAGGCCTGGCCGAGCCCGCCGAGCCGCACCGCCCGCTGATGATCGTGCACGGCCTGGCCGACGACAACGTGGTGGTCGCCCACGCCCTGCGCCTGTCCTCCGCCCTGCTGGCCGCCGGGCGCCCGCACGAGGTGCTCCCGCTGTCCGGCGTCACCCACATGACCCCGCAGGAACAGGTCGCGGAGAACCTGCTGCTGCTCCAGGTGGACTTCCTGAAGCGTTCGCTGGGCCTCGTCTGAGCCCGGGCGCACGGCAACGGGCCGGGGCGACTTGGCGCGCCCCGGCCCGTTCACGGCACCCGCACGGCCGTACGCTGTTCAGCCTGACGCGTCCGTATATCGGTGCCGCTTCCATGAAGTTGCCTGCGCGTTAACGCGGTTGATGGTGCTATGTACGGCTGGGGCCTGCCCGGCGGATCATGCCGGACAGGCCCTATGCGGTCACCAGGCCGTGTTCCGGCGGGGGTTCCTCAGGCGGCACCACCTGCCTCTCCTCGGCGAAATGGCAGGCCGAGTCGTGCGCCGCGGGCCCGCCGGCGGGCCGGAACCAGGCGGGCACCGCCAGCGCCGGCACCTCCACCGCGCACCGCTCCCGCGCCTTCCAGCAGCGGGTGCGGAAGCGGCAGCCGGAGGGGATGTCGGCCGGGGACGGCACGTCGCCGGTGAGGATGATCCGCTCGCGGCGCTCCCGGGCCTCCGGGTCCGGGACCGGGACGGCCGACAGCAGCGCCTGGGTGTAGGGGTGCGTGGGATGGTCGTAGATCTCGGTGTCGGTGCCGGTCTCCACGATCCGCCCCAGGTACATGACGGCGACCCGGTCCGAGATGTGCCGCACGATCGACAGGTCGTGCGCGATGAAGACGTAGGAGAGGTCGAACTCGGCCTGCAGCCGCTCCATCAGGTTGACCACCTGCGCCTGCACCGACACGTCCAGCGCGGAGACCGGCTCGTCGGCGACGATGATCTCGGGGCGCAGCGCCAGTCCCCGGGCGATGCCGATGCGCTGGCGCTGGCCGCCGGAGAACTGGTGCGGGTAGCGGTCGACGTGCTCGGGGTTGAGGCCGACGACGTCCAGCAACTCCCGCACCCGGCGCCGCCGGTCGCCCTTCGGCGCGGCCTCCGGATGGATCTCGAACGGCTCCTGGACGATGTCGCCCACCGTCATCCGCGGGTTGAGGGAGGTGTACGGGTCCTGGAACACCATCTGGATGTTGCGCCGCACCGCCTTCAGCGCCCGGCCCGACAGCCGGGTGATGTCCTCGCCCCGGAACCGGACCGAACCGGCCGTCGGCCGCTCCAGGTTGCACAGCAGACGGGCCACCGTGGACTTGCCGCAGCCGGACTCCCCGACGATGCCGAGGGTCTCCCCCCGGCCCAGCTCGAAGTCGACGCCGTCGACCGCCCGGACGGCGCCGACCTGCTTCCTGAAGAGGATGCCCCGGGTCAGCGGATAGTGCTTGACCAGCCCACTGACCTCCAGGATCGGCTCAGCCATGCAGGCACTCCCTCCAGAAGTGGCAGGCGCTCCCCCGCGTCCCCGACGCGGCCCCGCCCTCGTCCACCGGGTACAGCGGCGGCACGTCCGTGCGGCACACGTCGCGGGCCATCGGGCAGCGCGGATGGAAGGCGCACCCGGGCGGGATGTGCGTGAGGCTGGGCGGCAGGCCCTTGATGGCGTAGAGCTCCCGCCCCTTGAGGTCCAGGCGCGGGACGGAGTCCAGCAGGCCCCGCGTGTAGGGGTGGGCGGGCGCCTTGTAGAGGTCGTGGACCGGCGCCGACTCCACGATCCGGCCCGCGTACATCACCGCGATCCGGTCGGCGACGTCGGCGACCACGCCCAGGTCGTGGGTGATCAGGACGAGGCCCATGCGGTACTCGCGCCGCAACTCCGCGAGCAGGTCCATCACCTGGGCCTGCACGGTCACGTCGAGCGCGGTGGTCGGCTCGTCGGCGATGATCAGCTCCGGCTCCAGCGCCAGCGCCATGGCGATCATGATGCGCTGGCGCATCCCGCCGGAGAACTGGTGCGGGTAGTCGCGCGCCCGCTGGGCGGCGGCCGGGATGCGCACCCGGTCCATCAGATCCACGGCCCGCGCCCGCGCGTCCCCGCGGGACGCGCCGCGGTGCACGACGAACATCTCGGCGAGCTGGTCGCCCACGGTGAGCACGGGGTTGAGGGCGGACAGCGCGTCCTGGAAGATCATCGCCATCCGCGCGCCCCGGATCCGGCGCCGCTCCTCCTCCTTCAGCCGCAGCAGGTCCCGGCCCTGGAAGAGGATCTCGCCGCCGGTGATCCGCCCCGGCGGGGTGTCGAGGATGCCCATGACGGCCTGCGCCGTCACGGACTTGCCCGAGCCGGACTCCCCGAGCACGGCGAGCGTCTCGCCGGCGTCCACCTGGTACGAGACGCCGTTGACGGCGTGCGCGACGCCGTCCCGGGTCCGGAACTCCACGTGCAGGTCCCGCACTTCGAGCAGCACGGCGGCTCACCTCAGCTTCGGGTCGAGGGCGTCGCGCACCGCGTCGCCGAGCATGATGAACGCGAGCACCGTCACCGCCAGCGCGCCGGAGGGCCACAGCAGCGCGTGCGGGGCGTTGCGGACGTAGGGCGAGGCGGCGGAGATGTCGATGCCCCAGGACACGCTCGGCGGCTTCAGCCCGACGCCCAGGTACGACAGGGTCGCCTCGAGGGCGATGTACGTGCCGAGCGCGATGGTCGCCACCACGATCACCGGTGCCACCGCGTTGGGCGCGATGTGCCGCAGCAGGATGCGGGCGGGTGAGGCGCCCAGGGCGCGGGCGGCCTGGACGTAGTCCTGCTGCCGGGCGGTGATGACCGAGCCGCGCGCGATCCGGGAGATCTGCGGCCAGCCGAGCAGCACCATGAAGCCGATCACGGGCCAGACGGTGTTGCTGCTCACCACCGACAGCAGCACCAGGCCGCCGAGGACGACCGGGATCGCGAAGAAGACGTCCGTCGCCCGGGACAGGAACCCGTCCCAGGCCCCGCCGAAGAAGCCCGCGAGGCCGCCCAGCACCGAACCGAGGAGCGTGACGCCGAGCGTGGCGCACACGCCGACCGTGACGGACGCGCGGGCGCCGTGGACGGTGCGGGTGTACACGTCGCAGCCCTGGCCGTCGAAGCCGAACGGATGGCCCGGCTGGGACCCCTCCTGGGCCTTGACCAGATCGCACTGGAGGGGGTTGCCGGGGGCGATCAGGGACGGCCACAGGGAGATGACGACCAGGAAGCAGATCACCACGGCCGAGACGACGAAGACCGGGTTGCGGCGCAGGTCGTGCCAGGCGTCGGACCACAGGCTGCGCGGCCTGCCCCGCCGTTCCGGGCCGCCCCGGCCCCGCGGGGGCCCTTCCAGGGTCGTCGCCTCGCCGGTCGCGAGGTCCATCGCGCCGCCCATGCCGGTCCCGGCGATGGCGCCCTCGGGCGGACGGGGCTGCTCAGGCATAGCGGATCCTCGGGTCGAGTACGGCGTAGAGCAGGTCGACGAGGAGGTTGGCGATCAGGAAGACCAGGACGAGGACCGTCACGAAGCCGACCACCGTCTGGGTGTTCTGGCGGAGGATGCCCTGGTAGAGCTGGTAGCCCACGCCGTGGATGTTGAAGATGCGCTCGGTGACGATCGCGCCGCCCATCAGCGCGCCGATGTCGGCGCCGATGAAGGTGACGACGGGGATGAGCGAGTTGCGCAGCAGGTGCCGGCCCACGACCCGGCGCCGTGGCAGGCCCTTGGCGATCGCCGTGCGGACGTAGTCGGCCCGGCGGTTCTCCGCGAGGGAGGTGCGGGTCAGCCGGGTGACGTAGGCCAGGGAGACGGAGGCGAGGACCAGGCCGGGCACGATCAGCTCGCCGAACGTCGCCTGCGGGGAGACCGAGGGTTTGATCCAGCCCCACTGGACGCCGAGCAGGAGCTGGAGCAGCAGCCCGGTGACGAAGGTGGGGACGGAGATGACCACGAGGGTGAGGACGAGGACGGAGGTGTCGAGGGGCGTTCCGCGCCGCAGCCCGGTGAGGACGCCCAGGACGATGCCGATGACGATCTCGAAGAGGATCGCGACCACGGTCAGCCGGATCGTGACGGGGAACGAGGCCGCCATCAGCTCGGTCACCGGCTGGCCGTTGAAGGCCGTCCCGAAGTCGCCGGTGAAGACGTTCCCCATGTAGGTCGCGTACTGCTGCCACAGCGGCTGGTCGAGGCCGAACTCCCGCCTCAGCTGGGCGGCCGTCGCCGGATCGCACTGCCGCTCGCCGCACAGGCCCGCGACGGGGTCGCCCATCACGTTCACCATCACGAAGATGAGCAGCGTCGCCCCGACGAACACCGGGATCATCTGCAGCAGGCGCCGGATCACATAGCGTCCCACGGCCGCTCAGCCGACCTTGATCTCGTCGTAGACCGGGACGCTGAAGGGGTTGAGCGTCACGTTCGACAGCCGCTGCGAGTAGCCCGCGCTGCCGTTCTGGTACCAGAGCGGGATCGCCGCCATGTTGTCCCGGACCACGCCCTCGGCCTGCTGGAAGAGCCGGACGGCCTTCGCCCGGTCGGTCTCGGCGTTGGCCCGGTCGACGAGGCGGTCGAAGTCCTTGTTCGACCACTGGCCGTCGTTGGAGGAGGCGCCCGTGTAGTACAGCGGCTGGAGGAAGTTCTGGATGAGCGGGTAGTCCATCTGCCAGCCGGCGCGGAACGGGCCCGCCATCTTGTGCCGGCCGATCTGGTTGCGGAAGTCGGCGAAGGTGCCGATCGGGTTGCCCACGCAGGCCTTGTCGTTGCCGAGGGCGTTGTTAATGGAGTTGCACACGGCGTCCACCCACTGCTTGTGCGAGCCCGTGTCGGCGTTGTACGTGATCTTCACCTGGCCGCCGGGGATGCCGCCGCCCTCCCGGATCAGCTCCCTGGCCCGCGCGGGGTCGTAGTCGCAGGCGCTTCCGCACAGACCGGCCTGGTAGCCGCCCTCCGCTCCGAGCACCGGCGAGGTCCAGTCGGTGGCCGGGGTGCGGGTGTTGCGGAAGAGGGTCTCGGTGATCTGCCTGCGGTTGATGGCCATGGACAGGCCCGTGCGCACCTTCCGCGCCCCGCCGGTGTCCCACTTCTTGTCGTAGTAGGGGAAGGCCAGCGTCTGGAGGATCCCGGCCGGGGTGTTGATGTAGCGGCCGTCCAGGTCGGTCCTGACGTTCTTGAGCTGGGTGGCGGGCACGTCGTCGACGAGGTCGAGATTGCCGGCCAGCACGTCGGTGTACGCGGTGTTGCTGTCGGTGTAGACCATGAGCGTCACACCGTCGTTGCGGGCCTTGTCCTCGCCGGGGTAGGCGTCCCACTTGCGCAGGGCCATCGCGGAGCCCTTGGTGTACGACTCGATCCGGTACGGCCCGTTGCCGACCGGCTTGCTCACCCAGGCCGCGTGGTCGGTGAAGAACGCCCTGGGCAGCGGGGCGAAGGCCGGGTAGCCGAGGGTGTCCGGGAAGGTGGAGAACTTCTGGCCCAGCCGGACGGTGAAGGTCCTCGGGCCGGTGACCTTCAGCCCGGAGAGGGTGTCGGCGCGCTGCGCGCCGCTCTCGGGGTGGACCTTGTCGTAGCCCTCGATGTAGCCGAAGAAGTACGCGTTCTTCTGGTTGTTCCGCAGGCTCGCGCCGTAGTTCCAGGCGTCGACGAAGGAGCGGGCGGTGACCGGCTCGCCGTTGCTGAACTTCCAGCCGTCCTTGACGGTGACGGTGAAGTTCCGCGAGTCGCGGGTCTCGATGCTCTCGGCGAGCATGTTCTCGGCCTTGCCGGTCCTCGGGTCGTACCGCTTCAGCCCGCGGAAGATCATGTCGAGGACCTTGCCGCCCTGCACCTCGTTGGTGTTGGCGGGCTCCAGCGGGTTCTGCGGGTCGCCCCAGGACGAGGTGAGCACTCCGGCGGCGCCGCCGGCGCCGACACCGGTCCCGCAGGCGGTGGGCGCGAGCACCGCGGCCACCGCGCAGGCGGCCCATCGGGCGTGCCGGGCTCCACGCATGGGGTGCCTCCTCGGGAGTGCGCTGTGCCGCCTGCGCCGGGGCGCGGAGAGGTCCCGCACATATCAGCACATAAGCGTCACGCCACACCCGTGCCTCGCGGGTGGGCGCCGGACACCAGCCGGACGGACGCACCCGGGAGGAGCACGTCCGTCGGCCGCGTGGGGCCCGCGGGGAAGCCGGGAAAACGCCGGTTCCCGGCACCTGGGTCAGGTGCCGGGAACCGGGGTGGTCACGAGGAGGCGCGGGTCAGGCCGCGTGGACGACGTCCTTCTCCTCGGCGAAGTGGCAGGCCGACTCGTGGGCCGCCGGGGTGTCGTCGCCCTTGAAACGCTCCGGGATCGCGAGCAGCGGGACCTCCTCGGCGCACTTGTCCTGGGCCTTCCAGCAGCGGGTGCGGAAGCGGCAGCCCGAGGGCGGGTTGGCCGGGGACGGCACGTCGCCGGTGAGGATGATCCGCTCGCGGTGCTCGCGGGCCTCCGGGTCCGGGACCGGGACCGCCGACAGCAGCGCCTGGGTGTAGGGGTGCGTCGGGTGGTCGTAGATCTGCTCGTCGGTGCCGATCTCGGCCATCTTGCCGAGGTACATCACGCCCACGCGGTCGGAGATGTGCCGGACGATGGACAGGTCGTGCGCGATGAAGATGTAGGACAGGTTGAACTCGTCCTGCAGTCGCTCCATCAGGTTGATGACCTGCGCCTGGACCGACACGTCCAGCGCGGACACCGGCTCGTCGCAGATGATGACCTCGGGGTTGAGCGCGAGGCCGCGGGCGATGCCGATGCGCTGCCGCTGACCGCCGGAGAACTGGTGCGGGTAGCGGTTGATGTACTCCGGGTTGAGGCCGACGACGTCCAGCAGCTCCTGCACCTTGCGGCGCCGGTCGCCCTTGGGGGCCACCTCGGGGTGGATGTCGAAGGGCTCGCCGATGATGTCGCCCACCGTCATCCGCGGGTTGAGCGAGGTGTACGGGTCCTGGAAGACCATCTGGATGTTGCGGCGCACGGCCTTCAGGGCGCGTCCGGACAGCGTGGAGATGTCCTGGCCCTTGTAGAAGATCTCGCCGGCGGTCGCCCGCTCCAGGTTCATCAGGAGCTTGGCCACCGTCGACTTGCCGCAGCCGGACTCGCCCACGATGCCCAGGGTCTCGCCCTGGTACAGGTCGAAGGAGATGCCGTCGACGGCCTTGACCGCGCCGATGTGCTTCTTGAACAGGATGCCCTGGGTCAGCGGGAAGTGCTTGACCAGGTTGCGCACCTGCAGGATCGGCTCGCCGCGCTCCACGCGGGCCTCGATGGCGGCGACCGCCTCCGCCTCGGAGTGCGCGTCGACGACGTCCACGTCGGAGACGTTCGGCGTGGCGTCGGCCGGCACGTCCTTCTTGCTCAGCTCAGCCATGGAGCGTCTCCTTCCGGAAGTGGCACGCCGAGGCACGGCCCACCAGCTCGGTGCCGTCCTGCTCCGTGACCGGCAGCAGAGCCGGGATCTCCGTGCGGCAGATGTCCTGCGCCATCGGGCAGCGGGGGTTGAACGCGCAACCCGTCGGGATGCGCAGCAGGTTGGGCGGCAGACCCTTGATCGCGTACAGCTCCTGGCCCTTCTGGTCCAGGCGCGGGATCGAGTCCAGCAGACCCCGCGTGTACGGGTGGGCCGGGCGCTTGTACAGCTCGTGGACCGGGGCACGCTCCACGATCCGGCCGGCGTACATCACCGCGATCTTGTCCGCGACGTCGGCGACGACGCCGAGGTCGTGGGTGATGAGGATCAGGCCCATGTTGAACTCGCGCTGGAGCTCCGCGAGCAGGTCCATCACCTGGGCCTGGACCGTCACGTCGAGCGCGGTGGTGGGCTCGTCGGCGATGATCAGGTCCGGCTCCAGCGCGAGCGCCATCGCGATCATGATGCGCTGGCGCATACCGCCGGAGAACTGGTGCGGGTAGTCGTTGACGCGGGCCGCGGCCGCCGGGATCTTCACCCGGTCCATCAGCTCGATGGCCCTGGCCTTGGCCTCCTTCTTGGACAGGCCCTGGTGGACCCGGAACATCTCGCCGAGCTGGTAGCCCACGGTCAGCACCGGGTTCAGCGAGCTGAGCGCGTCCTGGAAGATCATGGCGATCCGGCGGCCGCGGATCTTGCGGCGCTCCTCGGGGGACATGGTGAGCATGTCCTGGCCGCGGAAGAGGATCTCGCCCTGGGGGATCTTCGCCGGCGGCATGTCGAGGATGCCCATGACGGCCTGCGCGGTGACGGACTTGCCGGAGCCGGACTCGCCGAGCACGGCGAGCGTCTCCCCCGCGTTCACGCTGTAGTTGACACCGTTGACGGCCCTGACGATCCCGTCACGGGTGTGGAACTCCACGTGCAGGTCGCGGACTTCGAGCAGTGGCCCGCCGTCCGCCCCGGCGTCGCGGGGCGACGGCACAGGAGCGACTTCTTCGATGGTGGTCACGTACGCCTCCCTCAGCGCGTCTTCGGGTCGAGGGCGTTGCGTACGGCCTCACCGAGCATGATGAACGCCAGCACCGTGATGCTGAGCATGATCGACGGGTAGAGCATGATGTACTGCGCGACCCGGATCGAGTTGCCGCCGTCGGAGATGTCGTTGCCCCACGACACGCCGTTCAGGCCGAGACCGAGGAACGACAGCGTCGCCTCGGCGCCGATGTAGACGCCGAGCGAGATGGTGGCGACGACGATCACCGGGGCCACCGCGTTGGGCAGCACGTGGCGGAAGAGGATGCGGTTCGTGCCCGCGCCCAGCGCCTTGGCGGCCTGCACGTAGTCCGTCGACTTGACGGTGATGACCGAGCCGCGCATCACGCGGGCCGTCTGCGTCCAGCCCAGGAAGGCCAGGGCGCCGATCACGACCGGAATCGAGCGCTCGGTGAAGGAGTTCAGCATCACCATCGTGCCGAGCAGGAACGGGATGCCGAAGAACATGTCCGTCACACGCGACAGGACGGCGTCGAGCCAGCCGCCGAAGTAGCCGGCGAGCATGCCGATCAGACCGCCGAGGATCGTCACCACCAGCGTGGTGCCGGCGCCGACGAGCAGCGAGGCGCGGGTGCCGTAGATGGCGCGGGCGAACACGCTGCGGCCCTGGGCGTCGTAGCCCAGCCAGTCGGCCGCGAACACGTTGCCGTAGTGCGGGTGCTGCAGGTAGTGGGCGGCCAGATCCTTGTTGTTCGGATCGGCGCTGGTGAACAGGCTGGGCCAGGCGGCCATCACCAGCAGCAGCAGGATGAGCACCGCGGAGACGACGAACACCCAGTTGCTGCGCAGGTCCCGCCAGGCGTCGCCCCACAGGCTGCGGGTCTTCTCCGGCTTGGGCTCGGGCAGCTTGGCGCCCGCGGCGGCGCTCGGGGCCGCCGTCGCGGCCTCGTCGGCGGAAGTGGTCAGCTCAGGCATAACGGATCCTCGGGTCCAGGACCGCGTAGAGCAGGTCGACGATCAGGCTGGTGACGAGGTAGACGAGGACGAGGATGGTGACCAGGCCGACCAGCGTGGTGCCCTCGCGACGCACGATCGAGTCGGCGATCGTGCCGCCGACGCCGTGGATGTTGAAGATGCTCTCGGTCACGATCGCGCCGCCCATGAGGGCGCCGAGGTCGGTGCCCAGGAAGGTGACGACGGGGATGAGCGAGTTGCGCATCAGGTGCACGCCGACCACGCGGCGGCGCGGCAGGCCCTTGGCGATGGCCGTGCGCATGTAGTCGGCCCGCAGGTTCTCCGCGACGGAGGTGCGGGTCAGCCGGGCGACATAGGCCAGTGAGGCGCTGGCCAGCACGATGGCCGGCAGCATCAACTGGCTGATCTGGGTGTCGTCGTTCACCGAGGGCTCCAGCAGGTTCAGCTGGAAGGCGAACACCGTCTGCAGGATGTAGCCGAGCACGAAGACCGGCACCGAGATCAGCAGGAGCGTCACGAAGAGGATGACGGTGTCGACGGCCTTGCCCGCGCGCATGCCCGACAGGACGCCGAGCACGATGCCGAGGATGGCCTCGATGACGAAGGCCAGGCCGGCCAGGCGCAGCGTCACCGGGAAGGCCTCACCGAGGATGTCGGTGACCGGGCGGCCGCTGGCGACCTGCGTCCCGAAGTCGAAGTGCAGAACGATGTTCTGCATGTAGTCCCAGTACTGGACCAGGACGGGCTTGTCGAGGCCGTACTGGTGCCGCAGCGAGGCCAGAACCGCCGGGCTGGTGCCCTTGTCTCCGAAGAGCCCTCGCACGGGATCGCCGGGCAGGGCGTAGACCATCAAGAAAATCAGCAGGGTGGTCCCGATGAAGACCGGGATCATCTGGAGCAGTCGTCGTGCGACATAGCGCCCCATGGTGCCTCCATGTCAGTCACAGCGAGGGCCCCCTTCGCCGCGTACGAACGACTCCCCCGAGTCGGTTTTTCGTACGTACACCGGCGAAAAGGGCCCCCCGGCCTGTCCGGCCGACGCCGTGCCGCACCCGGGAACCGGGCGCGGCACGGCGTTCGCTGATCGTCAGCGGTTACTTCTTGACCTGAACGCCGGTCAGGATCGGGTCGCCGTCCTGGGCGTACTTCACGCCGGTGACCTTCTCCGAGAAGCCCGCGTTGACCTTGTAGTACCAGAGCGGGATGCTCGGCATGTAGTTCGGGAGCTTCTTCTCGATCTCCTGGTACAGCTTCTCCGACTCGTCCAGCGACTTGGCGGCGTCGGCCTTGGCGATCAGGCCGTCGATCTCCTTGCTGGAGAAGCCGCCCTGGTTGCCGTCGGACTTGCTGCCGTACAGGTCACGGATGAAGTTGGCGTTGAACGGGTAGTCGAGCACCCAGCCGGAGCGGTAGAGCGACTTGACTTCCTTGTTGTCGCGGGCGTTGAGGTCCGCCTGGAAGTCGGCCTTGGAGTCGCCCGTGCACTGCACGCCGGTGGCCTTGGTGATGGAGCCGCAGACGGCCTCCACCCACTCCTTGTGACCGCCGTCCGCGTTGTACTGGATGGAGATCTTGTTGCCCGGGACGCCGCCGCCGGCCTTGATGAGCTCCTTGGCCTTGGCCGGGTCGTACTTGGTGATGTCGCCCGCGGCGTTCGGCTGGTAGCCGAGAACACCCTTGGCGACCCAGCCGGTGGCGGGCTCACGGGTGCCCTGCAGCACGGTCTTGGTGATGGTGTCCCGGTCGATCGCCATCGACAGGCCCTGCAGGACCTTGGGGTCGATGCCCTTCCACTGCTTGGTGTAGAAGGCCACGGCGATGGTCTGGATGCCCGAGTAGGCCTGGTCCACCGCACGGTCGCCGAGGTCGGCCTTGTAGACGGGCAGGTCGCGCGGGGCGATCTGGCGCATCACGTCCAGGTTGCCGGACTTCAGGTCCTGGTAGGCGGTCTCCAGCTTGGAGTAGTTCTTGAAGAGAACGCCGCCGTTCTTGGCCTTGTTCGGGCCCTGGTAGCCGTCGTAGCGGGTGACCTCGATCTGCTTCTTGTGCTGCCAGCTGACGAACTTGTAGGGGCCGTTGCCGATCGGGTGCTCGCCCGCGGCCTTCGGGTCCTTGTAGAAGGACTCGGGCAGCGGCGAGAAGACCTCGTAGCCCAGCTTGTAGACGAAGTAGGGCAGCGACTTGCTGAGCGTGATGGTGAAGGTGTTGTCGTCGACGACCTTGAGACCGGACATCTCGGTGGCCTTCGGCTTGCCCTTGGCGGGGGCGACGTCGTCGTAGCCCTGGATGTCAGCGAACCAGAAGCTGTTGGTCTGCTTGTTCGCCGGGTTCGCGGCCCAGTTCCAGGCCTTGACGTAGGACTCGGCGGTCACCGGGGTGCCGTCATGGAACTTCCAGCCCGGCTTCAGCTTGACCGTGAAGGTCTTGCTGTCCTTGGTGTCCACCGACTGGGCGTTCATCATGACGATCTTGCCGCTGGCGTCGTAGTCCACCAGACCGGTGAACAGGGCACGCGTGACGATGCTGCCGTTGGACTCCATGGTGTTCGCCGGCTGCAGCGGGTTCTGCGGCTCGCCGACCTCGATCGAGAACTTGCCGTTCGGGTCGACCGCAGCCTTGCCCTCGCTGCCCTTGTCGCTGCCACCACCACAGGCGGTCGCTCCCAGCGCCACAACCGCGGCTATCGCCACCCACTTGGCACTCTTGGCACCGCGCATGGGTTCCTCCTCATGAGTCCTTTAGTTCACCGCACGACTGGGCACACGACATTCCACCGACACATGATCCGGAGAAAGTCAGGTGCCCTGCACGCTCGCCGTCGCCGTCGCCCACTGCAAAGGGTGATGCGCTCATCCGAGCTCTACGCGCCTAACTATCTGCTATCGACCATTCGGCCGACCACACCCATTAGGTCTCGGTTCGATCACACCTGACGCCTACTTCTTCCAAAAACCGGACAAAGGGTTTGGCGAAAGATCCCTGCGAAACGGACTTGTTACACATCTATCGGTTCCGGGTGTCCGCATAGCGGACGGTTGACGGGAAAAAACCTGTTGCGGTTTACGGTTGTCCCGTGTGGGGTTCCTTCGGCATGCCCACGCTCCGACGCGCACCGTGCACCTGCCGTCCCGCCCCCGTCAACGGCCGCCCGGACAAAGGCTGTTGAATCCAGCCTCCGGTTGATGTGTTCTGGGTGCATGTGCCGAGCAGGGTAGTGCGAATTAGCCGCTCCGGATCGATTCCGCGCCAAGGTGAAGGGTTTTCCCTACCCTCGCCTTTTCGTCACGCAGCGCTACATCGCGCCGAACGCGAGGGCCGGGCCCCCGCCCTCGCGGAGTGCCCGGCCCTGTCGCGTGTGCGAAGCCGGCGCGTCAGCCGTGCTCGGCGCGTCAGCCGTGCTTGGCGCGGCTCGCGGCGCGGGCGCGCTCGCGGGCGTCCAGGTTCACCTTGCGGATGCGGACCGCCTCCGGGGTCACCTCGACGCACTCGTCGTCACGGCAGAACTCCAGCGACTGCTCCAGGGAGAGCTTGCGCGGCGGCACGATCGACTCGGCCACGTCGGCCGTCGACGACCGCATGTTGGTGAGCTTCTTCTCCTTGGTGATGTTGACGTCCATGTCGTCGGAGCGAGAGTTCTCACCGACGATCATGCCCTCGTACACCTCGGTGCCCGGCTCGACGAAGAGCACGCCGCGCTCCTGGAGGTTGGTCATCGCGAACGCGGTGACGGCACCGGCGCGGTCGGCGACCAGCGAGCCGTTGTTGCGGGTCTGCAGCGTGCCGAACCACGGCTCGAAGCCCTCGTGGATGGAGTGGCCGATGCCGGTGCCGCGGGTCTGGGTCAGGAACTCGGTGCGGAAGCCGATCAGACCGCGGGAGGGGACGACGAACTCCATGCGGACCCAGCCGGAGCCGTGGTTCGACATGTTGTCCATACGGCCCTTGCGCACGCCCATGAGCTGGGTCACGGCGCCCATGTGCTCCTCGGGCACGTCGATCGTCATGCGCTCGACCGGCTCGTAGACCTTGCCGTCGACGTCCTTGGTGACGACCTGCGGCTTGCCCACGGTCAGTTCGTACCCCTCGCGGCGCATGGTCTCGACGAGGATGGCCAGCGCCAGCTCGCCGCGGCCCTGGACCTCCCAGGCGTCCGGGCGCTCGGTCTCGAGGACGCGCAGCGAGACGTTGCCGATCAGCTCGCGGTCCAGGCGGTCCTTCACCTGGCGGGCGGTGACCTTGCGGTCCTTGACGGCCGACTTCGCGTCGGCGCCCTTGCCGGTGCCGCCGCGGCCGACCAGCGGCGAGGTGTTGGTGCCGATGGTCATGGAGATCGCGGGCTCGTCGACCGTGATCAGGGGCAGCGCGACCGGGTTCTCCGGGTCGGCGAGGGTCTCGCCGATCATGATGTCGGGGATGCCGGCGACGGCGCAGATGTCACCGGGGCCGGCCTTCTCGGCCGGCTTGCGGGTGAGCGCCTCGGTCATCATCAGCTCGCTGATGCGGACGTTGCTGATCGAGCCGTCCCGCTTGATCCACGCGACCGTCTGGCCCTTGCGCAGCTCGCCCTGCTCGACGCGGAGGAGCGCGATACGGCCGAGGAAGTTGTCGGCGTCCAGGTTGGTGACGTGGGCCTGGAGCGGGGCCTCCTCCTCGTAGATCGGGGCCGGAATGTGCTCCAGGATGGTGGAGAAGAACGGCTCCAGGCTGGTGGAGTCGGACGGCACGGTGCCGTTGTCCGGCTTGGTCAGCGAGGCGATGCCGTCACGGCCGCAGGCGTAGACGATCGGGAACTCGATCTGCTCCTCGTCCGCGTCCAGGTCGAGGAAGAGGTCGTAGGTCTCGTTGACGACCTCGTCGATGCGGGAGTCCGGGCGGTCCGTCTTGTTGATGCACAGGATGACGGGCAGGCGCTGCTGGAGCGCCTTGCGCAGCACGAAGCGGGTCTGCGGCAGCGGGCCCTCGGAGGCGTCCACGAGCAGCACGACGCCGTCGACCATCGACAGACCGCGCTCGACCTCGCCACCGAAGTCGGCGTGGCCGGGGGTGTCGATGATGTTGATCGTGATGGGGTCCCCGCCGTCCTTGGGGTGATACTTCACCGCCGTGTTCTTGGCGAGGATCGTGATGCCCTTCTCACGCTCCAGGTCGTTCGAGTCCATCATGCGGTCGTCGACCGAGTCGAGCTGGTGGGCGGCGAAGGCACCGGCCTGCTTCAGCATGCCGTCGACGATGGTCGTCTTGCCGTGGTCGACGTGGGCGACGATGGCGACGTTACGGATGTCGTGACGCGTAGCAGTCACAGCCATATTGCGGCGTACTCCCGGAGTGTGAGGAAGGCCTGCGCGTACATCGGTGTTACGCGGACCCTGCCGGGCTGAACATGCCACGGCCTCACCCCATGGTACGGGCCCCGGCCGGAGGCGGCCCTCGCGGCCCGTACCGCGGGGCCCGGCCGGGGCCCTCGGGGGCCCCTCTGCGTGCGCCGCGCACCGGCGGCGCGGGGGCGGGCGCCTCAGTTCCCGGCCGTGGATCCGGGCTTCGGGGCGGCGCCCTTCTTCAGGAAGCCCATGTCCTCGTAGACCGGGGTGCGGAAGCCGAAGGCGCCGATGTTGGCGAGGTTCCCGCGGACGGCGACGAGCTGGGGGCGCTGGTAGAGGGGGATGGAGCCGGCCGCCGCCCAGATGCGGGCGTCGGCCCTGCGGACCAGGGCGCGCATCTCGTCCTCGTCCAGGGTGGCGACGGCCTGGTCGAAGAGCTGGTCGACCTGGTCGGTGCCGACGCGGGTGTAGTTCTGCTGGACGTTCAGGGAGCCGTCGGCGGCCGGCACCGGCTTGGCGTAGATCGGGCGGGCGTCGGTCGCCGGGAAGGCGGACGTGGGCCACGAGTACAGCGCCAGGTCGTACTGGCCGGCGGCGATGTGGTCCTTGAAGTAGCTCTCGTCCGGGACCTTGGTGATCTCGGTGCCGATGCCGACCTCGCCGAGCATGGCGGAGATCCGGTCGGCGACCTTGCGCAGGGTGTCGGAGCCCGGTCCGGAGGGGAGCACGAAGCGGAGGGTGAGCGGCTTGCCGTCCTTGGCCAGCGGCCCGGAGGCGCCGCTCGCCGGGGCGGCCGTGCCGCTGGGGGCGCTCGTGCCGCGGGGGGCGGCGGTGCCGCGAGGGGCGTAGGCGCCGGGCGCTCCGCCGCTCTTCAGGTGCTCCTTGGCGTACTGCCGGCCGTCCTGCGCGAGCTGCCGGGCGCCGCCGCCCTCCCCCGCGTGTCCGTCCCCGCTCTCCAGGGGGCCCTGCCGGTCCCGGGCGGGCGCCTCACGGTCCTTGTGGTCGCCGTCCCTGTTCCCGTCGCCCGGGTCGCCCGCCTTGTGGTCCTCGACGTTGTCGTTCCGGCCGACGATGTACGTGCCGTCGTCGCCGGTGGGGGTGCTCTCCCCGGCGGGACGGCCCGTGGCACCGGCCGCCTTCTCCCCCTTCTTCTCCTTCTTGACCGGGCCGGGCACCCAGCCGGCGTCCGCGAGCAGCGCCCGCGCCTGGGCGGTGTCCTGCCCGCCGAGCGCGTCGCTGTTGTCGGCGTAGGCGTCCTGGCCGGAGAGGGCGAGGTGGCTGCCGACCGGGACGGCGGGCAGACCCAGCGGCTTCAGGACCAGCTTGGCGAGCTGCCCGCGGTCGAGGGCACGCGCCACCGCGTGCCGCACCCGCTCGTCGGCGAGGGGACCGTCGGCGCCGTTCAGGGCGAGCTGGGTGTAGGCGGGCTCCAGCGACTTGCGCAGCCGCACCTCGCGCAGCGCCCGGGCGGCGGTACGGCCGGCCGGGCCCGGCAGGGGTGATCCGCCCCGGGCCCGCGCGGCGGAGGCGATAGCGGCGGCGTCGTCGGCGTCGACGTCGGCGACGTCCACCGTGCCGGCGGCGAGCGCGGACACGCGCTGGTCGCGGGGCACGGCGTGCAGCACGATCCCGGACAGCTTGGCCGGGCGGCCCCACCAGCGGGGGTTGCGGGCGAGGACGACGTCCTTGTTCTTGGTGTCGATCCGCTGGACCGTGAACGGGCCGGCGGTCACCTGGAGCTTCTTGCGCGCCCCGTCGTTGAAGGTGTCCGGGGTGCCGGTGACCTCCTTCGGGTACAGCGGCGAGAACAGCGACTTCCAGTCGGCGTAGGGCCGGCTGAAGGTGACCTTGACCTCCAGGTCGCCGGCGCCGCGCTCGACCTTCTCGATGCGGTCGTACCCGGCGTTGCGGGCGGTCCAGTAGGCGGTGTCCTTGCCGGACAGGGCGCGCCACTGGGCGGCGAAGTCGGCGGCGCCGATCTCCCGGCCGTCGCTCCAGACCGCCTGCTGGTTGAGCCGGTAGACGACGACCTGCTTGGGCTCGGTCTCCACGATCCGGGCGGTCTCCAGATACGCCGGGTCGAGCTGCGGCATCCCGTTCGCGTCGAGGCGGAACATGGTGGGCAGGACGGCCTGGGCCACCCGGGTGGTGCCCGCGTCGGCGTCCGCCTGGAAGGTGTTCAGCGTCTGCGGCACCGCGTCCACGGCCCAGCGCAGGGTTCCGCCGTCGGCGACCAGGTTCCGGGCGGCGGACCCGATGTCCTGCCCGGCCAGCGGCTTGCTGCGCTTCTCGTCGGAGCCGCAGCCGGCGAGGAGGGGCACCGCGAGGGCCCCAGCGGTCAGGAAGGCGAGCGCGCGCGTGAGAGCGCGGGGGCCGACACCGTCGTGGGACATCTGTGCTACCTCCGAGGAGAGCCGCTCCCGCCGGTGGACACGGGTGGGTTCTGATCACGTTTGGCGGTATTTTGGTGCTGATCAGATCTATGGCCCCACTGAAGAGGAAAGGGTTCGCCTGCCGAGGGCGACACGGCGACGGGAGGCTGCAAGCTCACCCGTGCGGAGGAACCGCGCCCCCGGCGCACGCAGAGCGCGTGCGGGCGCGCGCGAGGGTTGTGCAATCCGCCAATCGCTGCACATCCCTTCCCACCGGACGGTGTGACGCGCAACACTCGCAGGCGCATGAACGTTGCCGCTTGGGCCCCCGACGGCCCGTGGAAGTGAGGTCACGTCATGTCCGTGCACGACGACCTGACGTCGGTCCAGCGCACCCTCGACGAGTTGCTGCGGTCGGTGGGCCGGCTGGAACAGCAGCTCGGCGGCGGTCTGGAGATGCGCCGCGTGCGCGCCGACGCCGACCACCTGCGCGAGAGCGTCGCCCTGCTGCGCGAGGTCTCCGAAGGCCCCGCCGCGGCGCAGCGGCCCGCGCTCGTCACCATCTCCGACGCGCCCTACGACATCTCCCTGTGGACGGACTCGGACGACGAGGGACTCGGCGCCCGCGACCGCCACGCCCCCTGACCCGACCGGAGTCCTCGAGTTGGCCACTGGTACGGAACCCCCCGACACCGACCCCCGTCCGCACCGCGGCGGCGTCCGGTCCCCGGCGCGCGCCGCGATCGACGCCCCGCACCTGAGGACCGACCGCTGGTGGCTGGCACCCGCCGCCACCGCGGCCGGCCTGCTCGCGTTCATCGTGTACTCGACCTGGCGGGCCTTCGCCGACGCGGACTACTACGCGGCGCCGTACGTCTCGCCGTTCTACTCGCCCTGCCTGGCGAGCAACTGCGCCACCATGCACGCGGGACCCAACGCGGACCTCTTCGGCAGCTGGTGGGCGCTCTCCCCGGCGATCATCATCCTGATCTTCCCGCTGGGCTTCCGCCTGACCTGCTACTACTACCGCAAGGCCTACTACCGGGGCTTCTGGGCGTCCCCGCCGGCCTGCGCGGTCGCCGAGCCGCACCGGACGTACACGGGTGAGACGCGCTTCCCGCTGATCCTGCAGAACGTCCACCGGTACTTCTTCTACGCGGCGATCCTGGTCGCCGGCGTGCTGACCTACGACACCGTGCTGTCCTTCCGCGACGAGCACTACGCGTGGGGCCACATGGGCCTCGGCACGGTGGTCTTCCTGGTCAACATCGTGCTGATCTGGTCGTACACCGTCTCCTGCCACTCCTGCCGGCACATCGTGGGCGGCAAGCTGAAGCACTTCTCCCGGCACCCGGTGCGCTACCGGATGTGGCGGTTCGTCGGCCGGCTCAACGCCCGCCACATGCAGCTCGCCTGGGCGTCGCTGCTGAGCGTGGCGGTCGCCGACTTCTACGTGTACCTGCTCGCGTCCGGCGTCTTCGACGATCCGCGCTTCTTCTGACGAGTTTCGGTGAGTGAGGCCTTCTGATGTCCGTGGTGGATCGGCAGGAGTGGGACGTCGTCGTGGTCGGCGCGGGCGGCGCCGGGCTGCGCGCCGCGATCGAGGCGCGCGAGCGCGGGGCGCGTACGGCGGTGATCTGCAAGTCGCTGTTCGGCAAGGCGCACACGGTGATGGCCGAGGGCGGCATCGCGGCGGCGATGGCCAACGTCAACGAGCACGACAACTGGCAGGTCCACTTCCGCGACACCCTGCGCGGGGGGAAGTTCCTCAACCAGTGGCGGATGGCCGAGCTGCACGCCCGGGAGGCGCCCGAACGGGTGTGGGAGCTGGAGACCTGGGGCGCGCTGTTCGACCGGACCAAGGACGGGCGGATCTCCCAGCGCAACTTCGGCGGCCACGAGTACCCGCGCCTGGCGCACGTCGGCGACCGTACGGGCCTGGAGCTGATCCGCACCCTCCAGCAGAAGATCGTCGCGCTCCAGCAGCAGGACCACCGGGAGACCGGGGACCACGAGTCCCGGCTGCGGGTCTTCCAGGAGTGCACGGTCACCCGGGTCCTCAAGGACGGGGCGGGCCGGGTGTCCGGGGTCTTCGCCTACGAGCGGGAGACCGGCCGTTTCTTCGTCCTCCAGGCCCCCGCCGTGGTGATCGCCACCGGCGGCATCGGCAAGTCGTTCAAGGTGACGTCGAACTCGTGGGAGTACACCGGCGACGGTCACGCGCTCGCCCTGCTCGCCGGGGCGCCGCTGCTGAACATGGAGTTCGTGCAGTTCCATCCCACCGGCATGGTCTGGCCGCCGTCGGTGAAGGGCATCCTCGTGACCGAGTCGGTGCGCGGCGACGGCGGGGTGCTGCGCAACTCCGAGGACAAGCGGTTCATGTTCGACTACATCCCCGACGTCTTCAAGGAGAAGTACGCCGAGTCGGAGGAGGAGGCGGACCGCTGGTACGAAGACCCGGACCACAACCGCCGTCCCCCCGAACTGCTCCCCCGCGACGAGGTGGCCCGCGCGATCAACTCCGAGGTGAAGGCGGGCCGGGGCTCCCCGCACGGAGGGGTCTTCCTGGACGTCTCGACGCGGATGCCCGCCGAGGTCGTCCGGCGCCGGCTGCCGTCGATGTACCACCAGTTCAAGGAACTCGCGGACGTCGACATCACGGCGGAGGCGATGGAGGTCGGGCCGACCTGCCACTACGTGATGGGCGGCATCGCGGTCGACTCGGACACGGCCGCGGCGCGCGGGGTGCCGGGGCTGTACGCGGCCGGGGAGGCGGCCGGCGGTATGCACGGCTCGAATCGGCTCGGCGGAAACTCGCTGTCCGACCTGCTGGTGTTCGGGCGCCGGGCCGGCCGGCACGCGGCGGAGCACGCGGCCGGGCTCGCGGCGGACCGCCCGCCCGTCGACGACGCCCAGGTCGACGCGGCGGCCGCGGAGGCGCTGCGGCCGTTCTCGGCGGAGAGCGAGGAACCGGCCGGCGGGCCGCCGGAGAACCCGTACACCCTGCACCAGGAGCTCCAGCAGACCATGAACGACCTGGTGGGCATCATCCGCCGGGAGGAGGAGATGGAGCAGGCGCTGCGGAAGCTGGCCGAGCTGCGGACGCGGGCCCGGCGGGCCGGGGTGGAGGGCCACCGCCAGTTCAACCCGGGCTGGCACCTCGCCCTGGACCTGCGGAACATGCTGCTGGTCAGCGAGTGCGTGGCGCGGGCCGCGCTGGAGCGCACGGAGTCGCGCGGGGGACACACCCGCGAGGACTTCCCGGGCATGGACCGCGCCTGGCGCCGGATCAACCTGCTGTGCCGGCTCGCCGACCCCACGGGCGGCCTGGCGGCCACCGACCCGGTGCGGGGCCAGATCACCCTGGACCGGGAGACCACCGAACCCGTCCGCCCCGACCTGCTCGCCCTCTTCGAGAAGGAGGAGCTGGTCAAGTACCTCGCCGAAGAGGAGCTCTACGAGTGAGCAGCTACGAGGCCCGCTTCAAGGTGTGGCGGGGCGACGCGCAGGGCGGCGGCCTGGCGGACTTCACGGTCGAGGTCAACGACGGCGAGGTGGTGCTGGACATCGTCCACCGGCTCCAGGCCACCCAGGCGCCGGACCTGGCCGTGCGCTGGAACTGCAAGGCGGGCAAGTGCGGTTCGTGCTCCGCCGAGATCAACGGACGGCCCCGGCTGATGTGCATGACCCGCATGTCGGTGTTCGACCGCGACGAGACCGTCACCGTCACGCCCCTGCGCGCCTTCCCGGTGATCCGCGACCTGGTGACCGACGTCGGCTTCAACTACGCCAAGGCGCGTCAGGTCCCGGCGTTCGTGCCGCCCGAGGGCCTGGGACCGGGCGAGTACCGCATGTTCCAGGAGGACGTGGACCGGTCGCAGGAGTTCCGCAAGTGCATCGAGTGCTTCCTGTGTCAGGACGTCTGCCATGTGGTCCGCGACCACGAGGAGAACAAGACGGCGTTCGCCGGCCCGCGCTTCCTGATGCGGGTGGCGGAGCTGGACATGCACCCGCTGGACGCGGCGGAGGAGACCGGCCTGGACCGCAAGCGCACGGCCCAGGACGAGCACGGCCTCGGCTACTGCAACATCACCAAGTGCTGCACGGAGGTGTGTCCGGAGGGCATCAGGATCACGGACAACGCGCTGATCCCGCTCAAGGAACGGGCGGTGGACCGCAAGTACGACCCGCTGGTGTGGCTGGGGTCGAAGATCGGGAGGCGGTCGAGGTAGGGGCGGTTCAGAGGCGGCCCGGCCACCGGGCCGCCATCTGGATCACCAAGCCCACCAGAAAGACCGCCCAGCCCACCACGGGCAGCACGGCGAACCGGTCCGCGAGGCCCGGGGAGGCCACCGGAGACATGAACAGCGCTGCTCCGACCGCGAGGACCAGCGAGCCTGACCCCCACAGCCTCGGGCGCAGGATCTTGTGAGCACCCCACGGCAGCACCCAGCCCGTCCTGATCGCCGCGACGCCCATGGCCGCGAGACCGGACACGAACAGAGCCGCCAGAACCGCCGGTATCGGATGCACGCCTCATGCTCCCACCTGGTCCAGCGCCCGTGCCAGATTGTGTTCCGCGATCGCCCGCATCGCCTCCGGCTCCGGGAAGTCCCCGTCGAGCAGCCGCAGGGGCCCGGCGACGAGGTCGAGGTGCATGGCCAGCCGGTACAGACGCAGGCGGGCCCCGTCGAGTCCGGCGGCGCGGAGCGTGTCGTAGTGCGGGCCGAAGCGGAGCCGCAGGAACACGTGCTCCCACTCGGCGTCGAAGTACATGAGCCCCTCGATGTCGATGAGCACCGGTGCGCCGCCGGCGTCCACCAGGACGTGGTCCGGGCCGAGTTCGCCGTGGACCAGGGTGTGCCGGTCGCGCGGGCGGACCTCGGCGGCCAGGGAGCGCACGGCCTCCTCCAGCGCGTCGCGGGCCCCGGCCACCCTCCGGTCGCGTACGGCGGTCTCGGCGATGCAGGCCAGTGCGCGGTCGGTGACGAGCCGGGCGCACGAACCGCCGTACGAGGAACCGCCGTTGTCGACGAGCGCGACCTTGCCGTGGGCGGCTGCCGAGCAGTCGCGCAGGGCCGCCAGCGCCTCGGCCAGGCGCTCCAGGGTGGGCCGGGCCGCTTCCGGGTCCCGGGCGAGCGCCTCCTCCAGACTGCCGCCCGGGACGTCCTCGACGACGGCCGCGTGCGCGGTGGTGTCCACGTGGAGCAGGCGGGGCGTGCGGACGCCGAGGGCGGACAGGCGGGTGTGCGCGGCCGTGAACAGACCGAGGCCACTGGCGTGCGAGAAGGGGGCGCGGGGGTCGCCGTCCGGCTGGTCCCAGTAGTCCTCGTCCGGGGACCAGACGTAGGCGACCGCCGTGGTCGAGTCGTCGAAGGCCAGGCGGTAGACGCCCTTCCTGGAGCCGCCGCGCAGCCGGGTGACGGCGCGCAGGGTGCGGGCCGGGCCGGCCGCGGCCCGGGCGAGCGGGGCGAGGTCGGCGACGGTGCGGTGCTTTCGGTTGCGGGTCACCGCACCCAGTCTTCCTCGTAGGCCCTCCAGTCGTCCTCCGTGGCCGCGAAGTCCACGTAGAGGGCCACCCCGAAGCGGGTGCGGTCGGCGACCGTGCGGGACAGGCCCAGGCGTACGCCCCGGACGGCGGCCGGGACGGTCTCGGCGTGCGCCCAGTGGCCGAAGCGGTTCTCGTGGTAGGAGGGCAGGCCCATGAGGAGGTCGGTGGAGCGCGGGGTGACCTCCAGGGCGAGGCTGGTCTGCTGGGCGACATAGCCGCCGTACAGGCTCTCCAGCGGCTGCATGGTGTCGTACGACATGACGGCGATCTGGTCGACGCGGCGGGCGACCTCGCCGAAGTACGCCTGCGACCACCACTTGGGGTGGCCGGTGGTCGCGCCCCAGAAGGAGTGGAAGGCGGGCAGCGGGTCGATCTGGTGGGCGGCGACCGAGAGCAGGGCGTCGTGGGCGCGGGTGACGCGGCGCAGGTCGCCGAGGAGGGAGAGGTAGTCGCGGTCGCCGGAGTGCAGGGGCTCCAGGTCGAAGTGGGCGCCGTCGAAGCCCGCGGAGAGGACCTCGCGGGTGGAGCGGACCACGGCCGCCCGGGTCCCGGCCCGCTCCAGGCGCAGGCCGTCCGGGCCCTCACTGGCGAGCTTGTCGCCGAGCCAGGCCTGCACGCGGACGCCGGGCAGCGCGCGGTGCATGGAGCGGAGGAGCCAAGGGGCGTCGCGGTAGGCGGATCCGGGCAGCGTCCCGTCGTGCTCCAGTGGGCCCGCGTGCACGTAGAGGTCGCGGATGCCGGTCCCGCGCAGCCGCCGCGCGAGCGCGGCGACGTCGGCGTCCTTCTTCCGCCCGTCCACCCAGGCGTGCCCGAGCCAGATCGCGTCCCGGCTCCGGGTGCGCGTTCCCCCGGCCGGGTCGCCGGTGTAGTTCACCCGCAGGGCGGCCTCGGCGGCGAGCAGGGGCAGGAGCACGGCGAGCACCACGGCGAGGGCGATGTGCCGGGCCGGACGGAGGCGACGCCGGCGGGACGGGGTGCCCGCCGGCTCCGTTCCGGCCGGCTGCTCCTCCGCGTCCGCGTTCCCGTTGCCGTCCGTGCCCGTGTCCGCATCCGAGCCCACGCCCGTCCCCTCCCGTGCCGCCGTCGCCGTCGCCGTCGCTTCCGGGAACGACGATCGACCGCGGGGCCGCGGTTGCGCCGGGGGACGGGCTGCCGTCAGAACAGGCTGAGCAGCGCCTCCGCGGGGTCGGCCAGCCCGTTCTCCCCGTCGGGCAGCGGGAGTTCGAACCAGACCGTCTTGCCGCGCGGGGTCCGGCGGGAGCCCCAGGCGGCGCTCAGCAGGCCGACGAGCTGGAGTCCGCGGCCGCCCTCGTCGGTGTCGCGGGCGCGGCGGCGGCGCGGCTGGACGAGCCCGGAGTCCCACACCTCGCACACCAGCGTGCGGTCGAGCAGCAGCCGGAGTCTGATCTCGCCCTCGCCGTAGCGCAGGGCGTTGGTGACCAGCTCGCTGACGAGGAGTTCGGTGGTGTCGACCAGCGGCTCCAGGTCCCAGGCGAGCAGCTGGGAGCGGGCGTACTCGCGGGCGCGGCCGACGCTGCGCGGCTCGCGGGGCAGGGTCCAGTCGCCGACGGACTCGGCGGGCAGGCCCTGGACGCGGGCCATCAGCAGCGCGATGTCGTCCTCGCCGTGATGGGTGTCGAGGGTGTTGAGGACCTGGTCGCAGACGTCCTCGAGGGGACGCGTGGGGTCGGTGAGGGCGCCGACGAACGCCTGCAGCCCCTCGTCCAGCGGGTGGTCGCGGGACTCGACCAGGCCGTCGGTGTAGAGGGCGAGCAGGGCCCCTTCGGGCAGTTCCACCTCCACCTCCTCGAACGGCTCCCCGCCGACGCCGAGCGGCATCCCCGGCGGCACGTCCAGCATCAGCGCGGCCTCGCCGGGTTCGACCAGGACGGGCGGCAGGTGGCCCGCGTTGGCGAAGGTGCACCTCCTGGTCACCGAGTCGTAGACGGCGTAGACGCAGGTCGCCAGGTAGACCTCGGACAGGTCGGCCTCGCGGGGGCGGCGGGCGGCCCGGGTCGCCTGCTGCACGCCGCCCGGGGCGCCGAGGCCGCGGGCGATCTCGTCCAGCTGGGACAGGACCTCCGCCGGTTCGAGGTCGAGCAGCGCCAGCGTCCGCACCGCGGTGCGGAGTTCGCCCATCGCGACGGCGGCCCGCAGACCGCGGCCCATCACGTCGCCGACGACCAGCGCGGTGCGGTGGCCGGGCAGTTCGATGACGTCGAACCAGTCGCCGCCGACCTCGCTGGGCCGGCCGGTGGCCGCGTTGCCGGGCAGGTAGCGGCAGGCGATGTCGAGGCCGGAGGCCTCCGGGTCGCCGGGCGGGAGCAGGGACCGTTGCAGTATCAGGGCGCGCTCATGCTCGCGCCGGTACAGGCGCGCGTTGTCGATGCAGACGGCGGCGCGCGCGGCGAGTTCGACGGCGAGGTCGCGGTCCCGTTCGCCGAACGGCTCGCTGCCCTTGGTGCGGGCGAACTGCACCAGTCCCACGACCGTGTCGTGGGCGACCATCGGGACGGCCAGCGTGGACTGCACCAGGCCGCCGTCCTCACCCGGGACGTTCTGCGGACGGGCGGTGCGCAGGGCGTCCGCGCAGGGCGAGTTGAAGGGGTAGTGGTGGACGGCCCCCACCGCGACGGGGGCGCCGGCCCCGGCGAAGGGGGCGTCGGAGACGGCGCTGGAGTAGGCGACCCGGCGCAGTTCGGCGCTGCCGTCGGCGAGCCCGGGCGGCGTCTCGTCGCCGGCCAGCAGCCCCTGGTAGAGGTCGACGGTGGCGAGGTCGCAGAAGCCGGGCACGACGACGTCGAGGAGTTCGCGCGCGGTGGTCTCCAGGTCGAGGGAGTTGCCGATGCGGGCTCCGGCGTCGTTGAGAAGGGCGAGATTGCGCCGCGCGGCGGCGGCCTCGCGGGCGGCGGCGCGGCGGGCGGTGATGTCGGTTCCCAGCCAGGCGATACCGATGGGGCGGCCGCTGCCGCTGTGCACCCGGTAGAGGTTGATGGACCAGTGACGGCGCTCCTCCGAGTCCGGCACGAAGCCCGTGACGTGCATGTCCGTGATGGACTCGCCGGTCTCCAGGACCCGCCGCAGGGTGGCGGCGACACGCTCGGCCTCGCCCCGCGGCAGGTAGTCGTGGACGCCCTTGCCCCGGTGGTCGTCCACGGTGCCGCCGAAGGTGGACGCGAAGCGCTGGTTGGCGCGCCGGACCCGCAACTCGGCGTCGATCAGCAGGAACCCGAATGGAGATTGACCGAATATCGCCTGAGAGGCGGCGAGATCGGTCTCGATGCGGCGCAGGATGCGGACGTCGACGACGATGCAGACGGCGGCCTTCTCACCCTCGGCCGTCCGCGTCGGCATGACGTAGACCTCGGCGAGGGCCTCCTCTCCGCGCCCGCCGGACCCGCCGTACGTTTCGCCGCCTTCGCCCTTTTCACCCTCTTCGTACCCACTGTCGCCGTCGGCCGGCACGCGGAAGGGGACCACGCCGGTCCACTCCCGCCCGTCGAGGATCTCGGCCATCTTGCGCTGACCCCGGTCGCGCAGATCGGGGTCGACGAAGGCCTCGATGGGGTCCATGCCGACCGCGCGGGACGCGGGGATGCCGAAGAGGTGTTCGGCGCGCAGGCTCCACTGGTCGATGAGTCCGTCCGGACCGATCGAGAACGAGGCCACCTTGATGTAGTCGTACATGGAGCCGGGCGGACTGCTCTGCCACATCGCGTCCGCGCGCGCCGCCTCGCCGGCCGCGGAACCGCCCGCGGCCGTCGCCCTCGCGCCGTCCGACGGGTCCTCGGACTCCGTGGCCTTCGCTGGTATCTCGCTCACGCGAACCGTCCCCTCCAGCTCACCGCGTCCGGCACCGGTCACCGGGGGCGGCTGCCCGCAGTATCCAGCACTACGGCGCCGCGCAACACGGTGTTCACGATCACAGGACCATCCCGATGCTTTTCGGTCCGGCCTGCGACAACACCATCAGTCTTCTAACCAGGCAACACCCCGTCGAACCATGCGCGCGGACAACCGCCCCCGGCCGCGTCCGGTCGTTCGACGGCGAATGCGGGCTCAGACAGCCCTGTTCACCCCGGTAGCGCCAACTCGAACCAGACCGTCTTGCCGGCCCCGTCGGGACGGGTACCCCAGCGGCGGGAGGAGGAAGCCACCAACTGCAGCCCGCGGCCGCTCTCGTCGTCGGGCCGGGCGGGGCGTTCGCGGGGCGGGACCGGCAGGGTGTCGGAGACCTCGACCAGCAGCACCTTCGACAGTCCGGCGGGCCGCACCAGCCGAACACCGATGGGACCGGTGGCGTGCCGCAGGGAGTTGGTGACCAGTTCGCTGACCAGCAGGGCCGCGGTGTCACCGACGCTGTCGAGGTCCCAGGTGCGCAACTGGCGGCGGACGGCGGCGCGGGCGGTGCGCACCACGCCGGGGTCGGCGGAGAAGGTCCACTCGGCGCGCTCGCCTTCGGTGTCGATCACGCCGATCACTTCCCAGGCCAGTGAGCCCACCCATGTCCGGTTTCATGGGGTTAATGGGCACATACCCGATATACGGGGCCGAGTACCTCCCGTGACGGCGCGCAGTGGGGCGGACGGCGTACGGGCATACGGCTCGGCACGGCACCCGGGCGCGATCTCTCGCGTTCAGGCGTCCGGGGCGTCTCGGGCGTCCGTGCGTGGATTCGTGCGGGGATCCGCGCACGGGTCCGCGAAGTCGTCCGCGAGGTGGATCAGGGCCGCTTGGACCGCAGGAACGTCCTGGTCCAGCCAGGCCACGTCCCAGATCTCGGCCGGGGCGAGCCAGCGCAGCGCGTCGTGGTCCTGGAGGGGTTCGGGGGCGGCCGAGCCGGGGCACAGGCGCGCCGTCCACACCTGGAGCTCGTAGGGCGCGCGCAGCGGCCAGCTGCCGGGGACGCGCTCCACGGACTCGGCGTCGACGCCGAGTTCCTCGCGCAGCTCGCGGACGAGGGCGGCCTCGGGCTTCTCTCCCGGCTCGACCTTGCCGCCGGGCAGCTCCCAGCGGCCCGCCAGTTCCGGGGGCGCGCTGCGGCGCGCGGCGAGCAGGCGGCCGTCGTCCAGCAGGGCGGCACCCACCACCACGATCCGTCGGGTCATGCGCCGGAGCCTACGGGAGCGCGGCGGGAACGGGCGAAGGGGTCAGCCGGCGGCGCTGCCGGAGCCACCGGCCTGCCCGACGCGTTCGACCCAGTACAGCTGTTTGTGGCCCCGGTCGTCGAGGCTGTCCGCGATCCTCTGGGCCTCCGCGCGGGTGGCGTACCGGCCCACGCGGTAGCGATTGCCGTTGTCGTCCTGCCGTATGACGAGCCAGGGAAGAGTGACCGTGCTGTCGTTCATCGCGCCCCTCCGCTTCCCGTGTCCGGCTGCCGCCGCGCCCCGCCCGCTAAGGAAACCGCAATCCGCATATGCCCGAGCCTACGCCTTACCTTCACGCAGCGAATCCGGCTTTTCACAAAGAGGTATGCAACCAGCCAGTAGCAAGGGGCGCACGGAGTCGAACGCGCCGTCGGCGGAGCTCGCCGCGTCCGGTCGGGGAGGGCCGGCCACTTCGGGACGACCTGCGAGAACGGCCGGAGCCCGGCACCCCCGCGCGAGCGCCGGACGCGACGGCGGCCCGGACGACGGCCCCAGGGGCGTGCACCACCCCACGGGCAGCGCTACGCCCCGATCACGTCACCGGTCACTTCTCCCCCCGGCCGCTCCGGACGGGGTGGGGGCCGGCTCGGGCGGGGTCACTTCACCGGCAGGTGGTACGCCACGCGGTAGCGGTCGGCGGGCACGACCACGTCCGCCGTCTCGACGGGACGGCCGGAGGCGTAGAACGTGCGCTGCACGACGAGGACGACATGACCGGGAACGCCCCCCAGGGCGAGCAGCTCCTCGGCGAGGCCCGGGCGGGCGCCGACCTCCTCGGTGACGTTGTCCACGATGACGTCGATGGCGCGCATCCGCTCGACCACGCCCATGCCGCCCAGCGGGCCCTCCTCGGGGAGCATCACCGGCGTCCGGCCGGTGACGGCGAGCGGCTCCCACGAGGTGGAGAGCATCATCGCCTCCCCGGCGTCCCGGAACACGTACTTGGTGCGCATCACGCGGTCGCCGGGCTTGATGCCGAGCCGCTCGGCGATGGCGCCGCTCGCGTCCGTCTGCTCGCTGCGCGACTCCCAGGTGCCACGCGCCTCGACGTCCGTCTGCTCCTGCCGGAACGGCGTGGCGCCGCCGGCCGGGCGGAAGCCGGAGCGGGCGACCCGGCGCGGCACGGGCCGCTCGCGCACATAGGTCCCCGAGCCGGAGCGGCCCTCGACCAGGCCCTCCGCCATCAGCACCTTGCGCGCCTCCAGGGCGACCGTGTCCGAGACGCCGTACTCCTCGCGGATTCTGGCCTGGGAGGGCAGCCGCGTGTGCGGCGGCAGCTGGCCGTCGACGATCTTCTTGCGGAGATCACCCGCGACGCGCAGGTACGCCGGCTGCTCACCGAAAGTCACTGGCCGCTCCCATCAGGTTGTACAGACAGCAACAGCCTGGCAACCGAGGGTTGTGCGAGGCAAGTAAAGGCCAGAGAATCACTCGATGTGATTACTTGCACGCCCCGAGGGCTTTACGCAGGCACTTTCTCCCCCGCTATAGCCGCCCTCACACCTCACTGACGGGGTCAGTTCCGCCACCGCCGGCCTCGGCGGCGCCGTCACGGGGCGTCGGCGGGACGGCGGCGAGGCCCAGAGCCTTGCGCGCGGTGACGGACCGGAAGGGGTCGATCAGGGCCGAGGCGCGGGCGCGGCGCACCGCGAAGGTGTCGGCGTCGGGGGACGCGGCGGCCGACGCCCAGGCGCCCTCGGCGCGTTCGAGATCGGCGCGCAGGCCGGCCACCGGCTTCCCGGCGGCCGCGGGCCACCGGTGCGCGCGCAACCGCCCGGCCTCCCGGCCGAGCGCGGCCGCCACCCGCACCGCCCAGCGCCGGGCACCGGGCAGGTCCCGGCCGGGGCCCCGCGCGGGCTGCGCGTCGAGGGCCAGGTCGAGGACGTGAGCGGCTTTCAGGAACGCCAGCTGGTCCGCGTCGAGGGTGGTGGCGTCGCTGCGCAGCGAGCCGGTCAGGCCCACGCCCGCGTGGCCGAAGACGCAGGCGATCCCGCGGTCGCCGAGGTCCCAGCCCCGCGGGGTCGGGGTGAGGTGGTAAGGCTGCACGCCGGCCGGAACGGCCCAGCGGTCCAGGGCGTAGCGGTCCAGCAGAGCCGGGCACTCGGCCTCGGCGGTCATCCGCAATTGGAGGGGGCCCGGGTAGTACTTGCCGGTCATCCGCAGGACGCCGAAGACCTCGCCGTCGTGCCGCTTCCCGCAGGGCACCCGCTCGACGGCGCCGGTCATCACGCCGTTCAGCGAGTCGCCGGGCACGTCGAAGCACTCCCCCTCGACCAGGGACACCCCCGCGCCCCCGGCCGCTCCGTCCCGGACCCCGAAGTCGGGGCCTTCGCCGCCCGTCGCGATCACGAGGCCCCACAGGGCGAGGCCGACGCAGGACAGCACGGCCCCGGTGACCGCCATGCCCCTCCCCCGCTCGCGCCGCCGCCGGATCCGGTGCAGCGCGACGAGCCCGAGGACGAGGCCCACGCCGGGCACGAAGCAGAGGATGCCGCACACGAGCGCGGCGACGGCGAACCCGCTGACCGGCCAGGGCCGCAGCTGCGGGCTGTAGCCCTGCCCCCAGGGGCGATAGGGCGGTTCGGGCGGGCCCTGCGGGTGCTGTGCGGGCCCGGGGGGCGGAGGCTGGGTCACGGGCACCGCTTTTCGGTCGGGGAACCGGCGTACGAACTGCGCGCATCGTAGTGCCCGGGAGCGGCGCCGCCGATAGCCTTCACCTGCGGTGATCCGAAGCAGCCGACAACGGGGGCGGGATGGGAACGGCCGACGGCACGGTCCGGGGGACGGACGGCACGATCCAGACGGCGGGTGGCGGGGCGCGCGCCGTTGACGATGCGGGGCGGGCTGCGGACGGCGCGGTGCGCGCCGTGGGGGAGCTGACGGCCCGCTGGGCGCACAGCGCGACGGAGGGCACGGCCTTCTCGGCGCTCGGCGTCTGGCCGCTGCTGGCGTTCCTCGCGGACGGCGCGGCGGGCACGGCCCGGACCGAACTCGCGCGGGCCCTCGGCACACCGGCGGACCAAGCGGCAGCCCGGGCACGGGAGTTGCTCTCCCTGGCGGACGGTGTGAGCGGACTGGACGCCGCCCTCGGGCTGTGGACGAGGCGCACCCTGGAACTGCGGCCGGAATGGCGCGCGGGGCTGCCGGCGCAGGCGCACGGCGTGCTCACCGGCGCCCCGGACGCCGACCAGGACGCCCTGGACGCGTGGGCGCGGCGGCTGAGCGGCGGGCTGGTCGACCGGATGCCGGTCACGCTGACACCGGACACCCAGCTGGTCCTGGCGAGCGCGCTGGCCCTGCGCACCGACTGGCGGCATCCCTTCTCCGAGGTCCCGCTGCGGCCCGGCGCCGGGCCCTGGCGCGACCGCACCCTGGCCGGTCTGTACCGCAGGAGCCCCCGGGTGGACCGGGCGGGCGTGGCGGACACGCCCACCGGGGCCGTCACCCGCCTCACGGTGACCGGCGACAACGGCATCGACGTCCATCTGCTGCTCGGCGAGGAGCGCATGACGCGTGGTCAGGTGCTGGAGGCGGGCGTCGGACTGCTGGGCGGCGCGCATCGCCTCGTCCCCGGCACCGGGCTCCCGCACGGGAACCCCGGTCCCGGGCTGCGCGTCGAGGAGGAGCCCTGCACCGTCCCGCAGCCGCCCGCGCTGGACGTCAGGACGGTCGGGTTCGAGGTGCGGGCGGACCACGATCTGCTGGACCTGGACCGGCTGTTCGGCCTGAGCACGGCCAAGGACACCGGGAGCGGCCACTTCCCCGGCGTGAGCGCCTTCCCGCTGGCCGTCGGCTCGGCCGGGCAGTCGGTCGTGGCCCGGTTCGGCGCGCTCGGGTTCCGGGCCGCCGCGGTGACGGCCGTCGCTGCCGCCGCCGGGGGCGTCCCCCAGTTCCGGCACACCACCACCGTCGTGCGGGTCGTCTTCGACCGGCCCTTCGGCTTCCTCGCCGTGGACCGCGGGACGGGGCTCGTCCTGGTCGCCGGCTGGGTCACGGACCCGGCGACGTACCCGGACAGGTCGCCCTTCGGCCCGATGTGACGGTCCCCGACGTGACGGCCGTCCCCCGCCCCGCGCGCGCACGCACACGACCGGCGGCGTCCCGGGGCGGCCCCCGGCCCGTAATGACCGGTGAACCGGTGGTGCCGCTCTAACCTGCGCTCATGACACCTTTGCCGGACCGTTACTGCCCGACCGACGGCGTCCGCATCCCCAGCGACTCCCTCGCCTGGTGCTGTCCCTCCTGCCACGGCCCCCTCGAACTCGACTTCGTCCCCACCCCGGCCCCGCTGAAGTCCCTGACCGGACGGGTGAACTCGCTGTGGCGGTACGCGGAGACCCTGCCGCTGGCCTCGCCCACGCTGTCCCTCGGCGAGGGCCGCACCCCGCTCGTGCCGCTCACCGACGGCGTCTCGGCCAAGCTGGACTACCTGATGCCGACGCTGTCGTTCAAGGACCGCGGCGCGGTGCTGCTGGCCGAACTGGCGCTGCGCGCCGGGCCGCGCCGGGTGGTGGCGGACAGCAGCGGCAACGCGGGCACCGCGATCGCCGCGTACTGCGCCCGGGGGCGGCTGCCGTGCACGGTGTACGTCCCGCTGGGCACCTCCGCGAAGAAGCTGGAGCAGATCGAGGCCCACGGGGCGCGGCTGGAGGTGGTCGACGGCGACCGCGAGGCGGCGGGCGCGGCCGCGCGGGCCGCGGCGGACGAGCCGGACACCTTCTACGCCTCGCACGTCTACAACCCGTACTTCCTGCACGGCACCAAGACCTACGTCCACGAGCTGTGGGAGGACCTCGGCGGGCGCCTGCCCGAGGTCCTCGTACTGCCGGTGGGCAACGGCACGCTGCTGCTGGGCGCGGCCCTGGCGATCGCCGAGCTGTACGGGGCCGGCCTGCTGGACCGCCGCCCGGCGCTGTGGGCGGTGCAGTCGGCGGCGGTCGCCCCGCTGGCGAAGGCCTGGGCGGACGGCGCGGAGGAACTGCCGGGGACGACGGTGGTGGCGCCGACGTACGCCGAGGGCATCGCCATCCCCCGGCCGCCCCGGGCCCGCCAGATCCTGCGCGCGGTACGGGACTCGGGCGGCACCTTCCTGACCGTCACCGAGGACCAGATCCGCCACGCCCAGCTCGACCTCGCCTCCCGCGGCCTCTACGTGGAGTCGACGGGCGTGGTCTGCTGGGCGGCGGTGCGCGAGGGAGCCCTCGGCGCCAAGTCGGCGGTGGTACCGCTGTGCGGGGCGGGCCTGAAGTCGGGCCTGGCGCGGGCGTAGCGGGGCCTTCCGCGGCGATCGCCCCCGCCCGGCCCGGGGGCCTTCGCCTTTGCGGCGCCCTGCCTCAGAGCCGCCCCGCCACAGGGGCGCCCTGCCTCAGAGCCGCCCCGCCTCAGGGACGCTCCTTCTCCAGCAGGACCACGCAGCGTCCCAGCAGACCGGTCAGCGCCTCGCGCTCCTCGTCCGTGAACTCGGCGGCGAGCGCGCGTTCCACCCGCACCGCGCGCGCGTCGGCGTCGGCCATCACGGCGCGGCCCTCGTCCGTGAGGCGGGTCTCGAGGACGTTCCGGTGCCACTCGTGCGGGGTGCGTTCGATCAGGGCGCGGTCCTGGAGGTTCTTCAGGACCGTGTTCATGGTCGGCGGGGTGACCCCGCACAGCCGCGCGAGGGCCGCGGCGGAGATGCCCGGGTTGTCCGAGAGGTGGAGCAGCGCCGCGTACTGCGCGACGGTCAGGCCCGCCGGCCTCAGGACCGCGGTCTTCGTGGCGTTGAGGGCCTGCTCGGCCCGCTTGATGTGCGAGCCGAGGCGCTCGGACGCGGGCATGGACGTCATCCCCGCATGGTATCGACTCCCCCTTCGATGAGCCCTCCCCCGGCCGTTAACCCATTGACGAGCATTAGAGCCCTAACTTAGGTTCGCACACATAAATCAGTGAGCAGCCGAACCGAGAGGCACTCGTCGTGTCCCGTTCGATCCACCGCCGTACCTTCCTGACCGGCGCGGCCGCCCTGGCGGTCGCGGTGGCCGTCCCCGCCGCGCGGGCGGCCACCGCGTCCCGCGTCACCACCGCCTTCGCACTCCCCGGCGATCGCGTGTACCCCGAGGGGATCGCCCCCGACCCGCGCACCGGCGACGCCTACGTCGGTTCGTTCGCCACCGGCGCCGTCCTCCGGGCCGCGCCCGGCCGAGGAACGGCCGAGGTCTTCCTCCCGGCGGGCACGGACGGCCGTCACACCGCCAACGGCCTGAAGGTCGACGGGGCCCGCCGGCTCTGGGTGATCGACTCCACCCTCGGTGTCGACGTCTACGACCTGCGCGACCGCACCCTGCTCGCTCGCTTCCAGGTGCCGGGCGACGCGCCGCGCTTCGTCAACGACCTGGCCATCGCCTCCGACGGCACCGCCTACCTCACCGACAGCACCCGCGCGGTGGTCTACGCGGTCACGCCCGCCGACCTGGCCCGCGCCCGCGACCGCGGCGGCATCGCGCCGCTGACGGCACGGTTCGACCTGGGCACGGTGAGAGACCCGCGGGCGCCGGAGGCGTTCACCCTCAACGGCATCGTCGCCGACCCGGCGGGCCGTTACCTGCTCGTCGTCGACATGACCGGCGGCGGCCTGTACCGGATCGGCCTGACGAGCGGCGTCGTGCGCCGGGTCGCCCTGCACGGGGGCGACCTGAAGCACGGTGACGGACTGGAGCTGGCACACGGCACGCTGTGGGCCGCCCACAACGCCGTCGACACCGTCAGCCGCTGGCGGCTCGGCCCGGATGCCACCACTGCCCGGCTGGAGCGGCAGGTCACCGACCCCGCGCTGCAGATCCCGACCACGCTGGCCCGCCGGAACGGCCGCCTGCTGGTCGTCCGCTCCCAGTTCGACAAGGGCGGCCCGATGGGGCCGGGCACCCCCGAGGCGCCGTTCACCGTGGCCTGGCTGACCGGCATCTGACGGGTACACGGGGCGAGAGGAAGCAGAAGGTGCACCACGATCGTCCCGCCGCGGGGCGACTGAGCCCCGCGCCCGGGGCGCGCGGGAACGCGCGAAGGGGCCGGGCTCACCAGAGTCCGGCCCCTCAGCGGAGCGGTCACACGTTGAAGCGGAACTCCACCACGTCCCCGTCCTGCATCACGTAGTCCTTGCCCTCCATCCGCGCCTTGCCCTTGGCGCGGGCCTCGGCGACCGAGCCGGTCGCGACGAGGTCGTCGAAGGAGATGACCTCCGCCTTGATGAAGCCCTTCTGGAAGTCGGTGTGGATGACACCGGCGGCCTCGGGGGCGGTGGCGCCCTTCTTGATGGTCCAGGCGCGGGACTCCTTGGGGCCGGCCGTCAGGTAGGTCTGCAGGCCGAGGGTGTCGAAGCCGACGCGGGCGAGGGTGGCGAGGCCCGGCTCGTCCTGGCCGACGGACTGGAGCAGTTCCAGCGCCTCCTCCTCGTCCAGCTCGGCGAGGTCCGCCTCCAGCTTGGCGTTGAGGAAGATCGCCTCGGCGGGGGCGACCAGGGCGCGCTGCGCGTTCTTGAAGTCCTCGTCGACCAGTTCGTCCTCGTCGACGTTGAAGACGTAGAGGAAGGGCTTGGTGGTCAGCAGGTGCAGGTCGTGGAGGAGCTCGGCGCGCTCGCTGCCCTGGACGACGCCGTGCGCGAAGAGCGTGTCGCCCTTCTCCAGGATCTCCTTGGCCTCCTCGACGGCCTTCACCTTCGGCGCCACGTCCTTCTTGATCCGCGACTCCTTCTGGAGGCGCGGCAGGACCTTCTCGATGGTCTGCAGGTCGGCGAGGATCAGCTCGGTGTTGATCGTCTCGATGTCGTTCGTGGGCGAGACCTCGCCGTCGACGTGCACGACGTTCTCGTCCTTGAAGGCGCGGATGACCTGGCAGATGGCGTCGGACTCGCGGATGTGGGCGAGGAACTTGTTGCCCAGGCCCTCGCCCTCGCTGGCGCCGCGCACGATGCCGGCGATGTCGACGAAGTCGACGGTGGCCGGCAGGATCCGCTCCGACTTGAAGATCGAGGCGAGCTTGGCGAGCCGGCCGTCCGGAACGCCCACGACTCCGACGTTCGGCTCGATCGTGGCGAACGGGTAGTTGGCCGCGAGCACGTCGTTCTTGGTCAGGGCGTTGAACAGGGTCGACTTGCCGACGTTCGGCAGACCGACGATTCCGATCGTGAGCGACACGTTGCGACTTCCCGTACGTGAGGATGAGGACTGAAGGGGGTGAGGGCTGCGCGTCCGGGTCCTTCTGGGTGGTGCGCGGGCCGATCCACCAGTCTACGGCGTACCGGGACCCGCCCCGGCGACGGATCGAACGCATGGCCAAGCCTGGCCCCCCCGGCGTGTCTGATGGGCTAATCGACACATAAGCAGACCTAGGTTGGTCCAATGGAGCACCACAGGATGCGACCTCAGCAGCACGGACCGCGACGTGGGAGGCCCCCGCTGCCCGCCCAGGGGGCCCAGGGGCACAGGGAACAGGCGGCCGGCGGCCGTCCCGCCCGGCCCGGACCGCGGGCGTCGCCGCGCCCCGGAGCGCGGCCCCCCGAAGCGGGGCCCCAGCGGCGCCTGCCCGAGCCGCGGCTGACGGGGCTCGGCGGGGGGCTCTTCTGCGTGACGGTCATGGTGGCCCTGGGCTGGCTGGTCCGGCTGGTCCTCGGCGGCTCGCTGACGGCGTACGGCGTGCTGTTCCTGCCGGTGTGCGTGCTGACGGCGGCGTGGGTGCGCAGGGGGGACCTGCTGACCTCGCCCGTCGTGGTGCCGATCGGCTTCGCGGCGGGCCTCCTGCCGGTGGCCGACGGCGACGGCCCGGCCGCCAGGATCATGGGGCTGGTCACCGCGCTCGCCACCCAGGCGGGCTGGCTCTACGGGGGCACACTGATCGCCGGAGTGATCGCCCTGTCCCGCAGAGTCGCCCTCATCCGTGCCCGCCGCCGCGCCCACGTCCCGCTCTAGCCCGCGGCTCCGGCTCCGGCTCCGCTCAGCTCTCCTTGACCGCCCGCATCGCCGCGCCCACGATCCCCGCGTCGTTCTGCAGCTGCGCGGGGACGACCTCCGCTCTGACGCCCTCGAGCAGGTGGAGGAACTTCTGCGACTTGCGGCTGACACCGCCGCCGATGATGAACAGCTCGGGGGAGAACAGCATCTCGACGTGGGCCAGGTACTTCGTCACCCGGCGCGCCCAGTGCTCCCACGTCAGGTCGTGGTCCTCCTTGGCCTTGCTGGAGGCCCGCTTCTCCGCCTCGTGCCCGCCCAGCTCCAGATGGCCCAGCTCGGTGTTGGGGACGAGGACCCCGTCGGCGAACACCGCGCTGCCGATCCCGGTGCCGAAGGTCAGCAGGACGACCGTGCCCCGGCGGCCCCGGCCCGCGCCGAAGCTCATCTCGGCCACGCCCGCCGCGTCCGCGTCGTTGACCACCGTCACCGGCAGGCCGCCGAGCCGCTCACCGAACAGGGCGCGCGCGTCGGTGTCCACCCAGCTCCTGTCGACGTTGGCCGCCGTGCGGATCATGGCGCCCCCGGTGACCACACCGGGGAACGTCAGTCCGACCGGTCCCGTCCAGCCGAAGTGGTCGACGACCTCCTTGACGCCGTCGGCCACCGCGTCGGGCGTCGCCGGGTGCGGGGTGAGCACCTTGAAGCGCTCCTGGGCCAGGTCACCTTTGTCGAGGTCCACCGGGGCGCCCTTGATCCCGGATCCACCGATGTCCACGCCGAAGATCTGCATGGCTCCACGTTACGACGTACGACTGAACGTCACGCCGGGGCCCGGTCGCTCCGGCCCCGGCGGCGCGGGCTCAGGCCCCGGCCGTACCGGACCCGCCGCGCTCCGCGGCCAGGGCGGCCGCCTCGTCGCGCAGGTCCCTGCGCAGCTCCTTGGGCAGCGAGAAGGTGATGGACTCCTCGGCCGCCTTGACGATCTCCACGTCCCCGAAGCCGCGCTGTCCGAGCCACTCGAGCACCTGCTCGACCAGCACGTCCGGCACCGACGCGCCCGAGGTCACGCCGACCGTCGACACGCCGTCCAGCCAGGCCTCGTCGATCTCGTCCGCGAAGTCCACGAGGTGCGCCTGCCGGGAGCCCGCGAGCTTGGCGACCTCGACCAGCCGCTTGGAGTTGGAGGAGTTGCGGGAGCCGACCACGATCACCAGCTCCGCCTGCGCGCCCATCTGCTTGACGGCGAGCTGGCGGTTCTGCGTGGCGTAGCAGATGTCGTCGCTGGGCGGGGAGATGAGCTGCGGGAACTTGTCCTTGAGCGCGTCCACCGTCTCCATGGTCTCGTCGACCGAGAGCGTGGTCTGCGACAGCCAGACGACCTTGGAGGGGTCGCGCACCTCGACGTCCGCGACGTCGCCGGGGCCGTCGACGAGCTGGATGTGCTCGGGGGCCTCGCCGGTGGTGCCGATGACCTCCTCGTGGCCCTCGTGCCCGATCAGGAGGATGTCGTAGTCCTCCTTGGCGAAGCGGACGGCCTCCTTGTGGACCTTGGTCACCAGGGGGCAGGTCGCGTCGATGGTGGCGAGCCGGCCGCGCTCGGCCTCCTCGTGCACGACGGGGGCCACGCCGTGCGCCGAGAACATCACGATGTTGCCGGGCGGCACCTCCTCCGTCCGCTCGACGAAGACGGCGCCCTTCTTCTCCAGGGTCTGCACGACGTACTTGTTGTGGACGATCTCGTGCCGGACGTAGATCGGAGCTCCGTACTGCTCCAGGGCTTTCTCGACGGCGATCACGGCGCGGTCCACACCCGCGCAGTAGCCACGGGGGGCGGCGAGCAGGACACGGCGGCCAGGCGAAGCAGTCATGCCCCCATCGTAAGGCCGGGTGCGCAGGCCGAAGATCGCCCGCCCCGTCGTCGCCCCGCCTCCTGTGACCGCCCGCGCCGGGCGCGCGGGCCGGGGCGCGCGCGCCGGGCGCGGCGGCGCTGTCGGTGGTGGCGGCTACCCTCGCGGTCATGGCTGTCTCCACGTCCCCCGAAGCCCCCCTGCCCGTCGGCGAGGTCTCGCGGCTGATCGGCGGCTGGATCGACCGGCTCGGCGCCGTGTGGGTGGAGGGCCAGATCACCCAGCTCTCGCGGCGGCCGGGCGCGGGGGTGGTGTTCCTCACCCTGCGCGACCCGTCGTACGACATCTCGGTCAGCGTCACCTGTTACCGCCAGGTGTTCGACGCGGTCGCCGACGTCGTCGGGGAGGGCGCCCGTGTCGTGGTGCTCGCCAAACCGGAGTGGTACGCCCCGCGCGGGCAGCTGTCGCTGCGGGCGGCCGAGATAAGGCCGGTCGGTGTCGGCGAGCTGCTGGCGCGGCTGGAGCAGCTGAAGAAGACCCTCGCCGGGGAGGGGCTGTTCGCGCCGGACCGGAAGCGGGCGCTGCCGTTCCTGCCCCAGCTCGTCGGGCTGGTGTGCGGCCGGGCGTCCGCCGCGGAGCGGGACGTGCTGGAGAACGCCCGGCACCGCTGGCCCGCCGTCCGCTTCGAGGTGCGCAACGTCGCCGTGCAGGGCGTGCACGCCGTCCCGCAGGTCGTACAGGCCGTGAAGGAGCTCGACGCGCTCCCCGAGGTGGACGTGATCATCGTCGCGCGCGGCGGCGGCAGCGTGGAGGACCTGCTGCCGTTCTCCGACGAACAGCTGGTCCGCGCGGTCGCCGCCTGCCGTACGCCGGTGGTGTCCGCGATCGGCCACGAGCCGGACACGCCGCTGCTCGACTACGTCGCCGACCTGCGCGCCTCCACGCCGACCGACGCCGCCAAGAAGGTCGTACCGGACGTCGGCGAGGAGGCCGAGCGGGTGCGGCAGCTGCGCGACCGGGCCCGCCGCTGCGTGCGGGCGTACGTGGAGCGCGAGGAGCGGGGCCTGGCCCACGCGCTGGCCCGGCCGTGCATGGAGGATCCGCACCGCATGATCGACGAGCGGGCGGACCACGTGGCGTCGCTGGCGGACCGCGGCCGGCGGACCCTGCGGCACCTGCTGGACCGCGCCGACTCCGAGCTGGCGCACACGCACGCGCGCGTGGTGGCCCTCTCCCCCGCCGCGACCCTCGCCCGCGGGTACGCCGTGCTGCAGAAGTCCGACGGCCACGTGGTCCGCGACCCGGCCGAGGTGGCACCGGACGAGACCCTGCGCGCGCGGGTCGCCGAGGGGGAGTTCTCCGTACGGGTCGATCGAGCCGACGTCGATCGGCCCGACGCCGATCGAGCCGATGCATAGGGTGGGGCGCATGACCAGCAACGTGAACGGGACGGCCGCGGCGGGCGAGACGCTCGGCTACGAACAGGCGCGGGACGAACTGATCGAGGTCGTCCGGCGTCTGGAGGCGGGCGGGACCAGCCTGGAGGAGTCCCTCGCGCTGTGGGAGCGGGGCGAGGAGCTGGCCAAGGTGTGCCGGCGGTGGCTGGAGGGGGCGCGGGCCCGGCTGGACGCGGCACTGGCCGAGGAGGCGGAGGACGAGGAGCGCGACGGCGCGGAGTAGGGCCCGCGGAACCGGAGACGCGGCGGCGCTGAGTAGGGCCCGCGGCCCCGGGGACGCGGAGCAGGCCCGCGGGCGCACCGCGCGCCCCGGCCGGCCGCGCGGGTGGGCATCCCGCGCGGGCCGTCCACGCCTGCGCGGCTCACGGGGCCGCCGGGCCGGCCCCGCTACGCCCGCGCGGTCACGCCGTCTTCAGCGCCTGCGCCATCGTGGTCAGCTGGGCGAAGGACGCCGTACCGGTCACCACCGTCGTCGAGCCCTTGGTGCCCTCCAGCACGAGCGCGTCGTAGCGGCCGCCGGTGTACCGGGTCCAGGTGCGGCCGCCGATACGCTGCTTCGTCCCGGACGCGTGCCCGCCCTGGCTGGCCTCCTGGAGGAACACCGAGCGCTTCTGAGTGGACTGCTCGACCGCCACGTACTCCCCGTGGGGATCCTGGAAACCCAGGTGCCAGGCGTCGTTCTGGTCGCCCTGGAAACGGACGGAGGTCGCCTTCCAGCCGCCGGGCAGGCCCTCGGGCGCGGCCACCGGGTAGGACGCCGCGCGGCGGGCCGTGAGCAGCTCGACGCGGTAGTCGACTCTCTTGACCTCGGGAGCGTGGTCGTCGTGCGGGACGAAGACGTAGATAACCGCCGCCGCGATCCCGATGAGGCCCAGGGAGAGGATCATGTCCCGGACCGTCTTCTGCTTGCCGTTCGAACCTGCCACGCCCCCTATCGTCGCAGGTGTCCGGCCCGCTCATCCGTGGGGCCCCCTGCTCATTTTGTCTGCCCGGCGATAGAGTCGGGCCTTAGACCCTCATCCGGCCGTCGTCGTATCAGAAAGGTGCGCTCCGATGACCGAGCATCATCACCTGCCGTCCGAGCTGGACGTCCCCTCCGAAGCCCCCGACCGCAACCTCGCCCTGGAACTCGTACGGGTGACCGAAGCCGCGGCGATGGCCGCGGGCCGCTGGGTCGGGCGCGGCGACAAGAACGGCGCCGACGGTGCCGCGGTGCGCGCCATGCGAACCCTCGTCTCCACCGTCTCGATGAACGGCGTGGTCGTCATCGGCGAGGGCGAGAAGGACGAGGCCCCGATGCTCTTCAACGGGGAGCGCGTGGGCGACGGCACCGGCGCCGAGGTGGACATCGCGGTCGACCCGATCGACGGCACCACGCTCACCGCCAAGGGCATGCCGAACGCGATCGCGGTCCTCGCCGCCGCCGAGCGCGGCGCGATGTTCGACCCGTCCGCCGTGTTCTACATGGACAAGCTGGTCACCGGCCCGGAGGCGGCCGACTTCGTCGACATCGACGCGCCGGTGTCCGTGAACATCAAGCGCGTCGCCAAGGCCAAGCGCTCCACGCCCGAGGACGTGACGGTCGTCATCCTGGACCGGCCGCGGCACGAGGGCATCATCCAGGAGATCCGGGAGGCCGGCGCCCGCATCAAGCTGATCTCCGACGGCGATGTCGCCGGCTCGATCTACGCGCTGCGCGAGGGCACGGGCGTCGACCTGCTGCTCGGCATCGGCGGCACGCCCGAGGGCATCATCTCGGCCTGCGCCGTGAAGTGCCTGGGCGGCACGATCCAGGGCAAGCTGTGGCCCAAGGACGACGAGGAGCGGCAGCGGGCGATCGACGCCGGGCACGACCTCGACAAGGTGCTGACCACGGACGACCTGGTCTCCGGCGAGAACGTCTTCTTCGTCGCCACCGGTATCACGGACGGCGAGCTGCTGCGCGGGGTGCGCTACCGCTCGGAGACCGCGACGACCGACTCGATCGTCATGCGCTCCAGGTCGGGCACGGTCCGCCGGATCGACTCCGAGCACCGGCTGCGGAAGCTGCGCGCGTACAGCGCGATCGACTTCGACCGCGCGAAGTAGACGGCGCGGACGGCCCGTTCCCCTGCGGGACGGTCCGCCGGCGGCCGTACGGCGATGGGGTGCCCCCGGTGCGGAGGGGGCGCCCCATACGCATGTCCGGCGACGGGTGCCCGGCCGGCCTGCCGTGCCACGGCCCGCCAGGCCGCGAGTCGTCGGGCGGCCCGGGCCGGCCACCACCGCACGGCCCGGCGACCGGCCTCCGCCGGTCCCCGTGTCCACATGTCGCCATGCGGCACGACGTGACCCGGCGACCGGCTCCGGCCCGCCCGCCGTGCGGCCCGTTCCTTGGAGCCCGTCCCCCGGCGGCTCACACCGCGGGCGCGCCCCAGGACCCATCCGCCGGATCCCGCCGGGTCGCGGAGTCCGGTGCCGAGGAAGGCACCGCCGTCCGGAGCCGGCCTGATCCGGGAGAGAGGCCCTAACCGGCCGCCGCTATACGGCCCGTCGCGCCGGCCGCCTTCTTCAGCTCCACCTCGCGACGGCGGCGCCGGGCCAGGACGACACGGCGCTCGGCGGCGGTGAGGCCGCCCCAGACGCCGTAGGGCTCGGGCTGCAGCAGCGCGTGCTCTCGGCACTCCACCATCACGGGACAGCGGGCACAGACCCGCTTGGCCGCCTCCTCGCGGGACAGCCGGGCGGCCGTGGGCTCCTTGGACGGAGCGAAGAACAGGCCCGCCTCGTCGCGCCGGCACACCGCCTCGGTGTGCCATGGTGCGTCCTGATCCCTGTCTCGCGCCGGGCCCCGCTGGGCCGGTACGGCGGCTACCTGCAGGGACGAATACGGCGGTTGCGGCACGGTCTTCTCCTGACGACGGCTTCGCGAGCGAGAGACGATGCAGCAAGGCCTACCCGCTGTGCGCGGGCCTATGCACTGAGTTCCCAACCGCTGGATCCGGCGGCTCCGCGCATGTGCCGGCGGCGCCCGGCGCGGGCCGTCCGCGCCGGGTCGGAGGCGGCCCGATTCACAACCGTCAATGCCCCAGATGCTTGCGCAAACGCCGGTCGACCCTGTGGTGCACGCGGTCGAGGATGTCCGCGACGGTCCTGCCCCGTCTGGGCCGCGCCTCCACGTTGCCGAGGACCGCCCAGCCGTCGACGTAGACCACCGGCGCGTCCGGCTCGGCCGAGTCCAGCGTGTCCACCTCGAAGTTGCCGAGGACTCCGCCGCCGGTGCCGCGCAGCGACACGTTCTCCGGGACGTGGACCTCGACGTTGCCGAAGACGGAGACCGCCTTGATGACGACCTGCTGGTACTCGAAGATCGCCTCGCTGAGGTCGATCTCGACACTGCCGAAGATCGCGTAGGCGTGCAGTCGGCGCCCCGCGCGCCAGCGGCCCTTGCGCATGGCCTGGCTGAAGACCGCCACCACGTTCTCGTCGGCCTCCGGCGGGACGGCGCCGGCGTCCGGCCGGTTCGGCGCCGGGGCCGTGCGGGCCTGGTGAGCGGCGGGCAGGTCCCGGACGAAGAGCTCCAGCTCGCCGACCGTCTTGGCGTTCAGCACCCCCTCGACGCGCTCGGCGTGCTCGTCCGCGGTCAGCCGGCCCTCGGCCAGGGCCTCGCGCAGGACGTCGGCGATGCGGTCACGGTCGGCGTCCGAGGCGCGCATCTCGGCGACGGCCGCGCGCGGTTCGGTCTGCTTCTGAAGGTCCACGGCAGCAGCGTACCCAAACGCGATAGATCGCGACTAGGGGTCGGCGCGGCCCGGGCGTGTCGGACTGAGCCCTACCTCACAGGTTCCGGGCCGGCGGCAGGTTCTAGGCTGGTGAGGCCTGTCGGCGCCGGCAGGCCGCAGTCTGTCGAGTGAGGAATGGGCGAAGATGCCTGAGTTCGCGTACACCGATCTGCTCCCCCAGGGAGAGGACACCACCCCGTACCGGCTGGTCACCTCCGAGGGCGTCTCCACCGTGGAGGGTCCGGACGGGCGTACGTTCCTCACGGTGGAGCCGGAGGCGCTGCGCAAGCTCGCCGAAGAGGCGATCCACGACATCCAGCACTACCTGCGCCCGGCCCACCTGGCCCAGCTGCGCCGCATCATCGACGACCCGGAGGCGAGCGCGAACGACAAGTTCGTCGCGCTGGACCTGCTGAAGAACGCGAACATCGCGGCGGCCGGGGTGCTTCCGATGTGCCAGGACACGGGCACGGCGATCGTCATGGGCAAGCGCGGCCAGAACGTGCTGACCGAGGGCCGCGACGAGGAGGCCCTCTCCCGCGGCGTCTACGACGCCTACACGAAGCTGAACCTGCGCTACTCGCAGATGGCCCCGCTGACGATGTGGGACGAGAAGAACACCGGCTCCAACCTGCCCGCGCAGATCGAGCTGTACGCCACCGACGGCGGCGCGTACAAGTTCCTGTTCATGGCCAAGGGCGGCGGCAGCGCCAACAAGTCCTTCCTCTACCAGGAGACGAAGGCCGTCCTGAACGAGGCCTCCATGATGAGGTTCCTGGAGGAGAAGATCCGCTCGCTGGGCACCGCCGCCTGCCCGCCGTACCACCTGGCGATCGTCGTCGGCGGCACGAGCGCCGAGTACGCGCTGAAGACGGCGAAGTACGCCTCGGCCCACTACCTGGACAACCTGCCCGCCGAGGGCTCGCCGCTCGGCCACGGCTTCCGGGACAAGGAGCTGGAGGAGAAGGTCTTCGAGCTGACGCAGCGGATCGGCATCGGCGCGCAGTTCGGCGGCAAGTACTTCTGCCACGACGTGCGCGTGGTGCGCCTGCCGCGGCACGGCGCCTCCTGCCCGGTCGCCATCGCGGTCTCCTGCTCGGCGGACCGCCAGGCGGTCGCGAAGATCACGGCGGAGGGCGTCTTCCTGGAGCAGCTGGAGACGGACCCGGCGCGGTTCCTGCCGGAGACCACCGACGAGCACCTGGACGAGTCCTCCGACGTGGTCCGGATCGACCTCAACCAGCCGATGGACACGATCCTCGCCGAGCTGACCAAGTACCCGGTCAAGACCCGCCTGTCGCTCACCGGCCCGCTGGTGGTGGCCCGCGACATCGCCCACGCCAAGATCAAGGAGCGGCTGGACGCGGGCGAGGAGATGCCGCAGTACCTGAAGGACCACCCGGTGTACTACGCGGGCCCGGCGAAGACCCCCGAGGGCTACGCGTCCGGCTCCTTCGGCCCGACGACGGCCGGCCGGATGGACTCCTACGTCGAGCAGTTCCAGGCGGCGGGCGGCTCCAAGGTGATGCTGGCCAAGGGCAACCGCAGCAAGCAGGTCACCGACGCGTGCGCCGCGCACGGCGGCTTCTACCTGGGCTCCATCGGCGGCCCGGCGGCCCGCCTCGCCCAGGACTGCATCAAGAAGGTCGAGGTCCTCGAGTACGAGGAGCTCGGCATGGAGGCGGTCTGGAAGATCGAGGTCGAGGACTTCCCGGCGTTCGTCGTGGTGGACGACAAGGGCAACGACTTCTTCCAGAACCCGGCCCCCCAGCCGACGTTCACCTCGATCCCGGTGCGCGGTCCGGGCCTGGCGTAGGGCGCGACGTACGGCGGCCCCCGGCCGATGGGCCGGGGGCCGCCGTACGTCCGGGGCGCCCGCGGCCGGCGCGGTCTCGGCCGGTGTCCGCGGATGCGGACGGCGATCAACGGTTGCCCCCTCTCCTCGGCGCGGGGTGGCACACGCCGGGGAGATGTGCCGATGATCAGACCATGAAGTAGTACAAGAAGGCGAGAAGTCACCGAAAGAGGGGCACGCGGGTCCCGCCGCGGAGTCCGCGCGCACGAGATGCCGGTGAGAGGGAATACGGCAGGCCTCACCCGGCGCTGACGATCCTCGGAGGTACGACGATGACATCCACGCCCGGCACCGGAGACGGCGGCCACCGCGTCGAGCGCGACTCCATGGGCGAGATGAGGGTCCCCGCCGACGCGAAGTGGCGGGCGCAGACGCAGCGCGCCGTCGAGAACTTCCCCATCTCCGGGCAGCGCATCGAACGCGCGCACATCGAGGCCCTCGCCCGGATCAAGGGCGCCGCGGCGAAGGTCAACGCCCGGCTGGGCGTGCTGGAGGCGGATGTCGCCGAGGCGATCCAGGAGGCGGCCGCCGAGGTCGCCGAGGGCCGCTGGGACGACCACTTCCCCGTCGACGTGTTCCAGACCGGGTCCGGGACCTCGTCAAACATGAACGCCAACGAGGTGATCGCCACCCTCGCGAGCGAGCGGCTCGGGCGGGAGGTGCACCCCAACGACGACGTCAACGCGTCCCAGTCGTCGAACGACGTCTTCCCGTCGTCGATCCACGTCGCCGCCACCGCCGCGGTCACCCGGGACCTCGTCCCGGCACTGGAGCACCTCGCGCACGCCCTGGACGGCAAGGCGCAGGAGTTCGCCGACGTCGTGAAGGCCGGGCGCACCCATCTGATGGACGCGACGCCCGTGACGCTGGGCCAGGAGTTCGGCGGGTACGCCGCCCAGGTGCGGTACGGCGTCGAGCGGCTGACCGCCTCTCTGCCCCGGCTCGCCGAGCTGCCCCTGGGCGGCACCGCCGTCGGCACCGGCATCAACACCCCGCCCGGCTTCTCGGCCGCCGTCATCGAGGAGGTCGCCCGTGTCACCGGGCTGCCGCTCACCGAGGCGCGCGACCACTTCGAGGCGCAGGGCGCCCGGGACGGGATCGTCGAGACCAGCGGGCAGTTGCGGACCGTCGCGGTGGGACTGACGAAGATCGCCAACGATCTGCGGTGGATGGCGTCCGGACCGCGCACCGGACTCTCCGAGATCTCCCTGCCCGACCTCCAGCCCGGGTCCTCGATCATGCCCGGGAAGGTCAACCCGGTCGTCCCCGAGGCCGTGCTGATGGTCTGCGCCCAGGTGATCGGCAACGACGTCACCGTCACCACGGCCGGCGCCTCGGGGAACTTCGAGCTCAACGTGATGCTGCCCGTCATCGCCAAGAACGTGCTGGAGTCGATCCGGCTGCTCGCCCGCGCCTCCCGGCTGCTCGCCGACCGGACCGTCGCCGGGATCACCGCCCACCGGGACCGGGCGCGCGAGTACGCCGAGTCCTCGCCCTCGGTCGTCACACCGCTGAACCGCTACATCGGCTACGAGGAGGCGGCCAAGGTCGCCAAGAGGGCGCTGGCCGAGCAGCGGACCATCCGTCAGGTGGTGCTGGAGAGCGGGTACGTCGACCGCGGGGACCTGACCGTCGAGCAGCTCGACGAGGCCCTGGACGTCCTGCGGATGACGCGCCCGTGACCGGGGCAGCCCCCGGGACGTGAACCGTGACGCGCGCCGCAGCGTCGTCTGTGCGGGACACCTAATATCTGTGCATGGCAGACGACGGAGCGGTGAGAGACGTGAAGACGGGCGGTGCGACGGCCTACTGGGCCCCCGGAAGCCGGATCCTGTGGCGTTACCGGGAGAACGGCGGCACGCGCTTCCACATCGCGCGTCCCGTGACCGTCGTCCGTGACGACCCGGAGCTGCTGGCCGTGTGGATGGCGCCCGGCACCGAGTGCGTCAAGCCCGTGCTCGCCGACGGCACACCCGTGCACGTGGAGCCGCTCGCGTCGCGGTACACCAAGCCGCGGGCGGTGCAGCGCGACCGCTGGTTCGGCACCGGGGTGCTGAAGCTGGCCCGGCCCGGCGAGCCCTGGTCGGTCTGGCTGTTCTGGGAGCCGGGCTGGCAGTTCAAGAACTGGTACGTGAACCTGGAAGAGCCGCTGGCCCGTTGGGCGGGCGGGGTCGACTCCGAGGACCACTTTCTGGACATCTCCGTCCACCCGGACCGCAGTTGGCACTGGCGGGACGAGGACGAGTTCGCGCAGGCGCAGCGGGACGGCCTGATGGACGCGTCGCAGGCCGAGCGGGTCAGGGCGGCCGGGCGGGCCGCCGTCGAGGTGATCGGCGCCTGGGGCCCGCCGTTCGCCGACGGCTGGCAGCACTGGCGCCCGGATCCGTCCTGGACGGTACCGTCGCTGCCGGAGGACTGGGACCGTACTCCCGCGCACGTGTCCTCATGAGACCCTTGATGCGCCCCGGGGCACAAAACGTAGGATCGTCCTCCGCAAGAATGCGGAGGCACAACTCCGCGAGCGCGAAACGAGTCTGACCGAACGTCACCGAGGGGCGGCAGGACGTGAGCGAGGGGTACCACGGCAACACCCGTGCGGGCCGCAGGCGGTCCGCCGGTGGCACAGGAGCAGCCTCTGACCACGCCGGAAATCCGTTCCTGGGACACGCATTCCGGGTATCGGGTCTTCGGCGGGACCATCTGCGCGCGCGGCGCGCAGCCCCGGACGGACGGATTCGACACGCGTGACGGAGCAGCCGACCTCCTTCGAGCGCCCCCAGGCGGGCGTGGACCCCGCGGACGGCCGTGGGGCGCTCCTGCGTTCCTCCACGCCGCCGCGCGCCTCCGGTGCCGCCGCCTTACCGGTACAGGCCCGCACCGGCGAGCCGGCGGCCTCCGGCGGCCCCGCCGGGCCGCCGCCCCCGGGCCCGGTCACCGGCCAGGGCGCGCCCCTGGCCGCGGGCAACGGGCCGGAGCACGCCCAGCCCTCGGCCGCCGAGCCGGACACCCACCGGCCGCGTCCCGCGCCGGAGGCCGTCGACCACGTACCGGAGCAGCCCGGCGCCCGGACCGGTTCCGCGCAGGAGCGGCCGGGCGGCGAGCGGCGCACCGGGCAGCGGCTGCCGAACGGCGGTCCGCTGCCGATGCGGCGGGACGGGGACCGGCTGCGGTTCGTCGGGGCGGCCACGCGGCGCATCGCGCGCGGCATGGACCTCGACGAGATCGTCATGGGTCTGTGCCGGGCCACCGTGCCGACCTTCTCGGACGCCATCCTGGTCTATCTCCGCGAGCCGCTGCCGGTGGGCGACGAGCGGCCGGTGGGCCCGCTGGTGCTGCGGCTGCGCCGTACGGACCGGATACCGGCGGAGCGCGACACGGACGGGTTCCTGCCCGTCCCCGCGCCGGAGCAGCCGTCGGAGCTGTCGGTGGTGACCAACGAGCTGTGCGAGGTGCGGCCGGGCAGCGCGCTCGGCGAGGTGCTGCGGGGGGTGCGGCCGGTGTTCACGGACGCCTCGCCGGCCCGCGCCGCGCTGGACGAGCTCCTGGGCGAGGCGTCGGAGCTGTCCGTGCCCGACGGGCAGCGCGCCATCCTCGCGCCGCTGCGCGGCCGGCGCCGGGTGATCGGCGCGGCGCTGTTCCTGCGCCGTCCGGAGCGCCTGCCGTTCGAGCCGGACGATCTGCTGGTCGCCGCCCAGCTGGCCACGCACAGCGCGCTCGGGATCGACAAGGCGGTGCTGTACGGCCGTGAGGCGTACATCGCCGACGAGCTGCAGCGCACCATGCTGCCGGAGACCCTGCCCCGGCCGACGGGCGTGCGGCTGGCCTCCCGCTATCTGCCCGCGGCGGAGACCGCGCGGGTCGGCGGCGACTGGTACGACGCGATCCCGCTGCCGGGCAGCCGGGTGGCGCTGGTGGTCGGCGACGTGATGGGGCACTCCATGACGTCGGCGGCGATCATGGGCCAGTTGCGCACGACCGCGCAGACGCTCGCGGGGCTCGACCTGCCGCCGCAGGAGGTGCTGCACCACCTGGACGAGCAGGCGCAGCGCCTGGGCACCGACCGCATGGCGACCTGCCTGTACGCGGTCTACGACCCGGTCTCGCACCGCATCACGATCGCCAACGCCGGCCATCCGCCGCCCGTCCTGCTGCACCTGGGCGGCCGGGCCGAGGTGCTGCGGGTGCCGCCGGGCGCGCCGATCGGCGTGGGCGGGGTCGACTTCGAGGCGGTGGAGCTGGACGCGCCGGCCGGCGCGACCCTGCTGCTCTACACCGACGGGCTGGTGGAGTCGCGGCTGCGGGACGTGTGGACCGGCATAGAGCAGCTGCGCGAGAAGCTGGCCACGACCGCGCAGCTCACCGGCCCCGACCACCCGCCGCCGCTGGAGGCGCTGTGCGACGAGGTGCTCGACATGCTCGGCCCGGGTGACCGGGACGACGACATCGCGCTGCTCGCCGCCCGCTTCGACGGGATCGCGCCGAGCGACGTGGCGTACTGGTTCCTGGAGCCGGAGGACGCGGCCCCCGGCCGGGCCCGCCGGCTGGCCCGGCGGGCGCTGACCCGCTGGGGCCTGGAGGAGCTCACCGACTCGGTCGAGCTGCTCGTCAGCGAGGTCGTCACCAACGCGGTGCGCTACGCCTCGCGTCCGATCACGCTGCGGCTGCTGCGCACCGACGTGCTGCGCTGCGAGGTCGGCGACGACGTGCCGCAGCTGCCGCGGCTGCGGCAGGCGCGCGCCACGGACGAGGGCGGTCGCGGTCTCTACCTGGTCAACCGGCTGGCCCGGCGCTGGGGCGCCACCCGGCTGAGCACGGGAAAGGTGGTCTGGTTCGAATTGAACCGGGGCTGAGGGGTACGCGGCCGGAGCCACCCCGGATCGGGACTCGATCTGGACTCGGTCCAAATGTTGCCGACGTCATGACGGCGGAGTTGACTGCTGGGGTGAGCGAAGCGACCTGATGACTCTCTCAAGCCGGGAGGACGCTCGTGACGCAGCAACCCCAGAAGGCCCCGTACACCACGAACAACGTCGGCGTTCCGGTGGAGAGCGACGAGCACTCGCTCACCGTCGGACCCGACGGCCCCATCCTGCTCCAGGACCACTACCTCATCGAGAAGATGGCCCAGTTCAACCGGGAACGGGTCCCCGAGCGCGTGGTGCACGCCAAGGGCAGCGGCGCGTACGGGTTCTTCGAAGTGACCAACGACGTCAGCCAGTTCACCAGGGCCGATCTCTTCCAGCCCGGCAGGCGCACGCCCATGCTGGCGCGCTTCTCGACCGTGGCCGGCGAGCAGGGCTCCCCCGACACCTGGCGCGACCCGCGCGGCTTCGCGCTGAAGTTCTACACCGAGCACGGCAACTACGACATGGTGGGCAACAACACCCCCGTCTTCTTCGTCCGTGACACGATCAAGTTCCAGGACTTCATCCGCTCCCAGAAGCGCCACCCGGTGACCGGCCTGCGCGACAACGACATGCAGTGGGACTTCTGGACCCTCTCCCCCGAGTCGGCGCACCAGGTCACCTGGCTGATGGGCGACCGGGGCATCCCGAGGACCTACCGCCACATGAACGGGTACTCCTCGCACACCTACATGTGGATCAACGGCGGGGGCGAGAGGTTCTGGGTCAAGTACCACTTCAAGACGGACCAGGGCATCGACTTCCTCACCCAGGCGGAGGCCGACGAGCTGGCCGGTTCCGACGCGGACAAGCACCGCCGCGACCTGTTCGAGGCGATCGAGTCCGGGAACGCGCCGAGCTGGACGCTGAAGGTCCAGATCATGCCGTTCGAGGACGCGGCGGACTACCGCTTCAACCCCTTCGACCTCACCAAGGTGTGGCCGCACGGCGACTACCCGCTCATCGAGGTCGGCCGGATGGTCCTCGACAAGAACCCCGAGGACTACTTCGTCCACATCGAGCAGGCCGCCTTCGAGCCGTCGAACATGGTGCCCGGCATCGGCCCCTCGCCGGACAAGATGCTCCTCGGCAGGCTGTTCTCCTACCCGGACACCCACCGCTACCGGATCGGCCCGAACTACGCCCAGCTGCCGCCGAACCGGCCGCACGCGCCGGTGAACTCCTACGCCAAGGACGGCCCCATGCGGTACGAGCCGTCGAAGGCGGCCCGGCCCTACGCGCCGAACTCCTACGGCGGCCCCGCGGCGGACTTCGGCCGCTTCGGCGAGCCCGCGAGCTGGCACACCGCCGGCGAGCTCGTCCGGGAGGCGTACAAGCCGCACCGGGAGGACGACGACTGGGGGCAGGCGGGCACGATGGTCCGCGAGGTGCTGGACGACGCGGCCCGGGACCGGCTGGTCTCCAACGTCGTCGGCCACCTCCGGCAGGGTGTGTCCCGTCCGGTGCTCGACCGGGCACTGCAGTACTGGCGGAACATCGACAAGAACATCGGCGACCGGATCGCCACCGAGATCAACGGCGGCTGAGCCGGCCGCACGCACGGCGGCGACCCGCAGCGGCCGCCCGCGCACGAGTGAGGGGCACCCGGTCCGGCCGGGTGCCCCTCACTCGTGGCTCACTGCCCGCTGTTCTGCTGACCGCCCGGGTCGAACGGGTTGTCCGTGACGCCGGCCGTCGGCCCCTTCGTCGTCGGGGACTGGGTCGGTGTCTGCGTGGGAGTCCGGGACGGCGTCTGCGACGGCGTGCCGCTGGGCGTCCGGCTCGGCGCCTCGGACGTCGGCGGCGCGCTGGTGCTGGGGGACCGCGACGGCGTCCGGGACGGGGACGGCGTGTCCGAGGGGGTCGGCGTGGGCTGGACGGCCGCGCCCTGGGTGGTCTCGAGGTCGAAGGCCGCCCCTCCGGTCACCCCGAAGGTGTAGTCGGCCCAGATCTGCGCCGGGTAGCCGCCGCCGTTGACGCGGCCGCTGCCCGGGAGGAGTCCCGTGGCACCGGTCAGGCCGACGTGCCGGTACGGCGGCTTGGGCTGCTCGCCGAAGAGGCCGACCGAGGTGACGAGGTCGGGGGTGTAGCCGGTGAACCAGGCCGACCGGTCGAAGTCGGAGGTGCCGGTCTTGCCGGCGACCTGCTGCCCGTCGCGGGTGGGGTTGTCGGCCACCGACGTCTTCGCCGTGCCGTCGTCGACCACGCCGGTCAGGACCGAGGTCACCGTGTCGGCGGCCTCGCGACTGATCACCTGGTCGCCGATCGGGTCGGCCGGCTTGACCACGCGGCTGCTCTGCTCGGCCTCCTTGACGATGCTCGGAGTGACCTTCCTGCCGTGGTTGTCCAGGGTGGCGTAGATCCCGGCCATCTCCAGCGGGCTGGCCCCCATGGAGCCCAGGGTCTGCGCGGGTACGGCCTGCATGCCCTTGGTGTCCATGCCGAGCTTGCCGGCGACCTCCATCACCTTCTCCATGCCCACGTCGACGCCCATCTGCGCGAAGACGGAGTTGACGGACTTGTTCATCGCCGTCTGGACGGGGATGGGGCCGTAGTCGACCTCGTCCTCGTTGGGCGGGCCGAAGCCGACCTTGCGGCCGTGGTCGACGACGTCGCGCCCACTGGTGCCGTCGTAGATCGTGCTCGCGCCGATCGGGCGGCCGTCCTGCGTCGTGGCTCCCTCCTCCAGGGCCGCGGCGAGGATCACCGGCTTGAAGGTGGAGGCGGGCTGGAAGTCGCGCCGGGTCGCGTTGCTGGTGTAGTGCGTGAAGTAGTCCTTGCCGCCGTACAGGGCGAGGATCCTGCCCGTCTTCGGATCGACGGAGACGGCGCCGGCCTGGACGGCCGCGTCGACCGTGCGCTTCTTCGGGTCCAGCTTGCTGGTCAGCCGCGTCTTGACCGCGTTCTCCAGCGCCGCCTGCTTCTTCCGGTCGACGTTCAGGGTGATGGTCCAGCCGCGGTCCTCGACCTCGGCCTCCGCCTGGGACTGGCTGATGCCCTCGTCCTTCATCAGCTTCTGTTCGAGCTGCTTGTTGGCGAGGTCGATCAGGTAGCCCTTCTGGCCCTCCCGCCCGGGGGCGCCCTTGGGGTCCTTGGGCACGGGGAACTTCATGCCCTGGCGCTCGGCGGAGCCCAGCCAGCCCTGCTTGACCATGTTGTCCAGCACGTAGTTCCACCGGGCCTGGGCCAGCTTCTTCCCGGTCGGGCTCGCGGCCGCCCAGTCGTACTGGCTCGGCGCCTGGAGCAGGGCGGCGAGGTAGGCGCCCTGCTGGACGGTGAGCCGGTCGGCGTCGACCCGGTAGTAGGCCTGGGCGGCGGCCTGGATGCCGTAGGCGCCGCGCCCGTAGTAGCTGGTGTTGATGTAGCCCTTGAGGATGTCGTCCTTGCTGAGCTTCTGGTCCACCTTGAGCGAGATGACCAGTTCCTTCAGCTTGCGCGTGACGGTCTGGTCCTGGTTCAGGTAGTAGTTCTTGACGTACTGCTGGGTGATCGTCGAGCCGCCCTGCGCGCCCTTGCCGCTGAGCGTGTTGATCAGACCGCGGACCGTGCCCTTCAGGTCGACTCCGGAGTCGTGGTAGAAGGTCTTGTTCTCGGCGGCGACGAAGGTCAGCTGGACCTTCTTCGGCACCTTGGCCAGGTCCACGCTCTCGCGGTTGACCTCGCCGTCGCGCGCCAGGATCGAGCCGTCGCTGTACTTGTAGACGTTGCTCTCGCGCTGGGCGGCCTCGTTGCCCTTGGGGATGGGCACCAGCAGGTACAGCACGATGAAGCCGCCGATGCCCAGCAGGCACAGGCCGAAGAACGTGCCGAGGATCTTCTTCCAGGTGAACAGCCGGCGTATGCCGCCCTTGCCGGGCTTGGCCTCCCCACGCGACGAGGGCTGCGCCAGCACCGCGCGGTGGCCACCGCGCTGTCGCGCCCGTCGTTCTTCCGCTCGTCCCATGGGTCCGTCCGCTCCGCTTCCTTCTCGGGTGTCACTCGCGTGGGTGACGGAGGTCAGCTCGCAAAGCTAACACCGCCGTCTATGACAAAGGGGCCGCGATCCGCTCTTTTACGGACGTGAGAATCAGCACCCGTCCCAACGGAACCGACGTCCGGAGAGCGCCAAGGGTTGCGAGGATCGGAAAAAGTGATATCACTTAGATAGACTAAGGAGAGCGGCCGCCCGGCCGACCGCTCCGAACCGCAGGAGAACGGGGGACCCCATGTCCGCACACGACCACGCACCCGCCGCCGACATACCCGAGATGCCCGCGCCGCGCGTCCGGGAGTTCCCGGCGCGCAGCATCGGCGGCGGCCTCGCGCTCCTGCTGGGGCTGCTCGGGGTACTGGCCGCCGCCGCCGCGATCGCCGCCTCCGCCGTCCTCACCGCCGACGGCGCCGAGATCGCGCTGGTCGTCGTGGGCGTGCTGGTCGGCGTCGCCTCGCTGCTCGCGATGAGCGGGCTGAACATGGTGGCGCCGGGAGAGGCGCGGGTCGTTCAGCTCTTCGGCCGGTACCGGGGCTCGATCCGCGAGGACGGACTGCGCTGGGTGAACCCGCTCACCTCCCGGGGGAAGATCTCCACCCGGGTGCGCAACCACGAGACCCCGGTGCTCAAGGTCAACGACGCCTACGGCAACCCCATCGAGCTCGCCGCGGTGGTGGTGTGGAAGGTGCGGGACACCGCGCAGGCCTCCTTCGAGGTGGACGACTACCTGGCGTTCGTCGCCACGCAGACCGAGGCGGCCGTACGGCACATCGCCATCGAGTACCCCTACGACGCCCACGAGGCGGACGGGCTGTCGCTGCGCGGCAACGCCGAGGAGATCACCGAGAAACTCGCCGCCGAACTGCAGGCGCGCGTGGAGACGGCCGGTGTGACGATCATCGAGTCGCGCTTCACCCATCTCGCGTACGCTCCCGAGATCGCCTCGGCGATGCTCCAGCGGCAGCAGGCCGGGGCGGTCGTGGCGGCCCGGCGGGAGATCGTGGACGGGGCGGTCGGCATGGTCGAGGCCGCGCTCGCCCGGATCGCCGAGCGGGACATCGTGGAGCTGGACGAGGAACGGAAGGCGGCGATGGTGTCGAACCTGATGGTGGTGCTGTGCGGGGACCGGGCGCCGCAGCCCGTCCTGAACACCGGGACGCTCTACCAGTGACGGATCCCGCCGAGGGGCCCGACCCCGAGCGCCGGCCGCGGCAGCGCAAGCAGGTGCTGCTGCGGCTGGACCCGTCCGTGTACGACGCGCTGGCCCGCTGGGCCTCGGACGAGCTGCGGTCGGCGAACGCGCAGATCGAGTTCCTGCTGCGCCGCGCCCTCGCGGAGGCGGGCCGGCTGCCGGGCGAGGCCGGCCCGCTGCCCCGCCGGGGCCGCCCGCCCGGCGGGCCGCCCCGGCCTCAGTAGCAGAACCGTGACAATCGGCCCCCACCTGTGCCGTCGTACCCGCCGCCACGGAGCGGCCACGGCGTGTATGCACACGGCGTATACACCGTGTGTAGAGTGCGGCCATGTCCATCGGTCACACCCTTCTGGGCCTCCTGGAGTCCGGGCCGCGCCACGGCTACGACCTCAAGCGGGCCTTCGACGAGAAGTTCGGTCACGACCGGCCGCTGCACTACGGCCAGGTCTACTCGACGATGTCCCGGCTGCTGCGCAACGGACTCGTCGAGGTCGACGGCATCGAGGCGGGCGACGGCCCCGAGCGCAAGCGGTACGCCATCACCGAGGCCGGGATCACCGATGTCGAGCGGTGGCTCGCCACACCGGAGAAGCCCGAGCCGTACCTGCAGTCGACCCTCTACACCAAGGTCGTCCTCGCGCTGCTCACCCGGCGCGACGCCGCCGACATCCTCGACACCCAGCGCGCCGAGCACCTGCGCGGCATGCGGATCCTCACCGACCGCAAGCGCAAGGGCGACCTCGCCGACCAGCTCATCTGCGACCACGCGCTGTTCCACCTGGAGGCGGACCTGCGCTGGCTGGAGCTGACCGCGGCCCGCCTGGAGAAACTCCGCGCGGCGGTGACCGCATGACCCGGACGGCACCTCCCCCCGGCTCCCTGCTCACCGCCGAGGACCTGCGCAAGGCCTACGGGCCCACCACGGCGCTGGACGGCGCTGACTTCTCCATCCACCCCGGCGAGGTCGTCGCCGTGATGGGCCCCTCCGGCTCCGGCAAGTCCACGCTGCTGCACTGCCTCGCCGGGATCGTCACCCCCGACTCGGGGACGATCACGTACGACGGCCGGGAGCTGTCGGCGATGAACGACGTCCGGCGCAGCGCGCTGCGGCGCTCGGAGTTCGGGTTCGTCTTCCAGTTCGGCCAGCTCGTGCCCGAGCTGACCTGCGTGGAGAACGTGGCCCTGCCGCTGCGGCTGAACGGCACCTCCCGCAAGGAGGCCGAGCGGACCGCGCTGGCCTGGATGGAGCGGCTGGAGGTCGACGACCTGCGCCGGAAGCGGCCGGGCGAGGTCTCCGGCGGTCAGGGGCAGCGGGTCGCGGTGGCGCGGGCGCTGGTCACCGGGCCGCGGGTGCTGTTCGCGGACGAGCCGACCGGCGCGCTCGACTCCCTCAACGGCGAGCGGGTGATGGAGCTGCTCACCGAGACGGCCCGGTCCGCGGGCGCCGCCGTCGTGCTGGTCACCCACGAGGCGCGGGTGGCCGCGTACTCCGACCGCGAGATCGTCGTCCGGGACGGCAGGTCGCGGGACATGGAGCGGATCGTATGAGGCCGCGACGGGGGCGCCTTCCCGCTCGGGCGGAGACGAGAGCCTGGGGGCGGACCAGGGACCTGGGCATGGGGGTCAGGTTCGCCTTCACCGGCGGACGCGAGGGCTGGGTGCGGGCGCTGCTGACGGCGGTCGGTGTCGGGCTCGGCGTGGCCCTGCTGCTCCTCACCACCGCGATACCGAACGCGCTGGCGGCCCGGCACCAGCGGGAGGCGGCGCGCCAGGACTACACCTACGGCCGGAAGGTGCCGCCGAGGGCCGACGACACCCTGGTGATCGCGGACGTCGACACGCGCTACCACGGCAAGGACGTCCGCGGGCGGCTGGTGGAGCCCGAGGGCGCGCGGGCGCCGCTGCCGCCGGGTGTGACGGCCTACCCGGCGACGGGCGCGATGGTGGTCTCCCCCGCGCTGCGGGACCTCCTCGCCTCGGACGCCGGGAGGCTGCTGCGGGAGCGGCTGCCGTACCGGGTGACCGGGACGATCGGCGAGCGCGGCCTGGTCGGCTCGCACGAACTGGCCTACTACGCGGGCGCCGAGCGTCTCGCCCCGCTGATCAACGGCTCGACGGTGGCCCGGATCGGCGAGTACGGCGAGCCGCGTCCGACGTCCGAACGGACGGACCCGGTGCTGATCCTGCTCGTGCTGGTCGTCTTCGTGGTGCTGCTCATGCCGGTCGCCGTGTTCATCGCGGCCGCGGTGCGGTTCGGGGGCGAGCGGCGCGACCGCAGGCTGGCCGCGCTGCGCCTGGTGGGCTCCGACAGCCGGATGACGCGGCGGATCGCGGCCGGGGAGGCGCTCGCGGGCTCCCTGCTCGGCCTGGTCCTCGGCACCGCCTTCTTCCTGACCGGCCGGCAGATCGCGGGCTCGGTCGAGATCCTCGGCATCAGCGTCTTCCCCGGCTACCTCAACCCCTCGCTCGGGCTCGCGCTGCTGGTCGCCGTCGCGGTCCCGGCGGCCTCCGTGCTGGTCACCCTGTTCGCGCTGCGCGGGGTGGTGATCGAGCCACTCGGCGTGGTCCGTACCGCCAAGCCCGCGCGGCGGCGGCTGTGGTGGCGGCTGCTGCCGCCGCTCGGCGGTCTCGGGATGCTCTCCCCGATGGCCGGCCAGGGCCGCACGGGCGGGGACTTCAACCAGTACCTGGTGATCGGCGGGGTCGTCCTGCTGCTGGTCGGCGTGACCGCGCTGCTGCCGTGGATCGTGGAGACGGTGGTCGCCCGGCTCGGCTCCGGCCCGGTGGCCTGGCAACTGGCCGTGCGCAGGCTTCAGTTGAGCAGCGGCACGGCGGCCCGCACGGTCAACGGCATCGCGGTCGCGGTGGCCGGGGCGATCGCGCTGCAGATGCTCTTCGCCGGCGTGCAGGGCGACTACACCAAGGCCTCCCGCAACGACCTCTCACGGGCGCAGATGCAGGTGAACCTGCCCGCCGGGGTACGCACCGGCCCGGCCGCGCGGGAGTTCGCCGGCACCCGGGGCGTGCGCGGGGTGACCGCCCTGTACGGGGGCAGCCTCGGCGACGCGTCGTGGACGAAGGGGCCGGAGCGCACCGCCGAGGTGACCGTCGGGGACTGCGCGTCCCTGCGCGAGGTGGCGGCGCTGCCCTCCTGCCGGGACGGCGACCTCTTCGTCGTCAGCGGCGGAGAGTACGACACCGACACCCCGGCGCTGGCCGAGCCCGGCAGGAAGCTCTTCTTCGACCCCTCCCCCGCCGGCCACCGCGCGGTCCCGGAGGTCGCCTGGACCGTACCGCGGGGGCTGAAGCCCGCCCGGTCGGTCGAGGACCCGACCGGGGTGCGGCACGGCGGCTTCCTGATGACCCCGCGCGCGCTGCCCGCGGGCGCCGAGGCGTCGGTCGTCGGGCAGATCTACCTCTCGCTCGACCGGTCGGTGCCGGACGCGGTCGAGTACGTACGGAACACCACGGCACGCGTCGCTCCCACGGCGGACCCGATGCTGTGGGCGGCCAGTGAGCAGTCCAGGAAGTTCACCTCCATCCGCACCGGCCTGTTCGTCGGGGCCGCCTGTGTGCTGGCGCTGATCGGCGCGAGCCTGCTGGTGTCGCAACTGGAGCAGTTGCGCGAGCGCAGGAAGCTGCTGTCGTCGCTGGTGGCCTTCGGGACCCGGCGGCGCACGCTGAGCCTGTCGGTGCTCTGGCAGACGGCCGTCCCGATCACGCTGGGCCTGCTGCTGGCGTCGGCGGTGGGGCTGACGCTGGGCGCGGTGCTGCTGCGGATGACGGACACCACGGTCGGCGTGGACTGGGCGAGCGTGCTGACGATGACCGGCATCGGCGCGGCCGTCGTGCTCGTGGTCACCCTGCTCAGCCTGCCGCCGCTGCTGCGGCTGATGCGCCCGGACGGGCTGCGGACGGAGTAGCGCCCGCCGCGCCGGGCCCCTCCCCTCGCCGGGAGGGGCCCGGCCCGCAACCGGCATTCCTCGAAGGCGTCCTCGATCATCACGACCGTACGGCCCTGGGACAGGTCCAGGATGGCGCCCGCGAGCAGGTGGAGGACCTACGGCGGGTGCTCGTCCACGGTCTCGTAGGACAGCGGCATTCCGGTGGACACGTCGACCACGCCCGCGCAGGAGGCGGCGCGTGATCCCTTCAGACCTCCGGGCCGAGCACCCGTACGGGCAGCGGGCGCAGGTCCTCGCGCAGGGCGGCGGCCAGTTCCCGGTACTCCGCGCCGCGGGCCGCGCCGCCGCGCATCACGAGGGCGATACGGCGGGCGGGGGCGGGTTCGGCGAAGTAACCGGTGAGGAGCTGGTTGCTGCGGGAGGTCTCGACCTTGAGCGCGGTGCGCGGCAGCAGGGTGCAGCCGAGTCCGCCGGCGACGAGCTGGACGAGCGTGGACAGGCCCGCGGCGGTCGTGGTGACCGGCGCGTCCTCGCGCCCGGCCTCCCGGCAGATGTCGAGGGCCTGGTCGCGCAGGCAGTGCCCCTCGTCGAGCAGCAGCAGGTTCAGCTCCCTGAGCGCCTCCCGCGGGATGCCCTCGCGGCCGCCCAGCCGGTGGTCGAGCGGGGTGACCAGCACGAAGTCCTCGTCGAACAGCGGGAGTTCGACGACGCCGGGCACGCCGAGGGGCACGGCGAGCAGCAGCAGGTCCAGGCGCCCGGCGGCCAGCCCCTCCAGCAGGTTCGCGGTCTGCTCCTCGTGCACCTGGAGGTCGAGGTCCGGGTAGCGGTCGTGGACGAGCCGCAGCACCGTGGGCAGCAGGTACGGGGCCACGGTGGGGATGACACCGAGCCGCAGCGCGCCCGTGAAGGGGGCCCGGACCGCCTCGGCCTCCTCCAGCAGCGCCCCGACCTCGACCAGCACCGCCTTGGCGCGGACGGCCAGCCGCTCGCCCTCGGGTGAGAGCAGCACCTTGCGCGTCGTACGCTCCAGGAGGGTGACACCGAGTGCCTCCTCCAGGGCGGAGACGGCGCCGGAGAGCGCCGGCTGGCTCATCCCGATCGCCGCGGCGGCGTCCCGGAAGTGCAGGTGCTCCGCCACGGCCGCGAAGGCACGCAGCTGTGCCAGGCTGGGCTGCCTGCGCTTACTACCCACGGTCACTGATAACCACCTCCGATCAACTTGACCGAGTGTAGCTATTTCCGCAATCAATGCACCCTGTGCCAGCATCGTCAGCGTCCAACCCATGGGAGGCGCCGACACAATCGGTGTCTCCTCGCTGCAAGGAGAGCGTGTGCTCACTGTCGGTGACAAGTTCCCCGAGTTCGAACTGACCGCCTGCGTCTCGCTGGAGAAGGGCCAGGAGTTCGAGCAGATCCACCACAAGTCCTACGAGGGCAAGTGGCTGGTGGTCTTTGCATGGCCGAAGGACTTCACTTTCGTCTGCCCGACCGAGATCGCCGCTTTCGGCAAGCTGAACGAGGAGTTCGCCGACCGCGACGCGCAGATCCTCGGCTTCTCCGGTGACTCCGAGTTCGTCCACCACGCCTGGCGCAAGGACCACCCGGACCTGACCGACCTGCCGTTCCCGATGATGGCGGACTCCAAGCACGAGCTGATGCGGGACCTCGGCATCGAGGGCGAGGACGGCTTCGCCCAGCGCGCCGTCTTCATCGTGGACCCGAACCGCGAGATCCAGTTCACCATGGTCACCGCGGGCTCCGTCGGCCGTAACCCCAAGGAGGTCCTGCGGGTCCTGGACGCCCTGCAGACGGACGAGCTCTGCCCCTGCAACTGGTCCAAGGGCGAGGAGACCCTCGACCCGGTCAAGCTGCTGGCCGGTGAGTGAGCATGTCGCTCGACTCCCTGAAGTCCGCCCTTCCTGACTACGCCAAGGACCTCAAGCTCAACCTGGGCTCGGTGATCGGCAACTCGGACCTGCCCGCGCAGCAGCTGTGGGGCACGGTCCTGGCGACCGCCATCACCGCGCGCTCGCCGCTCGTCCTGCGGGAGCTGGAGCCGGAGGCGAAGGCGAACCTGTCGCCGGAGGCGTACACCGCGGCCAAGTCCGCGGCCGCCGTCATGGCGATGAACAACGTCTTCTACCGCACCCGGCACCTGCTGTCGGACCACGAGTACGGCAACCTGCGCGCCGGTCTGCGGATGAACGTCATCGGCAACCCCGGTGTCGACAAGGTCGACTTCGAGCTGTGGTCCTTCGCCGTGTCCGCGATCAACGGCTGCGGCATGTGCCTGGACTCGCACGAGCAGGTCCTGCGCAAGGCCGGCGTCGAGCGTGAGACCGTCCAGGAGGCCTTCAAGATCGCCGCGGTGATCCAGGCGGTCGCCACGACCCTGGACGCGGAGGCCGCGCTGGCCGAGTAGCTCCGGCCGCGTCGCACGACGTCATGGCTTCGGCCCCCTCCCACCGCGGTGGGAGGGGGCCGAAGCCATGACGTCGTGCGGCCGGGCCCGGCCGCCGGGCTCAGCCGGCCGGGTCGCTGACCGGTGCGTCGGCGGGGGCCTCGTCGGCTGCCGCGGGTTCCTGGCGGGGGCGGGCGGGCAGCCGTACGGTCCGCTCCTCGGAGTAGGACCGCAGATAGCCCACCACCGTGTTGGTCACCGCCACCAGCGGGACCGCGACGACCGCGCCGCCGATGCCCGCGATCATCCCGCCCGCGGCGACCGACAGGACCACCGCCAGCGGGTGCACCCGGACCGCGCGGCCCAGGATGAAGGGCTGCAGCACATGGCCCTCGATCTGCTGCACCGCGAGGACGACCACCAGCACCATCAGCGCGGTGAAGACACCTTGGGTGACCAGCGCGACCACCACGGCCAGAGCGCCGGACACGACCGCGCCCACCAGCGGGATGAACGCGAACAGGAAGATGAACACGGCCAGCGGCACGGCCATCGGGACGTTCAGGAAGTAGATGCCGAGACCGATGAAGATCGCGTCGATCAGCGCCACGATCACCGTGCCGCGGACGTAGGCCGTCAGGGTGCGCCAGGCGCGCGGGCCCGCTCCGGCGACTCCCGGCCGGGCCGCCGCCGGCACCAGCTTCAGGGTCCACTCCCAGATCCGCCGCCCGTCGTACAGCAGGAACAGCGTCGAGAAGATGGTCAGGAGGATGCCCGTCAGCGCCTCCACCACGACCGTGACGCCCTCCAGCCCGGCCGACGTTATCTGGTCGGTGTTGGCGCCGACGGCGTCGCGCAGGTTCTTGGCTATCTGGTTGATCTGCTTGTCGGTGACGTGGAAGGGGCTGTGCAGCAGCCACTTGCGCAGTTCGTCGATGCCGTCCTGGATCTGGCTGGAGAGCGTGTCGATGTTCTCCATGACCTGCCAGGTCACGAACCACCCGATCAGCCCCATGATGACGAAGCCGAGGATCGCGGTGAGCGCGGTGGCCGGGCCGCGCGGCAGTCCGCGGCGGCGCAGCCGCGCCACCGTGGGCTGCATCAGCGCGGTGATGAGCAGCGCGGCCACGAAGGCGAGGACCACGAGCTGGACGGCGCTGATGGCCCGCATCAGCACCCAGACGGTTCCGGCCAGCACCAGCACCCGCCAGCCGGCCTCCGCCGCGACCCGGACGCCCCACGGCACGGCCTGGACGGGGTCGGGACGGGTCGGCGCGACGCTCGTGCGGTCGGGCACGGGGACCGTGTCCCCCGACGGCTCCGGTACGGGTCCGACGTCTTCCTTCTCGGCCTCCGCGCGGCGCTCGTCCAACCGCTCACCCATCTCGGTGAGTCCGGCGCCGAGCCGGCCGAGCCACCCTGGCACCTTCGACATGATCCGTCCTCTTCCCCCGTCCGTCCCCACCACTCCCCCCGGGAGTCGTTCCGTCACGGTACAGGGCGACAGCCCCTCCCCCTAGGACGGGGAGGGGCTGCGCGGGGTTGAGAGCGGCGCCCGCCGGACGATCGCTACGGGCGCCGTGGGCCGCTGGGGCTCAGTACCAGTGGTTGGCCGACCAGAACGACCAGGCCTGGCAGGGGCTGCCGTACCGCTCGTTCATGTAGTTGAGGCCCCACTTGATCTGAGTGGCCGGGTTGGTCCGCCAGTCGGCACCGGCGGAGGCGTACTTGCCGGCCGGGAGCGCCTGGAAGAGACCGTAGGCGCCGGAGGACGCGTTCACCGCCTGGTAGTTCCAGCTCGACTCGTGGTTCACGATGTTGCTGAAGCACTGGAACTGGTCGGCGGCGACCATCTGGCGCGCCATCGCCTGGATCTGCGCGGCGGTGTACGAGCTCTGGACGGCGAAGCTGGTGGAGTCCCGGGTCGCGCTGCGGCTGGCCGCCTCGGCCTTGGCCTTGGCGCGCTCCTTGGCCTCCTGCTCCGCCTTCTCGGCGGCCGCCTTCTTGGCGATCGCGGTCTGGGCGGCAGCCTTGCGGGCGGCCTCCTCCGCGTCCTTCTTCGCGCTCGCGTCCGCGGCGATGGCCTGTGCGTCGGCCTGCTGCGCGAGGGAGGCGGTCTGCACCTGGGCCTGCTGACCCGCGGGTATGTCCGCGAGAAGCGTCGTCGCGTCGGCTGCCGTCGCTTCGGCGTCGTTGTTCTGCGCAGTGCTGCCCGAGGCAACACCGACGACGCTTCCGACAGCGGTGACCGCGGTGGCCGAGGCCACTGCGAGTCCCCGGACCGAGATCCGGCTCACACGGGTTTCCTTCCAGCATCGCCCGCTTCGGTGACCCTGGCGGACGCAATCGTGCCCCTGACACTGGCCTCCCAACTGCGGGGTCACGGAGGCACGGGCCCGCTGGGCAACTCCCGTCACGGGAGAGCCACGTAGTGCTCGGGCGGCATACGACGACGCTATGGAGTTGGCTGTGGTGCTCAGGTGGTGCTGTACCGCTGGGGGCACAGGTGTGTCGTATGCGGGGCCTGACAGGAGTGAGACTCTGCCGTAACCCCGCACCGCAAGGCAATTCAGAAATGCGTGTGAAAGCTCACACCGTGTTTGGCCCTGGGGATTTCGAGAAACCCCCGCACACGCAGACGCCGCCCGGCTAGGCTCTCGGCCTTTACCGGACGGCGCCAACTTCCGTGCTATTGCCCCGAGGCGGGGCAATAGGGAGCGGATTCGATCAGATGTGCCCCTCCTCCAGCATTTCGGTCACAAGGGCCGCGATCTGGGACCTCTCGGACCGCGTCAGCGTCACGTGCGCGAAGAGCGGATGGCCCTTCAGCTTCTCGACGACGGCGACGACACCGTCGTAGCGACCGACCCGCAGATTGTCCCGCTGTGCCACGTCATGGGTCAGGACGACCCGTGAATTGGCGCCGATCCGGGAAAGGACGGTCAGCAGCACGTTCCGTTCGAGGGACTGCGCCTCGTCCACGATCACGAACGCGTCGTGCAGCGAGCGGCCGCGGATGTGGGTGAGCGGCAGGACCTCCAGCATCCCGCGCGCCGTGACCTCCTCGATGACCTCGCGGCTGGTGACGGCCGACAGCGTGTCGAAGACCGCCTGGGCCCAGGGGCTCATCTTCTCCGCCTCGTTGCCGGGCAGATAGCCGAGCTCCTGCCCGCCCACCGCGTACAGCGGGCGGAAGACCATCACCTTCTGGTGCTGGCGGCGCTCCAGAACCGCCTCCAGGCCCGCGCACAGTGCCAGCGCCGACTTGCCGGTGCCGGCCCGGCCGCCCATCGACACGATGCCGACGTCCGGGTCGAGCAGCAGGTCGAGCGCGATGCGCTGCTCCGCGCTGCGGCCCTTGATGCCGAAGGCCTCCCGGTCGCCGCGCACCAGGCGGACATCGCCCTCGGCCGTAACCCGTCCGAGCGCCTTGCCCCGCTCCGACTGGATGGTGAGCCCGGTGTGCACGGGCAGGCCGTCGGTCTCGGGGACCTGGACGCGCCCGGCCTCGAAGAGGGTGTCCACCTGCTCCGCGGACAGGGTCAGTTCGGACATCCCGGTCCAGCCGGAGGAGTCCGTGATGGCGAGCTCCGCGCGGTACTCCTCGGCCAGCAGGCCGACCGAGGAGGCCTTGATCCGAAGCGGCAGATCCTTCGAGACGACGGTGACGTCGAACCCCTCGGCCTGCAGATTGCGGGCGACCGCGAGGATGCGGGAGTCGTTGTCCCCCAGGCGGTAGCCGGTGGGCAGCACGCTGGGGTCCGAGTGATTGAGCTCGACGCGGAGCGTTCCGCCGAAGTCCCCGATCGGGATGGGGGCGTCGAGACGGCCGTACCGGACCCGGTAGTCGTCGAGCAGGCGCAGGGCCTGCCGGGCGAAGTAGCCGAGTTCGGGATGGTGCCGCTTGGCCTCCAGCTCCGTCACCACGACGACGGGCAGCACGACCTCGTGCTCCTCGAAGCGGCTCAGGGCGTTCGGGTCGGCCAGCAGGACGCTGGTGTCGAGAACATAGGTGCGCCGGTCGGGCTTGTGGCGCTTTGTGCTGGTCACCACGGAAGGACGTACCCCCTCGGATGAGGTCGGGGAGCGACGAGATGGAGCTGGACCGGTCGACGGCCCCCGCGCGCGGCGGGCCGAGGACCGGCCCTCCGCGGCTGCGTCCGTGCTGTGACCGCACGGTCGGGCTGGTGCAAAGGGCCTCCCGGGCGGACGGCCCCGTGCCGCCCGCTGAGATTCGACACCCGTGGTTCGGGTGTCGACCTGTCTGGCTTATGCCCTCGAACATGCGCCGTCATGCAAATGCAGGGGGCGGCGCACGTGTGAACTCCGCGTTACATCCGCCCCTGAGGGGGTATCCATGCGCCTTTCGGGCGGACCCGCCGAAGCCGGGCCCGCCGGGCCGCGCCAAGAGCACGCCGGGCGGCGTATCCGCCGGTCAGCCGCCGTGCCGGCGGTCGCGCGGCGGGTCAGCCGCCGTAGCGCCGGTGGCGGGCGGCGTAGTCGCGCAGGGCCCGCAGGAAGTCGACCTTGCGGAAGGCCGGCCAGAAGACCTCGCAGAAGTAGTACTCCGAATGCGCGGTCTGCCAGAGCATGAATCCGGACAGCCGCTGCTCGCCGCTGGTGCGGATCACCAGGTCCGGATCGGGCTGGTCGCCGGTGTAGAGGTGCCGGCCGATCATGTCGACGTCGACGGACTCGGCGACGTCCTCCAGCGCGACGCCCCTGTCATGGGCGTCGAGCAGCATGGAGCGGACCGCGTCCGCGATCTCCTGGCGGCCGCCGTAGCCGATCGCGACGTTGACGAGTATCCCGTCGACGTGGGCGGTCGTCTCCTCGGCCTCCTTCAGCGCGGTCTGCATCTGCGCGGGCAGCAGGTCCGGGGTGCCGACGTGGTGGACGCGCCAGCGGCCGTCGGCGGCCAGGGTCCGTACGACGTCCTCGATGATGCCGAGGAGCGGGACGAGCTCCTCCTGGGGGCGGTCGAAGTTGTCCGTGGACAGCAGCCAGAGGGTGACGACCTCCACGTCCGTCTCGCTGCACCAGCCGAGGAATTCCTCGATCTTCTCGGCACCGGCCCGGTGACCGTGGACGGTGCTGGAACCCGCGGCCTTCGCCCAGCGGCGGTTGCCGTCCATGATGACGCCGATGTGCTTGGGCACCTGAGCGTGGTCCAGGTGACCTTCCACCCGGCGTGCGTACAGCCTCACCAGCAGGCCGCGCAGCTTGTCGCGCAGGTTCACGTGTTCGTCAGCCCCTCCGTCTGGATCGGACGGGCGCGGCCGGGGGCGATCCCTGCCCGCGCGGCGGCCTCGTCCGTATGGCGGTCCCCGGGGGCGAAGCCTACCCCCGACCCGGCAAGGGTCCCCCCAACGGGTGCGCGTGCGCGCCCGGGTGCATCAGACGCTCCCCCCGGAGCTCCTACAAGAAACGGGCCGGTCCGTGGGGGGGAGACGGACCGGCCCGAGGGGGGGTTTCCACCATAACCCTTCGTAAGTGATGTCGCGCGCATCGGCGTGCAACAACTACTCTCCGGAGTCGTCCGGCGACGCCGGGAGACGCTCGGAGGCTGTCATTCCGGGGGTGGGAGTGGCCGGATCGCAGCGGATTCACAGGTGAATCGGACGGGATACGGCGAGAACCGCAGGTTTTGGGCCTTCTTGGTGACCATGCGGCGCGTTGCCCCCGCGTCCCCCCTCCGGGCGACCCGGCCGCGAACGCCCGATTGACGCCGCCCCGCGATCCGCCCCGCCTCCCGGGCCACGGGAACAGGCTCCGAGCAGGCGGGCGCGGCACCGCGCGACCCCCTCCACCCCGCGGTACCGCCCGCGCAGCTTTGCTCACGCGAATTGCCTTGGTCTGAACTTACGTGGGCCGGACGGGTGACGCGAGGGGCGGGTGATAACGATGCGAAAAACGGGACGCCACGACTCGCCCTTCAGGGGCACTTTCCGGACGGTCGCTTCCGGCCATCTCTCATCGCGGGGGCGGAAGGGGCCGAGGAGGCTCGGACGTGGGGCGGTGGGGCCGCACGACGGGGGGACAGCACGGCAACGGGTCGGTGGGTCGGTGGGTCGGTCAGCCCACCGGCTCGCCCGCTCGCGTCGGCTTGCGGGCGTCGAAGAGGTGGCGGGTGCTGTGGGCCACGAACGGGCCGTGGGTGGCGATGCGTTCGTGCAGCGCCCGCAGCCGGGGTGCGTACACCTCGACCGTGAAGCCGGGGACCATCCAGATCACCTTGCGCAGGAAGTGGACGACGGCGGCGATGTCGTGGAACTCCATGCGCAGGCGCTCGGCGCGCAGGTCGACGATCTCCAGCCCGGCGGCCTCGGCGTCGGCGCGCTCCCGGTCGGGGTGACGGCCGCCGCGCACCGCCTCGGACTGCGGCCCGAGGAACCACTCGACCAGTTCGAAGGCACTGGCGGGCCCGACGTGCTGGGCGAAGTAGGTGCCGCCCGGTTCGAGGACACGGACGATCTCCGCCCAGTGCGGCCGTACGGGGTGCCGGCTGACCACCAGGTCGAAGGCGCCGTCGGCGAACGGCAGCGGCGCGTGGTCGGGCGAGGCGACGACCACGACGCCGCGCGGGCGGAGCCGTCCGGTGGCCTCGGCGGCGTTGGGCGGCCAGCCCTCGGTGGCCGCGACGAGCGGGGGCACCCGGCCGGCCCGGCCGAGGGCGAAGTCGAGGACCTCCCCTCCCCCGGTCTGCACGTCGAGGGCGGCCCGCGCGCGGGCCAGCCTCCCGGCCATCGAGACGGCGTACGCCCAGGACGGCCGCGCCTCCGTGGCCCGCCCCTCGAACCACGAGAAGTCCCACCCCTCGGTGGGCACGGCGGCGCCCTCGGCGACGAGGTCCTCGAAGCTGGGGTGCCTGCTGTCTGCCATGCCCCGATGCTCGCAGGACACGATCGCCGCCCGCCTCCCCATTCACGCCCCGCACGTACGAGACCGCGGCCGGGGCGCGGTCACGCCGACGGAACCAGAGGCCATTTCACCGGGGGCCGCTCACCGAGGGGTGCTCACCGATGGCCGCCTGCCGAGGGCCGCTCGCCTACTCGCCCGGCGCGAGGACGAGTTGGGCTCCGAGCCAGAGGAGCGCACAGTGCAGCGGCACACAGGCGGACCATCCCCTCGCCCGCCGCGGGCCGTACCGGACCACCTGCACCCAGCCGACGCCCGTCAGCAGCAGCGCGAGCCCCCACAGCACCCACGCCGCCACGAGCCACGGCGTCGAGAGACCTGTGAACACCCGCAGCAGCGCGACCGGGATCAGCACGATCAGCGGCATACCCCAGGTGCCCTCGGTGACGGGGGAACCGGTTTCCGAGGACTGACCGTTCGTCATTTCCTTGCCCTTCGAGGTCATTCCGCATGACTTCGGTGCCGTCCGGCCCGCGGCGAACGGGCCGGACGGCTCACTGACGACTCAGTGGTTGAAGTGCCACCAGATGTCGTAGAGGCTCAGGCCGGGAGAGACGGCCTTGATGGCGTACTTGACGTACCACGGGCGGGAATCGACCCACCGCTTGAAGTCGTCGTACTTGCCCGCCACGGCCTTGCTGAAGCCGGCGATCTTCTTCAGCGCGGCGGCGATCTGGCTCCACTTGGGCACCTTGAGGGCCGTGATGCCCCCGGCGGGCTGGGTGGGTGCCGCGGCCGCCTGCTGAAACGCCGCCAGGTCCTGGCCTCCGAACTCGGCCATGAAGGCCTGGACTTCGGGGTCCTTGCTGTCGAGCAGCGCCTGCAACGCCCGAGCCGGGTCGGGCTCCTGAGCGGACGTCACAGCCAGCGTCGGCGCTTCGTCGGCCATCGCCATGGGGGCGGCGGCCGCCACACCCAGGGCAGCCAGCACGCTCACGGCGGCGAGACGTATGCGAATGGGTTTCACGTAGACTTCCCCTTGCAGTTCCAAGGGGGAAGAGGACGTGCGGGAACGCCGGTAGGCGTCCAAACTTAACGGCCCCCCGAATGCGCTTCTTCCCCCTGCATTCACACCCGACCGGTTGGTCGTGCCGGTCGGTCGAAAAGGGACTCTAGCAGTAAAGATCATCCCTTTGAATCGCAAAGCGTGTGCAAGGAATCACTGGCGCGAACGGAACCTTTCGCCCCCATCGACCCTCTGTACCGGATCGGCCCGTGGAGCGGATGGGCCCGTGGGCCCATGTGGGACCGCCTTCTCGTGGATACGGTGCTGGCCGTACGGAAGTACGCCGATACGACGGGCGGAGGCGGGGCGGGGATGGGACGGCGCTGGCGGGACGGGCAGGGCGAGCTGACCGTGCACGGGGACGGAGCGGCGCCGGTGACGGTCCCACTGGAGCTGGCGACCTCGTACCGGGCCCGCACCAGGGGCCTGCTCGGCCGGGACACCGTCGACGGCGCGATCCTGCTCTCGCCCGCGAACAGCGTGCACACCTTCCGGATGCGCTTCCCCATCGACGTCGCCTACCTCGACCGCGACCTCACCGTCCTCGCCGTACGCACCATGCCCCCCAACCGCCTGGGCCTGCCCCGCCTCCGCTCCCGGCACGTGCTGGAGACGGACGCGGGGGTGATGGCGGGCTGGGGACTGCGGGCGGGGGTGCGGGTGACGGTGGGGGCGGAGTAGGGGGCCGTCACCATGCGACCGTCACGATGCGGCCAGTTCACGCACTCGCGGCGGGATGGTGTCGTCGGCCGCGATACGGGCCAGGGCCGCACGGCTGAGTGTCGCCATGCCGTACCGGTGGAGCGTCATCACGGCCTGCTCCACGGCCACGCCGCACCGGGCGTACCGCTCGGCCAGTTCCATCACCCACGGGGTGACGAGGGTTTCGTCGTCGACGTACAGGCCGAGCCAGGTGAAGACCTCGCCGGCGATCCAGCCGCCGATCCACGTCGCCCACTGCCGGACGAACCACGCTCCCTGCTCTCCGTCCGGTTCCGGCGGAGCGCCGGGGATGCCGAGCAGCGCGCACTCCCGCATCGCCTCGATCATGCGCTCCCGGGTGACGTGGCGCGCATACGGCATCAGGTCCCGCATGACCTGCCGCACCTCGAGCCAGGCGGGCGGCTCCTCGTCCTCGCTCCCCCTTCCGCTCCAGGCGGGGGCGGGGACCGGATCGGGCACGGGCTCGGCCGGCCGGCAGGCCAGGAGGATCGCCCGCGCCCGGGCGACGTTCTCCTCGGTCGCCGGCAGGTCGGCCGGCCACTGGAAGCCCTCGGCCCATCCGTAGGGGAGCTCTCGTACGACGGGCGGCAGCAGGAACTCCTCCTCCGGAGCCGGTTCCCGGGCGTGCGCCTCGTAGCGGGGACGGCGCAGCAGGAGGAGCCGGGAACGGACGTAGGGGCGGAAGTCCCTGACCTCGTCGTCGTGTACGAGGTCCAGCAACGCGTCCTCGCCGTGCGGCCGGCCGAGGGCCAGGAGCAGGCGGACCGCCGGCTCCACGGCCAGGCCGACGCGGACGTAGGCCTTGGCGAGCCGGGCCGCCTCCGTGTCGTGCCCCAGGTGGGTCCCGCGCTCCAGCAGGGCGAACGCGTCGGAGGCCAGGGCCTGCCGTACCGAGGTGGCCCATTCCGCGGCCGTGGTGCGGATCTGCTCCCGCGTCGGTGGCGAGGACACCGTGGGGATGCCCAGTTCGGACCACTTCACCAGAACCTGGGACACACGTTCCAGGGTGACGTCGGCGGTGGTCGGCATGAGCCGGTGCAGCCAGGCGTCCGCCTCGTCCAGGGTGTGGTCGTCCCGTTCGTCGTAGGCGTCCCGCAGCGCCTCGTCCCAGTCGTGCGCACTGTGGCGGTGCTCGGGCAGGGAGGCCCGCAGGACCTCGAGTGCCTGGTCCACGTGTGGGGGCGGGAGCTCCTCCACGGCGAGACGTCTGCGACGGGTGAGGTCGTTCCAGGGCGAGGTCAGCTCACGCATGCCCAAGGGCAGCAGGTGGCCGGGGGTCATCGATCGGCATCGTCCTTGTTCGCCTGCAGTTCCCTGGCGATCTCGGGCAACTCGGAGACCGGGACATGCGGCAGCTCCGCCACGGCGGAGGCCACCGCGTCGATCGTGTGTACGGGTGGCTCGTCGTCCGAGGACAGCAGCCGGACACGAGTGGTCCCACCCGAGGGGCTGGCGACCCAGTAGGCGGACGGGACGTCCTCCACCGCCGGGTAGAGCACCGCGGCCCCGAGTGCCGAGGCCAGTCGACCGGCGAACTCCGCCTCGGAGGGAACCTGGTCGAAGAGCTCGTCGAGGACGTGGACGTCCAGCGACATGGACAGATCCCCGCGGAGTCCGCTGTAGCCGCAGAGCACGGGAGCGGCCCAGTCCCGTGTGCTCTGGTCGCCGTCCCGGTCCGCGACATCGACATCGACGGCGCCCGCGCCCACGGCCTCGATCAGGGCGTCGGCGAGCACGGCAGGACCGACCGGCCTCCCGGTCAGCAGCAGGTCGTAGATCATTTGTACGTCCCGTCGTAAACCTTCTTGGCCTTGGCCACGGCCTCCGGATTGTTGGCGAATCGCGGATTCTTCGTCAGCGCGGGGGCGTTCACGTCGCCGTTCGCCTTGGCTATCTCCGTCAGAGCGGCGTACTCGTTGCGGTCCATCATCACGATCCCCGGACCGGAGTCGGGGTACATCCGCCCTGAGTCCTCGATTCCGTACGTACGACCGTTGATCTCGTAACGGTTGGTCTGCTTGTTCCACACGGCCTTGTTCTCGGCGATCGCCTTGATGTCCGCTGCCACATCGCCCTCGTGCCCCTTCAGGATGACGCTGTTCTTCGGCCTGACCTGGCCGTGCTTGGCCCCGGCCACGGTGTGCCTGGGGTGCGGGAACTTCAGCGTCTTCCCCGCGGCCGGCCCCTCCACGTCCGGGCCGGCGACCCACTCCTTCTTCTTCGCCTGGACGTCGTCGGACGTCTTCTCCGCCTCGTCCGCCTGCTTGCGGGCCTCCTGGGCCTGCTTCTTGGCCTCCTCGTCGCAGCCGTCCTCGGCGAGCATCACGTACGGGGAGGAGGCGCCTGCGGCCAGGACGGTGGTGCCGGTGCCGGGGGCGCCGGTGAGGGTGCCGGGGGCGGCTTCGCGCGGGCCGTCGCCGTACGGGGTCCGGCGGGCCGGGGCGGAGAGGGTGCAGCCGGACTGCCTGGCCTTCTTCTCGGCCTCGTCGGCCGCCTCGTCGGCCTGCTTGGCCGCCTTCTCGGCGCCCTCGACGTCTCCCGCCTTGGCCGCCTTCCTGGCGTCCTCGGCGGCCTTGCCCGCCTTCTCCGCGAGCTTGCCCAGCTTCGCGAGCTTGCCGAGTTTGCCCAGCTCGCCGACCTTCTCCACGACCTTGGCGGCGTCGTAGCCGGGGATGAAGAGGGAGCCGACGTTCCACAGGACGTGGGTGACGGCGCGGGTCTTGTCGCCGTTCTTCCAGTCGTTCGCGACGTCGTCGCCGACGAACATGTCGTAGAGGACCGTGCCTCCGGTCTTCAGCGAGGCTCCGCCCCAGTCCAGGACGGCGCCGAGGTAGTCGCCCTTGGACCACTCGTCGCGGGCGCCCTGGGAGTCGTCCCACCAGTCCTCGCCGAGCTGCTTGCCGTAGTCGCCGATGCCCTTGAGGGTGTCGAGGGGGTGGCGGACCATGCCGTAGATGCCGGTGAGGTCGCCCCAGACGCCGTCGACGAACAGGCCCTGGCCGACCTGCTTGACCTGGTCGCCGGCGCAGCCGAAGAAGGCGCCGACGCCGGAGAAGCAGCCGTCGTCCTTCTTCTCCGCGCCGTCGTCCTTCTTCTCCGCGCCGTCGTCCTTGTTGTCCCCGTCGCTCCGGTCCCCGTTCTCGTTTCCGTCGCCGCTCGTGCCGCTGTCGGTGGTGGTGCCGCCGTTCGCGGGGCCGGAGTCGCCGCCGTGGGTGTTCTTGCCGTCGGTGGTGGTGCCGGAGGGGCCGGTGCTGGGATCGGCGCCGGAGGCGCTGGTGTCGGTGCCGTTGTTCGCCGGGGCCGGGCAGCCCATGCCGACGACCTTGCAGACCTGGGCCTGTATCCCCCCGTATATCTGCGTACCGAGACCGCTGACCACCAGCGCCGTCACGATGGCGACGACGATGGCGACCAGGCCGGCGTACTCGACCGCGGTCTGCCCCTCGTCGCCGCCGCGCCGCCACCGGATCATCCGGGCCAGCGAGAACGGGCGGCGCTCGGCCCGCTCCAGCTCCGGGAGCCCGTACCACTCCCGGCTCTCGGACTGGAGCAGGAAGTAGACGATGAGGACGGGGAGGAAGAGCTGGACGCCGCCGCGGGCGGAACCGGCGGCGAGGTTGGCGAGCCCGCCGAGGATCAGCCAGACCTGGACGGCGATCAGCCCGCGCCTGACCCTGGCCCCGCCCTCCCAGCTGCGCCGGGCCAGCCACCACCCGAGGACGCCGGGCGCGGCTCCGTAGGCGACGAGGGCGATCACGCCTCCGTCGAGGACGTCGTACGACGACGCGGTCAGCACCAGCCCGACCCCGCCGAGCACGGTGGCGACGACCAGCACGTGCACCAGCGTCAGCGCCACCGACAGCGACCGCGGCATCCCGCGGCGCCCCCCGCGCCCGGACGACCACGATCCCTCGAACTCCGGCACTCCCCCGACCGAGGCCATGCCCCCTCCCCCCACGTCGGCACACAACTAGGGGGAGGTTAGGAAGGAAGCGCCCGCCCAGGATGGGCCCGTGGGCCCAAAACGACACCCAAAGAGCACGACGCCCCCGGCAGGCGAAAGCCCTCCGCGCCGCGATCGGGGAGATCGGGGCGCGGAGGGCCGGTCGTTTTCGCGGTGGTCAGCTCTGGGTGCGCGGGAAGGACACCTCCACCCGGCGGTTCTTCTTGCGGCCGGCCTCCGTGGAGTTGTCGGCGATCGGGTACTGCTCGCCGTAGCCGCGGACCTCGAAGGTGATGTTCGCGTCGTTCAGGTCCTGGTCCAGGACGTCCTGTACGGCGTTGGCGCGCTGCTTGGACAGGACGTCGCCGTGGGCGGAGGAGCCGAGGTTGTCGGTGAAGCCGAAGACCCGGACGTGGGTGGACTTCTGCTTCTTGATCTCCTCCGCGATCGCGGCGATACGGGACTTCGCCTCGTCGCTGAGCTTCGCGCTGTCCTTGCCGAACAGCACCTCGGCCTGGAGCGCGAAGGTCACGTCCGTGTTGGTGTCCGAACGGCGCTCCTCGCCGCCCTGGTCCTCCACCACCGACTTGATGTCGAGGACTTTGGGAGCGGCGAGGGTGGCGCCTTCCGGCAGCTTGAGGTCCGGGTCGTTCGGGTCGACCTTCACGGGCGCGGACGCGGAGGCCTCCGTGCCCGGGGGCACGCTGGGACCGTCGTCGGCGTGCGCGACGACGGCGCCGTAGAGGTTGGCCGCGACCATGACCGTTGCTGCGGCGAGGGTGAGTGCGAGACGTGGGCGCCCGCCAGGGGTGTGGGTCATCGCGGCCGCCTCACCCGGAGATCTGGATAGTGCCACTGGAGAAGGTGGGAAGTTGGAAGCTCACTTCGGCCGTATTGGCCGGTGGTGCCGGGAACTGCATGAAGATCGCGACAGTGGCGCCCGCCTTGACGTCCTGGACACCCGTCGTGGTCAGGGGGCGTCCATCGGTGTCCCGCAGCACGTAGTAGCGCTTCTTGCCCTTGGAGTCCACCAGGGTTGCGCCACCGAAGGACTGGCCGTTCTTCATGATCTCGGTCTCGTTGCCGGTGAGCTGAGAGGAAAGAACGGCGGTCTGGCCCCCGTCGTTCTTCAGCTCGCCGTTGACCGTGACGAACCCGCCGGTGTCCCTCTTGGCCGACGTGATCTTCAGAACGAGACCATCGGGACCCCTCAGCTCGGCCAAAGGCTGATCCGACTGCCCTTCTTGAGCACTTGGCCCGGATCCCCTGCCCCTCGGTGCTGACGCCGAACCCTGCGGCTTCTTGTCGCCGTCGCTGCCACCGCAACCGGCCACGCCGAAGGCCAATCCGGCAGCCACGGTCAACGCGACCAGCCCCCTACGGGCCTTCGCAGTGAACCGAATGCTCATCGTTCTGCTTCCTTCTTCACTCGTCGTTCGCTTGTCAGTCGGAGTCGGCCAGATGGACGTCGAACAGGTCCTCGGGGCCAGGAAGATCGGTGAGGTGAAGTGGATCCAGGGCCCAGATCCTGTCCCTGCACTTGAGCTGTGGCAGCACATCGTCCCCGGCATTGGCGGCGAGGGGTTTGAAGGTGCAGAGGGGCCTGATCACGGCGGTGGCAGACGCATGGGAGCGCTGACTCTCCGTACCAGGAACCAGCGAGTCCCCTACGGGTTTGGCCGCTTGGACCTCGACCGTGTAGCTCATGCGCCACGGATTCGGGTTGCACCCGGTCACACCCGCGTCGTTCTGCGCAGCGAGTTGATCGGCCCGCGCGCATCCCCCGAACTCCACGTTCTGGCCGTCGAAGATGTCCTGCCACTTGGTCGGGTCGCGCACGTCTTTCACCCAAGCGCCCGCGAGTTGGTCCCGGGTGTCCTGTGCCGCTGCCAACGCCGCCGCGTCGGCCGCCGTCTCAGCGCCGTTCCTGTTCACCGCGGCCTGGCCGACCGCAAAGTAGGCGAACGCGAGAAAGAGCAGGCCCCCCACCACCGTGATGTAGATGGGGAAAGCCTGCCCTGCGTCGTCGAATTTGCGGGGTCGGATCAAGGAGCGACCTTGGTGACCTGTGCCTTGATCTTGTCGAGAATCGTCTTGCCGATGTCCGTGCCGGTGATCGCCAGCACGATCGCCACGACCACCGCAATGATGCCCAGGTACTCGACCGCGGTCTGCCCCTTGTCGCCGGCGCGGCGCCGAACGGCCGCAGCCGTGGTGTTCTTCCAGCCGTTCACGCGGACTTGGGTCGCAACGGCCGTCTTCAGCATCAGGTCGCTCATGGTGTTCCCCTCCAGGCTCAGTCTCGGTGTCGCTCGCGACACGAGAAAAGTAGGCCGGGAAGCCCGATGCACCGGAGGGTCCCAGGGCCCATTTCCGGGCCCAAAACAGGGCCCACCCGCTCCCCCGTACCGTCATTGCAGTTCACCCCACCCCTCGTCCGGAGCCCGGAGCCGTGCCCAGCCACTTCGCCGCGGCCTCCGCGCGGCTGGTGCTGTGGAGCTTGGCGAAGATGCGGTTGATGTGGTTCTTGACCGTCTTCTCGCTGATGAAGCAGGTGGCGGCGATCTGCTGGTTCGTCATGCCGGAAGCGATGAGGTCCATGATCTCCGCCTCCCTCGCGCTGAGTTGGAACCTCGACCTGTCGACGGCGGCCGGACGGCCACCCGTCCACCCAGACGACGACTGTCCCACATCCGGTTGCAGTTGCGAAAGGTTTTCTGCGGAAACACCTGAATGGACGCTTTTTGAGAAATCCGCTTCGTGTGCAGTCGCACCTCCCAGCCCCTCCGGCAGTGGTCCGCCACCCACCCCCGGCCGCTGGTCACCGCGCAACTGCGCCAGCAGCGCGCCCGCCGCCGTCGGGGTGAAGTGGGCGCGGCCCTCCTTGATGTTCCGTACCGCGCTCACCAGTTCGTCCGCCGTGAACTCGCCGTGCACCAGGTATCCGCCCGCGCCGCGGCGCAGCGCCTCCTGGACGATCTCGGACTCGCGGCTGTACGTGAGCATCACGACCGGGGCGATCCGCACCAGGTACGGCAGCGCCGAGATGCCGTCCACGCCGGGCATTCGGACGTCCAGCAGGACGACGTCCGGGTGGTGGAGCTGGGCGGCCTCCCACGCCTCGCGGCCGTCGGCGGCCTCCGCGACCACCGTGATGTCCGCGCGGCCGGACAGCAGGGCCGTCAGGCCCGCGCGGACCACAGGGTTGTCGTCCGCGACGACGACCCGCAGGGGTGCGCTCAGCGCGGGCCGGGGGAAGCCTTCGAAGGGGTTCGGGGACGGGGACTGTTGCCGGGGGCCGGGGTACGGAGTCGTCTCGTCCGGCATCTGCGGCCTCCTCTCGGACGGGGGGTGGGGGGACGGGGTGGTGCGGGATCCGTGCGTCGGTGTCATGCGGGTGGTCCGGTCAGGGCCGCCAGCGGGAGTTCCAGGCGGACTTCGGTGCCCCGTGGGTGCGCGCCGCGGCCGATGCGGATGCGGGCGCCGACGGAGGCGGCCCGTTCGACCATGCCGACCAGGCCGAAGTGGCCCGCGCGGCGCAGCTGTTCGAGGCTGGTGCCCGCGGGCAGGCCGCGCCCGTCGTCGTACACGCTGATGCGCAGCAGACCGCCGTGGACTCCGGCGTGTACGTCGACCCGTGTCGGCTCGGCGTGGCGGTGAGCGTTCTCCATCGCCTCCGAGGCGATCGTGAGGAGCTGGCGGGCCACGGCGGCCGGGACCGGCGGGACGGCGTGCTCGCCGGTGGGGTGGTAGACGGCGGGCAGGTGGGTCCGTTTGCCGAAGTCCCGGGTGCGGGCCGCCAGTTCGACCAGTACGTCGGTGCCGTGGCCGGGGTCGGACTCGCGGCGCAGGTCCGCCAGGAGTTCGCGGGCCTCCGCGGCGGCGCGGCGGGCCGAGCGGGCGACCAGTTCGGCCTGTTGCCTGACCAGCGCCTGGTCCATGCGCTCGGCTCCCGCCGAACCGGCGAGGCCGTCGGCGGCCAGGGCCACTCCGTGCAGGGTCTTGGCGACCGAGTCGTGCATCTCGCGGGCCAGCCGGGCGCGTTCGGCGGCGACCGCCTCCGTGACGGCGAGGCGGGCCTGGACGGTGGTGAGGGCCTCGGTGGCCTCGCCGAAGCGGAGCATGAGGTTGCGCAGGGTGGAGCCCACCGCCCCGCTGATGACGCACAGTCCGGGCAGGAGTGCCACCTGCGCCGGATCCGGGTGGGCGTGCCGCCCGGCCGTGAGCACCAGCAGGAGGATCAGGGACTGCAGGGACGCGAAGGCCGCCGCGCCGCGCCAGCCGTAGACCAGGCCGGCGAGCAGCGGGGTGCAGACGCTGACGTAGGCGAGCGTGGTGTCGGGGCCCGCGGACACCAGGAGCAGCGAGCCGAAGAGGGTGTCCACGACCAGGAGGCTGGGGTGGCGCAGGAGGAGGGGGCCGAAGCGTTCCCAGTCCCGGAAGAGGACGTAGGAGCCCATGAAGGTGACCACGACCGCCGCGCCGACCAGGCGGGTGGCCAGGCCGGGGGCGGCGTTGACCAGGGCGGAGGGCGCGGCCAGGGCGATCATGGCCAGGCGGAAGCCGAAGACCTGCCGGCACATGGCCTGGAGCGCGTTGATCTGGATGGCCGTCTTCTCGGGGGCCGTCGGTGCGGTCGGCGCGGGTGTGTCCCGGGGGGCGCCCGCGTCGGCGGTGGGGTGGCCTTCGTGCGGCGGCGGTGCGGCGGGCGGCGGCCCGGCCGGGGCGGGACGGACGGGACCAGGAGGACCGGCGGGGCCGGTCTGCGCCGCCACCGGTCCGGCGGGGCCGGACCCGGCTCCGGACCCCGTGCCGGCTCCGGAACCCGGGCCGGCCCCGGCCGTCGCCGACGACGGCCCGGCCGCCGCAGCGGGGACCGGCGCCTCCGGCGCACTCGACGCGCCCCGTACACCGGGCTCACCCGGCCCACTCGGTCCACCCGGCGCCCCGGAGCCTGCCGTCGGACTCCCGCCCGTCGCCGGACTCCCGGCCACCGCCGGCTGCGCACCGGCCACCGGGCGGACCCTCGCCGGGCTCCCGCCCCTCCGCACGATCCGTACCGTCCGCTCCACGCCGGCCGCGCCCCCGTCGTCGGCCCCCGCCGGACGCGTGCCGCCCGTCCACGGGCTCGTCTGCTGCGGCACACCCGGGAGGGCGGCCGTCGCGGGTTCCCAGCCGGGTGGGAGGGCCGGGGTCACCGAGGTGACCGGGATGTCGGGGGCGCCCGTGCGGACGTGGGCGGGCAGGACCGTGCCCGCCGGAGGGGTGGTGATCTCCGGAGGCTTGGGGCGGCGGCGCAGCAGGCCGACGCGCTCATTGGCCGGGGTCATGACTCGTCGCCCCCCTACTTGCCCGTGACGGAGCCGAAGTCCACGCCGGAGCCGAGGAGCAGGCCCGCGCCGAGGAGGATCATCGTGGCCGGGACCATGAAGGTGGTGATCATCATGGTGGCCTTGGGGACCGCGCGGGCGGCCTTGCGGCGGGCGTTCTGCGCGTCCGTGCGGCGCATGTCCTTGGCCAGCGCGACCAGCGTGTCGACGATCGGCGCGCCGAGCTCCTCGCCCTGCTGCAGGGCGGTCACGAACATCGCCACCTGCTCGGAGTCGTTGCGGCGGCGCAGTTCGGCGAAGGCCTGGCGGCGGCTCATGCCGAGGTCCATCTGGCGCAGGGTGATGCGGAGTTCGTCCGCCCAGGGGCCCTCGTACTTGGCGGCGACGCGGTCCAGGGCCTGGCGGAAACCGAGGCCCGCGCTGACCACGACCGCGAGCACGTCCAGGAAGTCGGGGAGGGTCCGTTCGATCACGTCCTTGCGGATGCGGATCGCGGCCCAGATGCCGACCTCCGTCCAGAAGGCGCCGAAGGCGAACAGCAGGAGCGCGACGAAGATGCTGCCGCGCATGAGGAACACCAGGCCGCCCACGCCGCCGAGGAAGCCGTAGACCGCGCGGCGGGCGGCGTAGCGGTCGATGGTCAGGCCGCCGGGGTTGCCCGCGAGGTCGATCTTGCGGCGGTACCGGGCCACCAGCTTGGGGCCCATCAGGCGCAGGACGGCGGGGGCGTAGCGCATGCCGAGGCGGTCGATCAGCGAGTCCACCGCGCCGGTGCGGGTGGCGCCGACCTCCAGGGCCAGCGCGAGGTCGCCGGGCAGCTTGGCGTCCGCGCGGTACATGCGGACGCCGGCGAAGACGCCCCAGACGCTGAGGCCCATGACGAGGGCGAGCAGCAGTGCCATGCCGGCCTCACCTCCTTTCCGTGAACGGTGGACTCAGACGTCGATGCGGGACAGTCGGCGGATGAGGAAGAAGCCGACGGCGTACAGCGCGAAGGCGATGATCACGGCCCCCTGGCCGATGGGGGAGCCGGTCATGCGGTCCAGCGCGCCCGACTTGACGCCGTTCATCAGGAACAGCGAGCCCACGCCCAGCACCGGCACCGCGTACGAGGTCATGTTGACCTGGGAGAGCTGGGTGCGGACCTCGCGGCGGGTCTCCTTGCGCTCCTCCAGTGTCTCGGTGAGGTTGCGCAGGGCGCTCACCACCTGGCCGCCGGCCCGGTTGGACAGGACCAGGGTGGTGATCAGGACGACCAGTTCGCGGGAGGGGAGGCGGTCGGCCAGTTCGCCCAGCGCGTCGTCCATCGAGGCGCCGAGGGCCAGCTGATGGGCCACCTTGCCCAGTTCCTCGCCCGCGGGGGCCTCCAGCTCCTCGGCCGCCATGCCGATCGCGGTGCGCAGGGCGAGGCCGGCCTGGGTGGCATTGGCCAGGATGCGGGCCAGTTCCGGGAGTTGGTTGATGAACTTCTCGATGCGTTTCTGCCGCTGCCAGTTGAGGAACTGCAACGCCGCCCAGATGCCGAGGAGTCCGGCCAGCGGGCCGAAGAAGGGCGCCAGGGACGCCTGCCCGATCAGCCACAGGGCCGCCATCGTGGCGAGCATGTAGACGAAGAACTCGCCCGGGGTGACGTCCAGGCCGGTCGCGGCCAGCCGCAGCTCCAGTTTCCGGCCGAGCCGGGTGCGGCGCAGCCTGCGGTCCAGAGTGCGGAAGCGCCGGCGGCGGCCCACCGGGATCTGGCCGGTCTGCGAGAGCCGGTCGACCAGCGCCGCCCGCTGCGCCCGGCCGGTGGCGTAGGAGTGCAGGCCCATGACGGCCAGGACGCAGGTCAGCAGGGTGACGCCGACGGTCAGCGGGACGAGGGTGTGCAGATCCATGGGGACGGGTTCCTACCTGGCTTCTCGGGTGGCGAGCTGGTCTGCGGACTGGGCGACGCCGAAGGCCTGGGGGATGGGCTGGCCGGCCATGTAGAGGCGGTCGGCGGTGCGGCGCGGCAGCGGGTAGTACTCGAAGGTCCCGTGGACCCGGCCGTCGGCGGTCATGGGCAGTGCGGCGAAACGGGACACGGTGGCCAGCCGGTACGCCTCGCCGCCGTGGCTGTCGAGCAGCGCGATCTCGGTGACGCGGCGGGCGCCGTCGGCGAACCGGGTGAGCTGGACGATGACGTCGACGGCGCTGTTGATCTGGTCGTGCAGGGCCACGAAGGGGATCTCCACGTCGGACATGGAGGCCAGGGTCTGCAGGCGCATCAGCGCGTCCTCGGCGCTGTTGGCGTGCACGGTGGCGAGCGAGCCGTCGTGGCCGGTCGACATCGCCTGGAGCATGTCCAGCGACTCGCCGCCGCGGACCTCGCCGACGACGATGCGGTCGGGCCGCATGCGCAGCGAGTTGCGCACCAGGTCGCGGATGCTGACCTGGCCCCGGCCCTCCACGTTGGGCGGCCGGGACTCCAGCCGGATCACGTGCGACTGCTGGAGCTGGAGCTCGGCGGAGTCCTCGATGGTGATGATGCGCTCGCCCTCCGGGATGAGGCCGGACAGGGCGTTGAGCAGCGTGGTCTTCCCGGTGCCGGTGGCGCCGGAGACGATGACGTTGAACTTGGCCTGCACCAGCCCGGCGAGCAGGTACAGCATGTGCTCGTCCAGCGAGCCGAAGCCGATGAGTTCCTGGAGCGTGAAGGAGCGCGGGAAGCGGCGGATGGTGAGGATGGGGCCGGTGAGCGACAGCGGAGGGATGATGACGTTGACGCGCTCGCCGGACGGGAGGCGGGCGTCGACCATCGGATTGGACTCGTCCACGCGGCGGTTGACGGTCGAGACGATCCGCTCGATGGTCTGCATGAGCTGGTCGTGGGAGGCGAAGCGGAGCGGGAGCTGTTCGACCCGGCCGCCGCGCTCGACGAAGATCGCGTCGGGTCCGTTCACCATGATCTCGGTGATGGAGGCGTCCTCCAGGAGCGGTTCGAGGATGCCGAGGCCGAGGGCCTCGTCGACCACCCGGCGGATCAGCTGCGAACGCTCGGCGGTCGACAGGACCGGGCCCTCGCGGCTGATGATGTGCCCGAGCACCCGCTCCAGCCGCACCCGGCGCTCGGCGGCGGCCAGCGAACTCATCTCCGCGAGGTCGATCTCCTCCAGGAGCTTCGCCCGGTAGGAGGCGACCAGGTGACCGTCCTCGCCCCGACTGCTCTTCTCCTCGGGTGAGTTGATGCGTGCGCGGAGGCTCATGGGTCCTGCTTCCCCGGTCCGTTCCTCGGTCCGTTCCTCGTTCAGTGGTCGAGCGGCATGGTGGCGGTCTTGCGGGCGGGGTCGAAGTCCCAGCCGGGGACGATGGACGGGATGGTCACCGTCGCGGTGACGGTGACCGTGTCGCCGCCGGCGGCCTCCCCGCATCTGGTGCGGCCGGCCAGCCAGCCGGCCACCGCCTCCCGGCAGCCCGCTTGCGCGCCCATGCGGAGCGAGGCCGCGCGGGCCCCGGCCCGGGCCGCCGTGCCGGCCTGCTGGGCGGTGTACGCGATCAGCCCGATCTGGACGACGGCCATGGCGACGATCATCAGGATCGGGACGAACCCGAGGTACTCGAGGGCGGCCTGCCCGCGGTCGCGCCGCCCCCGCCCGGGCCGCGCGCGGTCCGGCAACCCGCGTTCGGGCCACCCGCGCTCCCGCCGTCCACGGCCGCGCCGCCCCCGCTCGTGCCACCCGCGCTGGTACGCCATGTCACTTCGCCTCCTCGACGGCGCCCGCGTGCCCGTGGATCCTCGGGAAGGGGAAGCCCACCGACCCGGGGAAGAGGACGGGCACCTCCAGATAGACGTCGGCCGTGACGTACCCGCCCGCGCCCGCGCCGCAGTTGATGTCGCCGCCCCGCCATGCGCTCGGCAGGTCCCGCCTGCCCTCCCGTTCGCACGCCGCCTGCCGGTCCTGAGCCGCCGTTCCCGCCCGTACGGCTTCGTCGGCAGCATTACCCGCGAGCGTGAACGTGTATCCCACCAGTACGGCCTGCCACAGCAGCACCAGCGTGATGATGATCGTCGGCAGCATCCCGAGGAACTCGACGGCGACCTGCCCGCTGTCCGAACGCAGCCGCGGTCGTCGATTCAAGGCGATCCCCAGTACCGTCATCACCCTCCCCCTGCCTCTCTGCGCCGCCGGAAGCTCACGGCTCCCCGGCCGCCGCCCTTCTGCGCCCCGTCGGGCGCCTTGACGAGTCCGAGCTCGCCCGCGAGGCCCCACAGGGCCTGTTTGACGACGCTCCTGCCGTCCAGTTCGTGGATGCGCCCGGCGTCCACCGCGCCCTGGAGCTCCTTGAAGTTGGCGGGGATCGCCGTGCCGGCCACCGCCGTTCCGGTGATCCGCTGGACGAGCGGCGGCTGGATCTCCGTACCGCGGGTGTGGCGGTTGACCACCACGGTGGTCTCCTCGGCCTTGCGGATCTGCAGCCGGTCCCACATCCGCACCGTGCGCTTGGCGGCGCGGACCGCGACCACGTCCGGGGTGGTCAGCAGCAGGGCCGTGTCGGCCATCTCGACGGCGGCCGCGGCCGCGCCGCTCATCTGGGCGCCGCAGTCGAGGACGACGACCTCGTAGCGGGAGCGCAGGGCGCTGACGATCTGGCGGGCGGCGCGGTCGGTGACCTCCTCGCCGCGTTCGCCCTCGCCGGGGGCGAGCAGCAGCGCGACGCCGGTGTCGTGCCGGAAGACGGCGTCGGCCAGGACGCGCGGCGAGATGTCGGTGATGGCGGCGAGGTCGACCACCGAGCGGCGGAACTGGACGTCGAGGTAGGAGGCGACGTCCCCGGCCTGGAGGTCCATGTCGACCAGGGCGGTGCTGTGTCCGGAGGCCTGGGCGGCGAGGGCGAGCTGGATGGCGGCCAGCGTGGCGCCCACGCCGCCCTTGGCGCCGCTGACGGTCACCACCCGGCCGCCGACGCCGCTGAACACGTCGCCGCCGTGGCCGAGGTGGCGCCGGACGCCCACCGACCACTGGGCCACCGCCTGGACCCGGCTGACCAGTTCCTCGTAGCTCAGGGGCAGGGCCACCAGGCCCCGGGCGCCGGCGTCCATGGCCGCGGAGAAGAGGCCGGGGCTCGCGTCGGAGGTGACGAGGATGACCCCGACGGCCGGGAAGCGCAGGGCGACTTCGCGGACCAGCTCCAGCGCGGGCACCGGGCCGATCCGCTCGTGCACCACCACGATCTCGGGCAGTTCGTCGACGGACTCGGCGGCCAGCCGTGCCAGGGTGTCGATGAGCTGGGTCGAGTCGGCGACCGGGGACACCGGCTCCGCGTCGGGGAGCTGGCTGAGCAGTGTCGTGATGGACCGGACCGCGTCCGCGTCACCGACTGCCGGGAGGATCCTGGTGGGCATGCGGGCCTCTCACTTGTCGTTCGCGAGTTCGTAGGTCCGGTCCTTGGCCGGGACGCTGGTGTCGCTGCCGGGGGCGACCAGCGCGAGCCGGACCCGCTGGGCGAAGGACTCGGCGTAGGTGATGCGCTGGGCGTCGATCGTGGTCAGCGCGAACGTGATGGGCACCGCGTCGGTGGGCTGCTGGTTCTTGTTGCCGGCGTCGGGCTCCAGGGCGGTGATCCGGCCGACGTCGAGCACCTTGGCGTTGGTGACGATGATCTTGGACTGGGCGGGGTCGCCCTCCCGCTGTCCGTCGAAGGTGGCGTACACGTTGACCGTGGAGCCCGGCGTGATCTTGCCGGCGACGCCGGTCGCCGCGTCGATCATGATGGCGACCTCCTGCTGCCCCGGCTGCAGCGCGGGCTGGTTCACGATCATGTCGCTCTGCAGCAGGGAGCCCGCGCGCAGCGTGGTGACCGCGATCTTGCCCTGGATCTGGGCCAGGTCGGTGACGGCGTTCGACGACAGCCACCGCTTGGGCATCTCGATCTTCTCGAACTGGCTGGTGTCCAGCGGCGTGTAGGGCTTCACATCGGTCCTGAGCCGGTACGCCGCGACCTCGGGGCCGACCTTGGACTTGACGTCCCCGATGACGGAGAGCACGCCCGCGAACGCGCCGAAGGCGCAGATGACGGACAGGAGCAGGAGTATCACGCCGCGGCGCTGACGGGAGTTCATGAACCGTGCAACCTCGTTGGGGATTCGGTCGGGCGGAGTCGAGTGGTCTGAGCGGTGTGCGCTGTTCCTCGGGTGTACTCGGTGCCGCCGGGGCTCCGGACGGCCGGTGCCGGGCGGTCCGGGGGCTACCCGGTGGGGACGGGACCGTCGTAGGCGGGCGGGGTGGCGGAGCAGAAGACGCAGCGGTCCCCGATGACGTCGATGCCGCACCAGTGGCAGACGCCCTGGCGCACCGAGGTGACCAGTTGGTAGAGGACCGACAGGTCGGGCAGGTAGGTGCAGAACTCCACGAGCCTGCCGGTCCCCCACCAGTGCGCGGACTCGGCGGGGAGCGCGGCCTCCCGCAGCCCCAGCACGTTCCACGACGGGGCGAGGGTGGCGCTGACCCAGTCCGACTGGAGCTGGCCCTTGGCGACCAGCATCCAGGTGCCGAACTCCGGTCCGTTCAGGGTCGCTTCGGGACCGATCCTGACCAGTTGCGGCGCGGGGTGCGCGACCACGCCGAACTGGCTCCCGGGCACCCAGGACTTGGCGTGCGTCCGCAGGCCGACGGGGACGCGGTCGAGCCGGGTGACGGAGTTCAGGACGGCGCCGGCGTGGATGTAGTGGGTGAGCAGCCGGCCCGCCGAGGCGAGCACGCCGGGGCTGAGGTCGCAGGACGCGAGCTGGCGCAACTGCCGTGCCAGCACGGCGAGTCCGAGCGGTGGCAACTCCGGGCGGAACAGCGCGATGCGGTCGCTCTCCAGCAGCGAGCGGACGGTGTGCAGCCGTTGTTCCACACCGCTGCCGACGGCCGCGGAACAGACGACGATCAGGTGTCCGTGCAGGTCGAGCAGGGCCTGCACCTCGGCCAGCGACTGCTCCAGCGGGCGGCGGTCCAGGTCGCGCAGGACGACGGCGGGCACCGTCCGCTCGTCCTGGGCGGGCAGCGCCATGTCGGCACTGGTCACAGCAATGGCAGTTGGCACGCGCAGCTCCCCGTTTCACGCCTGTCGGTACGCCGCCGTTCCCTGCGGCCCACCGAATCGACTTCACTGCGTGACTACCTCAGCACTGTATCCACGCCTCTGTGACCGGAGAACAGCGATTCTGTAGCTGCCTGGCAACTGTCCTTGCACAAGACACGTCAAACCAGGGCAGGACGAACATCCCGCGGGACCCAAAAGTGTGGGCCCGCGACGCACCGTTGACTCTGGGCCTTCGTTTGGGCCCCCGGGCCCACGCCCGGATCCCGCTCCCGCTCCTACGCTCGCCGTGCACGCAGGGGCTGTTGGCCGTGAGGCGGGAAGGGGTGCCGTGTGACGGGCGGGGGCGGCATGCGGACGTACGGAGCCGGGACGTCCGGGAGACCGGAGCGGGGCGCGCGGCGCCGTGTGCGTCGCCTCGACGACCGCGGCGCGACCGGGACCGAGTACCTCGGGATGATCGTGGTCTCGGTCGCGATCGCGCTCGGCGTCTCCGCCACCGGTGTCGGCCGCACCGTCTACGAGCGGATCACCGCGGAGATCTGCAAGGTGACCGGCGGCGGATCCTGCGGGCCGGGCGGCGGCGACGCGGGCCGGCCGCTCACCGACGGGGACTACGAGCCGGCGCTGTGCCAGGTGTCGAGCGTGACCGACAAGGCGGGCTCCAAGGCGAAGATCCTGTTCTGGGAGATCGGCAAGGAGTACGGCTTCCAGGAGCAGCACCTCAAGGCGCACACGGACGTCAACCACGACGGCAAGGTCGACGACCGGGACGAACTCGTCTACCTCACCTTCACGGACGCGGCCTCGGTGGCCGCCAAGAAGGACTTCAAGCCCGGCATGAAGGTGGGCCGGTTCGGGATGGACAAGGTGGAGCTGGGCGCCGGGATCAAGGTGACCAACGGCGACACCTGGGTCTTCGAGAGCCCGGAGGAGGCGCGGAAGTTCCGCGACGACATCGAGAAGCTGGAGATGTACCGGATGCGGCGCGAGTCGCCGGGCGGCGCGGACGCGAGCCTCGGCGACAGCATCCTCTACCTCTTCGGCACCGGCCCTCTGAAGGACGAGGAGGAGACGGAGAAGAGGGTGAAGGACCACCTCGGCGACGACCGGAAGATCACCTACGGCAAGGTGGGGCTGGAGGCCTCCGCGGCCGGCGGTCTGAAGATCTCGGCGGGTGACGAGAAGAAGCTGGGCGCCACGCTCGGCGGCAACTTCAAGTACGCCCCCGACGTCACCTGGACCGACAACGCCTACAAGAACACCAAGTCGTACACGTACTCCTCGTCCATCGAGTACGGCACCAAGGTGGGCTACGAGGCGGGCCCGCTGAGCGGCGACTACTCCGCCTCCACCACGCAGACCGGCACCATCACCGTCACCTACGACAAGACCACCGGCAAGCTGGTCCGCGTCGACATGACCCGCACCGTCGAGCAGGGCGGCCAGAAGGACGGCGCCAAGGTGGGCGGCGACAACGGGAAGTCCGGCGGCGACAAGCGCGGCGGCGGGGTGAGCGAGAAGGGCACCGACAGCGCCACCGGCATCGAGGTGGTCACCAACTCCGTCAGCTTCGACCCGGGCCCGGCGGGCGACCAGGACCGGGCCGTCGCCGAGCGGTGGCTGGACAGCAACAACGAGCAGGTCGCGACGCCCTTCCAGTACATGTTCGACGGCCACGCGCCGACCAGGCGTCCCGGTGACGACGACCCCTTCGGTCAACTGATGTTCGACAAGGGCAGGTCGAGCCGGATGACCTACACCGGCGAGGTGAACGCCGCCGAGTACGGCTTCGAGCTGAACCTCGGGCTCAGCCTGGGCCTGTCGATCAGCACCGAGAAGAAGTCGGAGACGCTGACGGACGCGCAGTTCCTGGGCGCCCCCCGCGGAGACGGCCGCGCCTACCTGCCCTACAGCTACTGTGCGAACTGATCGGGATCGGGGAAGAGTCATGCCAGCCGATCACCCCCGACGGGAGCCGCCACCGATGAACACCCGCCGTACCCATGGAGCCGTGGTCACGGGTCTGCTGACCGCCGCCCTGACCCTGTCCGCCTGCGGGAAGGACGGCTCCGGCACCGCCTCCGTGCCCGACGGGTGGGGGACCCTCGACACCAAGGGCGTCTCGGTGTCGTACCCCAAGGGCCCGCGGGGCTTCACCGAGCGGAGCGCGGCCGGGCGCGGCCGGTACAACGCGGCCGCGGCGGTGCGGAAGCAGGACGGCCGGACGGTCTCCGTCATCACCGTGCAACTGGACTTCACCAAGGCGGACTCGGCCGAGCAGGCCGCCATCGCCGCCGAGGCGGGCATCGAGATGGGGGCGAGGATCACCGGCGAGAGGGACGTGCAACCGGCCGGCGGCAAGGAGGCCAAGCGCGTCGACTTCACGTTCAAGGCCACGGGCGAGGACGGCGGTCCGCCCAGGGGCACGCCCGTGACGGGCGTGATCGTGACGGGCCTGGACTCGCACGGCAGGACCTACGCCGTCCGCGTCGACGCGGCCCGGGGCGCGCTGCCGGCCGCGGACCTGAAGAAGATCGTCGACTCGGTCGAGGTGCACTAGTGGAGGTTCCCGGTGCCGGTTATGTGGTCCTCGGCCTGCTGGTGGCCCTCTTCGGGGCGCTGGCGTGGAAGTACGCCGGACGCCTGCTGACGGTGGCCCGCGTCCTGCGGCGGGGTGTGCGCACCGGCGGCGAGTGCGTCCGCGTGGAGACGGAGCCGTATCACCGCTCCGACGCCACCCGCCACTGGTTCGCCTTCCACGCCGCCGACGGCACCCGCGTCGAGTTCGAGGACCTGGCGGGCTGGTCGATGACGGAGGGCACCCCGGTCACCGTCACCTACGACCCCCGGGACCCCGAGGGCACGGCGACCGTGGCCGGGCGGGGCAGTTGGTCCCCGGTCCTGCAGGCCCTGGCGCTGACCGCGGGCTGCGGCCTGGCGGCGCTGGGCTTCGCGACGGTGCTGGTGTACCAGGTCCTGGGCGGCCGGTGATGGCGCGCCAGGGCTGCGGAGCGCCCGCCGCCGCCGGTCCCGGCCCGCTGCTGTCCCTGGTGCGGTCCTGGGCGGCGGGCGTGGTCGTGCTGGTGGTCACGGAGTACGTCCAGATGTCGCTGCTGTACGCGCATCTGGTCGGCCCGCGGGGCGTGGGGTCGTTCGGCGCGGCCCTGCTGCTGGTGCATCTGCCGAACCTGGTCTGCGTCACGCTCGCCGTGTGGGCGGCGGCACGGGTGCATCCGGAGCCGTGGCGGGAGATGCCGGTGCGGCACACGGGGGCCGCGTGCGCGGTGCCCGCGGCCGCCCAGGTGCTGACGCTGTCGCTGCGGTGGGAGCGCAACGGCTTCGGGTCCCTCGCCTTCTGGATGTCCACGGCGGTGCTGCTGACGGGGTGCGCGGCGGGGCTGCTCCTGGACCGGTGGCGGGAGACGGGGGCGTAGGGGTCCGGAGCCGGGGAGCGAGCCCAAGGGACTTACCGGGCAGGGGCGTTGGGACGGACCGGAAGTGACCTGCGCGTTGGTCTGGACCTCTTGACAAGCCAATTGGTCTGGACCAACTTGTACGACCAGGACGACCTGACGGTGGCCACCGTCCGCTGCTCCTCCCCCTCCTCTCTCCCTCTCCCCCACGGAGGCCCCAGTGGACCGCGTACCAGCCATGCCCGGACGCAGACGGCTTCTGCGCGTCTGGTCGGGAGCCGTCACCGCGGCCCTCGCCCTCGCCCTCACCGGCGGCGGCCAGGCGTCGGCGGCGGACGTCGACAACGCCCGTAATCCCGGCTTCGAGTCGGGCCTCGGCGACTGGGCCTGCTCGGCCGGCAGCGGCACGGCCGTCTCCTCACCGGTGCACAGCGGCTCGGCCGCCCTGAAGGCGGCACCGGCCGGGCAGGACGACGCCCGGTGCGCCCAGACGGTCGCGGTGCGGCCCGGCGCCACGTACACGCTGAGCGCCTGGGTGCGGGGCGGGTACGCCTATCTCGGCGCGACCGGCACGGGCACCACGGACGTGTCCACCTGGACCCCGGACACGACGGCCTGGAAGCAGTTGTCGACGACCTTCACCACGGGCGCGTCGACGACGTCGGTGACCGTGTACCTGCACGGCTGGTACGGCCAGGCGGCGTACTACGCGGACGACGTGTCGGTCTTCGGGCCCGACGGCGGCGGGGGCGGCGGCCCCTCTCCGGGCGTCCCGTCGGCACCCGGCGGCCTGGCGGTGACCGGCACCACCTCGTCGTCCGTCTCGCTGTCCTGGAACTCGGTCCCGGGCGCCACCGGCTACCACGTCTACCGCGACGGCACCGAGGCGGCGGCGGTGACCGGCACCTCGGCCACGGCGACCGGCCTGTCCGCCGCCACCTCCTACTCCTTCCAGGTCACCGCGGCCAACGCGGCGGGCGAGTCGGCGAAGTCGGCCGCCGTGACCGGCACCACGGCGCCCTCCGGCGGCGGGACCGGGGTCCCGAAGCACGCGGTGACCGGGTACTGGCAGAACTTCGACAACGGCGCCACCGTCCAGAGGATCTCGGACGTCCCCGCCCAGTACGACATCATCGCGGTGGCGTTCGCGGACGCCACCTCCACGCCGGGCGCGGTCTCCTTCACGCTGGACTCCGCGGGCCTCGGCGGATACACCACCGACCAGTTCAAGGCGGACATCAGGGCCGAGCAGGCGGCGGGCAAGAAGGTCGTCGTCTCGGTCGGCGGCCAGAACGGCACGGTGTCGGTGAGCGATCCGGCGTCGGCGGCGAACTTCGCCGACTCGGTCCACTCGCTGATGCGGACCTACGGCTTCGACGGCGTCGACATCGACCTGGAGAACGGCCTGAACGCGACGTACATGACGCAGGCGCTGCGGTCCCTCTCGGCTAAGGCGGGCCCCTCGCTCGTCATCACGATGGCGCCGCAGACCATCGACATGCAGTCGACGTCGAACGCCTACTTCCAGACGGCCCTGAACATCAAGGACATCCTCACCGTCGTCAACATGCAGTACTACAACAGCGGTTCCATGCTGGGCTGCGACGGCAAGGTCTACAGCCAGGGCTCGGTCGACTTCCTGACGGCCCTGGCCTGCATCCAGCTGGAGGGCGGCCTGGCCCCCTCCCAGGTGGGCCTCGGCCTGCCGGCCTCCACCAGAGGGGCCGGCAGCGGCTACGTGTCGCCGGCGGTGGTGAACAACGCCCTGGACTGCCTGACCAAGGGCACCGGCTGCGGCGCCTTCAGGCCCTCGCGGACGTACCCGGACCTGCGGGGCGCGATGACCTGGTCGACCAACTGGGACGCCGCGTCGGGCAACGCCTGGTCGAACGCGGTGGGCCCGCACGTGCACGCGCTGCCGTGACCCGGGCCCCCTTCGTCGACGTACCGCGGCTAGGACTCCTGGCCGGCGGGCTCGGCATCGGCGGCCTCGGGCTGCTCGCCGTCCTTGTCCTGATCGCCGTCCAGGGCCTGCCGGCCGTCCCGGCCCCCCTCGCCGTGCTCGCCGTCCTCGAAGAACGCGTCGAGCACCGCGTCCAGTTGCGCCTCCCACTCCGGGAAGCGGCTCCTGGCCGCCGCCTCGATCTCGATCGGGTACCAGCGGCGGTCGGGGGTGTGCACGGTGACGGTGAACCGCTTGCCGAAGCGCGGCGTCGCCGTCTCGACGGCACCGATCTCGTCCCAGCGGAACTCGCACTCCTGGTCGTCGAGGGTGAGCCGTACGCCCCTGCCGTCGGCGACGATTCTCGCGCGGCGGTCGGACGCCTCGAAGACGGGACCCTCGGGGGCCGCCTCCGGCTCGGCGGAGGCCCCCGAGGGCGCCTCGGCGGAGTCCTCGGCGGACACCGCGGCGGACCCGGCCCGCTCCGGGGCCGCGCCCTCGCCGGGGGCGGTCTCCTCCGCGGCCTTCTCCCCGGGCCGCACCGGCACGGTGTCCTCCGGCTCCGCCGAAGCGGGCGAGGAGAGCCCGGGGATGAAGGCCGGGTCGAATCCGGCGCCCTCGAGGGGCTGGCTGCTCGAACCTATGCGCTGCTCCACGCGGGAAGTATGGACGATGTCCCTGTGCGGGCAACAGCCAACCCTCCTCCCACGGCGTTCACCTCGGCCACGACCGTGACCCGCGGCCCCGGGCGGCCGCGGGTCACGTCCGCGTCCGGGGCTACACGAAGACGCTCAGCCCCGCAGCCACCGCGAATCCGACCACCGACAGCACGCTCTCCAGCACCGTCCAGGTCTTCAGGGTGTCGCGCTCACTGATGCCGAAGTACTTGGCGACCATCCAGAAGCCGCCGTCGTTGACGTGTGAGGCGAAGATCGAACCGGCCGAGACGGCCATGATGACGAGGGCCACGAAGGCCTGCGAGTGGTGTCCCTCGGCCAGCAGCGGCGCCACGATGCCCGCCGTGGTCACGATCGCGACCGTGGCCGATCCCTGGGCCACCCGCAGCACCACGGAGATCAGGTACGCCAGCACGATCACCGGCAGCCCGACGCCGTTGAAGGTGTCCGACAGCGCCTGCGCGACCCCGCTCGCCTTGAGCACCGCGCCGAAGACCCCGCCCGCGCCGACCACCAGCAGGATGTTGCCGACCGGCTTAAGCGACGAGGTCGACACCGTCTCCAGGGACTTGCGGGACCAGCCGCGGCGGATGCCGAGCAGGTAGTAGGCGAGGAGCAGGGCGATGGTGAGGGCCACGAACGGGTGGCCGAAGAACTCGACGACCGAGCGGAGGGTGGAGGGGGCGAGGGCGATCGAGGAGAAGGTCGCGGCGAGGATGAGCACCAGCGGCGTACCGATGATGCCGAGGACGGTGGCCAGGGGGACCGGCTTCTCGCGCGGTTCGGCGCCCGCCGCGCGCTGCTCCTCGAGCACGGCGCGCCTGGCCTCGTCCGACGCCTCGACCATGTCCTGGGGCACGTCGACGAAGATGCGCCGGCCGATCCAGGCGGAGAACGCCCACGCGGCGAGCACCGCGGGGATGCCGCAGACGACGCCCATGAGGATGACCCAGCCGAGCTGCACGTGCAGCAGTCCCGCGGCGGCGACCGGGCCGGGGTGCGGCGGCAGGAAGGCGTGGGTCATGGACAGGCCCGCCAGCAGGGGCAGGCAGTAGAGCAGGATCGACTTGCCCGACCGTTTGGCGGCGGCGTAGACGAGGGGCGCGAGGACGAAGATGCCGACGTCGAAGAAGACCGGGATGCCGAAGATCAGGCCGGTCAGGCCCATGGCGAGGGGGGCTCGCTTCTCGCCGAACAGGTTCAGCAGCCGGGACGCCAGCACCTCGGCCCCGCCGCTGACTTCGAGGATCGCGCCGAGCATGGTGCCCAGGCCGATGATGATCGCGACATGGCCGAGGATGCCGCCCATGCCCGCCTCGATGGTGGAGACGGCGTCGGAACGCTGGACGGTGCCGAAGAGTTCGGTGACCGACAGGCCGGCCAGCAGGCCGACGGCTATGGAGACGGCGAGCAGCGCGACGAAGGGCTGGAGCCTCGCCTTGATGATCAGGAACAGCAGCAGGGCGATGCCGAGGGCGGCGACCAGCAGCAGTCCGGCGGTGCCGTCGACGAGGAGGAGCAGGCCACCGGTGTGCGGTGGCGCGGGCGGTGCGGAGGCGGCGAGCGGGAGGGACATACGGGGGTCCTCTGCGTAAGTACATGGAGCTTTCGGGCAGGGCGGAGCGCGGCACGGCTCCCCAGGGGGTGGGGGGCGCCGCGCCGTGCGGGCGTGCGGAGTGCGGGGGGTTGGGGTGAGGGACCGTCAGAAGTTCAGCCCAGTACGGCGAGCGCGTCGATCTCGATGAGGAGCCCGGCGGGGAGACCGACGTAGACGGTCGTGCGCGCGGCGGGCGGCTGGGTGAGGCCCTGCTCCTCGAAGTAGGCGTTGTAGAGCGCGTTCATCTCGGCGAAGTGGTCCACGTCGGTCAGATAGACGCGGATCATCATCACGTCGTCCCAGGTGGCGCCGCCCTCCTCCAGGATCGCCTTGACGTTGGCGAGGGTCTGGAGGGTCTGCTCGCGCAGGGTGGGACCGGCGGGCGTGGGCGCCCTGCCCTCCTCGGCGGGCAGGAAGCCGACCTGGCCGGCCACCTGGAGGATGTTCCCCTTGCGGACGCCGTGCGAGAACTTCGCGGGCGGGACGGTGTGGGTCTTCGGGGTGAGCGCGGTCTTCTCTGTCATGCGGTGTCCCTGTCTGGGGTCGGTACGGGGGTCCTGCCGGAGTACTCGCCGCTGATGGCGTCCGCGGTGCGGCGCACCAGCGGGAGCAGGGCGAGGAGTTCGTCGGCGGTGACGACGACGTTCGGCGCGGAGACCGACATCGCGGCGGCCACCCGGCCGTCGGCGCCGCGTACGGGGGCCGCGACGCAGTTGATGGACTCCTCGTGGCCGCCGAGGTCGGTGGCCCAGCCCTGTTCGCGCACCTTCTCCAGCTCGCGCAGGAAGGCGGCGGCGTCGGGCGTCGAACGGGGCGTGTAGGAGGGGTAGTCGAGCCGCTCCGCGACGGCGCGGCGCTCGGCTTCCGGCAGGTCGGCGAGCAGCAGTTTCGCCACGGCCGCGACCGTGATGGCGACCGGTTTGCCGATCCGGGAGTACATGCGCACCGGGTAGCGGCTCTCGACCTTGTCGATGTAGAGGACCTCGTTCTCCTCGTACACGGCGAGGTGGACGGTGTGGCCGCAGCTCTCGTTGAGGCGGACCAGGTGCGGGTGGGCGATCTCGCGGATGTCGAGGTTCTCCATCGCCTCCTGGGCGAGGGCGAAGAGCCGGGCGCCGAGGCGGTAGCGCTGGTCGGACTGGCGGTAGACCAGGCCGTGTTCGTGGAGGGTGCGCAGCAGGCGCAGCGCGGTGGACTTGTGCACGCCGAGCCGGTCGGCGACCTGCCCGAGGTCGGCGGGGCCCTCGGCGAGCAGCGGCAGGATGCTCAGCGCGCGGTCGACGGTCTGGCTCATGACGGACGTCCCTCCTCCTCGGCCCCCGGAGCGGTGCGCGTCCAGCCGGGGCCGAGTCGCAGTCTCCCCCACGCCTTCTCGTCCAGGGCGGCAAGACGGTCGGCGTGGTCGCGGGCCGGGGGCGCGGCGAGGTCGCCGGGGGCGGTGAGCGCGGCGGCGGCCGTCAGGTGACCGTGCCGGAGGCGGTCGCGAAGGGGCAGGGCGCGCAGGGTGGCGGAGAGGAACCCGGCGGCGAAGGCGTCCCCGGCGCCCACGTGGGCGACGACGTCGACCTCGGGCGCCCGGACGGACGTCGCGGTGCCGTCGGTGTCCGCCTGGCCCGCGGTGGTCCGGGCGAACGCCGTCGCCCCGGCGCCGCCCTGCTTGACGACGACGACGTCCGGCTCGGGCAGCGCCTCCCGGACGGCCCGGCCGCCGTGCAGCCCCCAGGCCGTGCGCGCCTCGTCCTCCCCGACGAACACGATGTCCGCCCCGCGCGCCAGTTCCAGCAGCACGCGCGCCCCGCCGGCGTCCCGCCACAGCCCCGGGCGGTGGTTGACGTCGAAGGAGACCAGCGGGCGGCCGGGGCGGCGGGCGGTCAGCTCGCGCATCAGGCCCAGGCAGCCGGCGGAGAGCGCGGCGGTGATCCCGGACAGGTGCAGCACGCGGCCCGCGCGCACGGCGTCCAGGTCGACGGTGTCCACCGCCATCGCGGAGGCCGCCGATCCGGCCCGGTAGTACGCCACCTCGTGCGCGTCGGTGGCCCGGTCGCCGGCGGTGCGGAAGTAGACGCCGGTCGGCCGCGCCGGGTCCCGCCGTACGGCCGTCACGTCGACGCCGTAGGCGCCGATGGCCTCGATCAGGTGGTCGCCGAAGCCGTCCGCGCCGACCCGGCCGACCCAGCGGGCGGAGTGCCCGGCGGCCGCGAGCACGCAGGCCACGTTGGACTCGGCGCCGCCGATGGCCCGCGCGAAGGTGGGGACGTCGGCGAGGCGTCCCGGGCGGGAGGGCAGGAACGTGACCATGGACTCGCCGAGCGCCACGACGTCCACGGCGTCCACGGCGCCGGGGCCGTTGCGGGGTCCGGTGGCGGTCACGATGCTCGTAGCTCCTCGGGTTCGGCGGCGGGGCCTTTCGTTGACCCCGCGTCGGCCGAGATGTTAGACAGCGCACAACGACATACGCAATGAATGTTGCACATGATGCAACGCACCAGATCAGGAGGCTCCATGGGCACCGAGGCGCTCGCCCGCCTGGCCGAGGAACGTGTCGACCACCGCTTCAAGGGCCTCCCGCCGGACGCCGACGGGCTGACCGTCGGCGAGCTGGCCGCCCAGCGCCGCAACCTCTTCACCGGAGGCTTCGCCACCCCCGTGCTCGCCCTCTCCGCCGAGCGCCTGGAGCACAACCTGCGCCTCATGGAGACCTACGCCGCCCGGCACGGCCTCGCCTTCGCCCCGCACGGCAAGACCTCCATGGCCCCGCGGCTCTTCCAGCGCCAGATCGAGCACGGCGCCTGGGGCATCACCCTCGCGGTGCCGCACCAGGTCCGGGTGGCGCGGGCCTTCGGCGTCGAGCGGGTCTTCCTCGCCAACGAGGTCGTCGACGCGGCCGCGCTGCGCTGGATCGCCGCCGAACTCGCCGCCGACCCGGCCTTCCGCCTCGTCGCCTACGTCGACTCCGTGCGCGGGGTGGAACTGATGGACGCGGCGCTGCGGGGGGCGGCGCGGCCGGTGGACGTCGTGGTGGAACTGGCCGCCGGCGAGGGCGCCCGGACCGGTGTGCGCACGGAGGCGGAGTGCGCGGCCGTCGCGGACGCGGTGGCCGCGACGCCGGCCCTGCGGCTGGTCGGTGTCGCCGGGTACGAGGGCGAGGTGCCGCGGGCGGACCCGGAGCGGGTAGGGGCCTGGCTCGGCCGGCTGGTGGCGCTGGCCGTGGACTTCGACAAGGCCGGCCGGTTCGCCGGCGTGGACGAGATCGTCGTCAGCGCGGGCGGCAGCGCCTGGTTCGACGCGGTGGCCGAGGTGTTCGCCGCGATCCCCGAACTCTCCCGCCCCGTGCTGAAGCTGCTGCGCTCCGGCGCCTACGTCTCGCACGACGACGGCCACTACCGGAAGCTGACCCCCTTCAACCGGGTGCCCGAGGAGGGCGCCCTGGAGCCCGCGTTCCGGCTGTGGACGCAGGTGGTCTCGCGGCCCTCCCCCGAGCAGGCCTTCGTCAACGCGGGCAAGCGGGACGCGGCCTACGACCTCGACCTGCCCTTCGCCCAGGTGGTCCGCCGGGACGGCGTCGAGCGCCCGGCCACCGGCATCACCGTCACCGCCCTGTCCGACCAGCACGCCTGGCTGCGCACCGGACCGGAGGCGGACCTGGCGGTGGGCGACTGGGTGGGCCTCGGGCTGTCCCACCCGTGCACCTCCTTCGACAAGTGGCCGCTGATCCCGCTCGCCGAGGCGGACGGCACGGTCGTCGACTACGTCCGCACGTTCTTCTAGGAGGCGCCGTATGGATCAGGTGGAGCTCGCCGACTTCGCCGACCTCGTCGTGCGGGACGCGGAGGTCGTCGACGGCAGCGGCGCGCCCTCCTACCGCGCCGACGTGGCGGTCCTGGGCGGCAGGATCGTGTCGATCGTCAAGGAGGCCGCGGCCGCGGGCTGCCAACGACCGCGGGCGAGGAGGGAGCTGGACGCCGAGGGCCTGGTGCTCTCCCCCGGGTTCATCGACATGCACGCGCACAGCGACCTCGCCCTGCTGCGCGACCCGGACCACAGCGCGAAGGCCGCGCAGGGGGTCACGCTGGAGGTCCTGGGCCAGGACGGGCTGTCGTACGCGCCGGTCGACGAGCGCACGCTGGAGGAGGTGCGCCGAGCCATCACCGGCTGGAACGGGTACGGCGAGGACGTCGACTTCACCTGGCGGTCGGTCGGCGGGTACCTGGACCGGCTCGACCACGGCTTCGGCGGCGAGGGCATCGCGGTCAACGCCGCCTACCTGGTCCCGCAGGGCACGGTCCGCGCGCTCGCCGTCGGCTGGGAGGACCGCCCGGCCACGCCCGGGGAGCTGGCCCGGATGCGGCGGCTGGTCGCCGAGGGGCTGGAGCAGGGCGCCGTCGGGCTGTCGTCCGGGCTCACCTACACGCCGGGCATGTACGCGCCGGACGCGGAACTGACCGAACTGTGCGGGGTGGTGGCCTCCTACGGCGGCTACTACTGCCCGCACCACCGCTCCTACGGCGCGGGCGCGCTGGAGGCGTACGCGGAGATGGTGGCCCTGACCCGGGCGGCGGGCTGCCCGCTGCACCTCGCGCACGCCACCTTGAACTTCGGCCCGAACAAGGGCCGGGCGCCCGAGCTGCTGGCGCTGCTGGACGAGGCGCTCGCCGCAGGCGCCGACATCACGCTCGACACCTATCCCTACACCCCCGGCTGCACCACCCTCGCCGCGCTGCTGCCGAGCTGGGCGAGCGAGGGCGGCCCCGAGGAGGTGCTCAGGCGGCTCGCGGACGAGGAGACCGCGGCGCGGATCCGCCGCGACCTGGAGGTCACCGGCTCGGACGGCTGCCACGGCGTCCCCGTGGAGTGGGACACGGTCGAGATCTCCGGGGTCGCCGATCCGGCGCTGGCCGAGTACGTCGGCCGCACGGTGCGGGAGTCGGCGGACCGGCGGGGCGAGGAGCCCTGGACGACCGCGCGCCGGCTGCTGGTGGAGGACCGGCTCGGCTCGACGGTCCTCCAGCACGTGGGCCACGAGGAGAACGTGCGGGCCATCATGCGCCACCGGGTCCACACCGGCGGCTCCGACGGCATCCTGCGGGGCGCCAAGCCGCATCCGCGCGCCTACGGCACCTTCCCGCGCTACCTCGGGCGGTACGTGCGGGAGCTGGGCGTGCTGTCGCTGGAGGAGTGCGTCGCGCACCTCACCGGGCGTCCGGCGGCCCGGCTGCGCCTGCCGGACCGGGGGCTGGTGCGCGAGGGGTACCGGGCCGACCTGGTCCTCTTCGACCCGGCCACGGTCGCGCCGGGCTCGACGTTCGAGCAGCCGCGGGCGCTGCCGACGGGCATCCCGTACGTGCTGATCGACGGCCGGTTCGTGATCGAGGACGGCCGGCGCACGGACGTACTGGCGGGGCGGGCGGTGCGCCGCACTCCGGCGTGAGGGGCGGCCCGTGCGCCGCACCACGGCGTGAGGGGCGGGCGGTCCGCGTCGCTCGGTGGGACGGGAGGCGGGCGGTCCGCCGCGCCGCGGTGTGACCGCCCGCCCCTCTCCGCTTCCGGTCCCGGTCCCGGTCGGCGGGCCCTACGGCTTGGGCAGGGTGCAGTCGCTCGCGCTCAGGTTCAGCTTGTTGCCGGCACCGAAGCACGCCGCGATCTGGTACGTCTCCTCGGCGTAGTTGATGCCCTGTCGGACGGTCACGTTGCCGTTCTCGTCCACCTCGCACGGGTTGTTGACGGTGCAGGACTCGCCGTCCTCGTTGCCGGTGTTGTTGACGGCGACGACCTTGCCGGTGGCGACGTCGACGACGGGCGAGCCCGAGGTGCCGCCGATGGTGTTGCAGGCGGAGGTGTAGCGGACCGAGTCCTTCCAGGTCCAGTCGCCCTCCTTGAGGCGGTAGACGAAGCCGTCGACGTTGCAGCTGTAGATCCGCTTCCAGTAGCCGGAGACGACCTTGATGGCGCTGCCGGCGACCGGGTGCGTGTCGCTCATGGTGAGCGCGTTGATCCCGTACGAGCTCTTGATCTGCGCGTAGCTGCGGGTGAGCTGGTAGATCGTGACGTCCGTGTCCGTCATGGTCGAGTAGGCGACCTTGCTCGCGCGGAGCGTGCCGATCCGGGTACCGGCCGAGTTGAGCAGGCCGAAGGAGCGGCTGGAGGCCTGGTCGACGACGACCTCGCCGGGCGCGGGGAAGCCGGTCTCCAGGCAGTGGCCGTTGGTGAGCACCAGGGCCGGGTCGCTGTCGGCGGAGCCGGGGAAACGGATCACGGAGCCGGAGCAGTTGCTCAGCGAGACGGTGCCCGCGAAGCCGACGGCCTGGATCGCGGGCGCGGTTCTCGTCGCCGCGGTGGCGCGGGCCGGCGCGTCCGTCGTCGGCGCGGCGACCGCGGGTGCCGCCCCCGCCCCGGTGATCACCAGGGTCGCGAGGGTGGCAAGGAGAGGCTTGTTCATGTGGGGGTCCCCTCTTGAGACGCGGGCGACCGGAGATCTTCCGGCCGCCTGTCTTGTCATGCGCATTGTGATGGCGCGAGGGGTGCGCCACAAGAAGACGTCAGCGGCCCGCGGGGGCGGACCGCCCGTCAACAGGCCGAATGTGTCCGCTACTTGGGCCCTTTGGTGCCTCTGCCGCGCCCCCTGCCGGGCAGGTCCCCGGCGGGGGACGACGTGGCGGTCGCGGTGGGCGCGGTGGTGGTCGTGGGGGTGGGGGCGCCGGAGGATGTCGGAGAGGGAGAGCCGCTCCGCCCCTCCGCCGACGCGCTCTGCGAGGCGTCGGCGCCCGTGCTCGACGAGCCCGCGCCCGAGGCGCTGCCGGCCTCCGGCGCGCCGCCGGCCGGATCGGAGGCCGACCCCGGGGAGCCGGCGGGGGCCTCCCCCGGCAACGTGACCCTCCCGGCCGAGGGCCCCGTACCGCCCCGCTCGCCCTGCGTCCCGTCCGACGAGGACATGGCGGAGACCCCGGCGATCACCGCGAGGGAGACGGCCCCCAGCGCCCCGGCGGCGAGCAGCACGCGCCGGGACCGGCCGTCACCGGCCCGCTCCTTCCTGCGCCCCCGGCGGCCGCCCCGATGGCCCTGAAGGTCCGGACCCGGTTCCGCGAATTCGCCGTCCGGCACGGAGGGCAGTTCGCACGTCTCGTCGAACGCGTTCTGCCAGCCGTGGGCGTACGCCGGGTCGGTGTAGTCGTCGTACGTCGGAGTGGCCGCGGTCTGCGGGTGGTACACGTTCGGCTCACCCTGGGGCGCCCCCTCTGTGGGCGGCACTCCGTGGACGTCGGGAGGCATGGACATGGCCGGAAAGTCTAGGTGCCGCAGGGGTCCGAGAGACAGCTACCGACGGTAACCACCCATTCCGACGCGTCTCACGTGGCGGAAAACACCACCCAAAGAGCATTACCCGGCCGTAAGCTCCCAAGCATGCAGGTGATCCAGTCGACGAAGCTCGCCAACGTCTGTTACGAGATCCGGGGCCCGGTGCTCGAGGAGGCGATGCGGCTGGAGGCGGCCGGCCACAGGATCCTCAAGCTCAACACGGGCAACCCTGCCGCGTTCGGCTTCGAGTGCCCGCCCGAGATCCTGGAGGACATCCTCCGCAACGTGTCGTCGGCCCACGGCTACGGCGACGCCAAGGGCCTGCTGGCCGCGCGCCGCGCGGTCGTCATGCACAACCAGACCCTCGGCATCGAGACGGACGTCGAGCACGTCTTCATCGGCAACGGCGTCTCCGAGCTGATCGTGATGGCGATGCAGGGGCTGCTGGACGACGGCGACGAGGTCCTGGTCCCGGCGCCGGACTACCCGCTGTGGACGGCCGCGGTCTCCCTGTCCGGCGGCACGGCGGTCCACTACCGCTGCGACGAGCAGTCGGACTGGATGCCCGACCTCGCCGACGTGGAGCGGAAGGTCACCGACCGCACCAAGGCGATCGTCATCATCAACCCGAACAACCCGACGGGCGCGGTCTACGACGAGGCGGTGCTGAAGGGCCTGACCGACATCGCCCGGCGGCACAACCTGCTGGTCTGCTCGGACGAGATCTACGACAAGATCCTCTACGACGGCGCCACGCACACCCCGACGGCGGCGGTCGCCCCGGACCTGCTGACCCTGACCTTCAACGGCATGTCGAAGGCGTACCGGGTGGCCGGCTACCGGGTCGGCTGGATGTCGATCTCCGGGCCCCGGGCGCACGCCGACTCCTACATCGAGGGCCTGACCATCCTGGCGAACATGCGCCTGTGCGCGAACATGCCGGGACAGCACGGCGTGGTCGCGGCGCTCAGCGGGCGGCAGACCATCGGCGACCTGGTGCTGCCGGGCGGGCGGCTGAAGGAGCAGCGGGACGTGGCCTACGAGCTGCTCACGCAGATCCCGGGCGTGAGCTGCGTGCGGCCGAAGGGCGCGCTGTACCTCTTCCCCCGGCTCGACCCCAACGTGTTCAAGATCAAGGACGACCGGCGGATGGTCCTGGACCTGCTGCGCCAGGAGAAGATCATGGTCGTCCAGGGCACCGGGTTCAACTGGCCCGAGCCGGATCACTTCCGGGTCGTCACCCTGCCCACGGTCGGGGACCTGCGCGACGCGGTGGGACGGATCGGCAACTTCCTCGAAGGCTACGGCCAGCCCTGACGCCCCTCCCGGCCCCGCCCTCACGCAGGGTGTCCCTACGGTCCGGTTCCGCGAACCGAGGCCGCAGGCCGGTGGTCCACGCCCCGCGCCGCCGCGACAGCACCGTACGCACGCGAAGAAATCCGACATTCGTGAGGAGTTGGTCGCTAGTCTTCGTGCGTCAGTCAGCGCGCCACGAAGGAAGTCGGGTCATGCCGTTCAACCTGGGGGAGCAAGTCAACTTCGGCGGCGAGGTGGCCGTCGTACTGGAGGACCGTGGTGACGGTGGCTACCTGATCTCCAGCGGCCCCACGCAGCTCCGGATCGTGATTCCGAGGGACACACTCGAAAACGCACAGCGAAAGCCCGCCGCCAAGCGGTTGTTCACCCCCACCGCTCCGCACCTGCTGTCGGTGGACGACTTCCTCGACGACCCGGACGAGGTGCGCAAGATCGCGCTCAGCGTCGGCTACCACACCGATCCGCAGTACTACAAAGGTCTGCGCAGCGACCACCGCTTCCTCTGGCCCGGTCTGCGCGAGGAGTTCTCGCGGCTGCTCGGCGCGCCGGTCACCGAATGGCTCGGCCACAGCGCCAACGGCGTCTTCCAGCAGACCGCGCACGACGACCCGCTGGTCTGGCACCACGACACGCAGAGCTACGCCGCCGCGATCTATCTGAACCCGAACCCGCCCGCCGGCGCCGGCACCAGCTTCTGGCGCGACAGGACCCACGGCTGCCGGCGTGCGCCCACCCACCCGAAGGAACAGGCGCGCCTGGGCAGCCGGGAGGCGGTCGAGGCCGCGCGATCAGTCGTCTACGACCCGTACAACCTCGAGCACGAGGACAACTGGGAACTGGTCGAGTCGATCTCCGGCCAGTACAACCGGCTGGTGATCTGGGACGCGAAGCTGATGCACTCGGCCACGTCGTACGAGCACTTCGCCGGGGAGCACGGCACCCACCGCCTGGTGCAACTCTTCTTCTTCGACATCGAGGCCTGAGCGGACCTGGCGTCGCGGGAAGACCCGGCTCGGCCCGGCGCCTTTCGCGCCCACGGACACAACTTTAGACGCGTTCTAAGCTAGGATGGCTTCTGTAAGAGCACAGGAGGCCATCCCCATGTACGAGCCGATACGCAAGAAGTCGGTCCCCACGATGGCCGGCACCCCTTCCGACTTCCCCCACCGATCCCGCGAGGAGGAGCTGGACATCCAGCTCGCGGGTCACCTCGCGGCGCTGCTCGCCGTCACGGACGAGCTGCGCACGGTGGCCCCGTCCGCGGATCTGGACGCCGCGGCCGAGCGCCTCGCCGGGCAGGTGGCCCGGCTCCGGGGAGGAGTGGCTCCGGCGCGTACGCAGGTGGCCGCCGTGCGGGACCCGGCGGCCCTGCACCGGCGGGCGCACGCCCTCTCGGGCCGCGCGCTCGTCGTCGCCGCGTCCCGGGCGGACACGGCGGCGGCGATCCTCGCGGCCGAGCGGATGGACGCGCACGCCGCCGCCGCGCCGGGTGGGCCGCAGAAGCTGAGCAGCTCGACCCACTGACCCTCCCGCCCCTCACAGCCCTCTTCCCTGCGTACATTCGGGTGGACTGCGTCCCCCAAGTGCCCGCCGAACGACGGCTTTATCGGCCTTGCCTCGTAACGTCGTTGGAAATGACGGTGGTTCGTGCTCCATCACGCCATCGTCCCTGACTATTCCACGAGATGTGACAAAGTGACACGTAGGCAATCGCTTTCAGGACTCGTCGGTGCGGCCGCAGTCACCATCGCAGTGGTGTCCTGGGCGATTCATTCCCACTCGGCGGATTCCTCCGATTTCAAAGCCCAGTCATCGGTCGGGCGGAATGTGCAGGACGCCAATATGCTGCTGGAGGCGGGGATTCTTCAGCAGAAGAACCACGACCTCGAAGGGGCCGACCGCACCTACCGGCGTGTGCTGGAACTGGATCCGCAGAACAAGTACGCCTGGTACAACCTGGGAGTCATCGCCCATGGGGACGGCAGGGCGGTCGATGCCCGTGTGGCCTATGACAAGGCCCTGAAGGTCGATCCGGCGTTCCCGCCGGCTCTCTTCAACGAGGCCCTGCTGCTGGAGCCGAGCGACCCCGACCGAGCCGCCGGGCTCCTGAAGCGTGTCATCGCCGACAACCCGAAGGCGGGCACGGCGTATCTGCACCTCGGACGTATCTGGGAGCAGAAGAACCGTGACGACAAAGCCGCGGCCGAGTTCCGTCGTGCGATCGCGACCGATCCCTCACTCCGTTCCCAAGTGCCCAAGGAATTTCGGTGATTCCTGATCACGCAAGCCCGTCACCGACATCGAGCCAAGCAGGGAGCAGCAGATGACGTCGAGCGCGACACCGAGGTTCTCCGTCTTCACCCCCAGCCACCGGCCCCGCTTTCTCGATGAGTGTCTGGCGTCCCTGCAGGCGCAGACCTGTTCGGACTGGGAGTGGGTCGTTCTGCTCAACAACGGCGCCCGGTGGCGCCCGGAGCGGCCCGACGATCGGGTCCGCGTCGAGATCGCGGACGGCCTCAACGGCGTCGGAGCGGTGAAGCGCCGGGCCTGCGAACTGGCCCGTGGCGAGATCCTGGTGGAACTCGATCACGACGATCTGCTCGCGAAGGCGTGCCTGGAGGAGCTCGGCAAGGCGTTCGACGCGCACCCGGAGGCCGTCTTCGTCTACAGCAACACCGCGCAGATCACCGAGGACGGAGGGCGGGACGAGAGCCGCTTCGACGAGACGTTCGGCTGGCAGTACGAGGAGGTGCGGGTCGACGGCCGCAAGCTGCTGCAGGTCATCTCCCTGGCGCCGACACCGCACAACGTCGCCTACATCTGGTACGCGCCCAACCACGTGCGGGCGTTCCGCAGGGAAAGCTACGTCAAGGCCGGCGGGTACGACGCCGCGCGTACGGTTCTGGACGACCAGGACCTGATGTGCCGCCTCTTCCACGTCGGGGACTTCCACCACCTCAACCGCTGCCTCTACCTCCAGCGGGTGCACCCTGCGAACACCCAGCGCGATCCGGAGATCAACAGGCGCATCCAGCGCGAGACGGTCACCCTGTACGACAGGTACATCGAGGCCAACGCCCTCGCGTGGACCCACCGGCGCGGACTGCTCGCCCTGGATCTCGGAGCCGCCCACCGGAAGCCGCCGGGTTACCTCGGCGTGGACCGGCGGCCGGGCGACGGCGTCGACATCGTCGCGACCCTGCCCGGGCGGCTGGACCTGCCGGACGCCTCCGTGGGACTGATGCGGGCGGTGGACTTCCTCGAGTACGTACCCGCGAAGGTGCCCCTGATCAACGAGCTGTACCGGCTGCTGGCACCCGGCGGCATGCTCCTCACCATGACGCCCAGCTCCGACGGCCGCGGCGCGTACCAGGACCCGACGCACGTCGCCTGCTACAACGAGAACTCGTTCTGGTACTACACGGACGACCGGTATCGCGCCTTCGTGCCCGACCTGGAGGCCCGGTTCCAGTCGTCCCGGCTGGTCACCTATTTCCCGAGCGAGTGGCACTCCAAGAACGACATCTCGTACGTCGTCGCCAACCTCATCGCCATGAAGGACGGCGCCGCGCGATGCGGCGGAAGGCTGCTGGTCTAGATCTCGCCGAGCAGCGGGGGCTCGGTGGACGTGGGATTCCACCGAGTGCCTGCCCGGGCCGCGGGTGTTGGTGTGAGAGAGGCGAATTCCGTCCGTCCGCAACCTTCGACGAAGAGTGAAAAAGTGAAACGTACGAGACTCTGGGCCGCACTCGCCACGGCGACGGCGGTTGCCGTCGGGATGACCGCATGGGCGATGCATTCCTCGTCGGCAGGGTCCGTGACCCGGAACGTCAAGTCGACCGACGTGCTGGTGCAGTCCGCCCTGCAGCGCCAGGTTCACCAAGATCCCCTCGGGGCCGCCCGGGACTACAGGCGCGTTCTGGAAATGGACCCCGAGAACAAAGCGGCCTGGTACGGCCTCGGGCTCATCGATCAGCAGTTCGGCAGGACAGCGGATGCCCGCGCGGACTTCGACAAGGCCCTCGACATCGATCCCCACTTCATGTCCGCTCTCTACAGCGAGGCGTACCTGTTGAGACGGAGTGACCCCGACCGCGCCATCGAACTCCTCGAGCGGGCCGCTGCCACCGAACCGAAGGCGGCTTCGATCCCTATGCAACTGGGGCAGCTCCTAGCCGAGAGGGGCCGCAGGGATCAGGCCGAGGACGCGTTCCGTCGGGCGGTCGCAATCGACCGCAAGCTCCTCTCCCGGGTGCCGGAAGAGTTCCGGGACGCCGTGCGCCGGTGATCGTCCGGCGATTCCGCGGGCGCCCGGCGGCCATGAGCGTCGCCGGGGGCCTGTCACGTGCGCCGGGTGCTCCCGCGCGCAGCCGAGGCGAGAGCGGCGAACTCGGGCTCCTTCAGCGCGGCCGTCAGCTGGTCGTCCCACGGCGGGAGGGGAACGAGGCCGGCCCGCAGCCAGTTCCCGTGGCCGAGGACGCCGAAGGCGGGGCGGGCGGCGGGACGCGGGAACTTGTCCGAGCCGACCGGGCGGATCCGCTCGGGGTCCAGGCCACTGAGCCGGAAAGTCTCGCGTGCCAGGCCGTGCCACGTGGTGTGACCGGCCGCCGTCCCGTGGTAGATGCCTGCCGGTGCCGCACCGGCCAGCGCGGCCCGGCCGAGTGCGCCCAGTTGCCGGGCGAGGGCGCGGGTCCAGGTCGGCTGGCCGTGCTGGTCGGCGACCACGTCCAGGGTGTCGTGCCGGGCGGCGAGTTCGAGCATGGTGGCCACGAAGTTGGGCCCGTGGGAACCGTAGAGCCAGGCGGTGCGCACGATGTAGCCGGTGTGCGGCAGCAGTTCGGCGACGGCCCGCTCCCCGGCCAGCTTGCTGCGCCCGTACGCGTTCACGGGTCCGGTCGGCGCGTCCTCAGGGTAGGGCTCACGGCGGTCGCCCGGGAAAACGTAGTCGGTGGAGACGTGCAGCAGGACCGCGCCGCTGTCCGCGCAGGCCCGTGCCAGGTGACGGACACCTGTGCCGTTCACGGCCGTCGCGGCGGTCTCGGACCGCTCGGCGCCGTCGACGTCCGTCCAGGCGGCGCAGTTGACGACCAGCCGGTGACCGGCCACGGCGGCGCGTACGGCCGGCAGGTCGGTGATGTCGAGCTGGTCACGGCCCAGTCCCACCGTGACGGTGTCCGGATCAGCGGTGAGCTCGGCCAGCATGGCCTGCCCCAGCAGCCCGCCCGCGCCGACCACCAGTCGGCTCGTGGTCATCGCCGGGTGGCCCTTTCCTTCAGCGGCTGCCACCAGGAGCGGTGTTCGCGGTACCACGCCACCGTGTCCGCCAGCCCCTCGGTGAAGGGGACCTGGGGGGCATAGCCGAGTTCCTCGCGGATCTTGCTGTCGTCCAGCGAGTAACGCAGGTCGTGGCCCTTGCGGTCGGTCACGTGCTCGACCCGGTCCCAGTCCGCACCGAGCGCGTCCAGCAGTAGGCCGGTGAGCTTGTGGTTGCTCAGCTCGGTGCCACCGCCGATGTGGTACACCTCCCCGGCCCTGCCGCCGTGCAGAGCAAGGTCGATCCCCCTGCAGTGGTCGGAGACGTGCAGCCAGTCGCGGACGTTGCGGCCGTCTCCGTACAGGGGAACCGTCCGGCCCTCGATCAGGTTGGTGATGAAGAGCGGAATGGCCTTCTCGGGGAACTGGTACGGCCCGTAGTTGTTGGTGCACCGGGTGACGACCACGTCCAGGCCATGGGTGCGGTGGTAGGCGAGGGCCAGCAGGTCGGAGCCCGCCTTCGACGCGGAGTACGGGGAGTTCGGCGCGAGCGGCCACTCCTCGGTCCACGAGCCCTCGTCGATGGAGCCGTACACCTCGTCGGTCGACACGTGGACGAAGCGGCCGACGCGGTGACGGCAGGCCGCGTCCAGAAGCACCTGCGTCCCCAGCACATTGGTACGGACGAACGGACCGGCCCCGTCGATCGACCGGTCCACGTGCGATTCGGCGGCGAAGTGCACCACCACGTCCTGGCCGGCCATCACCTCGTCGACCACCTGTGGGTCGCAGATGTCGCCCCGGACGAAGGCGTACCCGGGGTGTGCCGCCACCGGCGCCAGGTTGGCCTCCACACCCGAGTAGGTGAGCTTGTCCAGGACGGTGACCCGCGCCGCCGGATCTGCGGTCAGCCGCCGGCGGACGCATTCCGAGCCGATGAAGCCGGCGCCGCCGGTCACGAGGGTGCGCATGAGTCTCCGATTCTCTCATTGCCCGGCACGGTGTTCCGGGGGCCGGTGCATCAGCCGTGCGCATGCACGCGGACGGTGCCCGCGAGGCGGAAGCCTCGGAGCACCGTCGCGCGATCGCCGTCGGAGCGGGCAGCCGGTACTGCGCTGCCCGCTCCTGCCGGAATTACGGTGTGGTGTTTTCGCAGACGACGAAGGTGGTGATTGCCGCGCCTGCGGAGGTGGCGGTGGCTTGCCAGCCGGTAGGTGGATTGCCGACCGGAGCGCTCTCGCGGAAGGTGCCCGTATCGGTTGTGTATCCGCCGCCGGTGGCAAAGTCACCGGGGTCGCAGTTGGCAGTCGCCGTCCCAGTGCCGTCAGCCGTCCGGACGTAGGTGGCACCGACGGAACCGGTACTGCCCTGGAAGCCCTGCGGCCCCTGGTTCCCCTGGAACCCCTGCGGACCCCGGTCGCCCTGGAACCCCTGCGGACCCTGGTCACCCTGGAAACCCTGCGGACCCGTCGGACCCTGGAACCCCTGGAAACCCTGCGGGCCCTGGTCGCCCTGGAAGCCCTGGAACCCCTGCGCGCCCTGGTCACCCTGGAACCCCTGCGGACCCTGGTCACCCTGGAACCCCTGTGGCCCCTGATCGCCCTGGAACCCCTGCGCGCCCTGGTCACCCTGGAAACCCTGCGGACCCTGATCGCCCTGGAACCCCTGCGCGCCCTGGTCACCCTGGAACCCTTGCGGACCCTGGTCACCCTGGAAACCCTGTGGGCCCTGGTCACCCTGGAACCCCTGGGGGCCCTGATCGCCCTGGAAACCCTGCGGACCCGTCGGACCCTGGAACCCCTGGAAACCCTGCGGACCTTGGTCACCCTGGAACCCCTGCGCGCCCTGGTCGCCCTGGAAACCCTGCGGACCCGTCGGACCCTGGAACCCCTGGAAACCCTGCGGACCTTGGTCACCCTGGAACCCCTGCGGACCCTGATCGCCCTGGAAACCCTGCGGACCCGTCGGACCCTGGAAACCCTGCGCGCCCTGGTCCCCCTGGAAACCCTGCGCGCCCTGGTCCCCCTGGAAACCCTGCGGACCGAGGCCACCCTGGAAGCCTTGGGGACCCTGAGGACCCTGGAAGCCCTGCGGACCCTGCGGACCCTGAGGGCCCCGTTTTCCGGGCTTGCCGGGCTTGCCGGGCTTGCCCTCATGGCCCCGCGGCCCCCGCTTGCCCGGCTTACCGGGATTGCCCTCATGGCCCCGCGGGCCCTGCGGGCCACGCGAACCGTGGCCGCCCCGCGAGTTGTGCTTCTTCCCGTCACCCGCCCCGTGCGGACCTGGCGCCGACGCTCCGCCGGCGTGGTCGGCTCTGTGGATGGCGTCGGCGATGGCAACCGAACTCGGCACCACGTTGAGCATCACTGCGAGAGCGCCCACCGACACCATCATGGCGGACCTCAGCCGTGATTTTCGAATCGTTCTGCGGTTCAAGGGAGTCTTCCTCAGGAACTGGGAGGGGTCGGCCGAAAGCGCGCGCAGTCCTGGCACACCATGTGCCTGCGTGTCACGTCGCCGATGCCACGGACAAAACCATTCATAAACTCACAGGCTTGACAAGTCGCCACTTGACGTCATGTCATGCACGAGGATCACCCATGCGGCTCCCGTCCTTTCCGCAATACGCGAGGCAGGCGCCATACGAAGGGAGCAGACCTTTTCGCTCGGCCTCCTCCAGCGTGGGCGCCGCCGCGTCCTTCGGGGAAAGGCGCGGCGTGAGGTTCTCGGGCCAGGCGATGCCCAGCGCCGGATCGAGGGGATCGATACCGTACTCACGGTCCGGCGCATATCCCTCCGAGCAGAGGTAGACCACGGTGGAGTCGTGCTCGAGCGCCATGAAGGCGTGGCCCAGCCCTTCCGACAGGTAGACGGAGCGGTGCGTCGAGTCGTCGAGCCTGACCGCCTCCCACTTCCCGAAGCTCGGTGAACCGGCACGGATGTCGACCACCACGTCGAGGACGGCGCCACGGACACACGTCACGTACTTGGCCTGGCCAGGAGGGACCGATGCGTAGTGAATGCCGCGGAGAGTCCCGAGGACGGAACGCGAGCAATTCGCCTGGGCAAGCCCGAGTCGCCGACCGGTGGATTCGTGGAACTGTTCATCCTTGAACAGTTCATGGAATCGGCCCCTGCTGTCCGTGAATACCCTGGGCGTGTCCACCCAGGCTCCTTCGATCCCTAGTGGTCTCACGTGAATACTCCGTGACGCGATCCGCTGCCCCTTTGGGGCATGACGACCTGGCGGGAATCCTCCAGCAGGCGCAGGAGATAGTGGCCGTATCCGCTCTTGAGCAGCGGGCGGGCGAGTTCCCGGAGGCGGTCGTCATCGATGAGGCCGGCCCGCCACACCGCCTCCTCGACGCAACCGACCTTGAATCCCTGGCGTTCCTCGATCACCCGGACGAACTCCGAAGCCTGAACCAGGGAGGTGAAGGTTCCGGTGTCGAGCCAGGCCGTACCCCTGTCGAGGCGGGTGACGTGCAGTGCCCCGGCTTCCAGATACGCCCGGTTGAGGTCGGTGATCTCCAACTCGCCCCGGTCGCTGGGGCGCAGGCCGCGAGCGACGTCCACGACGCCGTTGTCGTAGAAGTACAGCCCGGGTACGGCATACCGGGACCTGGGCCGCTCGGGTTTCTCCTCGATGGAGAGCGCACGTCCCCGCTCGTCGAATTCCACAACGCCGTAGGCCGAGGGGTCGGCGACCTGGTAGGCGAACACCCTGCCGCCCCGCAGGCCCTCGTTGCGCGCAAGCCGGGAGCCGAGGCCGCTTCCGTGGAAGATGTTGTCGCCGAGGATCAGCGCCACCGATTCGTGGCCGATGAAGTCGGCCCCCAGGAGAAAGGCCTGGGCGATGCCTTCAGGGCGCTCCTGTGTCACATACTCCAGTCTCAGCCCCAGTTGACTTCCGTCGCCGAGCAACTGGCGGAATTGGCAGTGGTCCTGCGAGGCGGTGATGATGAGAACGTCCCGGATGCCGGCCATCACCAGCGTGGAAAGCGGGTAATAGATCATCGGTTTATCGAAGACCGGCAGCAATTGTTTCGACACCGAGCGGGTCAATGGCCACAGCCGTGAGCCGGTGCCACCGGCCAACAGAATTCCGCGCATGACAGCACCATAGACGGAGTGCTTTTAGGCGCCTCACTTACACGCGAGGAACGGCGTGTGCGGAGAAGGCGAGGACAGGAGAGGGCGGCCATTCGGTGGATTCTCCGCACACGGGAGTTCGGTCGGGACCGAAGACCGCACGGTGCTGGCATCTTGAGGGCTGCCAATCTCGGTTTCCCGAAGGGGCTCTCGATGCAAGCACCGCTCGCCAACGGCGCAAAAGTCCCAGTCCAGCAGCAGAATTGCGCGAGGACTGCGCCGGCCGAACCACAGCGCAAGGGCCGCTTCGACGGCACGTGGTGGATCTGGGCCATGGCGGGAGCGCTGTTCGTGGCGTACGCGGCGGTGTCGGTGCGATTCCACGAGCGGATGATCACGAGCGGCTACGACCTGGGCATCTTCCAGCAGGTCGTCCGCTCTTACGCGGAGGGGCATCTACCGGTCTCCGAGGTCAAAGGCCAGGACTTTCCCGTCCTGGGAGATCACTTCTCTCCGATCCTGGCGCTCGTGGCGCCCTTCTACATGATGTGGCGGAGCGCGGAGACACTCCTGCTGGTCCAGGCCGCGCTCGTCGCGGTGAGCGTCGTGCCGCTGGCTCTCTGGGCCCGCCGGGCCCTGGGCGCTCCGGCCGGAGCGGTGATCGGTGCGTGCTACGGGCTCTCCTGGGGCATCGCGAGCGCGGTGGGCTACGACTTCCACGAAGTGGCGTTCGCCGCTCCCCTCCTGGCGTTCTCCCTGACCGCCCTCGGGAACGGCCGACTGACCGCTGCGGCATGCTGGGCGCTGCCCCTGCTCCTCGTGAAGGAGGACCTCGGACTCACGGTTCTCGTCGTCGGTCTCCTCATCATCCGGCGAGGCGACCGCCGGCTCGGAGCGTTCACCGCGCTGGCCGGCCTCACCGGGACGGCGCTGGCCCTGTTCGTGGTCCTGCCGTCCTTCAACCCCGATGGTTCCTTTGCCTATTGGTCGCTGCTGCAGGATTCCCCAGTAGGCAGCCAAGGGACGACCGCGGGCGGTGCCGGCGGTCTGCTGGGCATGCTCCACCAGGCCACCATCGGTCTCGTCACCCCCCAGACCAAGGTGACGACCTTCACCCTCGTGCTGGCTCCCACCGTGTTCCTGGCGATGCGGTCGCCCCTGCTGTGGGTGGCCCTGCCCACGCTGCTGTGGCGCTTCGCGTCGGACAACAACCTGCATTGGGGGACCAGCTTCCACTACTCGCTCGTCCTGATGCCCATCGTCTTCGCGGCCTTCGTCGATGCCCTGGTACGACGCGGGACGAGCGGACCCGGCCTGCGCCGCTACCTTGCCGCCTCCGCCGCGATCACCCTCATGATCCTTCCGAGTTTCCCTCTGTTCCAGCTGTTCCAGCCGGAGACCTGGCGAACCGACGCCCGCGTGACCACCGCCCGCAGACTGCTCGCCATGATCCCCGACGGCGTCACGGTCCAGGCATCGGACCACCTGGTGCCCCAGCTCGCCGACCGCACGAGCGTCAGCCTCTACGGCTCCCTCGGCAGCCGCCCCGATCCGCAGTGGGTCATGGTGGACACCTGGGTACCGGACAACTGGCGACGCTGGCCGGGCCAGCCACTCAGCGCCGAGGCTGAGCACCAGCGCCTGGCCTACGACCTCGGCCACCATTACGGCCTGGTGGCCGAGGAGGCCGGTTTCGTGCTGATCCACCGCCGGACGTGAGGCTGGGCCGCCGGCGGGCAGCGGGTCCCGCCCGGGGGCCGGACGGATGTCCCGCGGTACCGCGAAGGCCGCGACCGCGGGCGTGCGGGGCGGTAAGCACACCTGAGGCCCCTCGCGCACAACGGTGTGCGCGAGGGGCCTCTTCGTGTGCTGTCACCGCGGCCGGCCGTGACGATCGCTGGTCAGGGCATGCGACCGGCCGCGGAGTCGTACGGGCTCGTCAGCCCAGGCGCTCGACCAGGGCGCGGTACTGGTCCCACAGCTCCTTGGGCGTGTGGTCGCCGAAGGTGTTGAGGTGCTCGGGGACCAGGGCGGCCTCCTCGCGCCACACGTCCTTGTCGACGGTGAGCAGGAAGTCCAGGTCGGACTCCGACAGGTCCAGGCCCTTGGTGTCCAGGGCGCCCTTCGCCGGCAGGACGCCGATCGGGGTCTCCACGCCCTCCGCCTTGCCGTCCAGGCGCTCGACGATCCACTTCAGCACGCGGCTGTTCTCGCCGAAGCCGGGCCAGACGAACTTGCCCGCGTCGTTCTTGCGGAACCAGTTGACGTAGTAGATCTTCGGCAGCTTGGACTGGTCCTTGCCCTTGGCCACCTCGACCCAGTGCCCCATGTAGTCGCCCATGTTGTAGCCGCAGAACGGCAGCATGGCGAACGGGTCGCGGCGCAGCTCGCCGACCTTGCCCTCGGCGGCGGCGGTCTTCTCGGAGGCGACGTTGGCACCGAGGAAGACGCCGTGGTTCCAGTCGAAGGACTCGGTCACCAGCGGCACCGCGCTGGCGCGCCGGCCGCCGAACAGGATCGCCGAGATCGGCACGCCCCTGGGGTCCTCCCACTCGGGCGCGATGATCGGGCACTGCGAGGCGGGCGTGGTGAAGCGGGCGTTGGGGTGCGCGGCGGGCGTCCCGGACTCCGGGGTCCAGGAGTTGCCCTTCCAGTCGGTGAGGTGGGCCGGGGTCTCCTCCGTCATGCCCTCCCACCAGACGTCGTTGTCGTCGGTGAGGGCGACGTTCGTGAAGACCGAGTTGCCCCACAGCGTCTTCATCGCGTTGGCGTTGGTGTGCTCACCGGTGCCCGGCGCGACGCCGAAGAAGCCGGCCTCGGGGTTGATCGCGTACAGGCGTCCGTCCTCGCCGAACCGCATCCACGCGATGTCGTCGCCGATGGTCTCGACGGTCCAGCCGGAGATCGTCGGCTCGAGCATGGCGAGGTTGGTCTTGCCGCAGGCGCTCGGGAAGGCGGCGGCGACGTACTTGGACTCGCCCTGCGGCGGGGTGAGCTTGAGGATCAGCATGTGCTCGGCGAGCCAGCCCTCGTCGCGCGCCATGACGGAGGCGATGCGCAGGGCGTAGCACTTCTTGCCGAGCAGCGCGTTGCCGCCGTAGCCCGAGCCGTAGGACCAGATCTCGCGGCTCTCGGGGAAGTGCGAGATGTACTTGGTGGAGTTGCACGGCCACGGCACGTCCGCCTGGCCCGGCTCCAGCGGGGCGCCCAGGGTGTGCACGGCCTTCACGAAGAAGCCGTTGTCGCCGAGCTCGTCCAGCACCGGCCGGCCCATGCGCGTCATCGTGCGCATGGACACCGCGACGTAGGCGGAGTCGGTGATCTCCACGCCGATCGCGGACAGCGGGGAGCCGAGCGGGCCCATGCAGAACGGGACGACGTACATCGTCCGGCCCTTCATGGAGCCGCGGAAGACACCCTGCTCACCGGCGAAGATCTCCCGCATCTCGGCGGGGGCCTTCCAGTGGTTGGTCGGACCGGCGTCCTCCTCCTTCTCCGAGCAGATGAAGGTCCGGTCCTCGACGCGGGCGACGTCCGTCGGGTCGGAGGCCGCGTAGTAGGAGTTGGGGCGCTTGATCGGGTCGAGTTTGCGGAAGGTGCCCTTCGCGACGAGCTCCTCGCACAGGCGCTCGTACTCGGCCTCGGATCCGTCACACCAGACCACGTTGTCCGGCTGCGTCAGTTCGGCGATCTCGTTCACCCACGAGATCAGTTCCTGATGGTTGGTGGGGATGACGGGGGGAGCCGCGATGTCGCGCGCCACGATTGCTCCTAAATGAGGGATTTTTGTCTTGTCGCCCCGTGGGGGCTGCGACCCGGATGCTTCGTAGCCGCTCATCCGGTGTCGACCGCACTCATTTGATCATCCGACGAGAGCGCGCATCTGTCCAGAGGGCGTCACAGGTGAGCAACGTGAGGAACACCACGGTTACCGCGATTCTTTGCGTCCACGTAAGGTTCGACTGAAAGACTTTTTGCGTTACGGCCGGTCACGGAACGCGCTGATGGGCCACTTACGGTGGCGTAGGTACCATGCCGTCCATGACTGCGTCCGCCTCCGACGCGCCTCTGGACCCGCCGGCCGCCGGCCGGGGTCCGGTCGCGCTCTCCCTGCCGCATCCGGTCAAGCCGAGGCTCCGCGGCTGGCTGCATCTGGGCATGTTTCCGGCCGTACTCGTCGCCGGGCTGGTGCTCACCGCCCTGGCCGACTCCACCCGCGGACGGATCGCGTGCGGGATCTACGCCCTCACCGCCTGCCTGCTCTTCGGCGTCAGCGCGCTGTACCACCGGGGCAACTGGAGCCCCCGCATGGACGGCGTGCTGCGGCGCCTCGACCACGCGAACATCTTCCTGATCATCGCGGGCACCTACACGCCGCTGACCATGCTGCTGCTGCCCGGCGCCAAGGGGCAGTGGCTGCTGTGGGGCATCTGGGCCGCGGCCGCCGCGGGCATCGTCTTCCGCGTCTTCTGGGTCGGCGCCCCGCGCTGGCTCTACACCCCCTGCTACATCGCGATGGGCTGGGCGGCCGTCTTCTTCCTGCCGGACTTCCTGCGCACGGGCGGCATCGCCGTCCTGGTCCTGGTGATCGTCGGGGGCCTGCTGTACAGCGCGGGCGGTGTCGTCTACGGCATCAAGCGGCCCAACCCGTCACCGCGCTGGTTCGGCTTCCACGAGGTCTTCCACACCTTCACCCTCGCCGCCTTCGTCGTCCACTACGTCGGCATCTCCCTGGTGGCCTACCAGCACGCCTGACCCCGGGCCCGGCCGATGCCGGACAATGACCTCCATGAAGGCCCCCCGCACCACCGCTCCCGCCGGCCGCCCGCAGCCGGGCCTGCGCGAGCGGAAGAAGACCAGGACCCGTGAGGCGATCCGCGCGGCGACGTACGCACTCGTCGAGGCGCAGGGGTACGACGCCACGACGATCGAGCAGATCGCGGAACGGGCCGAGGTGTCGCCGTCGACCGTCTTCCGGTACTTCCCGACCAAGGAGGACATCGTCCTCACCGACGAGAACGACCGGGTCCTCCTGGAGGAGCTGCGCGCCCGCCCCGCGGACGAGCCGTGGACGGAGTCCGTCCGCCAGGTGCTGCGCCGAGCCGTCGGCCTCGGTGTCGGGACGGACCCCGGGCCGGCGCGGCTGCGCACCCGGCTGATGGTCGAGGTGCCCGCGGTGCGCGCCCGGATGACGGAGAGCATGTCGGTCACCGGCCGTATGCTCTGCGCCGCCATCGGCGAGCGCACCGGCCGCGACCCGCACGGGCTGGAGGTGCGGGTCTGGGCGATGTCCCTCATCGGCGCCCTGATGGAGACCTCCCTGTACTGGGCCGAGCACGGCCACCGGGAGGACCTCGCGGACCTCGTCGACCGCGCCCTCACCGTCCTCGAACACGGCGTCCCGGCCAAGAACACCTGAGGCGCCGGCCGCCGTCCGTGCCATCCTGGCCGGGTGAACGGTCCCGAGATCCTCGTCGGCTTCGACCCCGGCCTGCGCCTGTTCGTCCCGCACACCCGGCGGGGCGGCGCCACTCCCGTCGTCACCGACGGCGTCTCGACGCTCGGCCACGTCGTGGAGTCCCTGGGCGTCCCGCTCACCGAGGTCGGCGCGCTGGTCGTGGACGGCCACGAGGTGCCGGCCTCGCACATCCCGGCGGCCGGCGAGACCGTGAGCGTACGCGCCGTGGAGCGCCCCCAGGAGGTACCCGGCGCGCCCCTGCGCTTCCTCCTCGACGTCCACCTCGGCACGCTCGCCCGCCGGCTGCGGCTGCTCGGCGTCGACGCCGCCTACGAGTCCACGGACATCGGCGACCCGGCCCTCGCCACCCGCTCGGCGGCCGAGAAGCGGGTGCTGCTCAGCCGCGACCGGGGGCTGCTGCGCCGCCGCGAACTGTGGGCGGGCGCCTTCGTCTACAGCACCCGCCCCGTCGACCAGCTCCGCGACGTCCTCGACCGCTTCCGCCCCGAGCTCCGCCCGTGGACCCGCTGCACCGCCTGCAACGGGCTCCTGCGGCAGGCCACCAAGGACGAGGTGGCCGACCGGCTGGAGCACGGCACGCACCGCACCTACGACGTCTTCGCCCAGTGCCTCGACTGCGGGCGCGCCTACTGGAAGGGCGCCCACCACGACCAGCTCGTGGCGATCGTGGAGCGCGCCCTCGCCGACTACGCCGACCACGGCTGAGGCGGCCTCACCCGCTCAGCGCGGCACGCAGGCGCTCCGGGTCGCCGGTCGGGGCGTCGCAGGTGAAGTTGCGGCAGACGTACGCGGTCGGCTCACCGCCCGCGAGCGGACGCTCGGCGAGCAGCGGGAACTCGTCGCTGTCCGGTGTCCCGTAGGCGACCACCGCGCCGGGCGCGGTGGCCAGCAGCGCCGTACGGTGCAGCGCCTTCGCCGCCGCGTCCTGCGGGGACGGGCCGACCACCGCGACCTCGCGCGGCCCGTCCAGCAGTGCCTCGGCGACGGCCAGTCCCCAGCCGACGAAGCGCGGAACCCGCGGGCCGAGGGCCGCGACGACGCCCGACGCCCGCTCGGCGGCGGTGCGGTGGGCCTCGGAACCCGTGTGGGCCGCGTACCCGAGCAGGGCGCCCGCGGCGGCGGTCCAGCCGGAGGGGGTGGCGTTGTCGGTGGGGTCCTGAGGCCGGCGGATCAGTTCCTCGGCGTCGGCGGCGGTGTCGTAGAGGGCGCCGGAGTCGTCGGTGAACCGGGTGAGGACGTGGTCCAGGAGCAGGCCCGCGAAGTCGAGCCAGACGCCCTCGCCGGTGACCGAGGCCAGGGCGAGGAAGCCCTCGGCGACGTCGGCGTAGTCCTCCAGCACGCCCGCGTTCGCGCCGGCCCGGCCGTCCCTGCTGGTGCGGGACAGCCGCGCGTGCTCGTCCAGGTGCACCCGGACCAGGAGATCGGCCGCGCCGACCGCGGCCTCGACCAGGTCCGGGCGGTCGAAGTACGCGCCGGTCTCGGCGAGCGCGGCGATCGCGAGCCCGTTCCACGCGGCGACCACCTTGTCGTCGCGGCCCGGGGCGGGCCGCCGCGCGCGGCTGTCGAACAGACGGCGCCTGATCGAGGCCACCCGCTCCGCGTCGGACACGCCCTCACCCTCCGGCAGCCGGAGCACCGAGGAGCCGTGCTCGAAGGTGCCCTCCTCGGTCACACCGTAGTAGCGGGCGGCGAGTTCGGCGTCGTCCTCCCCGAGGACCTCGCGCAGCTGGTCCGGAGTCCAGACGTAGTACGCCCCCTCGACGTGCCTGCCGGTCCCGCCCTCCCGTCGCCCGCCACCACCCTTCCCAGGACGCGCTTCGCGCGGCGCCTCCTCTTCGCTGTCGGCGTCGAGCGCGGAGGCGAACCCGCCCTCGTCCGTGCGCAGTTCACGCACCATGAAGTCCGCGGTCTCCAGCGCGACACGGCGGGCGAGCCCGGAACCGGTGGCCCGCCACAGGTGGGCGTAGACCCGGCACAGCAGGGCGTTGTCGTACAGCATCTTCTCGAAGTGCGGCACGACCCAGTCGCGGTCGACGGAGTAGCGGGCGAAGCCGCCGCCGAGCTGGTCGTAGATGCCGCCGCGGGCCATGCGCTCGCAGGTGTCCCGCGCCATCTGCAGAGCGCCCTCGGAGCCGGTGCGGGCGTGGTGGCGCAGCAGGAACTCGATCACCATCGACGGAGGGAACTTGGGCGCGCCGCCGAACCCGCCGCGCTGCGGGTCGTACTCGCGGGTGAGGCCCAGCAGGGCCTGGGCGAGCTCCTCCTCCCCCGGCGCCCGGCCGCCGCCGTGGGTCAGCTCGCGTCCGGCCAGGTCCCGCACGATCTTCCGGGCGACGTCGGTGACGTCGTCCCGGCGCGTGGCCCAGGCCTGGCGGACGCCCTCCAGGACCTGCCGGAAGGACGGCATCCCGTGCCGGGCGTCCGGCGGGAAGTACGTACCGAAGTAGAAGGGTTCCGCGTCGGGCGTGAGGAAGACGGTCATCGGCCAGCCGCCCTGCCCGGTGGCCGCCTGCACGGCCTCCATGTAGACGGCGTCGACGTCGGGGCGCTCCTCGCGGTCGACCTTGACGCTGACGAAGTTCTCGTTCATGACGGCCGCGGTGGCCTCGTCCTCGAAGGACTCGTGGGCCATCACATGGCACCAGTGGCAGCTGCTGTACCCGACGCTCAGCAGCACGGGGACGTCGCGCCGCCGCGCCTCCTCGAAGGCCGCGCCCGACCAGGGCCACCAGTCGACGGGGTTCTCGGCGTGCTGGAGCAGGTAGGGGGACGTCTCGTGGGCCAGTCGGTTCGCCATACCCCCATCCTGCCCCACCCGCCGCGCACGGGCACGGAACGTGACCGCCGCCCGGCCGTCCCCGCCGGCCCCTCCCCGGGCCGCCACGGGCCGGCCGGCCGCCGGGGCCGAGGCGTTGATCGTCGCCCTCTCGCGCTCGCGGCCGTGCCGAAGGACACTCGTGGGCAAAGGAGTTGTGGCCGGAGGGGGACGGGACATGCGGGACGCTCATCGGGCGGATGCCGAGCGGCTGCTGACGCGGGCCGTGGAGGAGGAGGTACGGCGGTCGGGCGGCCGGGTGGACGGCGGCGTGCTGCTCTCCCGGGCGCGCGCCGCGCTGGACGGCATGGCGGAGTCGGCTGCCGAGGAGTACGACGCCTACACGCGCGCCCTGGACGAGGCGGCGGCCGGACAGCTGACCTTCGCCCAGCGGTACGCCCGGGACGGCACCGGAACTCCCCTGCTGGTCGCCGCCGTCGCCGCGCTCGCCGCCGCCGTCGCCGACCTCGCGCTGGGCACCGGCGCGGGCACCGCCGTCGGCGCGGGCGTCACCGTCGGCGTCGTCGCCGCGGCGGCCACCGTCGTGAGGGTGACCGCGGCCCACCTGCCCGCGGCGCACCACCGCGCCGGTGCGGCCGGCCAGCCCGGCGGCCCGGAGCAGCTGCGGCTGCAGTGGCTCACCGCGCTGGAGGTGCGCGGCATCCGCCCGTTCCTCGACCAGCAGAGGGTGCTCAGCGCCTCCACCGCGCCGAAGAGGACGGCGCCCCGGCTGCGCGGCGCGGACAAGAGCGCGGCGGCCCGCCGGCGCAGTGTCCTGGAGCAGTCGTTCGGGCAACTCCCGGAGTCGTCAGGCGTGTTCGCCGGACGGCGGCAGGAGACGGCGCGGATCCGGCAGTGGATGCAGACGGCCCGCGCGAGCACGCGGACCCGGCCGACGGTGGTCGTCCTGCACGGCGAGCCCGGCTCCGGGCGCAGCGCCCTCGCGGTCCGCGCCGCGCACGACCTGAAGGACCAGTTCCGCGGGGCGGTCGTCGTCGATCTGCGCGGTGCCAGCCCGGAGGAACCGCCGCTGCCCACCCGCGACGCCCTGCTGCACCTGCTGAACCGGCTCGGCGCGCCCCGCGAGCAACTGCTCTTCCGCGAGCGCTCCTCCCCCGACCAGCAGGTCAAGCGGCTGAGCGAGCTGTACCACCAGCACCTGACCGACCTGCCGGTGACGATCGTGCTGGACGACGCCTCCGACCCCGAGCAGGTCCGCGCCCTGGTGCCCGAACGCTCCGACAGCCTGATCCTGGTCACCGCGCGCACCCCGCTGGACCTGCCCGCCGACCTGCCCGCCTGGGTGCACCAGCTGCCGGTGGAGGCACTGGACGCGGCGGGCGCGGAGGAACTGCTGAACGCGGCCGCGCAGGACACCTCGGGACCGTACGACGCCGAATCCGCTGAGAAGGTCCGGCAGTTGTGCGGGGGACTGCCGCTCGCGCTGCGCATCGCGGGCTCCTCCCTCGGCCCGCGCTCGCCGCGCCGGCTGGCCACCGATCTCGGCGCCTACGGCCCGGTGGAGCCGGTCGAGCGGGCGCTGTGGCTGCGGTACACCGACCAGCCGGAGCCGGCCCGGCGGCTGCTGCGGCGGCTCGCCCTGGCCGGCCGGTCCTCCCTCGGGGCGGCCGCGGCCGCCGCGCTGGTGGCGGCGGACGAGGCGGAGGCGAGCGGGCATCTGGCGGCCCTGGCCCGGGCGGGCCTGATCGACCACGTCCGGGGCAACCGCTACCGACTGCACGACCTGGTGCGCGCCTTCGCCCAGGCCCGGCTGCTGGACGAGGAGGACCCCGCCGAGCGGACCGCGGCGCAGGAGCGGCTGATCGTGAACTACGCCGAGCTCGCCGACTCGGTGCTGCGGCTGGTCGACGGCAACATGTCCACCCGCTCGGACCGCTTCAGCCCGCACGGCTTCACCTCCCTCGACGAGGCGCTGCGCTGGCTGGACGACGAGTCGAGCTTCATCACCTCGACCCTGCGGCACACCGAGGGCGTGGACCAGGCGGCCGTGCTGAACCTGCTCGGCGCGCTGTGCGACTACTGCCTGCTGCGCGGCGACCTGTACCGGCTGGGCGAGATCAGCGAGCTGACCCAGGCCGTCGACCAGGGCCTGCTGGTCCGCTCCGTGCAGTGGCGCACCGGCATCGCGGCCCGCCAGCTCGGCGAGCTGGACAAGGCGCGCACCACGCTGACCTCCGTCGTGGACCTGTACCTCCAGGCCCACCACGACGCGGGCGCGGCGCGGGCCCTGACCTCCCTCGGCATCACCCTGCACCACCAGGGCAACCTCACCGAGGCGGCGGCCCGCCTGCGCGAGTCCCTGGAGATCCAGGCCGCGCCGGAGCTGGCGACCGACCGCGCCTGGACGATGCACGCGCTGGCGGCGGTGCAGCGCGACCGGGGCCGCCTGGCGGAGGCCCTGGACCTGCTGAACCGGTCCCTGGTGCTGCACCGGGAGGGCGGTTCGGTGCACGGCGAGGCATGGGCCCACTTCCAGCTGGGGCAGCTGGCCCTGCGCCGGGACGACGTGCCGCGCGCGGAGGCGGACCTGCGGGAGGCCCTGGACCGCTACGGACGCACCCGTGACGCCCGCGGCGAGGCGTGGGCCATGACCCAGCTGGCGCGGGCCCGGCTGGTGGCCGGGGACGCCTCCGAGGCGGTGGACGGCCTGCGTCTGGCGGCGGCCCGGCACCGCGACAACGAGGACGCGCGCGGCGAGGCGTGGACGCTGTACTACCTCGGGCAGGCGCTGGAGGAGACCGGCACCCTCGACCAGGCGGTCCGTGAACTGGAGCGGTCCCGCACGATGTTCTCCCGGATGCGGGACGTCTACGGTCTGGCCTGCGCCCGTCACCACTCGGCCCGGGTGACCCGGGACCAGCGGGCGGCCCAGACGGGTTCGCTGCGCAACTCCGGGTTCGCCCGGCAACTGCTGGTGGACGCCCGCGCCGACTTCCAGCGCATCGGCGTCGCCCACGGCGAGGCCTGGACGTGCCTGGAGCTGGCCGTGGTCGACGCGGGCAACGCCCGTACCCAGCAGGCGCTGGGGCTGTGCGACGAGGCGGCGGCCCTCTTCGCGTCGTACGGCGACCACCGCGGCGAGGACTGGGCCCGCTTCCTGCGCTGCACCCTGCTGCCGTACGCGGCCCCGGGCGGGGTGGAGGTGGGGACGGCGGTGGCCCAGGAGGAGCTGTCCCGGCTCGCCCGCGACGGCCACCCGGCGCGCGACGGCAAGCTCGGCGACTACCTGGAGGCCTACCAGCTCCTCCTGGAACGCGGGGTGACCCTGGAGGCGGGCTGGCAGGCCTGGCGCCTGGGCATGGTGCCGGACCGGCACGCCCGCGAAGTGATGGGGGTGGCGGTGCCGGCGGACCGGTGACTGGTCACCGGCCCCGGCGTCAGCCCTGGTGGGCCTTGGGGTCGGCCGAGGGGGCCTCGGACTCCTCCTTCGGGTCCGGGGCCTCGTGGAAGTCGACCCTGCCCATGTGGCGGCTCATCGACTTCATCAGGCCCCACACCGCCACGGCCATCACCGCGAAGACGATGAAGCCGAGGACGCCGGGGGTGACCTTGTTCTCGTCGATCTCCGCCAGAGGGACGAGGTGCGTCATTGCCAGGCTCGCGCTTGCGCTCATGTCGAACATTGTCCCTCAGTGCCGCCGGACGCCCGCAAAGAGGTCGTCCTCGGGGAGCGAGGTGTCCACGAGGGACTTCGCGAGCTCGTACTCCTCCGTCGGCCAGACCTCCTTCTGCAGGTCCAGCGGCACCCGGAACCAGCCCCCGTCGGGGTCGATCTGGGTGGCGTGCGCGATCAGCGCCTTGTCGCGGATCTCGAAGAAGTCGGCGCAGGGGACGTGCGTGGTGAGCGTGCGGTCCTTGTGGCCGGACTTGTCCCAGCGCTCCAGCCACTCGCCGTAGGGGGACTCCATGCCCCGGTCCAGCAGGGCCTTGTGCAGCGCCTCGGTGCGGGGGCGGTTGAAGCCCTGGTTGTAGTACAGCTTCTGCGGCTGGTACGCGGGGCCGAACTGCTCCTCCGGGTACTTCTCGGTGTCCGCCGCGCCCTCGAAGGCCACCATCGAGATCTTGTGGGTCATGATGTGGTCGGGGTGCGGGTAGCCGCCGTTCTCGTCGTAGGTGGTGATCACCTGGGGGCGGAAGGAGCGGATCTTCCGCACCAGCTCGCCGGCCGCCTTGTCGACGTCCTCCAGGGCGAAGCAGCCCTCCGGCAGCGGCGGCAGCGGGTCGCCCTCGGGCAGGCCGGAGTCGACGAAGCCGAGCCACTCCTGGCCGACGCCGAGGATCTCCCGGGCCTCGTCCATCTCCTTCTTGCGCACCTCGTGGATGTGCTCCTCGATGTACGCGTCGCCCTGGAGCTTGGGGTTGAGGATGGAGCCGCGCTCTCCGCCCGTGCAGGTCACCACCAGCACGTCCACCCCCTCGGACACGTACTTCGCCATGGTGGCCGCGCCCTTGCTCGACTCGTCGTCGGGGTGCGCGTGCACGGCCATCAGTCGCAGCTGGTCAGTCAAGGCTCAATCCTCAGTCGGGTCGGTGCCCGGTGTGATCGGGCAGTCAACGGGTGCCGTCCCGGGGGGGACGAGCGTCCGGGGCGGCGGTCTGGCGCCGGGCGGGGGCTTCTATAGTGACCGAATCGGGGGGCGAATAATTCCGGGGTACGGCTCCGGGAGCCCCTCGCGGGACCCGCGTCCCGCCCCTGCGGAGAGGACGATCATGAGCACGGCGAGCACCCGGCTGCCCGAGGGCCGCTACGGCCGCTCCCCGGCCGAGCGCGGCGACCGCCCGCTCAAGATCGTCGGCGCCGTCCTCGGGGCGCTCCTCGTCGCCCTGATCGGCTACTTCGCCTACCACTACGTCGGAGAGAACGAGATCAGCGGCCAGGTGATCACCTTCCAGGCCGGCGACGACGCGGTGCGGGTCCATCTGGAGGTTCGCAAGGACGCCGGCGCCCGCGGCTACTGCACCCTGCGCTCGCAGGCCGCCAACGGTGACGAGGTCGGCCGCGCGGACTTCCGTTTCGACCAGCACGCCACCCGGATCGACAAGGTCGTCACGCTGCGCACGACGTCCCGGGGCACGACGGCGGAGCTGCTGGGCTGCCACGCCGGCTGAGGGTCCGGTTTCATACGGAATACGTACGCGCCGACCTGCGCTGACACGAATCCCGTGACTTATGTCCTCCCCCTTGCGTCGCTGAATTGTTAGGCTCGTGGTTTCGCCCATCTGAGAGGGAACATTCTTCTGGGTGGGGCGATGCTTTGTATTCCCAGTACCGACGAGGAGCACCTGTGACCCAGACCAGCGAGAACGTCACCTGGCTGACCCAGGAGGCGTACAACAAGCTCAAGGATGAGCTTGAGCACCTTACTGGTCCTGCGCGCACGGAGATCGCCGCCAAGATCGCGGCCGCGCGCGAGGAGGGCGACCTGCGCGAGAACGGCGGGTACCACGCGGCCAAGGAGGAACAGGGCAAGCAGGAGCTCCGTGTGCGCCAGCTGACCCAGCTCCTCGAGAACGCCCAGGTCGGCGAGGCTCCGGCCTCCGCGGACGGCGCGGTCGCGCCCGGCATGGTCGTGACGATCGCCTTCGACGGGGACGAGGACGACACGCTGACCTTCCTGCTGGCCTCGCGTGAGTACGCGAGCACCGACATCGAGACCTACTCGCCGCAGTCGCCGCTGGGCGCCGGCGTCATCGGTCACAAGGTCGGCGAGGACGCGGAGTACGAACTGCCGAACGGCAAGACGGCCAAGGTGAAGATCCTCAAGGCCGAGCCGTACTCGGGCTGAGTACCCGCACGTACACTTCGGCGAGCCCCCGGCGCTCTTTGCGCCGGGGGTTTCGTCATGTCCGATTCAGCGCGATCACGCGGCGGCTCACGCCGTCGCCGAGCGGTACTTCCGTACGGCCAGGGTGCGGAATATGACGATGATCAGGATCGAATAGAGCAGTGACGCCAAGACCGGGTGCTGCATGGGCCAGGCGCCGGAGTCCGAGCGTCCCGGGTTGGCGAAGAGCACGCGGCAGGCCTGGACGGTGGCGCTGAACGGGTTCCACTCCGCGATGTGGCGCAGCCACGGGGTCATGTTGCCGGAGTCCACGAACGCGTTGGAGATGAAGGTCACCGGGAACAGCCAGATCAGTCCGCCGGAGGTGGCCGCCTCCGGTGTGCGCACCGACAGGCCGATCAGGGCGCCGATCCAGGTGAAGGCGTAGCCGAGCAGGAGCAGCAGGCCGAACGCGCCCAGGACCCGGCCGACGTTGGTGTCGCCGTCGGACCCGACGCGCCAGCCGACGAGCAGGGCGACGACGGCGAGGACGAGCAGGGTCAGCGCCGTCTGCACCAGGTCGGCGAAGGTCCGCCCGGTCAGCACCGCGCCGCGCGCCATGGGCAGTGAGCGGAACCGGTCGATCAGGCCCTTGTGCATGTCGTCGGCGATGCCCGCGCCGGAGCTGGCGGTGGCGAACGTGACGGTCTGCGCGAAGATGCCCGCCATCAGGAAGTTCCGGTAGGTGGCGGGGTCGGTGCTGCCGCCCACCTGCATGGAGCCGCCGAAGACGTACGAGAACAACACCACGAACATGATCGGCTGGATCAGTCCGAAAATCACCATCTCGGGGATCCGGGACATCCGGATCAGATTGCGTTTCGCCACGACCAGCGAGTCGCGGATCGAACCGCTGAGGGCGTTGCCGGGCGCCGTGGGGCGCGCCCGCTCGGTGACGGCACTCACTTGACGGCCTCCTTGTCGCGCCTGCGGTCTCTGGCGTCCGCCCCCTTGCCCCCGGTCTCCTCGTCGCCGCCCTCGGCGACGTGTCCCGTCAGGGAGAGGAACACGTCGTCGAGGGTGGGGCGGCGCAGTCCGATGTCGTCGATCTCGATGCCGCGGGTGTCGAGCTCGCGGATCACCTCGGCCAGCAGCTTGGCGCCGCCCGTGACCGGCACGGTGAGCCTGCGGGTGTGCTCCTCCACGGTGGTGTCGCCCTTGCCGAAGCCGCGCAGCACCTCGGAGGCGGCAGGGATGCGCTCCCGGTCGTGCACCACGACCTCGACGCGCTCGCCGCCTGTGCGGGCCTTGAGCTCGTCGGAGGTGCCGCGGGCGATGACTCGGCCGTGGTCGACCACCGCTATCTCGTGCGCCAGGTGGTCGGCCTCTTCGAGGTACTGGGTGGTCAGCAGCAGCGTCGTGCCCCCGGAGACGAGCTGCTTGATGACCTCCCACAGCTGCTGCCGGTTGCGCGGGTCGAGACCGGTCGTCGGCTCGTCCATGAACATGACCGGCGGCGAGACGACGAGCGCGGCCGCCAGGTCGAGCCGGCGGCGCATGCCTCCGGAGTACGTCTTCGCGGGCCGGTCGGCGGCCTCGGCGAGGTTGAACTGCTCCAGCAGCTCCCGGGCGCGGGCCTTCGCCGCGGCGGACCTCATCCGATAGAGCTGTCCGACCATCTGGAGGTTCTCGCGGCCGGTCAGATACTCGTCGACCGCGGCGAACTGGCCGGACAGCCCGATGGAACGGCGTACCTCGTCGGGCTGCCGGAGGACGTCGAGGCCGGCGACGACGGCCTTGCCGCTGTCGGGCCGCAGCAGCGTCGTCAGACAGCGCACGGCGGTGGTCTTGCCCGCGCCGTTCGGCCCGAGCAGTCCCAGCACCGTGCCCTCGGGGACATCGAGGTCGACGCCGTCCAGAGCCCTTACGTCACCGAAGGTCTTCACCAGGCCTTCGGCATAGATGGCGCCTGGCATGTGTGTCTCCACGTCGTCGGAAATGGTTCGTAGGAGCGAGGCCGGAGGAGGAAGGATGGTGCGGGCCCCGCGCGAGCAGGAAGTGCGGACGTGCGGGTGTGCGTGCTCCACCTCGGCAGGGAGGTGGCGTGCGACACACCATAACGCGATGTATCGCGTCTCTCAACGGATTTTCCCGAACGAGTGACGAAGGGTTCCCTGAACTGCGGTTCCGCCGCTCCGGCGGCTCAGCCCGGGACCTCGGTCCCCGGCCTCACGCCGTGGCCTCAGCCCATGACCGTGTAACCGGCGTCGCGCAGAGCCTGGTTGACCTCGGCGCAGTGCTCCGGGCCCTTCGTCTCCAGGTGCAGCTCCACCTCCGCCTCCGTGAGCCCGAGCCGCGGGTCGGTCCGTACATGGCTCACATCGAGGACGTTAGCGTCCACCACTGACAACACCCCCAGCAAAGTGGCCAGCGCGCCCGGCCGGTCCGTCAGACGCAGCCGGACCGCCAGGTATCGGCCCTGCGCGGCCATGCCGTGCCGCAGGACGCGCTGGAGCAGCACCGGGTCGACGTTGCCGCCGGAGAGCACCGCCACGACCGGGCCCTCGAAGGCGTGCGGGTCGCCCAGCAGCGCCGCCACCGGGCTGGCCCCGGCCGGCTCGACCACGAGCTTGGCCCGCTCCAGGCACAGCAGCAGTGCGGCCGACAGCTGGTCCTCGGACACCGTGCGCACCTCGTCCACCAGATCGCGCACGAGCCCGAACGGCACATCGCCCGGCCGCCCCACCTTGATGCCGTCCGCCATCGTCGCCGGGTGCGGGACCGACACCGGATGTCCCGCCGCGAGCGAGGGCGGATAGGCCGCCGAACCCTCCGCCTGCACACCGACGATCCGCACGTCCGGCCGCAGCGCCTTCACGGCCACCGCGATGCCCGCGACGAGCCCTCCCCCGCCGACCCCCACGACGATCGTGCGCACCTCCGGGCACTGCTCCAGGATCTCCAGCCCCACCGTGCCCTGGCCCGCGATGATGTCCGGGTGGTCGAACGGATGGATGAACACCGCCCCGGTCGCGGCCGCGTACTCCTCGGCGGCCGCCAGCGTCTCGTCGACCACCTGGCCGTACAGCCGCACCTCCGCGCCGTACTCGCGGGTGGCGCTGACCTTCGGCAGCGGGGCGCCCTTGGGCATGAACACGGTGGCGTGGACGCCGAGCAGCGACGACGCGAGCGCCACCCCCTGCGCGTGGTTGCCCGCGCTCGCGGCCACCACCCCGGCGGCCCGCTCCTCGGGCAGCAGCCCGGCGATACGGACGTACGCGCCGCGCAGCTTGAACGAACCCGTCCGCTGGAGGTTCTCGCACTTGAGGTGCACCGGCGCGCCCACCATCTGGGACAGATGCCGGCTGCCCTCCATCGCGGTCACCCGCGCGACTCCCGAGAGCATTTTCTGGGCCCCGCGCACGTCGTCCAGGGTGACGGTGCGCGACGGGCCGGCCGTGCTGTAGCTCATGCCTCGAGTCTCGCAGTTCACAGGCCCGACGCGCCTGGTGTGACCAACGTCCGAGACCGGTTTGCGCAGCGCTGGTACGACCCGCCCCCCGGCCGCGTACCCTGTCCCCCAACCCAGCACCCCTTATATGAAGTGAGCCCCCGGCCATGCCCACAACACCTGAAATGTCGATGGACATGACGACAGTCGGTGACACCGGTCTTCTCGACACGCTGCAGCACGAGGTGGCGGTGTTCGCACGCCGTGCCGAACAGACCCGGCTCGGCGGGGTCGGGCAGGTGCGCAACTCCATGGACCGCGCCGCATACCTGCTGCTCAACCGCCTCGACAAAGAGGGCCCCATGGGCGTCAAGGCACTCGCCGCGAGCATGGGCATCGACTCCTCCACGGTCACCCGGCAGGTCGCGCCGCTCGTGGACACCGGGCTCGTGAAGCGCACCTCGCACCCCGAGGACGGCCGGGCGGTGGTGCTGCAACTGTCCCCGCGCGGGCTGGCCCGCCTGGAGGAGGTGCGCTCCTCGCGGCGTCAGCTGATGGCCGAGCTGACCCACGACTGGGCGCCGGAGGAACGCGAGACCTTCTGCTCCCTGCTCACCCGCTTCAACGGCGCGCTCTCGGCCCGCCAGTCGGCACAGGGCGGCGCGGCGCCGGAGGCGTCGCCGGCCTCCTGAGGCGGCTGCGCGACTCTTGACCGGAGGGCCGGCCCTGGCCTCATATGAGACCGGGTCCTCGTCGTACGTCCGGAAACGGTGCGGTGCTCCGAGCGTCGTGTGGTGTGCTTCGACGGGCCTCTTCGGTTCCCCGGCGAGGTCCTTCGGTGTCTCGACGAGGTTCTTCGATTCCTCAGGGGTCGCCCTGGCGGGAGGCGCGGTGCGAGAACGGCAGGCGTCCCACGGCGCTCGCCGGGCCCGGGAGTGCGAGGCATTCGTCGCGGGCGCGGCGGGTCGGCTGCTGCACACCGCCACGCTGCTGACCGCCGAGCCCCCGGACGACAACCCGCGCGCGCGGCGTCTGCTGACCCTGGCCCTCGCGCACACGTACGCGGGCTGGGACCGGCTGCACGGCGAGGACCCCTACGACCGCGCCCGCCAGTACCTGGCCACCCGCTTCGCCCGCGAGGCCTGGCTCCGCCACGGCGCCCTGGGCCGCGCCAGCCACCGGCCCACCGGCCTCCTGGCCGCCCTCACACCGCAGGAGCGCCTGATCCTGGTCCTGCGTCTGTACGAGGGGGTGGCCGAGGAGCAGGCGGCGGCCCTGCTCGGCCTGCCCACGGATCGGGTACGCGCCATCTGCGACCGGGCGATCACCGCCCTCACCCGGGCCAGGGCGAAGCACGGACGGAGCGCGCAGGAGCGGCCGGCGCAGGGCGAGTCGATGCAGGGCGCGTCGACGCAGGGGCAGACGTCGCGGGGGCGGACGGCGCAGGGTGAGGCGGCGTACGTGCGGGCGGACGGCGGGAAGCGGGTCGGGCGCGGGGGGCGGACGTGAACCGCGCCGAGCGTGAGGCGGCCGTACGGCATCTGATGGAGCAGAGGCCGCCGCAGGTGCCGCCCGAGCTGTACGCCGACGTCGTACGCCGCGGGAGCCGCCTGACGAGCCGCCGCACAGCCGCCCGCCGGGTGATGTGGCTGCTGCTGTTCGCGGCGGCCGTCGCCTTCGCGCTGTGGGCGCTGACCGCGCGCCCCTGGGTGGAGCCGCCGTCGCAGACGACCCCACCCGTGATCACTTGGTGAGACCCGGGCGCCCCCTCGGCCGCGGGGGCGGGAGCGGCTAGCCGAGGGCCTGCTGCAGGTCCGCGAGCAGGTCGTCGACGTTCTCGATGCCCACGGAGAGGCGGACGAGGTCGGCGGGGACCTCCAGGGCGGAGCCGGCCGCGGAGGCGTGGGTCATGCGTCCCGGGTGCTCGATCAGGGACTCGACCCCGCCGAGCGACTCGCCGAGCGTGAACACCTTGGCGCGGTTGCAGACCTCGACGGCCGCCTCCTCGCCGCCCTCGACCTGGAAGGACACCATGCCGCCGAACGCCTTCATCTGCTTGGCGGCGACCTCGTGGCCGGGGTGCTCGGGCAGCCCCGGGTACAGGACCCGCGTCACGCGCGCGTGCCGGGTCAGCATGTCGGCGACCTTCGTGGCGTTGTCGCTGTGCCGGTCCATGCGCACCGCGAGCGTCTTGGTGCCGCGCAGCACCAGCCAGGAGTCGAAGGGGCCCGCGACCGCGCCCATGGCGTTCTGGTGGTAGGCCAGTTCCTCGCCCAGACCGGCGTCGCCGGTGATCAGCGCGCCGCCGACGACGTCCGAGTGGCCGCCCATGTACTTGGTCAGCGAGTGCACGACGACGTCGGCGCCGAGCGCGAGCGGCTGCTGGAGGTACGGCGTGGCGAAGGTGTTGTCGACGACGAGCCGGGCGCCGGCGTCCCGGGCGACCTGGGCGACGGCGGCGATGTCGGTGATGCCGAGCAGCGGGTTGGAGGGGGTCTCCACCCACACCACCCTGGTCTTCGGGGTGATCGCGGCGCGGACGGCGGCCGGGTCGCTGGTGTCCGCGACCGACCACTCCACGCCCCACCGGGAGACGACCTTGGCGAAGAGGCGGAACGTGCCGCCGTAGGCGTCGTTCGGGATCACGACGTGGTCGCCGGGGCTGAGCAGCGTACGCAACAGGCAGTCCTCGGCCGCCAGTCCGGACGCGAACGCGAGGCCGCGGCGGCCGCCCTCCAGGGCGGCGAGGTTCTCTTCGAGGGCGGTCCGGGTCGGGTTGGCGCTGCGGCTGTACTCGTAGCCGCCGCGCAGACCGCCCACGCCGTCCTGCTTGTAGGTCGAGACCTGGTAGATCGGCGGGACGACCGCGCCGGTGAGGGGATCGGCGGTGTTGCCCGCGTGGATCGCGAGGGTCTCGAAGTGCTGACTGATGTGCCTGTCGCTCATGGGCCCGAGGGTAATGCGCTCGCGGCACGGGCGAGGGACCGGCGGCCGGGTTTTCCACAGGGCCGCCGGACGGGTTGGCCATTTGTCGGCGCCGTCTGGTTCGCTTGACCCATGGAGATTCTCTGGGTCCTGATGGCGCTGGTCATGCTGGGCTTCGTGCTGCTTCCGGTCCTGCGGCGCAGGCGCGGCGGGATCGAGCAGGTGCCGCCGGGACATCCGGACGCCGCGGACCCGGCGAACTACGGTTTCGTGCGCCAGGAGGAGCTGGACGTCCGCATGCCCGGCCCCGACCAGGACCTGCTGGACGTCCTGGAGCTGGTCCAGCGCACCCAGGACTACCGCGCGGCCGCCCAGCTGCTGGCCGGTACCGAGGCGGAGGGCGAGTTGCGCTGGCAGCGCGTGCAGGCCTTCGCCGGCGCGGCGGCGCTGGAGCTGCGGCAGCGGCCGGGCGGGGTCAGCGAGACGCCCGGCGGGCAGTGGCTCAGGGTGTGGCGGGCCGAGGCGCCCAAGGACCCGGGCGGCGCCGCGGTGCACGCGGAGTTCCTGGTGCAGCAGGCGTGGCGGACGTCGACGCCGGGCACCGAGGAGTTCCGGATCATCATGGAGGAGGCCGGCCAGGCGTGCGCCCAGGCGGCGCTCCTGGCGCCGGGAGACCCGGTCCCGCACATCGTCGAGCTGTCGGTGGCGCGCGGACTGGCCTACTCCCAGGCGGAGTTCGAGAAGCTCTGGCTGAGGATCCTGGACACCGCGCCGAACCACATGGGCGCGCATCTGGCGGCCCTGCACCACTGGTGCGAGAAGTGGCACGGCTCGCGGGAGACGGCGATGGCGTTCGCCGAGGCCGCGGCGGCCCGCGCGCCCCGGGGCTCCCTGCTCGCGGCCCTGCCCCTGTTCGCGGTCTTCGAGCACCTTCCCGAGGTGAACCTGGTCAGCGGCTTCTACCAGAGCGAGGTCGTGACCAAGGCGATCCACGGCGCGCTGTTCGCGGTGCACGCGGCCCGCTCGGACGACCCGATGGCGGCGCACGTCCGCCACCTGCTGGTCTTCTTCCTGGTCCGCTCCGAGCGCTGGGCGGAGGCCATGAACGAGCTGATACACGTCGACGGCCATGTGGGCGCCCTCCCGTGGACCCTCTCCGCGGACCCGGCGGCCGAGTTCGCCGTCTACCGCGCCCTCGCTGTGGCGGGCTACGAGGCGAACGGCGGCAGCCCCGCGACGCTGGCCGGCTAGCCGGCACCGGCGACCCGGTCCGGCCTCCGCGTCCGCCGTCCGTATCCGCGGAGCCGGCGTCCCCGCGGAATTCCGGCGGCGCGGCAGACGTTGTCCGAGTGCCGCCCGGCAACGCGCGGGCGGCGGCACCGCGAGACCGGTGCCGTCCCCGGGCCCCGCCCCGTGGGCCCGTGACCGGCGCCCTCACCCCAGACCGACAGGGAGACCCCATGCTCTTCGGCCGCAAGCCGCAGTTGCCCAGCCCGGAGCAGGCGCTCCAGGGCCGGCCCACGCCCGCGTTCGAGGTCCCCGACCGCCACACCGTCCTCGGCACCCCGCTCCTCGGGCCCTACCCCGAGGGCCTGGAGGTCGCCGACTTCGGCATGGGCTGCTTCTGGGGCGCGGAACGCAAGTTCTGGCAGCTCCCGGCGGGCGTGTGGACGACCCTGGTCGGCTACCAGGGCGGCTTCACCGAGAACCCCACGTACGAGGAGGTCTGCTCGGGCCTGACCGGCCACACGGAGGTGGTCCGCGTGGTCTACGACCCGAAGATCGTCTCGTACGACCGCCTCCTGAAGACCTTCTGGGAGTCCCACGACCCCACGCAGGGCTTCCGCCAGGGCAACGACGTGGGCACGCAGTACCGCTCCGCGATCTACACCCACACCCCCGACCAGGCCGCCACGGCCCAGGCCTCCCGTGCCGCCTACCAGCAGGTCCTGACCTCCGCGGGCTACGGCGAGATCACCACCGAACTCCTCCCGGCCGCCGACCGCCCCTTCTACCCGGCCGAGTCCTACCACCAGCAGTACCTCTCGGACGCCAAGAACCCGAACGGCTACTGCGGGCTCGGGGGCACGGGGGTCGAGCTGAGCGCCCCCTTCGAGACGAACTGGGGTGCGTCCTGCCCGACGGGGATCGCTCCGGCGCCCGAGGTCACGGAGAAGTAGCCGGCGGATCCATGCTCAGGCGGACTCGTGTGCCAGACCACGCAGGGCCGCCGCCAGCGGGGCGGGCGTGTCCGACCAGTCGACCTCCGCGAAACGTGCCCGGAGTCGCGCGGCCGTCGCGCGCCCGGGCGCGTAGCGGCGCAGTACCGGGTAATCGACACCTCGTGCCAGGCACTGGTCCACCGCCGTCAGTATTTCCTGATGTGACGGCACACATTCCCACGCCACCTGGGACGGATCCATCAGGGACTCCCATACGGGAAGGTTACGGGGATCCGCCAACAGGCTTTCTCTCGCGCCCAGCAATCGCCGTGCGTAGTCTTCACCCAGAAACGCTGTCGTCATGAGGTAGCAGAAGCAGCATTTAGGACACCGGCCGCACCAAGGCTTTTCATAGTTGCATGAATGCGTCTGGCGAAGGAGGTCGGGCCGAGTGGCGACTATGCGGTAGATCGCGTGATCGTAAAGACCGCGCAGTGTTGAATCGAACCCCGCGAACCAGTCGCAGCCGGTAAGATCCGAGAAAAGTCGCGAAGATATCGATTGATATTCTCTGCTCTTGCACCACTGATGGCTTATTTCCTCACCACCCCACACCACATGGGGGTCGTCTGCCGACCGCTCGATGTTGAACCAAACGCGATCGTAGCCGCCGTGCAGGACGACCGGCATGTATCCGATGTAGCAAGCGGTGTGCCCGACCGCGAAGTCGGTCCGATAGTGATCCACCGTCACACCGGCTTCGGCGAACTCAACGGCCGGTCTGCTGTAAAAGTCGTCATGGACGTGCACGCGGACCACCTCGGTGCGCCGCGTCGTCGCACTGATCCTCAGCCTGTCCAGCAGATGACGCTGTAGTTCATGGTCACCGCCCACCGGCAGGTAACCCTCGTACACATCGTGATCGACTCCGCTCCTGCCGAGGATCATCATTCCGGCCAGGGTGTCCTTGCCGCCGCCGTTGGCCAACAGGGCCCGCCCCCCGGTCCGGGGGCCGTCGCCTCCCCCGCGTACCACCGCGGATGAACGTGCGGGCGATATCAGTTCCGGCGCGCCGCCCCGGTAACGGATTCCGTTGCGGTAACGCCACTCTCCGAACTGGCTCAGGAAGCACTGGCGCCAGACGGTGCTGATGAGGGTGTCGCACGGCAACTCGGGTGGCAGGACGAGACGCTCGCCCCCCAGCGCGAGAAACCGCATCGCATCCCAGGCGATCAGCGCGCTGACCAGTCGCAAACCGTTCTCCCGCACCGGCAGTGGGGTGAACACGTCGGACCATGCCGGAATCGAGTCGTAGGAGATGGTGGACGAAAAGGTCAGGCCACCGACATCCACGCGGTAACTCAGGCGGGCGGGTGCATCAAGAAGTGAAAATTCGCGCACCACCACATCGAATTCCGGCCGGGCGGTGCGAGAACGGGCCGGGCTGGAAGGCAGAGGATGCGGTTTCACGGCCATGGTTTTCCGCCGCTCCTGTGAAGCAAATCCGTTCTCACTGTAAAAGTGCCTTGAGCGGCTCGCCACTTGAGTCGACGAGCAAGCCCGAGCCCTACGCCGGGGGCTGCTTGCGGCGAGGCATCAGCACGAAGGCCGCCGCCGCCACGACGATCGGCAGGATGCTGACGGTCAGCATCGTGAGCCGCAGTCCCTCGGAGAAGTCCAGGCCGAGGTTCAGCCCCGAGGCCTGACGGAGCAGGTTCGGGTCGTACGAGGTGCCACCCGGGGTCTGCGCCATCCCGCTGCGCACGGCGTCCACGGACTGCTCGGCCCGGGCCACCGACAGCCCGCGTGACTTCGCGTCCGCCAGCCACTCGCGCTGGAAGAACAGGTCGAGCAGCAGAAGGTACAGGGTGGGCCCGAAAGCACCGCCGGTCACGCCGAAGGCCATCTGGACGGAGGCCACCGTGCCGGAACGTCCTGGCGGTGCCTGGGAGAGGACCGTCTCGGACACCGAGGTGGAAGTGACCACCCACCCGAGGTTGCACAGCCATGTCGCCGGCACGAGCAGCCACACCGCCATGGTGGGGCCCGCCGTGCCCGCCAACAGCAGCCCGCTCGCCGCCATCACCAGCAGACCGGTGACCATCACCGGTCGCGGAGTGTACGTCCCGACCAAGCGCCCCGCCAGGACCACGGCACCGGCGATCAGCAGGGAGCCGGGCAGGTACAGCAGCCCGATGGACTCGGGGGACATCCTCAGCACCACGCTGCCGAACTGCCCCAGGACGACGCTGAGGCCGGCGATCAGGAGGTTCAGCGTGAAGGTCGCGGCCAGGGCCACGCTGAACGGCGCGTTGCGGAACAGCGACAGGTCCACCACGGGATCGGCAGCGCGGCGGGCATGGAGCACGAACAGCACCGCGGTGGCCACGCTGATCACCAGCGGGACCCAGGTCTCGGGCCGCGAGAGGCCGTTCTGCGCTGCGGCGAGACCGATGACGAGACCCAGCAGGGTCACCCCGATCAGAGCGACACCGACCACGTCGAGGCTACGGGCCCGCTGGACGGGTGACTCCGGGACGTACCGGGCGGTGAACCAGAGCGAGACCAGGCACACCAGCGGCGTAATCAGGAACAGGAACCGCCAGCCGACGGCCCCCACGGCCCAGCCCGCGAATGCGGGGGTCACCCCGCAAAGGATCACGTCGACGGCCATCATGACTCCGATGGCCGCCGGCCGTCTCTCCGGCGCCACGGACACCTTCAGCAGGCCGAGTGGCACTCCCAGCAGGGCGGTCATCCCAAGTCCGTCCAGGAAGCGCATCGCCAGCAGGAAGCCGTAGCCGGGAGAGAGCATGGAGAGCAGGTCGACGACCGTGACGAGGCCCAGTCCCAGCATCAGCAGCCGCTTGAGGCCGACGGCGTCCGCGAGCCTGCCCGCGGCGAGGACGGCGGTGGCCATCACCAGCGTCGCCGCTCCGCCCAGCAGCCCGACCATCTGCGGCGGCACGTGCAGCGCCCGGGTCACCTGCGGCAGGTTCAGGCTGAGTACCAGCGGGTCGAGAACCGTGACCGTGAAAGCGAGGGCGGGTCCGAGGACGACCGGCAAGAGTGCCGCTCCGGTGTGTGACCCGGCTGCCCGCATCGCGACACCTCCCGTGTTCCCATGCCGCATGCCGCCTGCCGGTCGACGCTAACCCGGCCACCACCCGCCGACGGGTTACCTCGGGCCGACGCGCGCACGACCGGGCCAGGCGAGGTCCGGGGCACGCCGTCCAGGCGCGTCACCGGACCGGTCACGGCTGCTCGGTGCGCCCCCAGTGCCGCCTGGCGTCGCGGCGGACGCCCGAGCCTGCACGGCACCCGGACCCATCCACCGGAGCCGCGCCGTGAGGCGTCGGACTGATCGCCGGGGCCCTGCCCCCACTCGGCCCCGCATTCTCCGGGCCGATCGCGGTTCGATGACCGCTCGCAGAAGTCACGGACCCCCCTCTCCCGGCACGGCGAGATACCGGGCGGTCTCGGTACGAGTGCGTTCGTATTCCGCCGGGTCGCGAATCTCCCATACCGCCTGGCCGATGGCCAGAACGCCGCGGGCCGGCAGGGGCACCTCACCGATGCGCGGGTTCTCCCTCAGCCGGACCGGGCGGCCGAGATCGACGCCGTCGAATGTGGCATGGGAGTCGTCGACGAAGTACATCCGCTCTGGCATGAGCGTTCCGGTGTGACCGCTCGGCATCGTGCCGGACAGCTGGAGGTCCCCCATTCCCAGCGCACGGGCCAGACGCTCGCGAGCCCGCACCAGCAGCCGAGGGCGCCAGGTGGCCGGCGGCAGCGCCCCGCTGATGCCGTTGAGGAGACCGAGGAGTCGTGTCGCGGAGGCGGTGAGGGTCCAGTCCAGGGAGGGGGAATCCATCGTCACCCGCAAGGTGGCAGGGCCCGTCCAGGTGAGCCCGATCCGGGCGTGCCCTGTGTGGTCGCAGGCGGCGCCGTAGTACCTGGGGCACGCGGTGTCCAGTCGTGGCCCGTCGACGTGGATCGACCAGCTGCCGTTCGGGTCGCGATGCCACAACGTGCGGTAGGGACCGAAGCAGTTCTCCGGAAAGACGCGCAGGGCGAGTACGTGCCCGGAATCGAAGGGGAGTCCGAAGACACCCCAGCCCTTGACGTATTCGTGATGGGGCCATGGCGCCCGGCCCCGTACGGGCGGAACATCGGACAGCGCGGAGGAAAGGTCGAGCATCTCCATCACCCCGGCGAGGTAGGCCTGCGCCCCAGTCAAGGGTACGGGGGTCGCGACCGGATCCGCTCGGGTCGCCGCCCGCGCCGCTGCCTCCCAGCCGTGTTCCCCGTCGGACCGGGTGGGGCCGGCGCACGCTCGCGTGGGCGACCGGGCGCGCGGGATCACGCACGCGTCCACAGCCGTAGGTCCCGCGGCGGCGACCGCGCCCGAAAATCAATGGCCGGCACAAACCCGACGACCCCACCCTGTACGCCATGGAAGAACCGCAACGCAGGATCCGCGCGCTCCACACGGAGGCCACGATCACCGTCTACCAGGCATACGCACCGCAGATCGGCCTCCCCGCGGTGCGCGAGGGCCGCTTCCCGGCGGGGTGGAAGCGGGACCGCATGACGTGGGTCAAGCCGTCGTTCCTGTGGATGATGTACCGCTGCGGCTGGGGCACGAAGCCGGCGCAGGAGACCGTGCTCGCCGTCGAGATCACGCGCGAGGGCTTCGAGTGGGCGCTGCGCAACGCTTGCCTGTCGAGTTACGTCCGCGGCCTGCACCACGACCGCAGCACCTGGCAACGCCTGCTGAAGCGCGCTCCGGCGCGCGTCCAGTGGGACCCCGAGCGCGATCTGCAGCTCCAGCCGCTGCCCTACCGCTCACTGCAGCTCGGGCTCTCCGGCGATGCCGTACGCCGCTACGCGGACGAGTGGACGGTCTCCATCAGCGACGTGACCCCGCTCGCCCACGAGATCCACACCCTCGTCAGCAGCGGCGACCCGGACGCGGCGGCCCGCCTGCTGCCCACGGAACGGCCCTACCCGGCCCAGGACGAACTGACGGCCCATCTGCGCGCATAGCCTGCAACACGCGTCGAGCGGGGGACGTCCCGCACGGACGGCGCCCCGGCACCCCGGCACCCCCGTGCCCCCGAGGCCGTATCGCCTCGGGGGCACCGGAAAGCTCCGCGGGGGCGCCGCACGGTCGTCCCCTCACCCGGGACAGGGTCAGATCGTCGCGGTGTCGATCACGAAGCGGTAGCGGACGTCGCTGGCGAGCACGCGCTCGTAGGCGTCGTTGATCTGCTCGGCGTCGATCAGCTCGATCTCGGCGCCCAGGCCGTGCTCGGCGCAGAAGTCGAGCATCTCCTGGGTCTCGGCGATGCCGCCGATCATGGAGCCGGCCAGCGTCTTGCCGCCGCCGATCACCGAGAAGAGGTTGAGGGAGACCGGCTCCTCCGGAGCGCCCACGTTCACCAGCGCGCCGCGCGTCTTGAGCAGCGACAGGAACGCGCCGAAGTCCAGCGACGCGGAGACGGTGGAGACGATCAGGTCGAAGGTGCCCTCGAGCTCCTCGAAGGTCTTCGGGTCGCTGGTGGCGTAGTAGTGGTCGGCGCCCAGCTTCAGTCCGTCGTCCTTCTTGCGCAGCGACTGCGACAGGACGGTCACCTCGGCGCCGAGGGCGTGCGCGATCTTCACGGCCATGTGGCCGAGGCCGCCCATGCCGAGGACGGCGACCTTCTTGCCGGGGCCTGCGCCCCAGTGCTTGAGCGGGGAGTAGGTGGTGATGCCGGCGCACAGCAGCGGGGCGGCGACGTCCAGGGACAGGCCGTCGGGAATGCGCAGGACGTAGTTCTCGTCGACGACGACCTTCTCCGAGTAGCCGCCCTGGGTCGGCTCCCCGTCCTTGCCGATGCCGTTGTACGTCATCGTGGCGCCCTTGACGCAGTACTGCTCGTCGCCCGCCTTGCAGTTCTCGCACTCGCGGCAGGAGTCGACCATGCAGCCGACGCCCACCCGGTCGCCGACCTGGAACTTGGTGACACCGCGGCCCACCTCGGAGACGACGCCGGCGATCTCGTGGCCGGGGACCATCGGGAAGATCGCCTCGCCCCAGCCCTCTCGGGCCTGGTGAATGTCGGAGTGGCAGATTCCGGCGAACTTGATGTCGATCAGGACATCGAACTCGCCGACCGCACGGCGCTCGATCGTGGTGCGCTCCAGCGGAGCCTTGGCGGCGGGTGCGGCGTATGCAGCAACAGTGGTCATGCCGGGGGTTCTCCTAGCGGTCGGTCGCGCCCGGCTGCCTTTCGTCCGGGCGCGACCTCCAGAGTGCCCGGGATTCCGAGGACCACCCAGGTCACGCCTTTGCCTACGTTCACCGTGCCTACCACTGGCGGGGTCAGGCTCATGTGCGTACGACCATGAATACTGGACGTCATGGACGTACAGCCCGAAGCCGTGCACGCGAGCGGCGCGCCCGCCGGGGCGGACGCCGGGGCGGGACTGGACCGGCGTGCCGAGCTCAGCGAGTTCCTGCGCACCCGGCGCGCCCGGCTGAAGCCGGAGGACGTGGGGCTGCCGGACCACGGGCGGCACCGCAGGGTGCCGGGGCTGCGCCGGGAGGAGCTGGCGCAGCTGGCCGGGGTGTCGGTGGCGTACTACACGCGCCTGGAGCAGGGCAACGGGCGGAACGTGTCGGCGGAGGTGCTGGACTCCATCGCGCGGGCGCTGCGGCTCTCCGACGCCGAGCACGCGCATCTGACGCATCTGGCGAAGCCGAAGCCCAAGCACAAGAAGAAGGCGGCGACGCGGACGCAGCACGTGCGGGGGTCGCTGCGGCAGCTGCTGGACACGATGGACGGGGTGCCCGCGTACGTCGTGGGGCGGCGCGCGGAGATCCTGGCGTGGAACCGGATGGCGGCGGCGGTCTTCGGCGACTGGTCGGAGCTGCCGGCGCAGGAGCGCAACTGGGCGAGGATGGTCTTCCTGCGGCCCGAGTACCGCGATCTCTACGTCGACTGGGAGCAGAAGGCGATCGACATCGTCTGCGCGCTGCGCATGGAGGCCGGCTGCTACCCGGACGACCCCCGGCTGTCGGCGCTGGTCGGTGAGCTGTCGGTGAAGAGCGAGGACTTCCGGCGGCTGTGGGCCACCCACGACGTCAAGGAGAAGAGCCACGGCGTCAAGCGCCTGCGGCATCCGCTCGTGGGCGAGCTCGCCCTGCGGTACGAGTCCTTCAAGCTCGCCGACGACACCGAGCAGACGCTGCTCGTCTACCACGCCGAACCGGACTCCCCCTCCGCGGAGGCCCTGCGGCTGCTGGCGAGCTGGGGCGCGGACGCGGTCCGCGCGGGCACCGCGAGCTGACAGCGACCACTGACCGCGAGCACCGCGAGCACCGACCGCGAGGACTGGCCACGGGTACCGCGAGGACCGGCCACGGGTACCCCGAGCCGGCGGGGCTCGCCGCGCGGACGCCGGGGCGGGTCAGCCCGGGTACGGGGGTGCCGCTCCCCAGGTCCACTTCGGGACCGGCTGCGGGGCCGGGGGCGTCGCGCCGGGTGCGGAGAAGCGCACCGCCAGCCGGGTGCCCCACTCCACGTAGGCCAGGAACGCCGAGCGGAACTCCGCGTCCGTCGGCAGGCCCGCCTCGTCGGCGGCGTCCTGGACGAGTTCGACCCAGCGGCGGCGCTGCGGCTCCGTGATGCCGAGGCCGGCGTGCCGGGCGACCATGTGGGAGTGGCCGCCCTGGGTCTCCGAGTAGGCGGCGGGGCCGCCGAAGACCTCGGCCAGCCAGAGCCCGACGTGCCGGGCGTGCTCGGCGGGCAGGTCGGCGAAGAGCGGCGCGAGGAGGTCGTCCTCGACGACCTTGGCGTAGAAGACGTCGGTGAGGCGCGAGAAGGCCTCGGCCCCGCCCGCCCACGCGTACAGCGTGGGGGTCGCGGCGCCGGTCCCGCGGACCGCCGTGGGCTTGTAGTGGCGCGACTCCTCGACCTGTTCGGCGTAGGGGCGGACCTCGGCGGCGTAGGCGGGGAAGAGGTCCGACGAGCGGAAGCCCTCCACGTGGTCCCGGGTCGAGGTCCAGGTGACCCGCAGAATGTAGTGCTCGAAGTCGTCCTCGGCGCGGGCCAGTTCGTAGTCGACGCACTGCGGTGCCGCAGCGAGCCGGGTCGCGGCCCGACGGTGGGCGGCGAGGAACTCGGCCGACTGCTGCTCGGGGACGCGGTACCGGATGTACTCCACGGTGTGAGCGGTCATGGGTCCAACGAAACACGGACGGCCCGCCGGAGGCCACCGACGTGGCCGCGGAACACCGATGCCGCCCCCGAGGGCGGCATCGGCGCGGTGTGCGAGGGTGCGTCAGACGGCCGATCCGGCCTTCCACTGCGCCCAGTTCAGGTTCCAGCCGTTGAGGCCGTTGTCCGGGGCGACGGTCTTGTCGCCGGTGTGGGAGACGACCACGACGTCACCGACGAGCGAGTGGTTGAAGAACCACGCGGCCGCCGTCTTCGCGTCCTTCGCGCCCTTCTTGTCCTGCAGGCCGACACAGCCGTGGCTGGTGTTGACGTTGCCGAAGACGGACGGCGCGCCCCAGTAGTTGCCGTGGATGAAGGTGCCGGAGGTGGTCAGGCGCATGGCGTGCGGCACGTCCTTGATGTCGTACTCGCCCTTGCCGTCGTCGTCCTTGAAGCCGACCGTCGCGCCGTTCATCCGGGTCTGGACGAACTTCTCCGCGATCACCATCTGGCCCTGGTACGTGGTGTGGTCGGGGGCTCCGGCGGAGATCGGGATGGTCTTGACGACCTTGCCGTCCTGCGTGACCTTCATCTGCTTGGTCTTCGCGTCGACGTAGGACACCTGGTTGCGGCCGATGTGGAAGGTGACCGTCTTCTGCTGGACGCCGTAGACGCCCTGGGCACCCTGGACGCCGTCGAGGGCGAGCTTCAGGGTGACGGTGGATCCGGCCTTCCAGTACTGCTCGGGGCGGAAGTCGAGGCGGTTGGGGCTGAACCAGTGCCCGACGACCTCCTGGCCGCTGCTGGAGGTGACGGTGATGCCCTTCTGGACGGCCGCCTTGTTGGTGATCGCCTTGTCGAAGTTGATCGACACGGGCATGCCGACGCCGACCGTGGTGCCGTTGTCCGGCGTGAAGCTGCCGATGAAGCTGTGCGCCGGGGCGACCGTGGTGAACGAGGCGTTCTCGTGGGCGGCGCGGCCCTTGGCGTCCGCGGCGGTCGCCGCGACCTTGTAGGTGGTCGCGCGCTCCAGCTGGCCGCTGGGCTTCCAGCTCTTCTTGTCGGCGGATATCCGGCCCGCGACGGTCTTCCCGTCGGTCGTGGTCATGGTGACCTCGGTCAGCGTGCCCTGGGACACGGTGACGGCGGCGGCGTTGTTGATGGAGGCGTTGTCGGAGCCGTCCGCCGGGGTGATCTTGATCTGCGCGTCGGAGGTCTCCTGCTCGGCCGCCTTGTCGGCCTTGGCCTGCGAGGTGTCGTCGCCGGCCGAACCCGAGGCGCTGCTGCTGCCGGAGCACCCCGTCAGTACGAGAACACCGCCGAGCAGTGCGGACGCGGTCATCAGACCCCTGCGCCGCTTACCGTCCGTCATCACACGCTTCTCCATGGTTGCCGAATCCCCAATAGCCCCGGGCCCCGTACGGAAACATCAACGTTACGACCGGTTCGTTCCGCTCCCCAGGGCCTCCTGGTGTGGGACACACCACGTCCGCGAGGCGGGCGGTGCGAGCACCGGCCGTACGTCCGTTTCGGACGACGGGACCCCGGACGGCGGTTGCCGCCCGGGGCCGCCGCCGACCCGGGCGATGTCAGCCGGAGTACCCGCGATACTCCGCGCCATCCACTTCCCGGCTCTCGTCGTCCTCGTCGTCGTCGTAGTCCCCGTCGACATCATCCTCGCCCAACTCCCAGCCGGGCGAGGCGGGGTCGTACTCGATCCGCTCACTGGACCAGGAGGCCTGATGCAGCTCCACCCCCGGCACTTCGCCGACCAGTACGAACGGGTCCACGAGATACGCCAGCGCCTCCGCGGTGTCCTCCGTCACAGCGCTCTCCGTGCGGGCCCGGTCCTCCGGGGCCACCTCGCCGTCCTCGGCGAGCCGCCGCCGGGCCGCCCCGATCACGGCCGCCTCGTCGTCGATCTCCAGAACCAGGTCGACGCGAAGTCGTACAAAACGTGATGTCTCTGGTGTGCTCATGTCCGGAGCGTACGACTCAAACCTCCTGTGACTTTCCCGTGACCCGCGACTTTCACTAACATCGCCCCACACGGCCAATTCACCAGCGCCACAAGGGGATCGATATTCCGTGTCATCCGCTCGCCGCACGTTGCTGACCGCCACCACCGCGGGCACCCTGCTGGGCGCCCTGTGGTTCGTTCCCTCCGCGAACGCGACGGTGGAGTCACCGGCCAGAGCGGAGAGTTCGGCCGTGCCGACGACGCGGGTCACGGAGCAGGCGCGGGCCGCGTCCACGGCCGCCGAGGCGGACGGGAGCGAGGGCCGGACCCTCGCCCAGGGCGAGACGGAACTGGCCGACACCGGAAGCGTCGACACCACTCCCTACGTCATCGGCGGAACGCTCTTCCTCACGGTCGGCGCGGGCTTCGTGGTGTATTCGGTGCGCCGCGAACGGCTCGGCTTCTGAGCCCGCCGAAGTCCTCCGCCGCCGCGATGACTTGACCGGGGCCCTGCCGTCGGGCAGGGCCCCGGACGTCTCACAGCAGCGGGCCGGTGACCGTCTCCGCCGCCGCGAGGAGCCGGCCCTCGCGCACGAAGGCGTCCGCGGCGGCGAGGTCGGGCGCCAGGAAGCGGTCCGGACCGGCGCCCTGAACTCCCGCCTCACGTGCGGCGTCGATGACCGCGCGGCTGGCCGGGGCCGGGCTCAGCCCCTCGCGCAGCTCGATGGCGCGGGAGGCGGCGTACAGCTCGATCGCGAGGACGCGGGTGAGGTTGCCGACGGCCGTACGCAGCTTGCGCGCCGCCGACCAGCCCATGGAGACGTGGTCCTCCTGCATCGCGGAGGACGGGATGGAGTCCGCGGAGGCGGGCACCGCGAGCCGCTTCAACTCGCTCACCAGGGCGGCCTGGGTGTACTGCGCGATCATCAGCCCGGAGTCGACCCCGGCGTCGTCGGCGAGGAACGGCGGCAGGCCGTGGCTGCGGTTCTTGTCGAGCAGCCGGTCGGTGCGGCGCTCGGCGATGGAGCCGAGGTCGGCGGCGGCGATGGCGAGGAAGTCCAGCACGTAGGCCACGGGGGCGCCGTGGAAGTTGCCGTTGGACTCGACGCGGCCGTCGGGCAGCACCACCGGGTTGTCGACGGCGGAGGCCAGCTCGCGCTCGGCGACCAGCCGGGCGTGCGCCAGGGTGTCGCGGCCGGCGCCGGCGACCTGCGGGGCGCAGCGCACGGAGTAGGCGTCCTGGACGCGCGGGGCGTCGTCCTGGTGGTGCCCCGTCAGCCCGGACCCCTTGAGCACGGCGAGCATGTTGGCGGCGGAGGCGCCCTGGCCCGGGTGCGGGCGGATGGCGTGCAGCTCGGGGGCGAGGACCTTGTCCGTGCCGAGCAGCGCCTCCAGGCTGAGGGCGGCGGTGATGTCGGCGGACTTGTAGAGGGCTTCCAGGTCGGCGAGGGCCATGATCAGCATGCCGAGCATTCCGTCGGTGCCGTTGAGGAGGGCGAGGCCCTCCTTCTCGCGCAGCTCGACGGGCGCGATGCCGTGCTCGGCCAGCAGCTCGCCGGCCGGGCGGACGGTGCCGTCCGGGCCCTCGGCGTCCCCCTCGCCCATGAGCGTCAGGGCGCAGTGGGAGAGCGGGGCGAGGTCGCCGGAGCAGCCGAGGGAACCGTACTCGTGCACGACCGGGGTGATCCCGGCGTTGAGGACGTCGGCCATGGTCCGGGCGACCTCGGGACGGACGCCGGTGTGACCGGAGCAGACGGTCTTCAACCGCAGGAACATCAGCGCGCGCACGACCTCGCGCTCGACCCGCGGCCCCATGCCGGCGGCGTGCGAGCGGACGATGTTGCGCTGCAGCTGGGCGCGCAGCTCCCGGCTGATGTGCCGGGTCGCCAGGGCGCCGAAGCCGGTGCTGACGCCGTAGACGGGATCGGGCTTGGCCGCCAGGGCGTCCACGATCTCCCGGGCCGCCGCGAGGGCCGCCACCGCCTCCCCGGAGAGCTCGATCCGCGCGCCGCCGCGCGCCACGGCGAGTACGTCGGACGCGGTGACCCCGGACGTCCCCACCACCACAGTGTGCATATCCATATTCAGGAGCGTACGCAGTGAATGCCTTGATGTCACTAGTGGATCCGGTGAGCGCCCCTTACTCGAAGGTAGGTCACGGCCCCCGAAGTCCGGTCACGGCCGGCGGCCCCGGAAACGCCGCCGTTCCGCGCGGACGCCGGGCCGGCCCTCGGCGCCCCGGGCGCCCGGGGGCGTCTCGTCGGCGAGCCGGACGACCGGGTCGTCGGGACCCTCGCGCCCGGCCACCACCGGCCGGTCGGCGCGCAGCGCCTTCGCGCGGTACTGGGCGGCGTCGGCGAGCCGGAAGAGCCTGCGCGCCGTGGCCACCGGCCCGATCGCGTCCCCGGTCGACGCGATCCCGCAGGCCACCCCCTCGCCGAGCTCCAGCTCGGCCGCCCGCCGGCACAGCTCCTCGGCCGCCTTGACCACCTCGTGGGCGGACGCCCCGGCCGCGACCAGGCAGAACTCGTCCCCGCCGAGCCGTGCCGCGAGAGCGCCGGGCACCATCGCCCCGCACAGCGACAGCACGGACCCGAACCGCTCCAGGAGCCGGTCGCCGACGGCGTGCCCGAGGGTGTCGTTGACCCGCTTGAGCCCGTTGAGGTCACAGACGACGAGGCTGACGACGGTCCCGTCCCGGCGGTGCCGCTCGATCGCCTCGTCGAGCCGTACGTCGACGGCGCGGCGGTTGGCCAGACCCGTCAGCGGGTCGGTGAAGGCCAGCCTGCGGGCCTCCTCCACCTGCTCCGTCTGGGCGATCCCGGCGGCCACGACGGCGGCCAGCACCGTGGCGAAGTCGGCGTCGTCCCGGTCGAAGACGGGCGCGCCGGCCGAGCGGGCGACGTAGAGCTCGCCCCAGGCGCGGCCGTGCAGCACGATCGGCGCGACCACGCAGCAGCCGCGGCCGCGCCGCCGCAGGGCGGCCACCCGCTGGTGGCAGTACCCGGCGTCGCCCTGCGCGGGCCCGCCGGCGGTCTCCACCCAGGCGTTGGGCTCACCGCCCGCGACCCACCGCTCGTGCAGGAACTCGGTGATCTCCGGGAACTGGTGCACGGGGTAGGTCTCGTCCTCGGGGAACTCCTCCTCCTGCGGCGCCCGGTCCCCCACGTTCACGAGGACCCGCAGCCGGCCGCGGCCCCGGTCCCACACCGAGAGCGCGGCGAAGCTCCCGGCCAGCGCCCGGCAGGCGCCGAGCGCCGCGGCCCGCCACGACTCCCGCGGGTCGTGCGCCGCGGCCATCCCCTGCGCCAGCCCCACCACGGCCGCCAGCCGCCTGTTCTCGCCCATTACCCCAGGTTAGGGATGTTTTACCCAAATAGGGACATCGGTGCGGCTGACAGAGGGCGCCCAGGGGCCGGAGGCCGCGGCGCGAAGCCGCGCCCCTGGGGTCGCGCCCTGCGGGCCGCGCACCAGCCCCCGTGCGCCGGGGGCGGCACACCGGGGCCGAGCACCGGAGGTCGGCACGCCGGGGCCGCGCACGGGAAACCCGGTTCCGCTACTCGCCGGGCCACCTCGCCGGGCGCTTCTCGTTGAAGGCCGCCACGCCTTCCGCCCGGTCCCCCGAGAACGCCACCGAACGCCACGCCGCGTCCTCGACCTCCAGACCGGCCCGCAGATCCAGCCCGTGCCCGAGCCGCAGCGCGCGCTTGGCGGCGCGCAGGCCGACCGGTGAGTTCGCCGCCATCCGGGAGGCCAGCTCCAGGGCCTCCTCCCGGTCACGCCCCTGCGCCGCCAACCGGTCCACGAGCCCCAGCCCGTGCGCCTCCTCGGCCGCCAGCCGCCGGGCCGTGAAGATCAGCTCGGCCGCCCGCGCCGCGCCCACCCGCCGCGGCAGGAGCTGCGTACCGCCACCGCCCGGAATCACGCCCACGGAGACCTCGGGCAGCCCCACCACGGCGGTGGGGTCGGCCACGATCACGTCGCAGGACAGGGCCAGCTCGAAACCGCCGCCGAGCGCGAACCCGTGCACCGCGGCGATCGTCGGCATCGGCAGTTCCAGTACGCCGGTGTACGCCCCGCGCGCGACCGGCCGCTGCCTCATCAGGTCGGCGTCGGAGAAGGAGTTGCGCTCCTTGAGATCGGCCCCCACGCAGAACGCCCGCTCGTGGGACGAGGTCAGGACGACCACACGGGCGTCGCGGTCGTCGGCCAGCGCGGCGCACGCCTGTGCGATCGACCGGGCCATCGCGGTCGACACGGCGTTCATGGCCTTGGGCCGGTCGAGGACGAGCTCCGCGACGTAATCGTGCCGCCGCACCAGCACGAACTCCCCGAACCGCTCCTCGCTCATGACACCCTCCCGGTTAACGCGTGTTAACAACATCCTCCCCGATCATCGCAGCCCCACCCGCGTGGCGAAAGAGCCGACACCGGGACGGGCCGGACCGGGCGCGGGACCCGGCCGCGCCTCTTCCCCCGTCTCCCTCGGGCCGCAACGCCCGTTTACCCGTTCGAGTGACATCTCGCCCAACTCCCACCGAAGCCTCACAGGAGCGCATAACGTGCCTCCGCCACGGCGCATCGGGGGCGCGAGCGCATCGGGGAGGGATCACGATGACGACGAACACGACGAACGCGCACACCACCGGACCGCAGCGGAAGACCACGGACGCCGGCGCGGGGGAGGCCCACGCGCCGGACACCGGGGCGGCGGACGCTGGGGCGCCGGACGCCGAGGCGACCGACAGCCGGACGCCGGACGCCGAGGCGACGGAGGCCGAGGCGATCGGCGCCGGGACGGCGAAGGCCCAAGAGGCGGACGGACCGGCCGGGACGGCGAAGGCCCACGCGACGGACGCGCCGGCCGAGGCGGCCGCGAAGGGCGAGGAGGCCTTGAAGGCCGAAGAGGCCGCAGCCCCCGCCACCGCCGAGGACGGGACTCGGGCACCCGATTCCACCGCCGCCACCCCCACCTCCGACCCCGCGGCCCCCACCGAGGGCGTACGCCCCTGCGCCAGCCCCACCGTGTCCGGAGGCGGCGGTCTGGGCGGGCTGCCCTGGAACCCGCGGGGCCGTGGACGGCACCGCCGGCCGCGCCCCCGCAAGGTGCTGCTCGCGGCCGGTGGGCTCGCGCTGGCCGCCGGGGTGCTGAGCCTGGTCCGGCTGGCCCCCGAGTCCGGGGTCGGCGGCCTCGGCACCGCGGAGGCGGAGCCCCACCACCCCGGGGCGGGCTACGGGGCGGGCCGGACCGTGGAGACCGCCGCCACGCCCGGAACGGCCCCCGCCGCCCGGCCCTCAGCTGCCTTCCCCCTCGTGAGCGCCACGCCCACCACGGCCGCCACCGGCACCGGCCCGAGACCCTCCATGTCACGCTCCCCCGCCGACGGAGCGCGCGCCCGCACCGCGTCCGGCGCCCCGGCATCCGTCCCCACGACCATCCCCGAGATCCCGAACCCGCCGGACGGCCCGCCGGCGCCCACCACCACCTCCGCCCCGCAGCCGAATCCCACACCGACCCCCACACCGGCACCGACCCGAAGCCACGGTTCGCACACCCCGGCGCCGAAGCAGCCGGAGCTCTGCGTCCCGATCATCGGCCTGTGCGTGAAGGGCGGAGGCGCCCGCTGACCGGCCCCGCCCGGGGCAGCAGCCCGCCGGAGAGGTGCCTAGTGCTGTGACCGGAAAGGTTCACCGGCTCGCGACGCCCGGCACGGCACTAGGGCGCCGTACCCTCGTCCCGCCGCGTGAGCAGCCAGGGCTCCACCACGCCCAGGCCGCGCACCGGGCGCTGCCACATCGGCTGGAGCGCGAAGCGGTACGTCGGGGGCTCCTCGCCCTCCTTCTCCGCCGCGGCCGCCGCCTCGGCGGCCTCCGCCTCGGAGGCCGGGGCGTCGCCGGTGCGGATCAGCTCCTCGGCGAATGCGCTGTCGACGAGGACGGCGTCCCGCGGCGCTATCGAGGTGAGCCGGGAGGCGAGGTTGACGGTCGTACCGAAGACATCGCCCATCCGGGTGGTCACCGTGCCGAACGCCATGCCGACCCGCAGCTCGGGCATCGTCTCGTCGTTCGCCATGGTCTCCACCAGCCGCAGGGCGATGTCCGCGGCGGTGCCGGCGTCGTCGGCGGCGTAGAGCACCTCGTCGCCGAGGGTCTTGATCAGCCGCCCGCCGCGGGCCGCGACCAGGTCGGCGGCGGTCGTCTCGAAGGCCTCGACGAGCTCGCCGAGTTCCTCCTCCTCCATCCGGCGGGTCAGCCGGGTGAAGCCGACGAGGTCGGCGAAGCCCACCGCCAGGCGCCGGTCCACCATCTCCTCGTCGTCGGCGGTCTGCACGACCCGGCCGGCCGAGGCGGCGAGCTGCCTGCGCCAGACGTAGACGAGGAACTCCTCCAGCTCGGGCAGCAGCAGCTCGACGATCGGGTACGTCACCTCGGTGCGGGTCATCCCCGGCTCGGGCGGCTCGGTCAGGCCCTCCAGGAAGGAGTCGATCTGCCATTCGGCGAGGCGGGCGGTGGTCTGGCCGGTGGAACGGGCCACCTGCACGGCCATGGCCTCGCTGAGCAGCCCCGCCTCGACCAGACCGGCGAGGCGCCGCAGGGCCAGCACGTCGGCCTCCGTCAGCGCCTTGGCCTGGCCTATGTCGGCGAAGCCCATGGCCCGCCAGAAGCGGGAGGCCAGTTCCATGGAGACACCGGCGCTGCGGGCCGCCTGAAAGGGGGTATAGCGCCGCTCCGCGCCCAGGATGAGGCCTTCGAGACGCAGCGCGAGCGGATCCTCCTCGCCGGAGTCGGCGGCGTGCGGGTCCATCCGGTCGTCCGCGTCCGCGCCGGAGCCCGTGTCGTCGACGGTCACGCGTGCTGCCCTTCCGATCTGCCACGGTCAGGTTCGACCGGCCTCAACTCTACGGCAGGTGTGCGCCAGCTCACTCCGTCAGGTGCGCCGGCAGGTGGGCCGGCCTGGGAGCCCCCGGCAACCGGCGCGGGGTCGTCCGCACCGCGCCGGACCGGCCGGCGGTGCTCAGGCGGGCCGCAGGTGCACGATGTCGCCGGCCCCCACCGGCTCCTGCACCCCCTTCTCCGTGGCGAGGACGAGCCGTCCGTCGCCGTCCACCGCCACGGCCTCCCCGACGACCGACCGGTCGCCCGGCAGTTCCGCGCGCACCATGCGGCCCAGGGTCGCGCAGTTCTCCGCGTACGCCTCCAGCAGGCCGCTCGCCACGGGGTCGCCGTCGGCCGCCCGCCAGCGCCCGTACCAGTCCTCCAGCGACCGCAGCACGGCCCGCAGCAGCGGGTCCCGGTCCGTGCTCGGGGCACCGGCCAGGGCCAGCGAGCCGGCCTGCGGCACCGGCAGCTCCTCCTTGCGCAGGGTGACGTTGATGCCGACGCCGACGACCACCGCCTCGTCCGCGGCCCGCTCCGCGAGGATCCCGCCCGCCTTGCGTTCCTCACCGTCGACGGTCACGAGGACGTCGTTGGGCCACTTGAGCGCCGTGTCCACGTCGGCCGCGCGCGCCAGCCCGGTCGCCACGGCGACGCCGGTGAGCAGCGGCAGCCAGCCCCAGCGGGCCAGGGGCACGCCGGCCGGCCTGAGCAGCACGGAGAAGAACAGGCCGGAGCGGGGCGGCGCGGTCCACTGCCGGTCCAGGCGGCCCCGCCCGGCGCTCTGCTCCTCGGCGACCAGCACGGCGCCCTCGGCGAGGCCGCCCCCGGCGGCACGGGCCACCAGGTCCGAGTTGGTGGACCCGGTGCGCTGCACCACCTCCACCTCGGACCACAGGCTCCCCTCCCGCACCAGCCCCCGGCGCAACGCCGTCGCGTTGAGGGGCGGGCGGTCCAGGTCGGACCACCGGCTGCTGTTGTCGTCTGATGCATCTCGCGGCGTCATGCAAGCCACCCTAGGTGTGGTAAACGCCGCACTGCCGAACCAGGAACCCCCCACTACGCTACGGATGAGTAACCGTCCCCCCTTTTGAGCAGGCAGGGAGCCGCGATCCCGATGTCCGAGCCGGAAGAGATCGACATTCACACGACCGCGGGCAAGCTCGCGGATCTGCAGCGCCGAATTCACGAGGCGACGCACGCCGGCTCCGAGCGCGCCGTCGAAAAGCAGCACGCCAAGGGCAAGCTGACGGCCCGTGAGCGCATCGAGCTGCTCCTCGACGAGGGTTCCTTCGTCGAGCTGGACGAATTCGCCCGCCACCGCTCCACCAACTTCGGGCTGGAGAAGAACCGCCCCTACGGCGACGGCGTCGTCACCGGGTACGGCACGGTCGACGGCCGCCCGGTCGCCGTCTTCTCGCAGGACTTCACCGTCTTCGGCGGGGCCCTGGGCGAGGTCTACGGGCAGAAGATCGTCAAGGTGATGGACTTCGCCCTGAAGACCGGCTGCCCGGTCATCGGGATCAACGACTCCGGCGGCGCCCGGATCCAGGAGGGCGTCGCCTCGCTCGGCGCCTACGGCGAGATCTTCCGCCGCAACACCCACGCCTCCGGTGTGATCCCGCAGATCTCGCTGGTCGTCGGGCCCTGTGCGGGCGGCGCGGTCTACTCCCCCGCGATCACCGACTTCACGGTGATGGTCGACCAGACCTCGCACATGTTCATCACCGGCCCGGACGTCATCAAGACGGTCACCGGCGAGGACGTCGGCTTCGAGGAGCTGGGCGGCGCCCGTACGCACAACTCGGCGTCCGGCGTGGCCCATCACATGGCGGGCGACGAGAAGGACGCCATCGAGTACGTCAAGCAGCTGCTGTCGTACCTGCCGTCCAACAACCTCAGCGAGCCCCCGGCCTTCCCGGAGGAGGCCGACCTCTCGGCCACCGCCGAGGACCTGGAGCTGGACACGCTGGTCCCCGACAGCGCGAACCAGCCGTACGACATCCGCACAGTGATCGAACACGTCTTGGACGACGCCGAGTTCTTCGAGACCCAGCCGCTGTTCGCGCCGAACATCGTCACCGGGTTCGGGCGGGTGGAGGGCCACCCGGTCGGCATCGTCGCCAACCAGCCGATGCAGTTCGCCGGCTGCCTGGACATCGACGCGTCGGAGAAGGCCGCGCGCTTCGTGCGCACCTGCGACGCCTTCAACGTCCCCGTGCTGACCTTCGTCGACGTGCCCGGCTTCCTTCCGGGCGTCGACCAGGAGCACACCGGCATCATCCGGCGCGGCGCCAAGCTGATCTTCGCCTACGCCGAGGCGACCGTCCCGCTGATCACGGTGATCACCCGCAAGGCGTTCGGCGGCGCGTACGACGTCATGGGCTCCAAGCACCTCGGCGCCGACCTCAACCTGGCCTGGCCCACCGCCCAGATCGCCGTCATGGGCGCGCAGGGCGCGGTCAACATCCTGCACCGGCGCACCCTCGCCGAGGCGGAGGCCGGCGGCGAGGACCTCGAGGCCGTGCGCGCCCGGCTGATCCAGGAGTACGAGGACGCCCTCCTCAACCCCTACGTCGCGGCGGAGCGCGGCTACGTCGACGCGGTGATCATGCCGTCCGACACCCGCGCCCACATCGTGCGCGGCCTGCGTCAGCTGCGCACGAAGCGGGAATCCCTGCCTCCGAAGAAGCACGGCAACATCCCCCTGTAGGCCGCGGATCCCCGACGGGAGCAGACATGACGATCAGGGTCGTACGAGGCAATCCGACCCCGGAGGAGCTGGCCGCCGCTCTGGCGGTGGTCCGAGCCCGCGCCGCGGCGGCGGCCGCCACGCCGTCCGGCGCGCCCGGCCCGCGGGACTCCTGGGCCGACCCGGCCCGCATCGCCGCCCACCGGACCCTCCAGCCGGGCGCGTCGGCCTGGGCCCGGACCTACTGGCCCGGCTGACGGGCGGGACGCACAGCACCGCCGCGGCGGCTTCGGCCACCACCGCGCACCCGGCGTCGTCCGGGTGCGGGTGGTGGCCGAAGCCGTACGCCGGGTGCGGCCGGTCCGGGTCCTCCGGATCGGCGAGCACGCGCTTCAGGTCGACGACCGCGCCGTACCCGCCCGGGCAGCGGGGCCGCGCCGAACGCCCGCAGGGCCGCCCGGCGTGACGGCCGGATCGGCTCCAGACGGCGGAGCGGGCGAAGTTGAGTACGCGTACTCAGGCGCCGGAGCCCGTCACCGCCGGACGATCGAGGACATGCTGTGGTCCGACCCCGAGAACGAACCGCCCGAGGAACTGCGCGAGACGCAGGAGATGCTGCGGCGGCTGGGCGTTCTCATGGCGCTGGCCATGGTGCTCACGATGATCGTGATCGGAGTGCGCTGAGGCCCGCGGTCCCGCTCGCCCACCCCCTGGGCCTGGATCCCCGTACGCTGACCGCATGACAGATCAGCCGCGCCGCCGACTCGTGCTCGCCTCCCAGTCCCCCGCCCGGCTCGGGCTGCTCCGCCAGGCCGGCCTCGATCCCGAGGTGATCGTGAGCGGTGTCGACGAGGACGCGATCACCGCGCCCACTCCCGCCGAGCTGGCGCTCGCGCTCGCCGAGGCCAAGGCCTCGGTGGTGGCGGCCCGGCCCGAGGTGCAGGGCGCCCTGGTGATCGGCTGCGACTCGGTGCTCGACCTCGACGGCCAGGCGCTCGGCAAGCCCGCCGACGCCGAGGAGGCCACCGCCCGCTGGAAGGCGATGCGCGGGCGGGCCGGGACGCTCCAGACCGGGCACTGCGTCTGGGACACGACGACCGAGCGGTACGCCTCCGCCACCGCCTCCACCGTCGTCCGCTTCGGCGAGCCGACGGACGAGGAGATCGCCGCGTACGTCGCCTCGGGCGAGCCGCTCTACGTCGCCGGCGCCTTCACCCTCGACGGCCGCTCGGGCCCGTTCATCGACGGCATCGACGGCGACCACGGCAACGTCATCGGCATCAGCCTGCCCCTGGTCCGACGCCTGCTGGCCCAACTGGGCGTCGGGATCACCGACTTGTGGGCGCCGTCCGCCGAGTGACGCCCCCGCCGCGAGGCGGCGGGGGCGCGACCGGGTGATCAGGAACTCCGGCGGCCGGGGCTAGGCCGGCGGAGCGACCGGAGCGGGACCGGCACCGGCCGGACCGCTCGCGTCCCGGGGGCCGTCCCCGCCGGGACCGTCCACCCCCTGGGGCCCGCCGTCCCGGGCGGCGGCGGCCGGCCCGTCCTCACGGTCGTACGTCATCAGCAGCAGCACGATGAGCCCGAGCACGACCACCATGAACAGGAACGCGCTCCAGCCCACCAGGCCCCACGCGACCGCACCCAGCAGCCCGTGCACCACCGCCGCGCTGATCAGCAGGACGCGGCCCAGGCCGGCGGGCCGGCGGCCGCGCAGCGCCACGATCAGCGCGACGACCCCGCACAGCGCGAAGTAGAGACCGAAGACGACCCCGCCGGCCTTCGACGACGTCGACATCATGTCCGGGTCGAGGCCGGCCAGGGACATCTTCTGCCGGTCGACGACCATCCCGAGGAACCAGTTCAGCGCCGCCACGCCGAACGCCTCGGCGAAGAGCACGACCGCCACGATCCACGCCACCGGTCTGCGCACCACCGGTCCCACCCACTTCCCACTGCCGCTCCACGACTCCGCGGGAGCGCCTGTTACCCCAGGTACGTTCACGACAGCGCGAACGCTACTGAGAGGTAAAGCGAGGGACAAGGGTCCTGCGGGCGGCAAAGAATCGTTGGGCCATTCGTAGGGACTCCACAAAGAAACGAAGTGGGCCGCAGCACGCCCTCACAGAGACCTTGACCACATCGGAAGGCTAGGGTTTCCCGCAGGAGTCCTGCGTACGGCGACGCGACAAGGGATTTCGCGGGTCGAGCGAGCCTCGAGTGACGCTCCGTGTGGGCAAGCTCACCATTGGGGACGGGTCGAAGTGCCGTGTCGGCAGTCCCTAAACTCGGCTTGTTTCAAGGAGGGAGCCTCAATCGTGCGCAAGGTGCTCATCGCCAACCGTGGCGAAATCGCTGTCCGCGTGGCCCGGGCCTGCCGGGACGCCGGGATCGCGAGCGTGGCCGTCTACGCCGACCCGGACCGGGACGCTCTGCATGTCCGCGCCGCGGATGAGGCGTTCGCCCTGGGCGGTGACACCCCGGCCAGCAGCTATCTCGACATCGAGAAGGTGCTGAAGGCCGCGAAGGAGTCGGGGGCGGACGCGATCCACCCCGGGTACGGCTTTCTCTCGGAGAACGCCGAATTCGCGCAGGCGGTGCTGGACGCGGACCTGATCTGGATCGGCCCGCCCCCGCAGGCCATCCGCGACCTCGGCGACAAGGTCGCCGCCCGGCACATCGCCCAGCGCGCCGGCGCGCCGCTGGTGGCCGGTACGCCCGACCCGGTGAGCGGCGCCGACGAGGTGGTCACGTTCGCCGAGCAGCACGGACTGCCCATCGCCATCAAGGCCGCCTTCGGCGGCGGCGGCCGCGGTCTGAAGGTCGCCCGCACTCTCGAAGAGGTCCCGGAGCTCTACGACTCGGCCGTGCGCGAGGCGGTGGCCGCCTTCGGCCGCGGCGAGTGCTTCGTCGAGCGCTACCTGGACCGCCCCCGCCACGTCGAGACCCAGTGCCTCGCCGACCAGCACGGCAACGTGGTCGTGGTCTCCACGCGTGACTGCTCGCTGCAGCGCCGCCACCAGAAGCTCGTCGAGGAGGCCCCGGCGCCGTTCCTGTCCGACGAGCAGGTCGCCGAGCTGTACCGCGCCTCCAAGGCGATCCTGAAGGAGGCCGGCTACGTCGGCGCCGGCACCTGCGAGTTCCTGGTCGGCCAGGACGGCACGATCTCCTTCCTCGAGGTCAACACCCGTCTCCAGGTGGAGCACCCGGTCACCGAGGAGGTCGCCGGAATCGACCTGGTGCGCGAGATGTTCCGCATCGCCGACGGCGAGGAGCTCGGCTACGACGACCCGGCGCTGCGCGGCCACTCGTTCGAGTTCCGCATCAACGGCGAGGACCCGGGCCGCAACTTCCTCCCGGCCCCGGGCACGGTCACCACGTTCGCCCCGCCGGCCGGCCCCGGTGTCCGCCTGGACGCGGGTGTGGAGTCCGGCTCGGTCATCGGCCCGGCGTGGGACTCCCTGCTGGCCAAGCTGATCGTGACCGGCCGTACCCGCAAGGAGGCCCTGGAGCGGGCCGCCCGCGCGCTGGAGGAGTTCCAGGTCGAGGGCATGGCCACCGCCATCCCGTTCCACCGCAAGGCGGTCACCGACCCCGCCTTCGCGCCGGAACTGACCGGCTCCACCGACCCGTTCACGGTCCACACGCGCTGGATCGAGACCGAGTTCGTCAACGACATCAAGCCCTTCACCGCGCCGGCCGAGGCCGAGGCGGACGAGGAGTCGGGCCGCGAGACGGTCGTGGTCGAGGTCGGCGGCAAGCGCCTGGAGGTCTCCCTCCCCACCTCGCTGGGCATGTCCCTGGCCCGCACCGGCCTCGCGGCGGGCGCCAAGCCCAAGCGCCGCGCGGCCCGCAAGTCCGGCCCCGTGGCCTCCGGCGACACCCTCGCCTCCCCGATGCAGGGCACCATCGTCAAGGTCGCCGTCGAGGAGGGCCAGGAGGTCAAGGAGGGCGACCTCGTCGTCGTCCTGGAGGCCATGAAGATGGAGCAGCCGCTCAACGCCCACAAGTCGGGCACCATCAAGGGCCTGGGCGCCGAGGTCGGCGCGTCCGTCACCTCCGGCGCCGCGATCTGCGAGATCAAGGACTGAGCCGTACGACGTTCCGGGGCGCCCGGCGGACCACAGCACGACGGTCCGCCGGGCGCCCCGTTTCGGTGTCAGCCCTGTTCCCGCACGGCTCCGCCCCGGCCCCACTCACGCACCGGCCTGCTTCCGCACCACGCAGGCGCCGGGCCCGCTCACGCGCCGGCCCGCTTCCGCACCACGCAGGCGCCGGGCCCGCTTCCGCCGGTCCTGCTTCCGCGCCGGGCGGCCTGCCGAGCCGGCTACAGGCTGCCGAGCCGGCCACAGGCGTTTCGGCCCCCGCCGGACCCTGAGCACCCACGGGCGACGCGTCGAGCACGCACCGGCGAGCCTCCGAGCGCGCACCTGCGACGCCCTGGGCGCTCGTCGGCAACGCACCGGGCGCGTGCCAAAGACGCGCCCTGAGCGCCGGCCGGCGGCGCCCTCAGCGTCTGCGCAGGTCCGCGACCCGTGCCCGCTCCGTGCCCGGCGACTGGTCGCCGCCGAGGGTCGCCGAGCGCAGCCCCGGTCCGGGCACCTGGCCGCGGCGCGGGCCCGGAAGGGGGACGTCCCGGCGTCGGTCGCGGGCCGGGGTCGGATCACCCCCCGGACTTCCCGACGCGCCGGCCACGGCGATCTGCACCCCCTGGTCGGCCAGGGCCTGCAGCTCGGTGGCCGCGCGGTCGTCGTGCCCAGGGGGCTCGTCGGTCACCAGGCGGGTGATCAGGTCGGTCGGCACGGTCTGGAACATCGTGTCCGTACCGAGCTTGGTGTGGTCGGAGAGCACCACGACCTCCGCGGCCGCCTGGACCAGGGCCCGGTCCACGGAGGCCGAGAGCATGTTGGACGTGGACAGCCCGCGCTCGGCGGTCAGACCGCTGCCCGACAGGAAGGCCTTGGAGACGCGGAGCCCCTGGAGCGACTGCTCGGCTCCGGAGCCGACCAGGGCGTAGTTGGAGCCGCGGAGCGTGCCCCCGGTCATCACCACCTCCACCCGGTTGGCATGGGCGAGCGCCTGGGCGACCAGGAGGGAGTTGGTGACGACGGTCAGGCCGGGGACCCGCGCGAGCCGGCGCGCCAGCTCCTGCGTGGTCGTCCCCGCTCCGACGACGATCGCCTCGCCCTCTTCGACGAGGCCCGCGGCGAGGTCGGCGATGGCCGTCTTCTCCGCGGTCGCGAGATGCGACTTCTGCGGAAAGCCGGACTCACGGGTGAATCCGCCCGGGAGTACCGCACCGCCGTGCCGGCGGTCGAGGAGTCCTTCTGCCTCCAGCGCCCGCACGTCCCGCCGTACGGTCACTTCGGAGGTCTGGACGACACGGGCGAGTTCACGGAGCGACACGGCACCGTTCGCTCGCACCATTTCGAGGATCAATTGGCGACGTTCAGCAGCGAACACGAAACTGACAGTAACCCCAGCGACCGTCTGCTTTCAGCAGTTTGCGGTGAATAGCAGAAGTTGTTCGCACGGCACAGCACGAAGTGGTATAGGGGCCCGACCCTGTCGCCTATGCCGTGCGCATGGTCGGCAACTCCCCGTGACCAGCGGGGAGTCGGTTTCGGCCGTCAGAGCTCGGCGCCCGCCTTGCGCGTGTGCAGCTGCCGCGCGACCTCGGCGATCGACCCCGAAAGGGAGGGGTACACGGTGAACGCGTTCGCGATCTGTTCGACCGTCAGATTGTTGTCGACGGCGATCGAGATGGGGTGGATGAGTTCCGAGGCGCGCGGCGCCACGACGACACCGCCGACCACGATCCCGGTCCCCGGCCGGCAGAAGATCTTGACGAAGCCGTCCCGGATGCCCTGCATCTTGGCGCGCGGGTTGCGCAGCAGCGGCAGCTTGACGCAGCGGGCGTCGATCTTGCCGGCGTCCACGTCGGCCTGGGTGTGGCCGACGGTGGCGATCTCGGGGTCGGTGAAGACGTTCGAGGAGACCGTCTTCAGGTTCAGCGGGGCCACCGCGTCGCCGAGGAAGTGGTACACGGCGATACGTCCCTGCATGGCGGCGACGGACGCCAGCGCGAAGACACCGGTCACGTCACCGGCCGCGTAGACACCCGGAGCCGTCGTCCGCGACACCTTGTCGGTCCAGATGTGACCGGACTCGCGCACCCGGACGCCGGCCTCCTCCAGCCCCAGCCCGGCGCTGTTGGGGATGGCGCCGACCGCCATGAGGCAGTGCGAGCCGGAGATGACCCGTCCGTCGGCCAGCGTCACCTCGACCCGGTCGCCGACCCGCTTGGCGGACTGGGCGCGGGAGCGGGCCATGACGTTCATGCCGCGGCGGCGGAAGACGTCCTCCAGCACGGCGGCGGCGTCCGGGTCCTCACCCGGCAGCACGCGGTCGCGCGAGGACACGAGGGTGACCTTGGACCCGAGCGCCTGGTAGGCGCCGGCGAACTCGGCACCGGTGACACCGGAGCCGACCACGATCAGCTCCTCGGGGAGCTCGTCGAGGTCGTAGACCTGGGTCCAGTTCAGGATGCGCTCGCCGTCGGGCTGGGCGTCGGGCAGCTCGCGCGGGTGGCCGCCGGTCGCGATCAGCACCGCGTCCGCGACGAGCGTCTCCTCGGTGCCGTCGGCGGCGGTGACGACGACCTTCCGGGACCCGTCGAGGGCCTGCATGCCCTCCAGCCGGCCGCGCCCGCGCATGACCCGGGCGCCGGCGCGCGTCACGGAGGCGGTGATGTCGTGCGACTGGGCGAGCGCGAGCCGCTTGACCCTTCGGTTGACCTTGCCGAGGTCCACGCCGACCACCCGGGCGGCCTGCTCCAGCGGCGGGGTGTCGTCCGCGACGATGATCCCCAGCTCCTCGTACGACGAGTCGAAGGTGGTCATCACCTCGGCCGTCGCGATGAGCGTCTTCGACGGCACGCAGTCGGTCAGCACCGACGCTCCGCCCAGACCGTCGCAGTCGACGACGGTCACCTCCGCGCCGAGCTGCGCGGCCACCAGCGCCGCTTCGTATCCGCCGGGTCCGCCACCGATGATCACGATCCGAGTCACGTACTCCATTGTCCCGCACGTTCGAGGTGCTCCTCCCCCGGGGGCGGGGCCGGGCCCGTTCCGTCACCTCTGAGACGCACGAGACGCACGCGGGCCTGCCGTACGCTCGACCCATGTCGCTCTACGCCGCGTACGCCGGCAATCTCGACGCGCGGCTGATGACCCGCCGCGCACCCCACTCCCCGCTGCGCGCCACCGGCTGGCTGAACGGCTGGCGGCTGACCTTCGGCGGCGAGCACATGGGCTGGGAGGGCGCGCTCGCGACGGTCGTCGAGGACCCGCTGTCCCAGGTCTTCGTCGCGCTCTACGACATCGCCCCCATGGACGAGGAATCCCTCGACCGCTGGGAGGGCACCGGCCTCGGCGTCTACCGGCGCACCCGCGTCCGCGTCCACACCCTGGACGGCGAGGAGTCCGCGTGGACGTACGTCCTCAACGCCTACGAGGGCGGCCTGCCGTCGGCCCGCTACCTGGGCGAGGTCGCCGACGCGGCCGAGTCCGCCGGAGCCCCGCACGACTACGTGATGGAGCTGCGCAAGAGGCCGTGCTGACAAGTCCGGGGGCGGCCGCCGATCCTCACCGGCGCGGGCCGGCCCGGTGGGGACCGCACCGGTCCCGCCGTTGGTCGGAAACGACAAGACAACGATCCCCATCCCGTGACCTCCGTCATCTACGCGCGTAGGCCGATACCGGCTACTCTCGTCCGCGTGAACGCATCTCTTCTTCCGGACGACCTCCAGGGCGACCCCCACGCCGCCGCCGACGCCGCCGCCGCGCGCCTGCGCGAACTCACGGGCACCGAGACCCATGACGTCGCCCTCGTGATGGGCTCCGGCTGGGCTCCGGCCGTGGACGCCCTGGGCGCTCCCGACGCCGAGTTCCAGGTCACCGAGCTGCCCGGTTTCCCGCCCCCGGCGGTCGCCGGCCACGGCGGCAAGATCCGCTCGTACACCATCGGGAACAAGCGCGCCCTGGTCTTCCTCGGCCGCACCCACTACTACGAGGGCCGCGGGGTCGCCGCCGTCGCGCACGGCGTGCGCACCGCCGTCGCCGCCGGCTGCAAGACCGTCGTCCTGACCAACGGCTGCGGTGGTCTGCGCGAGGGGATGCGTCCCGGCCAGCCGGTGCTGATCAGCGACCACATCAACCTCACGGCGACGTCGCCGATCGTCGGCGCCAACTTCGTCGACCTGACCGACCTCTACTCCCCGCGCCTGCGCGCCCTGTGCAAGGAGGTCGACCCCACGCTGGAGGAAGGCGTCTACGCGCAGTTCCCCGGCCCGCACTACGAGACGCCGGCCGAGATCCGCATGGCCCGCGTGATCGGCGCGGACCTCGTGGGCATGTCCACGGTCCTGGAGGCGATCGCCGCCCGTGAGGCGGGCGCCGAGGTGCTCGGCATCTCCCTGGTGACCAACCTCGCCGCCGGCATGACCGGCGAGCCCCTGAACCACGAGGAGGTCCTCCAGGCCGGCCGCGACTCCGCGACCCGCATGGGCTCCCTCCTGGCCCAGGTCCTCGACCGCCTGTAGGACACCCGCGACGGGCCGCCACCCGGCCCCCGCCCCCCAGGGCGTGCCCCCTGCCACCATGGCGGGAGAGCCTCCCGACGAAGGGAGCGGGCCGTGGGGGTGCGTCGCAGCCCGCCGTGTACAGGGTTCTCCGCGCAGGCGAGCCATGGCAGCGGGCAGCCGTACGTCCGACAGCGGCGGGCTGGACGCACCCCACGGCCCCGAGGCCCGACGCACCCGGGGCGCACGCCCCGACCCACCGCGCACCCCCACCGCACACCCGGGGCGCACCGACCGCTCCGAGGCCCCAGGCCACCGGCCCCAGGGCCCAGGACGAACACGAGAGGCTGACCGAACGTGCACGACGACCTCATCGCACGGGCCAAGGCGTGGCTGGCCGAGGACCCCGACGCGGACACCCGTGAGGAACTCGCCCGGCTCATCGACGCCGAGGACGTCAAGGAGCTCGCCGCGCGCTTCGCCGGCACCCTCCAGTTCGGCACCGCCGGCCTGCGCGGCGAACTCGGCGCCGGCCCCCTGCGCATGAACCGCGCCGTCGTCATCCGCGCCGCCGCCGGCCTCGCCGCGTACCTGCGCGAGCAGGGCCACACCGACGGCCTCGTCGTCATCGGCTACGACGCCCGCCACAAGTCCGCCGACTTCGCCCGCGACACCGCCGCCGTGATGACCGGCGCGGGCCTGCGCGCCGCCGTGCTGCCCCGCCCCCTCCCCACCCCCGTCCTCGCCTTCGCCGTCCGGCACCTCGGCGCGGTCGCCGGCGTGGAGGTCACCGCCAGCCACAACCCGCCCCGCGACAACGGCTACAAGGTCTACCTGGGCGACGGCTCGCAGATCGTCCCGCCGGCCGACGCGGAGATCGCCGCCGAGATCGAAGCGATTCGCAGCCTGCACGACGTGCCCCGCCCGGAATCCGGGTGGGAGACCCTCGACGACGGCGTCCTCGACGCCTACCTCGCCCGCACGGACGCCGTCCTCTCCCCCGGCTCCCCGCGCACCGCCCGCACCGTCTACACGGCGATGCACGGCGTCGGCCGGGACGTCCTGCTCGCCGCGTTCGCCCGCGCCGGGTTCCCGGCCCCGGAGCTCGTGGCCGAGCAGGCCGACCCCGACCCGGACTTCCCGACGGTCGCCTTCCCCAACCCGGAGGAGCCGGGCGCGATGGACCTGGCCTTCGCCAGGGCCCGCGCCACCGAACCCGACCTGGTCATCGCCAACGACCCGGACGCCGACCGCTGCGCGGTGGCCGTCAGGGACGGCGCCGACTGGCGGATGCTGCGCGGGGACGAGGTCGGCGCGCTCCTCGCCGCCCACCTGGTCGACCGCGGCGTCACCGGCACCTTCGCGGAGTCGATCGTCTCCTCCTCCCTCCTCGGCCGGATCGCAGAGAAGGCGGGCCTGCCGTACGAGGAGACCCTCACCGGCTTCAAGTGGATCGCCCGGGTCGAGGGACTGCGCTACGGCTACGAGGAGGCCCTCGGCTACTGCGTCGACCCCGAGGGCGTACGCGACAAGGACGGCATCACCGCCGCGCTGCTGATCACCGAACTGGCCTCGCGGCTCAAGGAGGAGGGCCGCACGCTCCTCGACCTCCTCGACGACCTCGCCGTGGCCCACGGCCTGCACGCCACCGACCAGCTCTCGGTGCGCGTCGAGGACCTCTCCCTCATCGCCGACGCGATGCGCCGCCTGCGCGAGCAGCCCCCGACGCAACTCGCGGGCCTGCCCATCACCCGGTCCGAGGACCTCACCCGGGGCACGGACCGGCTGCCGCCCACGGACGGCCTGCGCTACACGCTCGACGGCGCCCGCGTCGTCGTGCGCCCCAGCGGCACGGAGCCGAAGCTGAAGTGCTACCTGGAGGTGGTGGTCCCGGTGGCCGCGCACACCGACCTCCCGGCGGCCCGCACCAGGGCGGCGGACCTGCTGACGGCGATCAAGCGGGACCTGGCGACAGCGGCGGGCATCTGAGCACGGGCGCCGCACGGGCCGGTGGCGGGATCACCCCCCACCGGCACCAGCCCACCCGCCCCCGGACCGACAGCGCCCCCCGAACGCCCTCGGCGTCACCCGAGGGCGATCAGAATCGCCAGCAGCACCGCCCCGGCGGCCGCCGGCCCGAGGATCTCGTAGGCCCAGCGGACCGTGGCCTCGCCCTGCGCCGCCTCGGTGTTCTCCCTGGCCTCCTGCATCTCGCGCAGGTCGTCCATGACCTGGTCGGTCGTGGCGCGCGTGGCCCCGGACTGCCCGCCCGCGGCCGGCGCACCGCCGCCGAACCCGAAGGCGCGCCCGCGCCCTCCTCCGGCGCGGGGCTCCCCCGCGGCGGCGGTCCGCGCCGCCTGCCGCGCCGCCCTCTTGCGGGCGCGCAGCGACACCGGCAGGGCCCAGAGCTGGTACTTGGTCCCGGAGTTGGTGACGACCTCGTTGGAGTAGCCGGACCGCAGGGTGGCGACCTGGCCCCAGGGCAGCACGATCACACGGAAGGGATTGCGGATGCGCAGCCGCTCGTCGTTGGCGTACACGGCCGGCCGCACGGTGAAGGCGACCACGAGCGGCACCACGAGGATCATCCCGGCGAGGGCCAGCCAGGGGGTGCGCCCGTGCCCGGTGAACAGCGCGTCGAAGCCGAGCCACGCGACGAGCGCGAGCAGCAGGACCCCGGTGAGGATGCCTGCGGGCGACCGGTGGACCCGGTCCGTGGACCGGGGCGCGGGAGGCTGCGGCGCGGAGGGCTCGTGCTCGGGCGTCGTCATGCCCCCGATTCTGCCCGACGCCCCCGCCCCGGCTCACTCGCGGTGCCCCTCTCCTCCTCCCGCCCCTCCCTTTCCCGCCGCTCGCCCCGGTCCCGCTCCCTTCTCCGCGCCAAGAGGAGAGGCCCCGGGGGTGTACAGCCCGCTACGCGCGTAGATATGCTGGGCTGGTGACCATGCCCACCACTGCACCCACCGCACATGCTCTCCAGGACGTCACCGCGTCCGACGGCACGCTGCGCCGCTTCCTCCACGGGCTGCCCGGCGTCGACACGGTCGGCCTGGAGGCGCGCGCCGCCTCCCTCGGCACCCGCTCCATCAAGACGACCGCGAAGGCGTACGCCATCGACCTCGCCATCTCGATGGTCGACCTGACGACGCTGGAAGGCGCGGACACCCCGGGCAAGGTCCGGGCGCTCGGCGCCAAGGCGGTCCACCCCGACCCCACCGACCGGACGACCCCGGCGACCGCCGCCGTCTGCGTCTACCCCGACATGGTGGCCACCGCCAAGGAGGCCGTCGCCGGCTCGGGCGTCAAGGTGGCCTCGGTCGCCACCGCCTTCCCGGCGGGCCGCGCCGCGCTCGACGTGAAGCTGGCCGACGTGCGCGACGCCGTGGCCGCGGGTGCCGACGAGATCGACATGGTCATCGACCGCGGGGCGTTCCTCGCGGGCCACTACCTGAAGGTGTACGACGAGATCGTCGCCGTGAAGGAGGCCTGCGGGACGTCCGCCCGCCTGAAGGTCATCTTCGAGACCGGCGAGCTCTCGACGTACGACAACATCCGGCGCGCGAGCTGGCTCGGCATGCTGGCCGGGGCCGACTTCATCAAGACCTCGACCGGCAAGGTCGCCGTCAACGCGACCCCCGCCAACACCCTCCTCATGCTGGAGGCCGTCCGCGACTTCCGCGCGCAGACCGGGGTCCAGGTGGGCGTCAAGCCCGCCGGCGGCATCCGCACCTCCAAGGACGCCATCAAGTTCCTCGTCCTGGTCAACGAGACCGTCGGCGAGGACTGGCTGGACAACCACTGGTTCCGCTTCGGCGCCTCCTCGCTCCTGAACGATCTGCTGATGCAGCGTCAGAAGCTGGCCACCGGCCGCTACTCCGGCCCCGACTACGTGACGGTGGACTGATCACCATGGCATCCGCATTCGAGTACGCTCCGGCCCCCGAGTCCCGCGCGGTCGTCGACATCGCGCCCTCGTACGGCCTGTTCGTCGACGGCGAGTTCACCGAGGCGGCCGACGGCAAGGTCTTCAAGACGGTCAGCCCGTCCACCGAGGAGGTCCTCTCCGAGGTCGCGCAGGCCGGCGAGGCGGACGTGGACCGCGCGGTGAGGGCCGCCCGCAAGGCCTTCGAGAAGTGGTCCGCGCTGCCCGGCGCCGAGCGCGCCAAGTACCTGTTCCGGATCGCCCGCATCATCCAGGAGCGCAGCCGCGAGCTGGCCGTCCTGGAGACGCTGGACAACGGCAAGCCGATCAAGGAGACCCGCGACGCCGACCTCCCCCTGGTCGCCGCGCACTTCTTCTACTACGCGGGCTGGGCCGACAAGCTCGACCACGCCGGGTTCGGCGCGAACCCGCGGCCGCTGGGCGTGGCCGGCCAGGTCATCCCGTGGAACTTCCCCCTGCTGATGCTGGCGTGGAAGATCGCCCCGGCGCTGGCGACCGGCAACACGGTCGTCCTCAAGCCGGCCGAGACCACCCCCCTGTCGGCGCTGTTCTTCGCGGACATCTGCCGCCAGGCGGGCCTGCCGAGGGGTGTCGTCAACATCCTCCCCGGCTACGGCGACGCGGGCGCCGCGCTCGTCGGGCACCCGGACGTGAACAAGGTCGCCTTCACCGGCTCCACGGCCGTGGGCAAGGAGATCGCCCGCACGGTCGCGGGCACCCGCAAGAAGCTCACCCTCGAACTGGGCGGCAAGGGCGCCAACATCGTCTTCGACGACGCCCCCATCGACCAGGCCGTCGAGGGCATCGTCAACGGCATCTTCTTCAACCAGGGCCAGGTCTGCTGCGCGGGCTCGCGCCTGCTGGTCCAGGAGTCGATCCACGACGAGCTGCTGGACTCCCTGAAGCGCAGGCTCGGCACGCTGCGTCTGGGCGACCCCCTCGACAAGAACACGGACATCGGCGCGATCAACTCCGCCGAGCAGCTCTCGCGCATCACCTCGCTGGTCGAACAGGGCGAGGCGGAGGGCGCCGAGCGCTGGTCGCCCGCCTGCGAACTGCCCTCCTCCGGCTACTGGTTCGCGCCGACGCTCTTCACCAACGTCACCCAGGCGCACACCGTCGCCCGCGACGAGATCTTCGGCCCGGTGCTGTCGGTCCTCACCTTCCGCACGCCCGACGAGGCCGTCGCCAAGGCCAACAACACCCCGTACGGCCTGTCCGCCGGCATCTGGACGGAGAAGGGCTCCCGGATCCTGGCCGTCGCGAACAAGCTGCGCGCCGGCGTCGTCTGGTCCAACACGTTCAACAAGTTCGACCCGACCTCGCCGTTCGGCGGTTACAAGGAGTCGGGCTTCGGCCGCGAGGGCGGCCGCCACGGCCTGGAGGCGTACCTCGATGTCTGAGAAGTCCGAGAAGATCGAGCGGCTGTCGGTCTTCAAGACCTACAAGCTGTACGTCGGCGGGAAGTTCCCGCGTTCCGAGAGCGGCCGGGTGTACGAGGTGACCGACACAAAGGGCAACTGGCTGGCCAACGCCCCGCTCGCCTCCCGCAAGGACGCCCGTGACGCGGTCGTCGCCGCGCGCAAGGCGTTCGGCGGCTGGGCCGGCGCGACCGCGTACAACCGCGGCCAGATCCTCTACCGCATCGCCGAGATGCTGGAGGGCCGCCGCGACCAGTTCGTGCGCGAGGTGGCCGAGGCCGAGGGCCTGTCCAAGTCGAAGGCGGCCGCCCAGGTCGACGCGGCGATCGACCGCTGGGTCTGGTACGCGGGCTGGACCGACAAGATCGCCCAGGTGGTGGGCGGCGGAAACCCGGTGGCGGGCCCGTTCTTCAACCTCTCCACCCCCGAGCCGACCGGCGTGGTGGCGGTCCTCGCGCCGCAGGACTCGTCCTTCCTCGGCCTGGTCTCGGTGGTCGCCCCGGTGATCGCCACGGGCAACACCGCGGTCGTGGTCGCGAGCGAGAGGTCCCCGCTCCCGGCGCTGTCCCTGGGCGAGGTGCTCGCCACCTCCGACCTGCCCTGCGGAGTGGTCAACGTGCTCTCCGGCCGTACGGCGGAGATCGCGGCGCCGCTCGCCGCGCACCAGGACGTCAACGCGGTGGACCTCGCGGGCGCCGACGAGGTGCTGGCGAAGGAACTGGAGATCGCGGCGGCGGACAACCTCAAGCGCGTCCTGCGTCCACAGCCTGTGGACGACTGGACGGCGGCGCCCGGCACCGACCGCATGACCGCCTTCCTCGAGACGAAGACGGTCTGGCACCCGACCGGTTCCCTGGGCGCGTCCGGCTCCTCGTACTGAGCCGCCGCGCGCACGGAGCGCACCGGCCGCTTCACCTCGCACAGACCGAGAGCCGCGCCTCCCCTCCGTCCGGGGGAGGCGCGGCTCTCCGCGTTCCGCGCGGGCGTCAGCGCAGCGGGCCGCCCGCGCCGCCGCCCAGCAGTCCGGTCGCCTGCCCCAGCACCGGGATGCTGCCGACCGACGGCGCCTGCGCCACCGGACCGGTCAGCGCCCTGGAGGTCACCGGCTGGAAGTCGGCGAGCTGGGTGCCGACGCCGTTGTCCAGCGGGTCGACGCCGGTGCCCGCGAGGGGGTTGGGCTTGAGACCGGCGACCGGGCCGGTGACGTACCCGACCGTGCCGGTCGTCGCCGCCATTCCGGCCTGCGGGTCGACGCGGCCCACGGAGGTGGGCCCGTGCTCCGCGCCCACCACGGGCAGGGTGTCCGCCGCGGCCGTCGCGGCACCCGCGCCCACGGCGACACCGGCGGTCGCCAGGGCGAACAGGGCGCGCCGGGCGGTGGGACGGGAAGGGGACGCGTGTCGAGCCATCTCTGGGGCCGCCTTCTGCTGCGCAAGGTAACAAGAACGGCACTCAGGGTAGTTGAGACGTAAGCCACGCTCCAAAGCCGACCCGCGGAGGGGGCAGGGGGTTCACCATGCGTCAAACTGGTGTTCCGTGAGCCCTCATCTCCCGTCGCCTGCCCGCGTCGTGCTGCTCTGCGGCCCCTCCGGTTCGGGCAAGTCCCTGGTCGCCGCCCGTTCCGGGCTGCCCGTGCTGCGCCTCGACGACTTCTACAAGGAAGGCGACGACCCGACCCTGCCGCTGGTGGCGGGGAGTTCGGACATCGACTGGGACCACCCCGGGTCGTGGGACGCGGAGATCGCGGTCGAGGCGATCACCCGGCTGTGCGCCACGGGCAGCACGACCGTACCGGTGTACGACATCGGGCTGAGTGCCCGTACCGGCGAGGAGACCCTGCACATCGGCCGCACGCCGCTGTTCATCGCGGAGGGCATCTTCGCCGCCGACATCGTCGGGCGCTGCCGCGAACTGGGCGTCCTGGCCGACGCGCTGTGCCTGTCGCGCGGGCCGGTCACCACCTTCCGCCGCCGCTTCCTGCGGGACCTGCGGGAGGGCCGCAAGTCGGTGCCGTTCCTGCTGCGCCGCGGCTGGCGCCTGATGCGCGCCGAGCGGACGATCGTCACCCGCCAGGTCGCGCTGGGCGCCCACCCGTGCGACCGCGACGAGGCGCTCGGCCGGCTCGCGGCCGCGGCGGCGGGGCGGCAGCCGCAGGCGCGCACGGCGGCGTGACGGCCGCAGGCCCTCGGCAACGGTCGCGCGCACCACGCCCGTACGGGTGACACCGGTACGCGCAGGGCCCGTACACGCCGAAGCGGGACTGGACGGACCCCCCGGCCCTCCAGTCCCGCTCCTCGGTGCTCCCCCACATTCCCCCGTGGTGGTGCTCCCCCGTGCTCCCGGTGGTCCCCCGTGTCCCCCGTGGGCCCCCCGGTACCGCTCCCCCGTGCTTCCCCCGTGTTCCCCGTTCCCCCCAGACCTTCGTACGGCTCAGGCGACGAGCTCGCCGAAGGACTCCTCCTCGTCACGGCCGAAGCTGAGGACCTCGTCCTCGCGCAGCCGGCGCAGGGACCGCCAGATGCTGGACTTGACCGTGCCGACACTGATGTCGAGGATCTCCGCGATCTCCGGGTCCGTGCGGCCCTCGTAGTAGCGCAGGACCAGCATGGTGCGCTGGAGTTCGGGCAGCCGGGCCAGCGCCTGCCACAGGACCGCGCGCAGCTCGGTGCCGCGCATCGCGTCCGTGTCGCCGGGCGTCTCCGGCAGTTCCTCGGTCGGGTACTCGTTGAGCTTGCGGCGCCGCCACGCGCTGATGTGCAGGTTCGTCATGGTGCGGCGGAGGTATCCGCCGACGGCCGCCTTGTCGCTGATCCGGTCCCACGCCTTGTACGTCGAGAACAGCGCGCTCTGCAGCAGGTCCTCGGCCTCGAAGCGGTCACCGGTGAGGTGGTAGGCGGTTGCGTACAGGGAGGCGCGGCGCTCCTGCACGTAGGCGGTGAACGCCGCTTCGGCGTCCCCCGTCCCCGGCAGGGACCGGCGCTCCCCCGAGCCCTCCCCGTACGCGGCTCCCCCGTGAGCATCCCCCGTGCGTTCGTCAACCACCGTCATGAAACCGGTGTGCTGACGCCCGGTACCGCGAGCGCACCCCCGCATGCTCACGGCACCGGACTTCTCGGAAGCCCGCGCCACGTCGTGCAGGCGCGTGACCACTGCGCTGTTGCTGGTGCTGTGCAGCGTGCTCATCTCGCGCCCCCCGTCGTGGACTTACCGGTCTTCCGTGCTTCCTTGCCTGTGCCGAGAAGCTTGCCGCCGCCACTTCATGGCCGTGTCCGCCGACTGTCACAGACGTGTCACAGGCCCCTGTGCGCCGTGCCCCGGCGCGGTGACGGAGGAGAGCGGCGCGGCTACGCAGACGTGCGCGCGCCGGCGATCGTGCCCGGGAGACGGGTGGGAGCGCTCCAAGTGTCGCTAGCCCGACCCGGCATGGGCCAGAATGAGCCCCGTGCCTTCCCTGTTGCTGATCGAGGACGACGACGCCATCCGGACGGCCCTGGAGCTCTCACTGACGCGCCAGGGGCACCGCGTGGCCACCGCTGCCAGTGGCGAGGACGGTCTGAAGCTGCTGCGCGAGCAGCGGCCGGACCTCATCGTGCTGGACGTGATGCTGCCCGGCATCGACGGATTCGAGGTGTGCCGTCGCATCCGGCGCACGGACCAGTTGCCGATCATCCTGCTGACCGCGCGCAACGACGACATCGACGTGGTGGTGGGCCTGGAGTCCGGCGCCGACGACTACGTCGTCAAGCCTGTGCAGGGCCGGGTGCTCGACGCCCGGATCCGTGCCGTGCTGCGCCGCGGCGAGCGGGAGGCGAACGACTCGGCGGCCTTCGGCAGCCTCGTCATCGACCGGGCGGCGATGACGGTGACGAAGAACGGCGAGGACCTCCAGCTCACCCCCACCGAGCTCCGGCTGCTGCTGGAGCTGAGCCGGCGGCCGGGACAGGCGCTGTCCCGGCAGCAGCTGCTGCGGCTGGTGTGGGAGCACGACTACCTGGGTGACTCGCGGCTGGTGGACGCCTGCGTCCAGCGGCTGCGCGCCAAGGTCGAGGACGTGCCCTCGTCCCCGACGCTGATCCGCACGGTGCGCGGGGTCGGTTACCGCCTGGACGCGCCTCAGTGACCGAACGGCAAGGGGGGGTCCGCGGCTGGGCCGCGGGCCGCGGAGGAGCACTGTCGCGGCTGCGGTTCACCAGCCTGCGGCTGCGGGTGGTCGTCGTCTTCGGGCTGGTGGCGCTGACCGCCGCCGTGTCCGCGTCCGGGATCGCGTACTGGCTCAACCGCGAGGCCGTGCTGACCCGAGCCCAGGACGCGGTGCTGCGCGACTTCCAGCAGGAGATGCAGAACCGGGCGGGGGCGCTCCCGGTGCACCCCACCCAGGACGAACTCCAGCACACCGCAGGCCAGATGGCGAGCAGCAGCCAGCGCTTCGGCGTGCTGCTGGTCGCGCAGGACCCGGGCGGCAAGACCGTGTACGGCAGTTCGGACGGCCTGAGCGGCTTCTCGCTGGAGGACGTGCCGAGGTCGCTGCGCACCGCGGTGAACAAGCGGCAGTCGGGTTCCTCGGCGGGCCGGTCGCCGTACCACCTGTACTGGCAGCGGGTCGTCGAGCACGGCACCCCGTACCTCGTGGCGGGCACCCGGGTGATCGGGGGCGGCCCGACCGGCTACATGCTGAAGTCGCTGGAGCCGGAGGCCAAGGACCTCAACTCGCTGGCGTGGTCGCTCGGCATCGCCACCGCGCTGGCGCTCATCGGCTCCGCGCTGCTGGCGCAGGCCGCCGCCACGACCGTGCTGAAGCCCGTGCACCGGCTGGGCGTGGCCGCGCGGCGGCTCGGCGAGGGCAAGCTGGACACCCGGCTGAGGGTGTCCGGTACCGATGAACTCGCCGACTTGTCAAGGACGTTCAACAACGCGGCCGAGGCGCTGGAGAAGCGGGTCGCCGACATGGCCGGGCGCGACGAGGCCTCCCGGCGCTTCGTGGCGGACATGTCCCACGAACTGCGCACCCCGCTGACCGCCATCACCGCCGTGACGGAGGTGCTGGAAGAGGAGCTGGAGTCCGGTAGCGGCAGCATCGACCCGATGATCGAGCCGGCGGTGCGGCTGGTGGTCAGCGAGACCCGGCGGCTGAACGACCTGGTCGAGAACCTGATGGAGGTGACCCGCTTCGACGCGGGCACCGCCCGGCTGGTCCTGGACGACGTGGAACTCGCCGACCAGATCACCGCGTGCATCGACGCCCGTGCGTGGCTGGACGCGGTGGAGCTGGACGCGGAGCGCGGCCTGCACGCCCGGCTCGACCCGCGCCGCCTGGACGTCATCCTCGCCAACCTCATCGGCAACGCGCTCAAGCACGGCGGCTCCCCGGTGCGGGTGTCGGTCCGGGAGGCGGACCACGAGATCGTCATCGCGGTCCGGGACCACGGGCCCGGCATCCCCGAGGACGTCCTGCCGCACGTCTTCGACCGTTTCTACAAGGCGAGCGCCTCCCGGCCGCGCTCCGAGGGCAGCGGACTGGGCCTGTCCATCGCCATGGCCAACGCCCATATCCACGGCGGCGACATCACCGCCGCCAACTCGCCCGAGGGCGGCGCGGTGTTCACGCTGCGGCTGCCGCGGGACGCCTCGGAGCTCACCGAGGAGGCCGGCCGGCAGGGGCAGGGCGGCGGCAGGGGCAGAGGCAGGAGCGACGGGGACGGCGCCGGATCGAAGGGGGGCGTCCGATGAGGGCGCGTACGACGCGCGGACGGGGCACGGCCGTACGCCGCCTGCCGGCGCTGGCGGTGCTGGCCGCGCTGCTCACGGGCTGCGGGATCCGGGCCACGGAGGTGCCGACCGACTTCGGTGCCGCGCCCTCCCGCGTGCCCTGCTCGCTGAGCGAGCCGGACATCTCCACGCAGTCCTCGCGCGGGGTGCCGGTCCAGGTCTTCCTGCTGTGCGGTTCGTCGCTGGTGACCGTCGACCGGACGGTGCGGGTGCCGGACGGCACGGCGGACGCCAAGCGGCGGGTGCGGGTGGCCCAGGGGCTGCTCGACCAGCTCGCCATGACGCCGTCGGCCAGTGAGAAGGGCGCGGGCTACTCGACGGACGTGCGCGGCGGGATGTCGGTGGGCGGTCCGGGTCCCCGGGACCCGGAGGACGCGCTGCGCCTGAGCACCGCGCCGAGCGAGCTGACGTCGTACGCGCTCGCCCAGATCGTCTGCACCTTCTCCGACTCGGCGGCCGCCGAGGGCGACGGGTCGGTCATCCTGGGCGGGCCGGGCAACAGGGCGCCGCTGCGCTACGAGTGCACCGACGCGGTCCGGTCCCGGCCGGGGACCGCCGTGCCGCCGTCGAGCGAGCCCACGGCGGGCTGATCCGGTCCCCCGTGGCCGCCGGCGCCTCCCCTGTGGCACAGCCCCCGTCCGGATCCGGGGGCACGGTCTCGGAACCGATTACGCCGGTGGCGGCGTCTTGGGGGGCGTGCAGCGTCAAGGCTCCGTCTGCGGCAGCGCCGCGAACCACGTCCGTGTGACAGGGGGTGTCCTCCTTGTGGCACACCTCGCGCTCGTCGCATGGCTCACGCTGCGTCCGCTGGACGTCCCCTGGATGATGCCGGCCAACTTCCGTCCGCTCGCGACCGTCCGCGCCGATCTGGCGCTGGGCTGGCCGGAGGCGGCCCGGCGCATCGGCGAGGGGCTCGCGCTGCTCGCGCCGCTGGGGGTGCTGCTTCCCCTGGCGCACGGCAGGCTCTGCGCCTCCTTAGTGGCCTCGCTGGTCCGCACCGTCGCCGCGGGCGCCCTGATCTCGGTGGGCATCGCCCTGTTGCAGACGGGTGTGCCGGGCCGGGTCGTGGACGTCGACACGCTGTTGCTGAACACGGTGGGGGTGGCCCTCGCGCATCTCGCGGTGGTGCCCGCGGGCCGCGCGCGGCTCCGTCGCGGGGCCGAGCGCCGGGAGCGTACGGCCGTCCGCCCGGAGGAGCCGGCTCAGGGTCGTACCCCCACGATTCCCAGGGTCGGGATCGCCCCCTGGGGCGACGCTTTGCCCCCTTCGTCTCCGTAGGGTGGAAGGCACAGAAGCCCTCCCAGACGAAGGAGCCGCACATGACCGCCCTCGCCCGCCCCACCCAAGGCCGCATGATCGGCGGAGTGTGCGCAGCGCTGGCGCGGCGCTTCGGCACCTCCGCTACGACGATGCGGGTGATCTTCCTGCTCTCCTGCCTGCTGCCGGGGCCGCAGTTCGTGCTCTACATCGCCCTGTGGATCCTGCTCCCCTCCGAGGACAAGGCGCACACGGCCTGGTGAACGCACGCGCTCGCGTGCGGGCATGCCCGCACGCGAGCGTGTGAACGCCGTCGGGGCGCACCCGGAAGCAACGGGTGCGCCCCGACGGCGCGTTCGGCGGCGGTGCGGCTCAGCCCAGCGGGAGGCCGTTCACCGGCAGGCCGTGGGTGGGCAGGCCCTGGACGGGCAGTCCGCCGAGCAGGCCGGCGACCGGCTTGGTCGGGCCGTGCTCCAGCGTGCTCTGGGCGACCGGCTGCGCGGCGGCGAGCCCCGTCCGCATCGCGGGCTTGGCCTGGTTCAGCGCCTGGCCGGCCGGCAGGGTCCTGGCGACGTTGTCCGTCGGCAGCGCCTTGCTGACGGTGCCCAGCGCCTGGCCGGCGTCCGGCACGGCCGGGGCGGCGTTCGCGGCGCCCGCGCCGGCGGCAGCGAAGGCGGCACCGAGGGCGGCGACACCGAGGGTCTTGGCGGCAGACTGCTTCATAAAAACGCGTCCTTGAATGGAAGACGGGGAACTGAGCGGTTCTCGACCGTAAACACGGCGACCCGTCCGCCGCAAACATCGAAATGCGGACGGGTTGTGAAGCCCGCCCGCACCGATGATGTCCCGATCAGCCCTCCGACACCGCAGAACCGCTGGTGGGCGCGGCCCGCTGAAACAGCCATTCGGATTTCAGCTCGGCATATCCGGGCTTGATCACGTCATTGATCATCGCGAGTCGTTCATCGAAAGGAATGAACGCTGATTTCATCGCATTGACCGAGAACCACTGCATGTCGTCGAGCGTGTAACCGAATGCCTCGACAAGGTGCTCGAATTCCCGGCTCATGCTGGTGTGCGACATCAGCCGGTTGTCCGTGTTGACCGTGGCCCGGAAGTGCAGGCGCCGCAGCAGCCCGATCGGGTGCTCGGCGTAGGAGGAGGCGGCGCCGGTCTGGAGGTTGGAGCTCGGGCACAGCTCCAGCGGGATGCGCTTGTCGCGGACGTACGAGGCCAGCCGTCCGAGTTCGACCGAGCCGTCCTCGTGGACCTCGATGTCGTCGATGATGCGCACCCCGTGCCCGAGCCGGTCGGCGCCGCACCACTGCAGCGCCTGCCAGATGGACGGCAGCCCGAAGGCCTCACCGGCGTGGATGGTGAAGTGGTTGTTCTCCCGCTTCAGGTACTCGAAGGCGTCGAGGTGCCGGGTGGGCGGGTGGCCGGCCTCGGCCCCGGCGATGTCGAAACCGACGACTCCCCGGTCGCGGTAGCGGTTGGCGAGTTCGGCGATCTCCAGGGCGCGGGCCGCGTGCCGCATCGCGGTGAGCAGCGCGCCGACGCGGATGCGGCGGCCGTTCTCCCGGGCCAGCCGCTCCCCTTCCCGGAAGCCCTCGTTGACGGCCTCGACGACCTCCTCCAGGCTCAGTCCGCCCTCGAGGTGCTGTTCGGGGGCGTAGCGCACCTCGGCGTAGACGACGCCGTCCTCGGCGAGGTCCTCGGCGCACTCGCGGGCGACCCGTACGAGGGCCTCCCGGGTCTGCATCACGCCGACGGTGTGCGAGAAGGTCTCCAAGTACCGTTCCAGGGAGCCGGAGTCGGCCGCCTCACGGAACCACAGGCCGAGCTTGTCCGGGTCGGTCTCGGGGAGTTGGGAGTAGCCCGACGCGCGGGCGAGGTCGACGACGGTGCCGGGACGCAGCCCGCCGTCGAGGTGGTCGTGCAGCAGAACCTTGGGCGCCCGGCGGATCTGGTCCGAGCTCGGGGTGTTCCCCAGGTGGGCAGTCTGGCTCGTCATTTCCGCACTCTAACTCCTACGCGCGTAGATCGTTCCGTGTACACATCCGTCGATACGTAACGGTGACCGCACGGACGGGTGGCGTACACCGGTGCTTCTGAGAATGTTCTGTCATGGCACAGGAAGCGACGCCGGTTCGCACGGCCCGGCTGGGGAGGACGCTCGGCCCGGAGCCGGCGACGGTGAGCGGAGTGGTGCTGCTGCTCCCCGGCGGCCAGGCGGTCTCCGGCCGCAGGCCCGCCCCGGTACTGGCGGCGGGCTCCGTACGGGCCCTGGGGCGCCGGCTGGCCCGCGCGGGACGCGCGGAGGGCCTGGCCGCCCACGTGGTGCACTACCGCTACCGCGGCTGGAACGGCAGCGAGGCCCATCTCGCCCGCGACGCCGCCTGGGCCGCCGACGAGGCCGTACGGCGCTACGGCGACGTTCCCGTCTGCCTGGCCGGTGTCGACATGGGCGGCCGGGCGGCGCTGCACGCGGGCGGGCACGAGGCCGTCAACTCCGTGGTGGCGATCGCCCCTTGGCTGCCCGAGGACGACGTGGCCGCCTCGCCCGAACCGGTGAAGCAGCTCGCCGGGCGCCGGGTGCTGATCGTGCACGGCACCAACGACGGGCGCACCGACCCCGAGCTGTCCTTCCGCTTCGCGGCGCGGGCGAAGAAGGCGAACCGGGACGTGTGCCGGTTCGAAGTCCACTCCGACGGGCACGGGTTGCACCAGTACCGGGACGAAGTCCTCTCCCTGACGGCGGACTTCGTCATGGGGTCCCTGTTCGGGCGGCCGCTCTCGCGGCCGGTGCAGGACGCGCTGGCGGCTCCGCCGCCGCTCGGGCTGCGGATGCCGCTGGCCGCGGGCTTCGGGAAGACCCTGCGCCGGTAGGGCGGCGCCCCTCCGGGGTCGGTCTCAGTCGGGCAGCAGGCTGCCGCGGCGGGACAGCAGGAACCTCTTGAACGCGGCCACCGGGGGCGTGTCCGGGTGGCCCTCCCGCCAGGCCACGCCGATCTCGCGTACCGCGCGCGGGGCGGTGACCGTCAGTTCGGCCACGCCCGGCCTGGGGACGGCCGGGGGCGGCAGGAGGGCGACCCCGAGCCCCGCCGCGACCAGACCGCGCAGCGTCTCCGCCTCCTCCCCCTCGAAGGCGACGCGCGGGGTGAAGCCCGCCTCGCGGCACAGGTCGTCGGTGATGCGGCGCAGGCCGTAGCCGGGCTCCAGGGTCACGAAGGTCTCGTCGGCCGCCTCGGCCAGGCGCACGCGGCGGCGGGCGGCGAGGCGGTGGTCGGCCGGGACGACCAGGCGCAGCTTCTGCTCGTCCAGGCGGCGGGCGACCAGGTCCGGCGCGTCCGGTACGGGGGAGGTCAGGCACAGGTCCAGTTCCCCCGCGCGCAGCCCCTCCAGCATGGCCTCGCCGTAGTTCTGGACCAGGCTGAAGCGGACCCGGGGATGGTCGGCGCGGAAGGCCTGGAGCAGGCCGGGCACGGTCTCGGCGCCCATGGTGTGCAGGAAGCCGAAGGCGACCTTGCCGGTGGCCGGGTCGGCGTCGGCGCGCACCTCCTCGGCGGCCCGCTCGATCTCGGCGAGGGCGCGTTCGACGTGGCCGAGGAAGGTGCGCCCGGCGGGGGTGAGGGAGATCGTCCGGCCCCGGCGGGCGAAGAGGTCGACGCCGAGGTCCTCCTCCAGCCGGACCATGGCCCGGGAGAGCGTGGACTGCGGGACCTGCATCTCCTGAGCGGCGCGGGTGACGTGCTCGGTCCGGGCGACCCCGGCGAAGTGGGCGAGCCGGGGCGCGAGCAGCAGCGCGACCTCCTCACCGCTCTTTTCGATGTCTTCTGTGTCACCGGACGGTGACAGGCGAGCTCGCGACCTCTGCTGATGCACCATGGGAACGATTATGGCGATTCCATGCATTGGACGGATGAGCGGCCCTTCCCTACCGTCGAGGACATGTCTTGCGCCGATACCGGGGCGTCCACCGTCGTGGGCGCCGCACCCGCCGTACCCGCCGGCTCCACCGCTCCCACCGCCTCCCTCCCCTCCCCCGCCGACTCCCGTATGGCCCCGGGCGGTCCCGGTTACCGCCGGATGAGCCTCGCCCTCTTCCTCGCGGGCGTGGCGACCTTCGCGCTGCTGTACTCCACCCAGGCCCTGCTGCCGCTGATCTCCGGCGAGTTCGCGGTGGCGGCGAGCGAGGCGAGCTGGACCGTGGCGGCCGCGACGGGCGGGCTGGCGCTGTTCGTCCTGCCGATGAGCGCGCTGTCGGAGCGGTTCGGCCGGCGCGCGGTGATGACCGCCTCGCTTGCGGTCGCGGTGACGATCGGCCTGCTGGTGCCCTTCGCCCCCTCGCTCGGCGCGCTGGTGGTGCTGCGGGCGCTGCAGGGCGCGGCGCTGGCCGGTCTGCCCGCCTCGGCGCAGGCGTACCTGGCGGAGGAGGTCCGGCCCAAGGCGCTGGTCACGGCGATCGGTCTGTTCGTCGCGGGCAACAGCGTGGGCGGCATGAGCGGCCGGGTCGTCACCGGCTGGGTCGCCCAGGAGTGGGGCTGGCGGGCCGCCGTCGGGACGATCGGCGTGGTCGCGGTGGCCTGCGCGGTGGCCTTCCGCCTGCTGCTCCCGGCGCCGCGGCACTTCACCCCGGGCTCGCTGCGCCCGCGGGTGCTGGCCCGCACGGTCCGCGACCACCTCGCCGACCCGCTGCTGCGCCGCCTGTACGCGATCGGGGCGCTGTTCATGACGGTGTTCGGCGGCGTCTACACGGTGATCGGCTACCGCCTGACCGAGGCGCCCTTCTCGCTCCCGCAGGGCATCGTCGGCTCCATCTTCCTGGTGTACCTGGTCGGCACGGTGTCCGCCTCGACGGCGGGCCGGCTGGTGGGGCGACTGGGCCGCAGGGGCGCCCTCTACCTCGCGGGCGCCACCACGGCGGCGGGTCTGCTGATCTCCCTGCCCGGCTCGATCGCCCTGGTCCTGCCCGGCCTGGTGCTGATCACGGCGGGCTTCTTCGCGGGCCACGCCGTCGCCTCCTCGGCGGTCAGCCGGACGGCGGCCCACGGCCGCGCGCAGGCCTCCGCCCTCTACCAGTCCGCGTACTACGTCGGTTCCAGCGCCGGCAGCACCCTCGGCGCCCTCGCCTTCCACGCCCGGGGCTGGTCCGGCACGGTCGGCGTCGGCCTGCTGGCGGTGCTGGGCGTGGTGGCCATCACGGTGCTCGGCTCGCGGGCCGCGCGGACGGCCGCCGGGCGGGAGGCGGTCCCGGCCCACTGAGCGAGTCGGTCACGGCCGTGCGGGAAACGGACCGAAGTGGTCGGCTGTGCGCTCGGGGAGCCGTTGTCAGTGGCCTGCGGTAGCTTCCGAGGTGCCGGGCGCGACAACGCGCACCGGCCGGGACGGCCACAGGGGCGGGTGGACGATGAGCGACGGCACGGCGACGACGGACCTCGACGCGCGGCTGGAGAAGTACCGGGTCGAGCTGACCGGGTACTGCTACCGGATGCTCGGCTCGTCCTTCGAGGCCGAGGACGCGGTCCAGGACACCCTGGTGCGTGCCTGGCGGAGCCACGACCGGTTCGAGGGCCGCTCCAGCCTCCGCTCCTGGCTCTACCGCATCGCGACCAACGTCTGCCTGGACATGCTGACGGCGGGCGGCAAGCGGGCCCGGCCCATGGACCTGACGGAGTCGACGCCGCTGGCGCGGGCCGCCCTCGCGCCCCGCCCGGACAGCACCTGGCTGGAGCCGATGCCGGACGCCCGCGTCCTGCCCGCGGTGGAGGACCCGGCGGAGGCGGCCGTCGCCAAGGAGTCGGTGCGGCTCGCCTTCATGGCCGCCCTGCAGCAGCTCCCGCCCAAGCAGCGCGCCGTGCTGATCCTGCGCGAGGTGCTGGCCTGGCGGGCGAGCGAGGTGGCCGAGCTGCTCGGCACCACGGTCGCCTCGGTCAACAGCGCCCTGCAGCGGGCGCGTGCCACCCTCGCCGAGCGGGCCGACCGGGGCGCCGAGGCGGCCGTCTCGGACCCGCTGGACGAGGAGCAGCAGAAGCTGCTGGAGCGCTATGTGAAGGCGTTCGAGGGGTACGACATGACGGCGCTGACGGCACTGCTGCACGAGGACGCCGTCATGACGATGCCGCCGTTCGACCTGTGGCTGACCGGCCCGGCGGACATCACCGGCTTCATGACGACGCTCGGCGCCTCCTGCGCGGGCTCCCGTCTGCTGCCCGTGCGGGCCAACGGACTGCCCGGCTTCGCCCACTACAAGCCGGACCCCGACAAGGGCGGCTTCAGGCCGTGGGCCGTGCAGGTGCTGGAGGTGTCAGAGGGCCGGATCACGGGGTTCCACTGCTTCCTCGACACCCCGCGCTGGTTCCCGCTGTTCGGGCTGCCCCTCCAGCTCGAAGCGGAGTCCGAGCAGGTCGAGCAGGGCGGGTAGCGCGGGGTCGGGGTCGCGCAGCCGGATCCGGCCCCCGGCCCGCCGGGCGGCGAGCTCCAGCCGGGCCAGCAGGTCGACCACGCCGAGCCCCGGCGGCCCGAGCCCGCCCACGTCGCACACGACGAGCCCGGATCCCCCGGCGGCCAGCAGCGCCCGCACCTCCTCGCACAGACCCGCCACCTCGGTACGGGTGACGGGTCCGGCGAGCACGAGTACGGGCGGTGTCGTGGCGTCCACGATCGGTAGACGTCCGCGGCGGGCGCGACTCATCGGTGCCCGCCGCGGCCGGGGCCGGCGAAGATCACATTGACCTGCCGCCCTCCCGCCCCGGAGGGTTTGCCGGATGGGCCACGTATCTGCTCCGACCTGGATATCCGCGGGCCTTTCGACCGTGAAGGGGGCCGTGTGCGGGGGGTGCTGAGCGGGTTCGCGGTCATCGCCGTCGTCATCGGCGCCGGCTATGTGATCGGGCGGCGCGGTTCCCTGGGCCCGCACGCCCGTGAGGTCCTCACCAAACTGGCCTTCAGTGTGGCGTCCCCGGCCCTGCTGTTCACCACGCTGGCCCGGGCCGACCTGTCGGTGATCTTCTCCAGCCGGCTGCTGGTCACGGCGATGAGCACGGCGGCCGTCGCGGGCGTCTTCGTGGCGGTGGGGACGGTACGGGGCTGGGGCGTGGGCCGCACCACGATCGGCGCCCTGTGCTCCAGTTACGTCAACTCGGGCAACCTCGGCATCCCGATCGCCGTGTACGTCCTGGGGGACGCGTCCCTGGTGGCCCCGGTGCTGCTGTTCCAGCAGATCATGGTCACGCCCCTCGCGCTGACGGTCCTGGACCTGTCCGGCAGGGGCGAGAAGGGCCCGCTGTGGCGGCGGCTGCTCACCCCGTTGCGCAACCCGATCGCGGTCGGCTCGCTGACCGGAGTGCTGGTGTCGGCGACCGGCTGGACGGTGCCGGGCCCGGTGATGGCCCCCCTGACCCTGATCGGGAACATGTCCGTCCCCGCGGTCCTGCTGGCCTACGGCATCTCCCTGCGCGGCAGCGCCGCCCCCGGCCGGGGAGACGACCGCCACCTGGTCCTGCTCTCCGTCGCCCTGAAGTCGGCGGGCCAGCCGCTGGCGGCCTGGGCGCTGGCCTCGGGAGTCTTCGGCCTGCACGGCGCCCCGCTCCTGGACGTGGTGGTCACCTCGTCCCTGCCCGCCGCCCAGAACCTGTTCACCTACGCGAGCCGCTACCGCGTCGGCGAGTCCCTGGCCCGCGAGGCGATCCTGCTGTCGACGATCCTGTCGGTGCCGGTCCTGGTGCTGGTGGCGGCTCTGCTGGGGTGAGGGGCCGTGAAGTCGTCGAACATGGCGAACGGGACCGGCGCAGGTCCGCCGATCCCGTTCACCCGAAGGAAGAAACGCCTGGTCAGGCGATACGTTCCAGGACCACCGGCGAGGCGGTGAAGTCCGTGCCGGGGGCGGCGATGTCGTAGGACCCCGTCACCGCCTCCAGCGCGTACGCGAAGCGCTCCGGGGTGTCCGTGTGGAGGGTCAGCAGGGGCTGGCCCTCGGTGACCGGGTCGCCGGGCTTGGCGTGCATCTCGACGCCCGCGCCCGCCTGCACCGGGTCCTCCTTGCGGGCGCGTCCGGCGCCCAGGCGCCAGGCGGCGACGCCGATGTCGTAGGCGTCCAGGCGGGTGAGGACACCGGATGCCGGGGCCGTGATCACGTGCTGTTCGCGCGACGTCGGCAGCGGGGCGTCCGGGTCGCCGCCCTGGGCCGCGATCATGCGGCGCCAGACGTCCATCGCGGAGCCGTCGGCGAGGGCCTTGGCCGGGTCGGCGTCCTTCAGGCCGGCCGCGTCGAGCATCTCGCGGGCCAGCGCGAGCGTCAGCTCGACCACGTCCGCCGGGCCGCCGCCCGCGAGGACCTCGACCGACTCGCGGACCTCCAGCGCGTTGCCCGCGGTCAGGCCGAGCGGGGTGGACATGTCGGTGAGGAGCGCGACCGTCCGCACCCCGTGGTCCGTGCCCAGGCCGACCATCGTGGAGGCCAGTTCGCGCGCGTCCTCGAGGGTCTTCATGAAGGCGCCCGTGCCCACCTTCACGTCCAGGACCAGCGAGCCGGTGCCCTCCGCGATCTTCTTGGACATGATGGACGAGGCGATCAGCGGGATGGCCTCGACCGTGCCGGTCACGTCGCGCAGCGCGTACAGCTTCTTGTCCGCCGGGGCCAGCCCGTCGCCGGCCGCGCAGATCACCGCGCCGACGCCGTCCAGCACGGACAGCATCTCCTCGTTCGACAGCAGCGCCCGCCAGCCCGGGATCGACTCCAGCTTGTCCAGCGTGCCGCCGGTGTGGCCGAGGCCCCGGCCGGAGAGCTGGGGGACGGCCGCGCCGCAGGCCGCGACCAGCGGGGCCAGGGGCAGCGTGATCTTGTCGCCCACGCCGCCCGTGGAGTGCTTGTCCGCCGTCGGCCGGGACAGGGAGGAGAAGTCCATGCGCTCGCCGGAGGCGATCATCGCGGCGGTCCAGCGGGCGATCTCCCGGCGGTCCATGCCGTTGAGCAGGATGGCCATCGCGAGCGCGGACATCTGCTCGTCGGCGACCTCCCCGCGGGTGTACGCGTCGATGACCCAGTCGATCTGCTCGTCGCTGAGCTCGCCGCGGTCCCGCTTGGTGCGGATGACGGAGATGGCGTCCATGGCCATGGCGTTCCTTCCGGGGTTGCGAAGGTGCGCGGCCCCCCTGAGCCAGGACGATCGACTCAGAGGGGCCGCACGGGAGTTACTTGGTGAGATGGTCCGGGCCGAAGGCCTGCGGCAGCATCTCCGACAGCGGCAGGACCCCCGCCGGGGTCTCCAGCAGCAGGTTCGGCCCGCCGAACTCGTAGAGCAGCTGGCGGCAGCGGCCGCACGGCACGAGGATCTCGCCGTCGCCGTCCACGCAGGTGAAGTGGGTCAGCCGGCCGCCCCCGCTGTTCTGCAGCTGCGACACGAGCCCGCACTCGGCGCACAGACCGAGCCCGTACGAGGCGTTCTCGACGTTGCAGCCGGTGACGACGCGCCCGTCGTCGACCAGGGCCGCGACGCCGACCGGGTAGCCCGAGTAGGGGGCGTACGCGCGGGACATCGCCGCGCGCGCCTCCTCGCGCAGGGCCGCCCAGTCGAAGGCCGCGTCCGCGGTCACTTGCCCTGCCCCTTCCGATAGCGCATGCCGTCCGCCTTGGGCATCCTCAGCCGCTGGGCGGACAGCGAGAGCACGAGCAGCGTGACGACGTAGGGGGTGGCACCCACGAAGTCGCTGGGGACCTCGTCGGTGAACAGGTACCACACCAGGACGAGGCCGCCCACCAGCAGACTGATGGCACCCTGCCACAGGGCGGTGCGGTACAGCTTCCAGCCGGCGAGGACCACGAGCAGGACGACCAGCAGGAGCAGCAGCGCGTGCACGGTCGTACCGCCGTTGCGCAGCTGAAGCGCGTCGGAGTATCCGAACAGGGCGGCGCCCATGGCCACTCCGCCGGGACGCCAGTTGCCGAAGATCATCGCCGCGAGGCCGATGTAACCGCGCCCGCCGGTCTGGCCCTCCAGGTAGGTGTGCGAGGTGACCAGGGCGAGGAAGGCGCCGCCGAGTCCGGCGAGGCCGCCGGAGACGGCCACGGCGACGTACTTGTACTGGAAGACGTTGACGCCGAGCGACTCCGCGGCGATCGGGTTCTCACCGCAGGAGCGCAGCCGCAGCCCGAACGGGGTGCGCCACAGCAGCCACCAGCTGGCGACGAACAGCAGCACGGCGAGGATCGTCACGACGGACAGGCCGGTGATCAGACCGCCGAGGATGCCCGCGAGGTCGGAGATCAGGAACCAGTGGTGCTTCTCGACCGACTGCAGGGCGTCCGAGAGGCCGGGCACGGTGACGTGGGGCAGGGAGTCCACGGGCGGGGACTGCTTGGGGTTGCCGCCCGCGTCCGCCGGTTTGCCCTCGGCGAAGAACAGCTTAGCGAGGTACTGGGTGGCGCCGAGCGCCAGCAGGTTCACCGCGACACCGGAGACGATGTGGTCGACGCCGAACGTGATGGTGGCGACGGCGTGCACCAGACCGCCGAGGACACCGAAGCCGATGCCGCACAGCAGGCCCAGCCAGGGGTTGGTCTGCCAGCCGATCCAGCCGGCGCCGAAGGTGCCGAGGATCATCATGCCCTCGAGACCGATGTTGACCACACCGGCCCGCTCGGACCACAGGCCGGCCAGACCGGCGAGGCCGATGGGCACGGCCAGGCCCAGCGCGGCCCCGACCTGTCCGGCGGAATCGAGCTGGTCGGCGCCGGTGACGACGCGGACCGCGGCCACGAGCATGAGCGCGCCCGCGGCCAGTATGAGGAGCTGGCCGGTGGAGCGGCCCTTGCGGGCTCGGGTGTCCGCCTTGGGCGCCGCGGGCGGCGGCGCGTCGGTCATCGTGGCAGTCATCACGCCACCTCCTGCTTCTTCATCGGGGCCGCGGCCTGCGCGGCGAGTTCGGCGCCGACCCGCTGCTGCTGGCGCTTGAGGCCGTAGCGGCGGACGACCTCGTAGGCGATCACGACGCACAGGACGATGACGCCCTGGATGACGCCGAGGATCTCCTTGTCGTAGCCCTGGAACTCCAGGTGGTTGGTGGTGCGCTCCAGGAAGCCCCACAGGAGGGCGCCGAGCGCGATGCCGATCGGGCTGTTGCGGCCGAGCAGCGCGATGGCGATGCCGGTGAAGCCGATGCCCGCCGGGAAGTCGTTGCTGAACTGGTGGCTGTCGTTGAGCAGGGTCGGCATGCCGATCAGACCGGCCACCGCACCCGAGATGATCATGCTGGTGGCGACCATCTTCTTCACCCCGACGCCGCTCGCGGCGGCGGCGGTGTCGGACTGGCCGACGGTGCGCAGGTCGAAGCCGAACCGGGTGCGGCCGAGCACGAACCAGTAGCCGATGCCGACGACCACGGCGATGACGATGAAGCCCCACAGGACGCCGGCCGGGCCGGTGTCGATGCTGAAGAAGTACGAGGACGACGGCAGCGGCTTGGTGGAGACGAGGGTGCCCGCCTGGTCGAGCTGACCGAGCTTCCCGGGCTGCAGCAGGTAGGCGATGATCGCGGTGGCGATCGAGTTCAGCATGATCGTCGAGATGACCTCGCTGACGCCGCGGGTCACCTTCAGCACGCCGGCGATGGCCGCCCACAGGGCGCCGGTCGCCATCGCGCAGACGATGATCAGGGGGATGGCGATCCAGCCCGGCACGGTCAGCGCGCCGCCGAGGACGGCCGCGATGAACGCGGCGAGCCGGTACTGGCCGTCTACGCCGATGTTGAACAGGTTCATGCGGAAGCCGATGGCCACCGCGACACCCGCGAGGTAGTAGGTCGTCGCCTTGTTCAGGATGTAGACCTGGCTGTCGCTGGCGAAGCCGTAGGTCACCATGTCGCTGAAGGCGTCGCCCGGGTTCTTGCCGGTGGCGAGGATCACCAGGGTGGTGACGACCAGCGCGGCGACGATCGCCAGCAGCGGCGCCGCGATCCCGAGGAGCAGCCGCTCCTTGTCGATCCGTGAGGTCAGCTTGTTCATCGCGCGTCGTCCTCTGCGTGCTCCAGGCGGCCGGAGGCAGCACCCGTCATGGCGGAGCCCAGCTCCTCGGGGGTGATGGTGGCGGGGTCGGCGTCGGCGACCAGACGGCCCCGGTACATCACCCGCAGGGTGTCGGAGAGCCCGATGAGCTCGTCCAGGTCGGCGGAGATCAGCAGCACGGCCAGGCCCTCGCGGCGGGCCTCGCGAATGTGGTCCCAGATCGCCGCCTGGGCGCCGACGTCCACGCCGCGGGTGGGGTGGGCGGCTATGAGCAGTTTCGGCGAGTGGCTCATCTCGCGGCCGACGATCAGCTTCTGCTGGTTGCCGCCGGACAGCGAGGCGGCGGTCACCTCGATGCCGGGCGTGCGGACGTCGTAGGCCTCGATGATGCGCTCGGTGTCGGCGCGGGCGGCCTTGATGTCGAGCAGTCCGCCGCGCGAGTTGGGGCGCTCGGTGACATGGCCGAGGATGCGGTTCTCCCACAGCGGCGCCTCGAGGAGGAGGCCGTGGCGGTGGCGGTCCTCGGGGATGTAGCCCACGCCGGCCTCGCGGCGGCGGCGGGTGGGGGTGTGGGAGATGTCGTCGCCGTCGAGCGTGACGACGCCGGCGTCCGGGGCGCGCATGCCCATGATCGCTTCCACGAGCTCGGACTGGCCGTTGCCCTCCACACCGGCGATGCCGAGGACCTCGCCCTTGTGGATGGTGAAGGAGATCTCGTCGAGGACGATGCGCTCGACGCCGTCGAGGTCCTTCTGCGCCAGGTGCAGCCCGTCCACCCTGAGCATCGGGACGTCCGTGACGGTGGATTCCCCGGTCTCCGGCGTGGGCAGTTCGCTGCCGACCATCAGCTCGGCGAGCTGCCTGGGGGTGGTGGTGCGCGGCTCCACCGTGCCGACGGTGGTGCCGCGCCGGATGACGGTGATCTCGTCGGCGACCGACAGCACCTCGCCCAGCTTGTGGGAGATGAAGATGACGGTGAGGCCCTCGGCCTTGAGCTCGCGGAGGTTGTCGAACAGGGCGTCGACCTCCTGCGGCACGAGCACGGCGGTCGGCTCGTCCAGGATGAGGGTCCGGGCGCCGCGGTAGAGGACCTTGAGGATCTCCACGCGCTGGCGATCGGCGACGCCGAGCGCCTCGACCAGGACGTCGGGCCGGACGCCCAGGCCGTACGCGTCGGAGATCTCCTTGATCTTCGCACGCGCCTTGCCGCCGATGCCGTACAGCTTCTCCGCGCCGAGGACGACATTCTCGAGGACGGTGAGGTTGTCCGCGAGCATGAAGTGCTGGTGCACCATGCCGATGCCGCGGGCGATGGCGTCGCCGGGGTTGTGGAAGGTGACCTGTTCGCCGCCCACGGTGATGGTGCCCTCGTCCGGCTGCTGCATGCCGTAGAGGATCTTCATCAGGGTGGACTTGCCGGCACCGTTCTCACCGCAGAGGGCGTGCACGGTGCCCGTGCGGACCGTGATGTCGATGTCGCGGTTGGCGACGACGCCGGGGAAACGCTTGGTGATGCCGCGCAGTTCGACGGCAGCGGGAGGGCTGGACGCGTTGATGGCGCACTCTCCTCGGGGGAAGGGGCTGCAAGGGGGAGGGCAGGCGTCGGCGACGCTAGCGCGACAACTCAGCACTACGCGCGTAGAGTTGATGCATTGTTATGGCTCGGCGGGGGGTGCGGAAGGCGCCCCCCGCCGAGCCCGAGGTCCGAGCGGACCCGTCAGGTCACGGGGTGGTCTTGACCTTGATGGAGCCGTCGACGATCTTCTTCTTGGCAGCGTCCAGCTTGGCCTGGATGTCGTCGATGAAGCCACCGCTGGTGGCCAGCGAGACGCCGCCCTTGGCGAGCGAGTAGCTGTTGGTGCCGGTCAGCGGCTTGCCGTCGTGGACGGACTTGACGAAGTCGTAGACACCGACGTCGACGTTCTTGACCATCGAGGTCAGGATCGAGTTCTTGTACTTGGCCAGACCAGGGATGTTGTACTGGTCGGAGTCCACGCCGATGGCCCAGGCGCCCTTGACGCCGTTGACGGCCTCTATCGCGCCGTTGCCGGAGGAGCCGGCCGCCGAGTAGACGACGTCCGCGCCGTTGTCGAGCATGCCCTGCGCGGCCTCCTTGCCCTTGTCGGGGCTGGCGAAGCCGGAGGTGTCCGAACCGTGGCTCAGGTACTGGGTGTCGACCTTGATCTTGGAGTTGGTGTCCTTGACGCCCTGGACGTAACCCGCCTCGAACTTCTTGATCAGCGGGACGTCGACGCCGCCGATGAAGCCGACGTGGTCCTTCTTCGTCTTCAGCGCGGCGGCGACACCGGCCAGGTAGGAGCCCTGCTCCTCGGTGAAGGTGATGCTGTCGACGTTCTTGGCGTCCACCACCGAGTCGACGATGCCGAAGCTGGTCTCCGGGTACTTCGCCGCGACCTTGGCCATCGAGGCGGCGTACGCGTAACCGACACCGATGATCGGGCTGTACCCGGCCTCGGCCATGTCCGACAGGCGCTGCTCGCGGTCGGCCTCGGTGTCCGAGGTCTTCGCGGTCAGTTCCTTGATCTCGCCGCCGAACTCCTTCTTCGCCTTGTCGGCACCGCGCGCGGCGGAGTCGTTGAAGGAGCGGTCACCACGGCCGCCGACGTCGAAGGCGAGACCGATCTTGACGCCCTTGCCGTCACCGGAGGAGGACGACGACTTGTCGTTGTCGGAGGAGGTGCTGCCACAGGCGGTGGCAGAAAGTGCGAGAGCTGCGGTGGCGAGACACGCAGCGGAAAGCTTGGCTACCCGGCGCACGGGAAGGCTCCTTCACCTGACCTGAGCGCCATGTCGGCGCTTGATGTGAGCGCCGTGTCGGCACTCGGGCCGAGCGCTCCGGCGGCATCGGCTTCGCGGCATCGTAACGCGCGTAGATGTCAGAAAAACACCCTTCACAAGGCCGTTATCGATTCGAGGCAAACACTGCGTGAACTCGGAGTCTTCAGCACCTCGGGCCGTCGTCGCGGACCGTGCACGAATGGCTCACGAGGGTGTTGCGCCGGACCACGGAGCGACTCTCACCGAGGCCACCGCTCTCGGGCTGGGCCCAGCTTCCCCCACCCGGAAGCGCCGGGCGGCAGCTTCTCACGCAGTGATCGCGGACGCTGCCCGGCGGCGCCTCACGTCAGGCAGGCGAGGGCGATCCATGATCGAAAAATCTTGCAACCCGCCTACCCCTTGGCTGACTTGATCCCGACGATCTTCGGCCGCTGACCAAGGCCGATCATTTTGGATCACTCAAGCGGGGAACTCTTGAACTTCCGCACGGCCGTATCCACCGCGGTCCGTGTGGGCGTCACCGCCGGCACCGCGCTCGTCTTCCTGACGGCGACGCCCCCGCGGCGTCGCCGTCCTCAAGATGAAGATCGAGACCGACGAACCCCTCTGATCGGCAGCGGTAAGCCGCTTTCCGCTCCCACCGCATGAGTCGGGCCGTCCGGTGTCACGCTGGACGGCCCGACTCATGCGGCCGCACGTGGTTCAGGCCTCCCCTGAGGGCACCGCATCCAGCAGGGCGGCCGCCGTGAACAGCTCCACGCCCACGGTGATCGCGGACTCGTCCGCGTCGAAGTCGCCCTGGTGCAGATCACGCACGGTCCGCTCGCCCGGGGTGCGCACCCCGAGCCGGGCCATGGCGCCGGGCACGTGCTCCAGGTACCAGGAGAAGTCCTCGCCGCCGAGGCTCTGCTCGGTGCCCTCCACCGAGTCGGCGCCCCGCCGGGCCGTCATGGCGTCCCGGAGCAGTTCGGTCACGCCGGGGTCGTTGACCACCGGCGGCACCCCGCGGACGTAGGTGATCTCCGACTTGGCGCCGTGCAGGTTGGCGACCTCGTCGATGGCGGCGACCACGATGTCGGGCGCCTGCCGCCAGGCCGCGATGTCCAGGCAGCGCACGGTCCCGGCGAGCTCGGCGTGCTGCGGGATGACGTTCGGGGCGTGGCCGGACTCGATCCGTCCCCAGGTCAAGGCGAGCCCGGCCCGGGTGTCGACCCGCCGGCCGACCAGGGCGGGCACGTCGGTGACGACGCGCGCGGCGGCGGTGACCAGGTCCGTGGTGAGGTGCGGCCGGGCGGTGTGCCCGCCGGGGCCGTCGAGGGAGACCTCCAGGCGGTCGCAGGCGGAGGTGATGGGCCCGTGGCGCAGACCGACCCTGCCGGCGTCCACCCGGGGGTCGCAGTGCACGGCGAGGATCCGCGCCACCCCGTTGAGCGCGCCGAACTTGATCACCTCGCCGGCGCCGCCGGGCAGCACCTCCTCGGCGGGCTGGAAGATCAGCCGCACGGGCCGGGGCAGCCGCCCCTGCCGGTGCAGGTCGGCCAGCACCAGCCCGGCGCCCAGCACGACGCTGGTGTGCACGTCGTGTCCGCAGGCGTGGGCGCGGTCGGGCACGGTGGAGCGGTAGGGGCACTCGCTCTTGGTGTCCGGGATGGGCAGGGCGTCGATGTCGGCCCGCAGGGCGAGGATGTCCGGCCCGCCGTCCCATGTGTCCACACCGATGTCGCAGACGAGCCCGGTCCCGCCGGTGAGCACCCGTGGCGTGAGCCCCGCCTTCTCCAGCCGTGCCTTGATCGCGGCGGTGGTACGGAACTCCTGGTTGCCGAGCTCCGGGTGCATGTGCAGGTCGCGGCGGAACGCCACGAGCTCGGCGTGCAGCGCCTCGGGCAGCGCGCCGGGGAGTGCGGCATCGGTCGGCAGATCGGCCTCGGACTGTAGGGACATCAGTTGCTTCACCCTCTGAAGGGTAGGACGCCGGAGCGGTCGGCTGACCCTCGATCAACAAAACTTCAACCCGTTAGGGGAAGAAAATCTGACCGCTCGACGCATGGGGATCGTCTGGGATGGGTAAACTCGCCCGCCTTTTCGGTCGAGTGATCGGGAAAATCCCCGGGAGCGGCGGCGAACCCACTCCGCACCCGTCCACTGTCTCTCTCCACGCATACCACGCCGCAGGGGGACCACGCCGGTCTGTTCACTTTCCGGACACCGCGCGGGGGTCCCGTCCGTCATCCGCGCGCCGGACGGGGGGCGGGCGGGTTCAGGCCGTGGTCACCGCTGCCAGGCGCTGCACGTCGCGGGCGGTGCCCGTCACGCCCGACAGGAAGCCCTGGGCGCGGGGGGACGCCGTGGCGGTGAGCCAGGCCGGGTCGATGTCGCAGACGGCGACCTTCACGTCCGTGCCGGTCAGCGCCAGGGGCAGGGTGTGCACGACGGTGGAGGGAAAGCTGAGCACCGTACGGCCGATCGGGCCACGCCGGGCGATCACCTCCAGCGGCAGATCGGGCCGGACGATCTCCAGGCCGGTCTCCACCGCCAGCCGGTGGAGCTTGTCCGCGCTCTCGCGGCGGTGGGCGAAGTAGCGGGTGGCGCCGTGGGTGCGGGCCAGGGTGCGGACCGCGTTCAGGTACTGCTCGCCGTCCACCACGCCCGTCTCGACGAGCGAGGTGCCCACCAGGTCCGCGCCCGCGGTGATGCGGGGCGGCCCGAAGCGGGCCCGGGTCCAGGCGAAGTCGTTCGCCGTGACGGTCACGCCGTCCGGGGTCTCGTCGATCGGCATCGAGGAGAAGACCTCCACCCGGCGGCCCGCGCTCGGCGTCAGACGGCGCCGGGCCGCGCCCGAGACGGGCGCGAAGAGGAGGTCGCGGGGGCCCGGGCGGCCGCCCTTGCGGTGCCAGCGGACCAGCCGCTCGCCGCGCGCGAGCTGGGCGACGAACTCCATCGTCGCCGTGCCGTCGTCGACGACGACGAGGTCACGCGCCCGGGTGATGGTCAGGAGCAGTTGCACGTAGCGGGAGAACGGGTCGCCCATCACGATCCGCTCGGCCCGGCGCAGCAGCCGGGTCAGGCCGCCGATGGTCTGGAACGGCGCCGCCGGCCCGCCCCGCGCCTCCTCCCAGCGGACCTGGTGGCCCTCGTCGCGGGCCAGTTCGGCCATCCGGCGCAGCTGGCCGCGGGTCATGGGGTCGGTCGGGGACAGGACGACGAGGGTGAGCTCCGCGCCGGCCGCCGACGGGCCGGCCGCACCCGCCGCGCGGCGGGCCCCGGTGGCACCGGGGTGCGCCGCGCGCCTCGCCCGGGCCGGTACGGGCCCCGTGCCCAAGGCCTCGCGGCCTTCGCCGAGGGAGCGGGCGTGGGCCCACTCCAGCACGTTGAGCAGTTGTACCGGGCTCTCCACGAAGGCGAGGGTGCGGGAGCCGTGGGGGGTGGGGCCGGCGGATCCGGCGCGGAGGCTCATCGGCGTACGACCGTCCCGTCGTCAGGGGTGCGGGTGCTCGGTCTCAGACCGCGACCGGCTCGCCCGCCGCCGCGGCGATCTCCGCCTCGGCGACGACGCCGGGGACACGGCGGAGCTTCTTCATCGGGCCGAGCTCGGACTCGTAGACCTTCTTCACGCCGTCGCCCAGCGAGGCCTCGATGGTGCGGATGTCGCGCACCAGGCGCTGCAGGCCCTGCGGCTCCACAGAGGCGGCCTGGTCCGAACCCCACATCGCGCGGTCCAGGGTGATGTGGCGCTCGACGAAGGTGGCGCCGAGGGCGACGGCGGCCAGCGTGGTCTGCAGGCCGGTCTCGTGGCCGGAGTAGCCGATCGGGACGTTCGGGTACTCCTGCTGCAGCGTGTTGATCACGCGCAGGTTCAGCTCGTCGGCCTTGGCCGGGTAGGTCGAGGTGGCGTGGCACATGAGGATGTTGTCGCTGCCGAGGACCTCGACCGCGTGGCGGATCTGCTTCGGGGTCGACATGCCGGTGGAGAGGATGACCGTGCGGTTGGTGGCGCGCAGGGCGCGCAGCAGCTCGTCGTCCGTGAGGGAGGCGGAGGCCACCTTGTGGGCGGGGACGTCGAACTTCTCCAGGAAGGCGACGGCCTCGGTGTCCCACGGGGAGGCGAACCAGGCGATGCCCTTCTCCTTGCAGTAGGCGTCGATCTGGCGGTACTCGTCCTCGCCGAACTCCACCCGGTGGCGGTAGTCGATGTAGGTCATCCGGCCCCAGGGGGTGTCGCGCTCGATGTCCCACTGGTCGCGGGGGGTGCAGATCTCCGGGGTGCGCTTCTGGAACTTCACGGCGTCGCAGCCGGCCTCGGCGGCCACGTCGATGAGCTTGAAGGCGTTCTCCAGCTCACCGTTGTGGTTGATGCCGATCTCGCCGCAGACGTAGACGGGGCGGCCGGGGCCGGCCTCGCGCGAACCGAAGCTGCGGATGCGGGAGTTGGTGCTCATGGCGTGAGATGTCCTTACTTGGTGAGGGAGTCGAGAGAGGGGCCGAGGATCCAGCTGGCGATCTCTCGGATCGCGCCGTCACCGCCGGGGACGGTGGTGACCGCGCGTGCGGCGCCGCGCACGACGTCGTGGGCGCTCGCGACCGCCACGGGCCAGCCGACGAGGGCGAAGCACGGGAGGTCATTGACGTCGTTGCCGACGTAGAGCACGCGCTCCGGCGCGATGCCCTGCTCCTCGCACCACTGCTTCAGTGCGAGGTCCTTGCGGTCGATGCCGTGCAGGACCGGGAGCTTCAGCTTCCGGGCGCGGGCGGCGACCACAGGGTTCTGCTCCGTGGACAGGATCAGCATCGTCAGGCCGCTGCGCCGCAGGGCCGCGATGCCGAGTCCGTCCCCGCGGTGCACGGAGACGAACTCGCGTCCGTCGGAGTCGATCAGCACCCGGTCGTCGGTCTGGGTGCCGTCGAAGTCGAGGACTACGGCGTCGATGTCGTCGTAGGTGGGGAGGGCGCCGGGCCTGTCCGCGTCGAAGAGCGGGGCCAGGGCGCGGGCGCGCGCGAGGTCGTGCGGGTCGTCGACCTCCAGCACGCGGGCGGGGTCGGTGCGCACCAGTTCGGTGCGGCCGAAGAAGCGGTGCCGGTGCTCGCGGAAACCGGCCGCGTCCATCGCGTAGGCGGCGCCGGTCTCCAGCAGGTCCTGGGGGCGGTCCTGGCGGCGCGGGCGGAAGGACTTGTCGTGGTTGACGCCGTAACCACCCTCGGTCTGCGTGGAGTTGGCGAGGGTCACCGCACCGCCGACGGCCGCCGCGGAGCGCGTCCCGCCGACCGCCGGGTCGTCGGCCGCGTCCCGCCAGACGAAGCCGTGGAAGGGCGCGACGGTCACCGCGGTGTCGGCGCCGTTCTCGACGACCGCCGCGGCCACCCCGTCGACGTCCTCGCGCAGGAGGAAGGGGCTGGTGCACTGCACGAGCAGGACCGCGTCGACCGGGGAGCCGTGCAGCGTCTCGTGGGCGTCCAGGGCGTGCAGGACGGCGGCCTCGGAGGTGGCGGTGTCGCCGGCGATGGCGGCCGGGCGCAGCACCACCTCGGCGCCGGCCTCGCGGGCGGCGGCGGCGATGGCCTGGTCGTCGGTGGAGACCACGACGTCGGTGACCAGCCGGGCCGCGCGGCACTCGCGCACGGCGCGGGCCACCAGCGGTACGCCGCCCACCGGGGCGAGGTTCTTGGCGGGCACGCCCTTGGAGCCGCCCCGCGCGGGGATCACCGCGAGCACGCGGCGCACCGATGCGCGGGGGCCCGTCTCCGGGTTGGCGTGGGACATGGGCTGCACTCCTTGACGTGGGATGCGGTCGCTCACAGCTCCCCCATCCGCCGGATCACGGGCGCCACGCGCTGGACGCCGTGGCGGTAGGCGCCGCGGGCGGCGCGCCGGACGATCTGCCGGACCGCTCCGGGCTCCCGGTCGGCGGCCGGGGCGCCGGGCAGCGGGGTGCCGTCGGGACCGAGGTGATGGCGGGCGAGGATGCCGGGCAGGTAGCCGGGGGCGGTGGCGGGTGTGTAGTAGGGGGCCAGCGGCGGCAGTCCGCCGGGCCGGCCGAGCAGTTCCGCGATGCGCTCGCGGGCCTGGTCGAAGGCGGTGGCGTAGCCGCCGTCGGCGGCGACGCCCTGCCGGGCCACCCACTCCTCGTCGGCCGCCGGACGGTGTCCGGCGTCGAGCTGGTCCCAGGAGGCGAGGCAGCCGGAGCCGACGAAGTGGTGGTTGCCGAGCACCTCGCGCACGCCCAGGTCGGTGAGGACGACCGTGGGGATGCGGCGGTGCAGCGCTTCGAGGGCGGCCGTGGAGCTGACGGTCACCAGCAGGTCGGTGCGGTCGAGGACCTCGCCCATGTGCCCGTACACCAGGCGGAGGTTGGGCGGCAGGTCGGTCTTCTGCGCCAGCCTCTGGTACGGCAGCTCCTCCAGGTGCGTGGTGTGCTCGCCCGGCCTGGAGCGCAGCTTGAGCAGCACCTCCCGCTCGGGGTGCCGGCGGGCGTGCTGGATGAGCCGGTCGAGCAGGTACGTCCGGTCCCCGCGGTTCTCCGGGACGGAGGGCTGGGCGGCGAACACCACGGTGTAGGGCTCGTGTGCACCCGTGTAGGGGGTGCCGCCGAGGAAGGGCAGGGCCACCTCGGTGACCGCCGAGGCGTCGGCGCCCACCCCGTCGTACACGGCCCGGAAACGGTCCGCGTCCTGGCGGGAGTTGGCGAGCACCAGGTCGGCCCCGTGCCGCAGGAGCAGGCCGTCGGCGAGCTTCTCGTAGACGACGCCGACGTAGCCGGTGACGACGACGGGGCGCCGGGTGCGGCCGTTCCAGGCCCGCCCGAGCCCGTGCAGCATCGCCTGCACACCGCCGCCGACGAGGGCGAGCACGAGGACGTCGTAGGGGTCCTCGCCCGCGGTCTCCTCGCCCATGGCGCGCAGGAACTCGACGGCCGTCACCTCACGGAGCGAGTCGGCGCGGACGCCGACCTCCGTCAGCTGACGGGGGGTGGGGGTGGCGCGGCCACGCAGGAGATAGCCGTCGAGCCGGATGTCCGATTCGGGGGAATCACCGGCGGCGATGCGGTTCGCGGTGAGCGCGCCCCATTTCCACCGGGTGTCGGAATCCGCGAGAACGGCTACTCGCAGGGCCTTCGTTGCACTTACTGGCACGTCGAAGACCGTAGGAAGGCATTTCTAGGTTCCGCCCAACCGGATCTCAACAAACGGTTAACAGCGCATCGACGAATGGGGAATCGGGTCCCGATCGACCTGGGAAAAGGCCGGGTTCACTGCATCGCCACGCGTCGTTCACCGACCATCAAGCCACAGGTAAAGACGGATGACGGACCCGGCATTTAACGTCGACGCCGTGGTCAAGCTCTCCGTCATCGTGCCGTTCTACAACGTGCAGCAATACGCACCCGACACCTTGAAGAGCCTGCGCGCCAACGCGCGTGAGGACTTCGAATTCATTCTCGTCGACGACTGCTCGCGCGACGAGACCCCGGACATTCTCGCGCGCGCGGAGCGCGAGCTGCCGGGCGCGGTGTGGGTCAGACACGAGAAGAACGGAGGGCTGGCGACCGCGCGCAACACCGGCATCGACAGGGCCCGCGGCGAGTACCTGACGTTCCTGGACGGCGACGACTGGCTCGCCCCCGGGTACTACCCGCGGCTGCTGTCCTTCATCGAGGAACTGGGGTGCGACTTCGTGCGCACCGACCATGTGCACTGCACCGCGCGGGCGCGCGGCATCACCCGTGTGCCGCACGGCCGGCGCGGCGTGGTGATGAACCCACGGGACGCGATACTTCCCGCCGACCGCTCCACCTCGGTCGACTATCCCTACGCCTGGGCGGGCATCTACCACCGCCGGCTGGTCGACCGGGGCCTGCTGCACTTCACCGACGGCCTGCGCACCGCGGAGGACCGGCCGTGGATCTGGAAGCTGCACCGGGAGGCCGAGTCCTTCGCGGTGGCCGGTCTGCTCGGCGTGCACTACCGGCGCGGTGTCGCCTCCTCGCTCACCCAGATCGGCGACGTCCGGCAGCTCGACTTCATCCGGGCGTTCGACCAGGTCATCGAGGAGACGGCGAAGGACCCGGAGGCGGAGAGACTGCTGCCCAAGGCCGTCCGCACCTACTGCGCGATCATCTCGCACCACCTGGGATCCATCGAAAGGTTCGAGCCGCCCGTGGCACGGAAACTGAAGTCGCTCAGCGCGGCCGCCCTGCGGCGGATGCCGCAGACGGTCCTCGAGGAGGCGCTCGACTCCATGGACGTCCTGCGCGCCACCCGGCTGCGCAGGGTGCGCCGCCGCGCGACCGGCACGGGGGTCGCCGCGTGAGCACGCAGATCTTCCTGGCGTCGACGCTGTACGGCACCGCCACGCTCGCCGCCGCCCTCGACTCCGACTGCTTCGGCCCCGCCGACCGCCGCATCCTGCTGGTCTGCAACAACGCGGCCACGCCGGAGACCACCCCGGGCCTGGACGAGATGCCGGGCTTCGCGCGGCTGCGGGACCGGTTCGACGACGTGGTGTCGTGGAACGAGACCATCTCCCCCTTCCACCCGGGCGGCTGGTCCCCGCGCGCCGACGACGTCCCGCTGTGGGAGCGGCACCTGAGGCTGCTGTGGAACCTGGGCGACGAGCCGGTGGAGCTCGCCGTGGAGTCGATCCAGGTCAATCCGGCGCTCGGCGTCGCGCAGATCTTCACCGGCGCGCCCCTCACGGTCTACGCCGACGGCCTGATGAGCTACGGCCCCACCCGCAACAAGATCGACCCGCTGGTCGGCACGCGCATCGACCGGCTGCTCCATCTGGACCTGGTGCCGGGCCTGACGCCCGTGCTGCTCACCGAGTTCGGCGTCGCACCGGAGATCGTGCCGACGGACGCCTTCCTGAAGGTGCTGGCCGAACTCGTCGACACCGGCGACGAGCTGCCCCGGACCGAAGGCGAACCGGCGCTGCTGCTCGGCCAGTACCTCTCCGCGCTGGAGATCCTTACCCCCGAGGAGGAGGAGCAGCTGCACGTGGAGATGCTCCGGGGCGTGGTCGAACTGGGCCACACCGAGGTCGTGTTCAAGCCGCACCCGTCGGCGCCGGCGCGCTGGTCGCGGGCGCTGGAGCAGGAGGCGGAGAAGCTGGGCGCCGACCTCACGGTGCTCGACACGCCCGTCCTGGCCGAGGTGCTCTACCAGCGGATGCGTCCCGCGCTGGTCGTGGGGTGCTTCTCCACGGCCCTGCTCACCGCCTCCGCGCTGTACGGCCTGCCGGTCGCGCGCACCGGCACCGCGACGCTGATGGAGCGCCTGGCGCCGTACGAGAACAGCAACCGGGTGCCGGTGGCGGTCGTCGACGCGCTCCTGCCCGACCTGGGCGACCGCGCGGCCGTCACCGAGCAGCGGCGGGGCATGGACGTGGCGGCGCTGACCGAGCTGGTGCGCACCGTCTCCTACGCGATGCAGCCGAAGATCTACCCCGGTCTGCGCGCGGAGGCGGAGCGGTACCTGTCGCGGCACCTGTCCCCGCAGACCTGGCGCTACTTCAAGCGCCGCCGCCTCACCTCGCTGGCCCTGCCCGGCGCCCTCCCGGCGCAGCTCGCCTTCATCCCGCGCAACGCGACCGTGCGGCGGGTGGCCCGCCGGGCCAGGGCGCTGCGCCGGGGTGTGCGGAGCTGACCCGGGCCGTGTGCCCGCCCGCCCCGGCCGTGCGCCGCGCACGACGCCCCCGTCCCCCCACCGGGTGCGGGGGCGTCGCGGCGCCGCCGCCCCGTCCGCCCTCCGACCAGAAAGCCCTGGGATGAACGTGTCCGACCAGACCATGGCCCCGGCACGCCCGGCGCCCATGCCGCCCCCGGGGGCCACGGCCGTCCGGACCGCGGCCGTCCCCTCCGCGCCGGGGCCGCGCGGCGGCGACAACCGGCTGCGCTCCCTGGACGGCCTGCGGCTGCTGGCGGCCCTGATGGTGTGCCTGTACCACTTCACCGGACGCGGCGGCACGATCTCCGCCTCCTGGCACCAGTCCCCCGGCCGGATGTTCCCGACGCTGTCCCAGGCCGCGGTCTACGGCTGTCTGGGCGTGCAGTTCTTCTTCGTCATCAGCGGCTTCGTGATCTGCATGAGCAGCTGGGGCCGCGACCTCGGCGCCTTCTTCCGCTCCCGGGTCGCCCGGCTGTACCCCGCGTACTGGGTGGCCCTGCTCCTGGTCGGCGGGGCGAGCCTGGTCCTGCCCGTCGTGCTGCGACCGGTGCGGTTCGACGAGTTCCTGGTCAATCTGACGATGCTGCAGCAGCCGATGGGCGTGCCGCGGGTGCTCGGCGTGTGCTGGACCCTGTGGTCGGAGGTGCGCTTCTACGCCCTGTTCGCGCTCTTCGTGGTCTGGCGGGGCGTCACCTACCGGCGGGTGGTGATGTTCTGCGCGGTGTGGACGCTGGCCTGCGCCCTCACCCAGATCGCCCACAACCCGGTGCTCGACCAGCTGGTGATGCCCGAGTACGCCCCGTTCTTCGTCGGCGGCCTCGCGCTCTACCTCGTCCACCGCTTCGGAAGCTCCCTGCTGCTGTGGGGGATCGTGGCGATCTCCTGGCTGCTGGGCCAGCACTGGGCGACGGTGGAGCTGTGGCACCCGGGGGCCCGGGGCGACATCCCGCGCAGCCCCTGGGCCATCCAGCTGGTGGTGGCGCTCGCCTTCGCCTCGGTGGCGGCGGTGGCGATGGGCTGGACCCGTTGGGTGAAGGGCCGCTGGCTGACGGTCGCGGGGGCGCTGACGTACCCCTTCTACCTGGTGCACGAGCATCTGGGCTGGGTGGTCATCCGGGTGCTGCACCGGCGCTTCGGACTGCACCCGTATCTCACGCTGCTGCTCGCGGTGGCCGGCCTGCTGGGCCTGGCGTGGCTGATCCACCGCTTCGTGGAGCGGCCTCTCGGGCCGCGGCTGAAGCGCGCGCTGGTCGCCCCCCGGCCATCGGCCGCCGGCCCGCGCTGAAGCGGAAGTTGGGCCGGAGTTCATCCGGCGGCGGGTTCGCGGATCCGTGGTCGGGCAGGTGCCGGGGGAGTTGCCGCGACCGGCCACGGCCCGACCGCCTCGGGGCGTGCCTCCGGTCGCTCCGCCACCCGCCCCGTCCCCGAGGGAGCGTCATCCTCATGACCACCGCACCCGACACGGCCCGGCCGCCCCACCGGCTCGACGACGTACCCGGCTGGTTCCCCGTCCTCGACCAGGTCCTCTTCGAATGGCTCCTGAGCCGGCAGGAGTCCGCGGGACTCGGCGGCGACCTGCTGGAGGTCGGGGTCTACCTCGGCAAGAGCGCGATCTTCCTCGGCCGCCATCTGCGGGCGGGTGAGCGCTTCACCGTGTGCGACCTCTTCGAGGGCGACGCGCCCGACGACGCCAACCGGGCGGAGTCGACCAAGTCCTACGGCACGCTGACCCGGCGCGCCTTCGAGCAGAACTACCGCGCCTTCCACGACGAGCTGCCCCGCGTCCTGCAGGGCCCCAGTTCCCTGGTGCCGGCCGAGGTCGAGCCCCGCTCCTGCCGGTTCGTCCACATCGACGGCTCGCACCTGTACGCGCACGTCCACGACGACATCGGCGCCGCCCGCGAGGCGCTCAAGCCCGGCGGGGTCGTCGTCCTGGACGACTTCCGCTCGGAGCACACGCCCGGCGTCTCCGTCGCCGCCTGGGAGGCGGTGCTCAACCGGGGCCTGAAGCCGATCTGCCTGAGCACCCAGAAGCTCTACGGCACCTGGGACGACCCCGAGCCGGTCCAGGAGGAGCTGCTGGCCGTGGCGCGCGAGCGGCGGGACTGCCACCTCAGCGTCCAGCAGGCCGCAGGGCACCGCATCATCCGCCTCAAGTCCAAGGACATGAAGGCCCCGCCCTTCCCGCCGTCCCGGTACGCGGGGCAGACCCCGGCACCGCGGACGAACGCGGCACCCGCACGGCGGCCGGCCGCACCGGCCACCCCGGCCGCGTCCACTGCCCCCGTACGGCGGACGTCCCGCAGCCGGGCCCGCCGCCTGGCCGCCGACCTGCTGCCCCCGATCCTCACCCGAGCCCTGCGCGACGCCCGCGCGGGCCGGAACTCACGGGCCCGCTGAGGCCACCGGGGCCCGGTCCGCCCAAGGCGGCCCGGGCCCGCGGCAATTGCGATCAGCCCCTAGGCACTCGCCAGGGACAGCTTGACGGCGAAGCCCAGGAACAGCGCGCCCGCCGCCGACGTCGTCCACGCCGACAGGCGCCTGCGGCGGCGGAAGGCGGCGGCCAGCCTGGTGCCGCCGAAGATCAGGGCGCTGAGGTAGAGGAAGCTCGCCAGCTGGGCGAAGGTGCCGAGGACGACGAAGGACAGGGCCGGGTAGGCGTACCCCGGGTCGACGAACTGCACGAAGAAGGCGACGAAGAACAGGATCGCCTTGGGGTTGAACAGGCTGACGACGAACGCGCGGCGGTAGGGCCGCTCGTCGGCCCCACCGCGGGTGGCGGCCGGGCCCTCCTCCAGGTCCTCCAGGACCTGCTCCCGCCGCCTCCGCCACATCACCCAGGCGGCCCGCAGCATCCCGATCGCCAGCCACGTCAGGTATCCGGCGCCCGCGTACTTCACGATCCCGAACAGCACGGCGTTCGCCTTGAGCAGCGAGGCGACCCCGGCGGCCGACAGCGTCATCAGCACGGTGTCCCCGCACCAGACGCCCGCCGCGGCCGTATAGCCGGCGCGTACCCCGCGCCGGGCGGCGACGGACAGCACGTAGAGCGAGTTGGGCCCGGGCAGGAGCACGATGAGGACGAGTCCTGCCAGGTAGGTGGGGAGGTCGATGACGCCGAACATGGAAGGGAGTGTCGCACGCGGGCACGACACTCCGTCCGGGGGTTTCGGCGGGCGAGACGGACGGGTCAGCCGTCGCCGTCGAGGAGGGTGTCGACGGAGAGCTCGAGACTCACGCCGACGGACCCCGGCACAGGGACGGACTGGCCTCGCTTGAACCGCTGGGGGTCGGGGTACTTGCCGTCGACCGGGTCCGTGTGGAGGAGGACCTGGTCGTGTTTGCGGTCGACGACGAGGTAGGCGGGGATGCCGGCCTGGGCGTAGCACTCCACCTTCGGTCCCAGGTCGTCGGACCAGTTGGACGACGTCACTTCGACGACCATGCGGAAGACGTTCGGCGCGTAGTAGTTCTTCGTGACATGGGCGTCACGGAAGTCCTCGTCGACGATGGACAGGTCGGGGATCGCGAAGTCCTCGGGCAGAGTGGGCAGCCACAGCCCAGCGCCCTGAATCCACTCGGCGCCGCTTCCCTCGATGCCCGCACGTTCGAGTGCCCTGCACAGCTTTGTCAGCGACAGGCCGTGGGAGCCATCCGGCGGCGGTGTCACAGTGAGCCTCCCCTGGAGAATCTCCACGCGGTGCCCAGGCAGTGCACGGGAGAGCAGGTCGGCGGCCTCGCCCAACGTCAGCTCGTGTTGCAGTACAGCCACGGCATCCTCCTTTTCGGGGCCCACTCTTCACGAGCGTAACCGGGGGCGGACGTTTTCCGCCCCCGATCACCCGTACGAAGGATTCGCCCAGCTCAGAACGCGTCCGAGGGCACGTAGTTCCCCCAGATCTCCCGCAGCGCGTTGCACACCTCGCCGACCGTCGCGCGGGCCTTCAGGGCGTCCTTCATCGGGTACAGGACGTTGTCCTCGCCCTCGGCGGCCTTCTTCAGGGCCGCCAGCGCCGCGTCCACGGCCGCCTGGTCGCGCTCGGCGCGCAGCTTGGCGAGGCGTTCGGCCTGCTGCGCCTCGATGGCCGGGTCGACGCGCAGGGGCTCGTACGGCTCCTCCTCGTCGAGCTGGAAGCGGTTGACGCCGACCACGACCCGCTCTCCGGAGTCCGTCTCCTGGGCGATGCGGTAGGCGCTGCGCTCGATCTCGTTCTTCTGGAAGCCGTGCTCGATGGCCGTGACCGCGCCGCCGAGGTCCTCGACCTTGCGCATCAGCTCCAGGGCGGCCGTCTCGACCTCGTCGGTCATCTTCTCGATGACGTAGGACCCGGCGAAGGGGTCCACCGTCGCCGTCACGTCCGTCTCGTAGGCCAGGACCTGCTGGGTGCGCAGCGCCAGGCGCGCGGACTTGTCGGTGGGGAGCGCGATCGCCTCGTCGAAGGAGTTCGTGTGCAGGGACTGGGTGCCGCCGAGCACCGCCGCCAGGCCCTGGACGGCGACGCGGACCAGGTTCACCTCCGGCTGCTGCGCCGTCAGCTGCACGCCCGCCGTCTGCGTGTGGAAGCGCAGCATCAGCGACTTGGGGTTCTTGGCGCCGAACTCCTCCTTCATCACCCGCGCCCAGATCCGGCGGGCCGCGCGGAACTTGGCGACCTCCTCCAGGATCGTCGTCCGGGCGACGAAGAAGAACGACAGGCGGGGCGCGAAGTCGTCCACGTCCATGCCGGCCGCGACCGCCGTGCGGACGTACTCGATGCCGTCCGCCAGCGTGAACGCGATCTCCTGCGCGGGCGAGGCACCCGCCTCCGCCATGTGGTAGCCGGAGATCGAGATGGTGTTCCACTTCGGGATCTCGGCCTTGCAGTACTTGAAGATGTCCGCGATCAGGCGCAGCGACGGCTTGGGCGGGAAGATGTACGTCCCGCGCGCGATGTACTCCTTCAGCACGTCGTTCTGGATCGTGCCGGTGAGCCGGTCCGCCGGCACCCCCTGCTCCTCCGCGACCAGTTGGTACAGGAGCAGCAGCAGCGCGGCCGGCGCGTTGATCGTCATCGACGTGGAGACCTTGTCCAGCGGGATCCCGCCGAACAGCACCCGCATGTCGTCGATCGAGTCGATCGCCACGCCCACCTTGCCGACCTCGCCGTGCGCGATGGGCGCGTCCGAGTCGTGGCCCATCTGGGTGGGCAGGTCGAAGGCGACGGAGAGGCCCATCGTGCCGTTGGCGATGAGCTGCTTGTAGCGGGCGTTGGACTCCACCGCCGTGCCGAAACCGGCGTACTGGCGCATCGTCCAGGGGCGGCCGGTGTACATCGACGGGTAGACACCGCGGGTGAACGGGTACGACCCCGGCTCCCCCAGCTTCCCGGCCGGGTCCCAGCCCTCCAGGGCGTCCGGTCCGTAGACCGGCTCGATGGGCAGCCCGGACTCCGACTCGCGCGCCATGGTGTGTGCCTCCGCGTTCTGAATTACTCGCCAGTTACTCGCCGGTACAGCCGACCCCCGCCACGGACTGTAGCGGCGGCCGTGCGTCGGGTGGAGGGCCCCACGCTGGGACCTTGCTCACAGACCTGTTCATCCTTGTGTTCCCCACCCTGCCCGGTGGTTCGCCGCGCGTCACGCGTGGGGAGACATCCGGGGTGTACGACCGGACGGCCGTGGGACGGCAGGGGGCGGTATGCGTATCGGGGGCATGAGCGGAAGGGGCCGCGCCGTCGGCGCGGCCGTCGCGGCGACGGCCGCGCTGTACGGGTGCACGGTGCAGGGCGCGGGGACGGGGACGGGCGCGGACGGCAAGCACCGCTCGCCGGTGCACATCGAGATTCCGGCCACCCGGTCCCCCACGGCCCACGCCCCGGCCGGCGGGGGCGCGCGCGCCACACCGGACCCCGCCACGGGGCGGGGTGCCGCGCCCGTCCTGTGGTCCCGCGGCGACTCCGGGCGGGGCGTCCGCGAGCTCCAGGCCCGGCTGCGCCAGATCGCCTGGCTGTTCGACGGCCCGACCGGGACGTACGACGACCTGACCGAGCGGGCCGTCGCGGGCTTCCAGGGCAAGCGCGGGCTGCCGCGCACGGGACGGACGGACACCGTCACCTGGCGGCGGCTGCTGGCCATGACGCGCGAGCCGGGCCGGTGGGAGCTGTACCTGATGGGCGGGCAGCCGGCCGCCGCGCCGGACCCGCGCTGCCTGACCGGCCGGGTGCTGTGCATCGACAAGACCAGCCGGACGCTGCGCTGGATGATCGGCGGGCGGACCGTCTCGGTGATGGCGGTGCGCTTCGGCGCGCAGTACACGCCCACCCGGGAGGGCGTCTTCCACGTCTACTGGAAGTCCCGGCACCACGTGTCGACGCTCTACCACTCCCCCATGCCGTACGCGATGTTCTTCAGCGGCGGCCAGGCCGTGCACTACTCGTACGACTTCGCGGCCCGCGGCTACGCCGGTGGTTCGCACGGCTGTGTGAACGTGCGGGACGAGGCGGCGATCGCGCGGCTGTTCGCGTGGGTGAGGGTCGGCGACAAGGTCGTCGTGTCCTGGTGAGGCACGTTCCGCCGGAGAGGGATGCGGGGCGCGGGCGGGACCGGGGGAACGTGTCCCGCCCGCGCCAATTGCACGAGCCGTAGGTACGGGGGGAACCCCGGCTCTGTGCGACGGCCGATGACCAGTCGGCTCACTCATTACTGCGCTGCGGGCCCCGAAAACGTCACACCCTGCGGAGAAGAATTTTTCCGAGGGGGAAAACCGCAGGTCAGGAGGGGTGCGTCGGCGCGGCGTTCGACCTGGGCGAGGTCGTGGCGGGGGTGGTGCGGGGCGCGGGCGTCCCCGCCGGGGCGGGTTCGGGAGCGGGGGACAGCGATTTCTTCCCGCCGTCGGGGCGGTGGGCGCCGCCGCGGGCCCCCTGGCCGCCCTGGCCGCCGCCGTTCTGGCCCTGACCCTGGCCCTGTCCGTTCCCGTTCCCGTTCCCGTTCCCGTTACCGGTGCCGTTCCCGTTCCCGGTGCCATCGCCGGTGCCGTTCCCAGTGCCAGTGCCGTTGCCGTTCCCGGTGCCGTTCCCGTTCCCGGTGCCGTTCCCGTTCCCGGTGCCGTTCCCGTTCCCGGTGCCGTTCCCGTTCCCGGTGCCGTTCCCGTTCCCGGTGCCAGTGCCGTTGCCGTTCCCGGTGCCGTTGCCGGTCCCGCCCGTGCCCTCGGAGCGGCGGTCGGCGGCCTTGAGGACGCCCTCGCAGTACGTCCACACGTGCGAGGAACCGCCCGCCGCCCCCTCCAGGGCGCGCCTGCGGTCGGCGCCCAGGCCCCGGCCGTCGCGCAGGTCGCGGCAGGCGGACACCAGCCCGCTCCGGCCGCGGCCCGTGCCGTCGTCGGAGCCGGTGTTCCGGCCCGGGGTGCCTCCGATGGTGTCCCGGGCACCGCCCGTGGCCCCCGCGGTGGGCCCGCCGGACTCCGGGGAGCCGGGGCCGCCGCCCGGCGAGGGCGGGCCCAGCGGGCGGCCGGGGGTCGCCGGGGCCGTGACCGAGGCGGTCGGGCCGGGCTCGTCATCGCCGAACGGTGTGGGCAGCACGCCGGTGGTGGCAGCGGCCGCGACCCCGCCGAGCGCCCCGGCGGCCAGCGCCGCGGACAGCGCGAGGCGTACGGAACGGCGCCGGCGCGCGCGGCCGTCGCGGGAGCCGACGCGGACGACGTCCGCGTCCCCGGGCCGGGTCCGGGCCGGAGAGGCGGACGGCGTGAAGGGGGCCCGGGCGTCCGCCCGTTCGGCGTGCGCCTTGCGGAAGGCGGCCAACGCGGCGGCCTCGCCGGGAAGTTCCGGTTCCGCCCCGGAGGGCTCCACGGAGAGGGAGTGCAGGGCCTTGGCGAGACGTTCTGCCTGCTCACGGGCGGCGGCGTCGACGGTGTCCAGTGGCTCTCCGCGCAGCAAACGCTCCGCCGTAGCGCGGTCCAGCCACCTGTACTGCTCGTCGGCCATCACAAGTCCTTCTGCGTCCGGGCACGCGTCCGCGTCACACCGGCGGACGTCACCGCACGGCCCTGCGGTTCTCTCGGAGGCGGCAGCGCGTCCAGGACGCCCGCCGCTTCCGGATCGGCGCCGAGCAGTTCCGCGAGCCGCTTCAGACCGCGGTGCGCGGCGGTGCGCACGGCTCCGGGCCGCTTGCCGAGCGTCTCCGCCGCGGTCTTGGCGTCGAGGCCCACGACGACCCGCAGGACGACGGCCTCGGCCTGGTCCTGGGGGAGCCTGGCGATGAGCGAGAGGGTGCTGTCGGTGGCCAGGGCCTCCATGGCCTCCCCCGCGGTGTCCGACTCGGCGGCCTTGCCCGTCAGTTCCGTCTCGTCGCCGCCGATCGCCGGGCGGCGGCCGCGCATCCGTATGTGGTCGAGCGCGCGGTTGCGGGCGATCCGGGCGGCCCAGCCGCGGAAGCGGTCGGCGTCGCCGCTGAACCGCCCGAGGTCCCGGGCTATCTGCAGCCAGGCCTCGGACGCCACGTCCTCGGCGTCCGGGTCGCCGACCAGCGTCCGTACGTACCCGAGCAGCCGCGGTTGCACAGCGCGGTACACAGTCCGGAACGCGGTCTCGTCCCCGTCCTGTGCCGCAAGCACCGCGGCGGTCAACTCCGCGTCGTCCCCCAGCACCCGTGGTTCCTCAGTCGATCGTTGCGGCCGGCCCCGAGGCCGTCGATGGCTGTGATCATGCATCTTTCGCGCCCGGAGCGAAAGGCACGTTACGGCGTGAAACAGCTCGCCGTCCATGACCGTACAACGTGCAACTAACTGAGGTGGGGGTGAGGTGTGACAGAAAACGCACTCCCGGCGCTGTAGAGAGTACGGGCCGCCGCGCGGCCCGTGCCGCGCGACGGCCGGGGCCTCTCCTGTGGGGGGTGGCGGCCCCGGCCGTTGCCATGGCGGCCCCGGCAGGGCACGGACAGCGCTCACCCCGGCCGGAGAGTGACGCTCCATGAGCGGACGAGCGGGCGCGGTGGCCCGCCGGACATGAACCCTTTCGTAATTTTTTCCACCGGCCCGCGCGGGGGCCGGGAGTGTGCGCCGGGCGGCGCATGATCAGCGACCCTTTCCGCCGGTCCCGCCGGAGCCGTCCCCGCCGGTGGAGGCGTCGCCTCCGGCGCCGGTGGCGCCTCCGGTGGAGGTGCCGCCGCCCGTGACCGTGCCGCCGGCCGTGCTGCCGCCGCCACCCGCGGCCGCGTCGGTGCCGCCCGTGGCCGCGCTGGTGCCGCCGCCGCTCGTACCGCCGGTCGCCGACCCGCCACCGGTCGCCGCCCCGGTCTCCGGCCTGCGGGTGCCGGTGTTCCCGGCGGTCACGGACGCCCCGGGATTGCCGGCGTCACCGGGGTTCCGCGTGCCGCCGGTGCCGCTCTCCGCCTCGCGGGCCGCGGCCCGCGCCAGCTGGTCGGCGCAGTAGCCGGCGACCGCGTCCGCGCCGCCCGCGGCCTTGACGAGCCGCCGCCAGGCGGTCGCGTCCAGCGCCTTGCCGTTGCCCCCGGCCTTCTCGTACGCCTCGCAGCGCGCCTCGGTGTCCCGGGCGCCGGCCGGTCGGTCCGTCGTGGCGGAGGCACCGGGCGTACCCGGACCGCCCGCGGACGACCCCGCGGACGCGCCGGCGGAAACGCCGGACGACGGGCGGGTGGACGGCCCGCCCCCGGGTCCGCCGTCCGAGGACCGGGCGGAGCCGATCGCCGCGACCGCGACCCCGCCGAGGGTGAGGCCGGCCAGGGCGAGACCCGCGGTGACCTTCACCGAGCGGCGCTTGCGCCGGCGCTCGGGTGCCCGCCAGTCGTCCCGGCGCCGGGACCGCGCGCCGTGCGCGCCGGTGTCCCGGGCGGCCCGGAACGCCACCACGGCCCGCTGCTCGGCCTCCGCGTCCAGGGAGTTTCCGCACAGCGCCGCGGCGAGCAGCGCCTCCACCCGGGCCTGCTGCGCCTCCGGTATGAGGTCCCACGTCCCGTGCCCGGCCCCGGACACGGTGCTGCCCGGGTGCCCGCGCCGACGGCCGTGAGCACTGCCGCCGCTTCGCCGTTCACCCATGTCCGTACCCGTCCCTGTCCGCCGGTCGGCCGTCCTGTCGTCCCCGGCCGCCGTTGTAGTTCACTCCGACTCCCCCAGCGTTCGGGAGTCGTCCTTCGTCACACCTGTCGCACCCAGCCGGTCCGCGAGCCGCTTCAGCCCCCGGTACGCGGCCGTCCGCACGGCGCCCGGCCGCTTGCCCAGCACGCGGGCGGCGGCGGGGCCGTCGAGACCGACGACGACGCGCAGCAGCACGGCCTCCGCCTGGTCCCTCGGGAGGGCCCGGACCAGGTCGAGGGCCCGCTCGGTGGAGAGCGACTCCAGGGCCTGGTCGTGGGTGTCGTACGGAGCGGGCAGGTCGAAGAGTTCCGCCTCGAGTGCCGCCGCCCGGGGCCGTACGCTCCGGCGCCTGAGGTGGTCCAGCGCCCTGTGCCGGGCGATGGTCGCCGTCCAGCCGCGGAAACCGGCCCCGTCGCCCTTGAAGCGGCCGAGGTCCCGGGCTATCTCCAGCCACGCGTCGGACGCCACGTCCTCGGCGTCGTCCCCGACCAGCCCGCGCAGATAGCCGAGCAGACCGGGCTGCACGATCCGGTAGGCGACCGCGAAGGCTGCCTCGTCACCGTCCTGGGCCCGTGCGACGGCCGCGCCCAGTTCCCCGTCGTGCGCCTGGCGGCGACGGGGTTCCCCTCCCTGGCCCAAGACTGTCCTCGTTCGTGCCGAGTGCGTAGCCACCGCGTGGCGCGTACCCCACCGCGGGCACGGTCCAGCCGTGTCCGTGTCCTCCACGATCTTCAGCGCCGGGCCCGGCGGAAGTGTCACAGCCCCTGGCCGACGAGGGCCGGGCACGCCCCTCCACCGCCGGCACGGCACCGACCGCGGCACCGGCTGCGGCCTCGGCGCCGGTCGCCTGGTGATGTTCGGCGAGTCCTGTGCGCTGTACAAGTACCGCCTGTGTGACAGGTGTTGTCATCGTGTTGATCTTCTAGGGGTGGGACAGTTGAGTCCTCGCAGGACCCATGCGTACAAACCGCTGAGTCTCAAGCGAAGAGCGTGGCTGACGCTCGGTGCCGTCGTACTGGGCGGAGCGGGAGCCGTCACGTACGCGATCGCCGATCCCGGCGCGCAGAGCGACGGCAAGGGCGCGGCCCGCAAGCCGTCGGTGCACACGCTGAAGCTTCAGGACCGGGGGGCGGGCCGCAAGGGCCTGGGGCAGCAGGACACCGACCGGTTCAGCGCGTTGCTGCTGACCTGGGACGACCAGAGCGCCAAGGCCAAGGGGACCCCCGAGGTCCGCACCCGGGACCTCGAGTCCCACAAGTGGTCGGGCTGGCAGAAGCTGCCGGACGACCCCTACCAGGCCGACGGCGCCGAGCGCGCCCGCGCCGGAAGCGCCGTGCGCGGCGGTACCGCCTCGGTGTGGACCGGCGACTCCGACGGCGTCCAGGTACGCGTCGTGAACGCCGACGGCACCGAGGCGGCCGGCCAGCCCGCCGGCATGGACGTGCGGCTGCTCGACCCCGGCACGGACCCGAAGCGGGGGTCCGAGCCCGCCGCGTACACCGTGGACACCGCCGTGGCCGCGACGGACTCCGCGTCGCCGACCGACTCCTCCACGCCCACGGACTCGCCGGTGCCCACCGACTCGCCCGTCGCGAGTGACTCCCCCTCGCCCACCGACCCGGCGCCGACGGACTCCACGGCGGCCGGCTCGCCCACGGCCACGGACTCCACCGGCGGCTCGCCGAGCGCCTCCCCGTCGCCGTCCAGCACGGTTCCCGAGCCGGTCCCGTCCACCGTCGTCAAGCCGCCGATCATCACGCAGGCCGAGTGGGGCGCGTCGACGAACTACGACGGCACGCCCAGCTACGGCACCGAGATCAAGGCCGCCGTCGTCCACCACACCGGTGTCGACAGCGACAACACGCTCTCCTGCGGAGAGTCCCGCGCCCGGATGCGCACCATCCAGCAGGAGCACTTCTCCCGCGGCTACTACGACATCGGCTACAACTTCGTCGTCGACCGCTGCGGCCAGATCTTCGAGGGCCGCAGCGGCGGCATGGACCTGCCGGTGGTCGGCGCGCACGACATCGGGTTCAACACCAACACGGTCGGCATCTCGTACATCGGCAACTACATGAGCGCCAAGCCCTCCCGCGCCGCCCTCGACGCCATCGCGCGCGTCGTGGCGTGGAAGTTCGGCATGTACGGCGTCGACCCGACCGGCAAGGTCACCCTGGAGTCCGGCAGCGGCGCGGGCGTCGACGGCAACAAGGTCGCCAAGGGCGAGTCGATCACGCTGCCCCGCGTCTTCGGCCACCGCGACACCAACGCGACCGCCTGCCCCGGAGACAACCTGTACCCCAAGCTGTCCTTCATCGCCGCGCTCGCCAAGACGCCCGGCATCTCGCACGCCCTGCCCACCTCCGACTACAACCGGGACGGCGTCGCCGACCTGGTCGCGGGTACCCCGAAGGCCAACTCGCTGACGGTGGTCCCCGGTGGGCTCGACGGTCCGGCCACGGCCTCGAAGACGACCCTCACCCAGAGCAGCCCGGGCGTTCCCGGCTCCTCCGAGAGCGGTGACGACTTCGGCGCCGCCACCGCCTGGGGCGACGTGAACGGCGACGGCTACGCCGACCTCGCGATCGGCGCCCCCGGCGAGGACGACACGAGCGGGCACGCCGACCGCGGCGCGGTCACGGTCCTGTACGGCCCGGCCCTGAACACCGGCTTCTCGTACACCACGTCCGGGGTGACGGCGAGCGGTGCCAAGCTCGGCTCGACGGTCACCGTCGGTGACTTCAACGGCGACGGCAAGGCGGACGTGTTCTCGGCCGGCACCGGCCAGGGCGGCAACTGGAACGTCCGCCTGACCGGCGGCGCCACCACCTCCGGCACGCTCACCACCGCCACCGGCTCGGTCGCCTACCTCGACGCCGCGACCGGCGACTTCAACCGGGACGGCTACGCCGACGTGGCCCTCAACTACCGCGACGCGGGCGGTATCGGACGGATCGTCCGCTTCGCGGGCTCGGCCACCGGCCTGACCAAGGCCGGGGTCCTCTCCGTCAAGGGCGGCCGCTCCGTCGCGGCGGGTGACATCAACGGCAACGGCTACGACGACATCGTCATCGGCCAGCCCTACGCCTCCGAGTCCGGCGGCGCGTCCGGCGGCCAGGTCACCATGCTCCAGGGCACCTCGACCGGCTTCACCACGACCGGCATGAAGGTCATCCAGCAGGACACCGCCTACGTACCCGGCGGCAACGAGTCCGGCGACGCCTTCGGCGCCTCGGTGTCGGTCGGCGACTACAACGGCGACGGCTACCCGGACGCCCTGGTGGGCGCGCCCGGCGAGAACCTGACCCGCAGTGGCGTCAATCAGATCGACGCCGGTGACGCGGTCCTGCTCAAGGGCACCTCCAGCGGTCTCACCGGCTCCGGCTCGATCGGCGTGTCCCAGGACACCTCCGGCGTACCCGGCTCCACCGAGTCCGGCGACCACCTCGGGTCGAGCGTGTCCCTGACGGACCTGTCCGGGTACGGCCGCGCCGACCTCACCTTCGGTGTGGAGGGCGAGGACAGCGGCAACGGCATCCTGATGTACCTGCCCAGCAACAGCAGCGGGCTCGGCTACACGCAGACCGCCATTCTCAGCCGGTCCGCCCTCGGCACCCCGGCGGGCGCCCACCTGGGCCAGACGCTGACTCCGTAGAGATCGGACGGCCCCGCCCGGGGCCGTCCACCGGACCGGGCCCCGTCCCCGCACCTGACCGCGGGGGCGGGGCCCGGCCCGCGTCCGCCGCGCCGCCGGTGGTCAGGAGTCGGCCGTGCTCGCGTCGCGGCACAGCAGCCGCAGGGAGCCGTCGCCCGCGAAACAGCGCCGGGCCTCGTCGATCGGGTCCCACAGCCGCCCGTCCGGGGTGCGGACCCAGTGGTCGCCGCCGGCTCCCCACCACTCGCCCCCGGCCTGGCGGACGATCACCTCACCGGCGTAGGCGCCGAAGCCGCGCAGCGTGCTCTCCACGGCCGCGTACGGGGGGCCCTCCCGCCGTATCTCCTCGATCACCCGGTCGACGCGCCACAGGCTCTGCGCCGAGTAGTCCAGGCGCAGCCGGGCGCCCTCGCGCATCGCCGTCACGGTGTCCGCCGCCCACCGCACCGGCTTGGCGGCGGCCGGCGGCCTGGTCTGCTGAGTCCTCACATCTAGCGCTGTCACATAGGGAAGAGCGAGGCCGGCGTGCGTCGCGTCACGCCGATCCGGCGGCTCCCCGCAAACCGGCGCAGGACCGACTCACGGCGCCCGCAGGACAGTCACAGGACTCTCGCAAGCGACGGGGTTCGAGGCGTCGGCGGCCACGGGGGCGTACCGGGCGGAGGCAAGCCCGCTCTCGGGACGTCCGGAGCCCCGCTCGGTGACCCGCCGGAGTGCGGTCCTCAGACCCGTCCGCGGGCCCGGCGCGACACCACCGCGCGCAGGACGCGGCGGCCCTCGGTCGAGACGTCCAGGGCCTGGCGCAGGCCGGCCGGGCCGTGGTCGGCGACCAGTTCCAGGACGGCGATCTGGCGGCGCAGCTCGGCGGCGACCAGGGGGGACATGCCGTCCGTACGCCCCTCGCGGCGGGAGTCGACCGGAGCCTCGTCCTCGGCGGGGTCGAGGAGCCGGTGGATCTGCAGCGAGGCGACCGAGCAGGCGTCGGCCCACACCCGCACCTCGGCGGCGGACCGGGCGTCCGGTGCGGCGGCGAGCATCCGGCGGGCCAGTCGCGCCGCCTCGTCACCGGCGTCCGCCTCCGGGTCGGCCCCGTCCAGCGAGCGGCGGGCCTGCGCCAGGCGCTCACCCCAGTCGCCGCCCCCGTCCACGAGGGTCGCCCACAGCGGCCGCAGCACCTCGTCGTCACCGCCGAGCAGCGGCATGCACCGATCCAAACAAGCCAGCCCGCTGGCGGCCAGTCCGCGCTCGTCGGCCTGCGCGATCAGTTCCACCAGGCTCATCCACGCCTCCCTCGCCAGGGCGCCGACCTTCACGGAGCCCGCACTTTCCCTTACTGCGTGCGACCGGCCCGTAGTGTCACACGGGCACCACGGAGAGTCGAGGGGAACGGCGGAAGAAAAGTTTTCGGCCATGGGAGGTGGCGGGCCGGCGGGTGCCGTGGGCGGCCGGCGGAACGGGCCGGACGGGCCCGGGCGGACGCTCGGGCGGCGGCCGGCACCGGGCCGCGCGAGCCGGGGGCCGGCCCTCAGACGGCGGCCGGCACCGGGCCCCCCAGCGCCTTCTGGTCCTGCATCCGGGTCAGCCGCAGCACGACGAGGACGGCGAGCACGGCGGCCACGATCTCCACCGCGTCGGCGAACACCATCTGCTGGGCGGCGTCGCGCAGTTCCCGGCCCGAGTCGGCCCGGCGGTAGGCGGTGAACGCGGCCCGGTCGGCCAGCAGGGAGACGATCCACACCGCCCACCAGGCGTTGACCAGGCGGTGCGAGCGCGGCCGGTCCACCGGGGCGCTGGCGTCCCAGATGTCCAGGGTGATCCGGCGCGGGAACCACAGGTTCACCACCGGGGTGAACCACGCCCCGATCGCCCAGCCGCGCTTCTTGCTGTGGCCGAAGGGGTCGAACACCTCCGCGTTCACCCGCACCCGGTGGAACCAGCACAGGAACGTGATCACGCTGACGAGCAACGCGACCGTCTGGACGACGCCCGCGGCGGCGTTGAGCCGGTCCGCGTGGTCGGCCCGGCCCGAGAGGCCCGCGCCGTAGGTGCCGGAGGCGAGGTCGTCGGCGACGTCGTACACCGTCAGGTCCACCCAGACCGCGAACAGGTCGGTGGCGGCGACGAGCCCGAGGACCACGGCGGCGGCGCGGGCGAGCACGCCCGGCGACCGCAGCCGGGCGCCCGGCGCCACCGGCGCGTGAAAGGCCCCCGGCGCTCCCGGATACGGCGCTCCTCCCGGGTACGCCCCCGCACCCGGGGCCGGTGCGGTGCCCTGGGCCGGTGCGGCGGCGCACCGGGCGCACAGGGTGCCGCCGGGTGCCGCCGCGAAGTGCTGACAGCGCGCGCAGATCATGGTTGGGTCCCCCCCGAGATGTCCGTCCTGGAGCCCGCGCGGCCCTCCCCGGCGCGCGCGGCACCGGGAACATACGGTTCACGCGCCGTGCCCGTCCACCCGATTCGGCGTCGGCCCGGTGGTGTCGCGCCCCGGTCGGATCTCAGCCCAGTCGTGCGGCCAGCGCCTTGAACTCCGCCCACGACAGCGCCGGCTTCCCCGGGTCCCACAGCTTCTGCGCGGTCGCGCGCAGCGGCATGCGGATGCCGGCGGCCACCTGGTTCTCGGTCTGGGCATAGGCCCGGTCGGACCACACCGCGAAGGAGCCGCCGAGGATCTGCGCGTCGTAGCGGGCGGGCACCGCCGCGGTGCCGCGCAGCACGCGCGGGGTCCACTGCTCGTAGATCCGCTGTCCGGTCGGGTAGACGAAGGTCTGCGGCTGGCCGAGGACGTAGTAGAGGAACTCGTCGTTGTAGTTGATCACCTTGCGGCCGGCGCTCAGGTAGTCGGCCGGCGTGCGGGCGCCGATCTCCTTGCCGGTCCAGTAGGCGACCTCGATGTCCTTGGCGGGCTGCACCGAGGTCCCCCGGAAGAAGCCGTCGTTCCAGGCGCGCGGGACGCGGGCGCGGCCCCGGACGGTCTCCGCGCGGGCGTTGAGCCAGCCCGTGGTGAGGTCGGCGACGGTGCCGCCGGAGCCGTAGGCCTTGCGGGCGGCGGCGGCCAGCTGGGGGTAGGAGGACTCGGGGCTGCGCACGGTCAGCGCCTGGTACTCGTCGCCGCCGAGGTGCCAGAAGCCGCCGGGGAACAGGCCGGCGTACTCGCCGAGGAGGTCGTCGACGATCTTGCCGGACTGCTCCTTGGAGATGTCGATGGCGCCCCTGGTCGGCACGCCCTGCGCGTTGCGCAGCTGGAGATCGGGGTGGGCGGCCAGCACGGCGCCGAGGTGGCCGGGCGAGTCGATCTCCGGCACGACGGTGATGTGCCGGCTCGCGGCGAGGTCGACGATCCGCTTGACCTGGGCCTTGGTGAGGTGGTCCTTGGAGACGATCTCCGGGTGCGTGTCGGACTGGATGCGGAAACCCTGGTCGTCGGAGAAGTGCAGACCGAGCTCGTTGTACTTCAGGTCGCCCAGCTCGCGTACGCGGTCCTCGATCCAGCCCGCCGTGTACGGCTTGCGGGCGATGTCCAGCATGAACCCGCGCCGCGGCTTGGCGGGCGTGTCGCGCACGACGCCCTCCGGCGCCGCCTCCGCTCCGCGCACCTCCTGCTTCAGCGTGCGGGTGCCGTAGAAGACGCCTGCCTCCGCCGGTCCGCTGATGGTGACGCGCCCGCCGGTCACGGTCATCGTGTAGGACTCCGGGCTGCCGCCCTGCCCGCCCAGCGCCAGCCGTACGTCCCCGGCGCGCGTGTCCTTCCGCTCGCCCGCGTAGGTCAGGCCCAGCTCGCCCGCGAGCAGGCGGCCCTCGTCGGCCAGGCCCGCGTCGCCCACCACGACGCGTTCGCCCTTGGCGGGGCGCCAGCCGGGGCCGCGGGCCGGGGTGTGGGACCGCACGGCCGGGATGGTGCGCGGCGGCCGGGACAGGGGGTAGGAGCGCGAGGGGCTCGGTGAGGGGGAGGCGGCGGAGCGGGCGGACGGCGGGCGCCCGGCGGAGCCCGGGGAGCCGCCGTCGTCGCCGAAGGCCCACAGACCGAGGCCGACGCCCAGTCCGACCGTGCCGGCGAACGCGCCGAGGGCCACTGCCCGCTTATGCCGCACCTTGCTCACCGGCGCGCGGCGCCTGTGCTGACTCACATCGCCAACCTAAGCCCTCCGCTCGCGGACGGCGTCCAGGCACCGTTCCCAAACTCTCCCGTGCGAGTGAATTTCGGTCATCGCTCGGACAGTCGACGACCAGTCCCGATAACGTGAACGACACATCTCTCACACCATCCCCTGCCGATACGCACGCGGCGTTCACAGCGACCGCCGCACCCACCGCCGAGGACTCACGCTGCCCGCGCAGACCCTGGAGCACTTCAACGCCGCCTCCGCCGAGGAGGCGCACCGCACCCTTCTCAGCTGCCTGCACAGCCCGCGCTGGGCGCGCCGGGTCGCCGACCACCGGCCCTACCCGGACCTGGGCGCCCTGCTGGCGGCCGCGGACGAGGCGGCCTACGACCTGGGACCCGAGGACCTGGCCGAGGCCCTGGCGGGCGAGTCGCTCCCGGCGCTGCCCGAGCACCTCTACTCGGCCGCCCACCTGGCGCTGAGCGCGGCGCACGCGGCCTACGAGAGCAGGTTCGGGCACGTGTTCGTCATCTCTCTCGACGGGGTTCCCCCCGACGAGGCCCTGGACCGGCTGCTGGCGGCCGTCCGGTCACGCCTGGCGAACGATCCGGAGGAGGAGCGGGTCGTCACCGCGGAGGAACTGCGCCGTCTGGCCAGGGAACGCCTGGTCAGAGCCGCCCTCGGGGAGGGCGGGCCGCGTGCCCGGACCTCTCCGGCCCGGGTCCGGCAGGCGCGGCGGACCGCTCGTCCGGGCAGCCGGCTGTAGCCCGTCCGTGCCCCTTTGAGTGCCAGTTTGATCACATGACCAGGCCCCCCGTGAGCGCCGGAGACGCCGGTCGTTAGGATGCTGGGGGCCGGTGGACCGTACCCGGCCGGGCCCGACCGACAGTGAAGCCGGCGCGGCCCTAGTCCCCGCTCCCGGAGGGTTCTTCCGTGCCGGCTGGAACGCTGTACCGCGGCCGGGAAGGAATGTGGTCCTGGGTGGCTCACCGAGTCACCGGCGTCCTCATCTTCTTCTTCCTGTTCGTTCACGTGCTGGACACCGCTCTCGTGCGTGTCTCCCCCGAGGACTACGACAAGGTCGTAGCCACGTACAAGACGCCGATTGTCGCCGTGCTGGAGTATGGCCTCGTCGCCGCCATCCTCTTCCACGCGCTCAACGGCCTGCGCGTCATCGCCGTCGACTTCTGGGCCAAGGGCCCGCGCTACCAGAAGCAGATGCTCTGGTCCGTCGTCGCCGTCTGGGTGGTGCTGATGCTCGGGGCGATCTACCCCGTCCTCGGCCACGCCGCCCGTGAACTTTTCGGGAGCTGACGCGCATGTCCACCACCGAAACCACCGCTTCCGGCATCGGCCCCGTCGAGGACGGCACCGGATACAACGTCGACAACCCGGCCCCCTACATCGAGGCCCCCCGGCAGCGCACCAGGAAGACCCCGAAGTCCACCCGGGGCAACTTCGAGCTGTACGGCTGGCTGTTCATGCGCCTGTCCGGCGTGGTGCTGGTCGTCCTCGTCCTCGGCCACCTGCTGATCCAGCTCGTCCTGGACGGCGGTGTCTCCAAGATCGGCTTCGCCTTCGTGGCCGGCCGCTGGGCCTCCCCGTTCTGGCAGGTCTGGGACCTCGCCATGCTGTGGCTCGCGATGCTGCACGGCGCCAACGGCCTGCGCACGGTCGTCAACGACTACGCGGAGCGCGCGAACACCCGGCTGTGGCTGAAGGCACTGCTGTACACCGCCACGGTGTTCACCATCCTGCTGGGCACGCTGGTGATCTTCACCTTCGACCCGAACATCCGCTAGGCACGGGGCTGCGAGAATCATGAAGATCCACAAGTACGACACCGTCATCGTCGGCGCCGGCGGCGCGGGCATGCGCGCGGCCATCGAGTCGACGAAGCGCAGCCGCACCGCGGTCCTGACCAAGCTCTACCCCACCCGCTCCCACACGGGCGCCGCGCAGGGCGGCATGGCCGCCGCGCTGGCCAACGTGGAGGAGGACAACTGGGAGTGGCACACCTTCGACACGGTCAAGGGCGGTGACTACCTGGTCGACCAGGACGCCGCCGAGATCCTGGCGAAGGAGGCCATCGACTCCGTCCTCGACCTGGAGAAGATGGGCCTGCCGTTCAACCGCACCCCGAACGGCACCATCGACCAGCGCCGCTTCGGCGGTCACAGCCGCAACCACGGCGAGGCCCCGGTCCGCCGCTCCTGCTACGCGGCCGACCGCACCGGCCACATGATCCTCCAGACGCTGTACCAGAACTGCGTCAAGGAGGGCGTGGAGTTCTTCAACGAGTTCTACGTCCTGGACCAGCTGATCACCGAGGTCGACGGCGTCAAGCGCTCGGCCGGCGTGGTGGCCTACGAGCTGGCCACCGGCGAGATCCACATCTTCCAGGCGAAGGCCGTGATCTACGCCTCGGGCGGCACCGGAAAGTTCTTCCGCGTGACCTCGAACGCGCACACGCTGACCGGTGACGGCCAGGCCGCCGTCTACCGCCGGGGCCTGCCGCTGGAGGACATGGAGTTCTTCCAGTTCCACCCGACCGGCATCTGGCGCATGGGCATCCTGCTGACGGAGGGCGCCCGCGGTGAGGGCGGCATCCTCCGCAACAAGGACGGCGAGCGCTTCATGGAGAAGTACGCGCCGGTCATGAAGGACCTCGCCTCGCGCGACGTGGTGTCGCGGTCGATCTACACGGAGATCCGCGAGGGCCGCGGCTGCGGTCCCGAGGGCGACCACGTCTTCCTGGACCTGACCCACCTGCCGCCGGAGCAGCTGGACGCCAAGCTGCCCGACATCACCGAGTTCGCGCGGACGTACCTCGGCATCGAGCCCTACACGGACCCGATCCCGATCCAGCCGACCGCGCACTACGCCATGGGCGGCATCCCGACCAACGTCCAGGGCGAGGTGCTCGCGGACAACACCACGGTCGTCCCGGGCCTGTACGCGGCCGGCGAGGTCGCCTGCGTCTCCGTGCACGGCGCCAACCGCCTCGGCACGAACTCGCTGCTGGACATCAACGTGTTCGGCAAGCGGGCCGGCATCGCGGCCGCCGAGTACGCGGCGAGGGCCGACTTCGTGGAGCTGCCGGAGGACCCCGAGTCCCTCGTCGTCGCGCAGATCGAGCGGCTGCGGACCTCCACGGGCACCGAGCGCGTGGCCACCATCCGCCGCGAGCTGCAGGACACCATGGACGCCAACGTCATGGTGTTCCGCACCGAGCAGACGATCAAGACGGCGGTCGAGAAGATCGCCGAGCTCCGGGAGCGCTACAAGAACGTGGCGATCCAGGACAAGGGCAAGCGGTTCAACACGGACCTGCTGGAGGCCATCGAGCTGGGCAACCTGCTGGACCTGGCCGAGGTCATGGCGGTCTCCGCCCTGGCCCGCAAGGAGTCCCGCGGCGGTCACTACCGTGAGGACTACCCGAACCGCGACGACGTCAACTTCATGCGGCACACCATGGCGTACCGCGAGGTCGGCGCCGACGGTTCCGAAACCGTCCGTCTCGACTACAAGCCGGTCGTCCAGACCCGCTACCAGCCGATGGAGCGTAAGTACTGATGGCAACCCCTGTTCTGGACAAGGCCGAGGCGGAGGCCCAGGCGCCGTCCCCCTACATCACGGTCACCTTCCGGATCCGCCGGTTCAACCCGGAGGTCTCGGCGGAGGCGGCCTGGGAAGACTTCCAGCTGGAGATCGACCCGAAGGAGCGCGTCCTCGACGGTCTCCACAAGATCAAGTGGGACCTGGACGGCACGCTGACCTTCCGCCGGTCCTGCGCGCACGGCATCTGCGGCTCGGACGCCATGCGGATCAACGGCAAGAACCGTCTGGCCTGCAAGACGCTGATCAAGGACATCAACCCCGAGAAGCCGATCACGGTCGAGCCCATAAAGGGCCTCACGGTCCTGAAGGACCTGGTCGTGGACATGGAGCCGTTCTTCCAGGCGTACCGGGACGTGATGCCGTTCCTGATCACCAAGGACACCAACGAGCCGACGCGTGAGCGTCTGCAGTCGGCCGAGGACCGCGAGCGCTTCGACGACACGACGAAGTGCATCCTCTGCGCGGCCTGCACCTCGTCCTGCCCGGTGTTCTGGAACGACGGCCAGTACTTCGGCCCGGCGGCCATCGTCAACGCGCACCGGTTCATCTTCGACTCGCGTGACGAGGCCGGCGAGCAGCGCCTGGAGATCCTGAACGACAAGGACGGCGTCTGGCGCTGCCGCACCACCTTCAACTGCACCGACGCCTGCCCCCGCGGCATCGAGGTGACGAAGGCGATCGCCGAGGTGAAGCGGGCGCTGATCACGCGCCGCTTCTGACCCCTCGCGCGTACCTCACCGAGGGCCCCGTTCCAGCCTGGGACGGGGCCCTCGGACGTGCGGGGCGGGACCCTCGGTGTGGGTGGCAGGGCTCCCGGCGGTGCGGGGCACGGCCCGGCTACAGCTGGCTCAGGATCGTGGGATCGGTGATCTTCGTGTCGTCCGCCAGCATCATCGCCTTGCTGAGGATCACCGCGAGCGTCCGGTCGCCCTCGTAGGGCAGGTAACCGGCCTGCGGGCGGGCCGGGTCGCTCTTCGGGACGATGCACAGGTACCGGTCGTCCGGGGTCCTGAGGATGTTGCCCGAGCCGAGGTGGATCTTGTACGTGTGCAGGTCGCCCCGCACGTGCAGGAAGCGGCCCTCGACCGTGCAGCGGCCGGCGACGGCCAGCCGGGGGATGAGCCGCTCCAGCAGCGCGCGGCGGGTCTCGGCGCCCTGGCTCAGCTCGCCGAAGCCGTACGACGTCCAGTACTCCCGGAAGCGGCCCTCGGGGCCGCCGTCCTGCCAGGCCGGGTCGTTGCCCACGCTCGCGACACCGACGAAGAGGTCGACGTCGCGCAGCACCTCGGACAGCACCAGCGGCGGGACGGCGGTCAGGGGCAGCGGCTCGACCGGGTCGGCTCCGTCGCGCAGCCACATCCGGTACTCGCCGCCGCAGCAGTGCGCCGAGTTCTCCGGGGCGTCGATCGGATAGAAGCGGACCTGGTCGGTGCACAGGCGCACATAGCTTCCGGAGCCGGTGAGGCCGTCGCCGTGGCCGTCGCCCTCCCCGTGGACCCAGTACTCGGCACGCAGGCCCCACCGCGGCAGCTCGCGCACGGCGGGCGGAGCCTCGTCGTCGACCATGAGGCGCAGCCGGTTGCGCCACCCGCGGACCGCGGCCAGCGCGTGGAACTGGTGCTGCCGCAGGATGTGCGCCGCGAACCGGTTGGAGTAGGTGCCCGTCGCGCGCTCGGCGTCCGTCAGCAGGTAGACCTCGCGGTGGGCCTGCTTGAACGGCTGGGTGACGCCGTGCCGCTCCAGCCACTCGCGCCAGGCGACGATCTCGGCGGGTTCCTGGCCGACGGGGTGCCAGAGGGTGACCTCACGGCCGCTGTCGAACGGGTCGCCGGTGAGCGTGCGCAGGGCTCCGTCGGCGTACCCCACCGTGGTGCCGTCGACCGTCCACAGCAGGCGGCGGGCCAGCGTGCCGACGAGCGGGTGGTCGAGGAGGCGCTCGCGCCAGGCGCCGTAGGACCAGGTGCGCCGGGCCAGGAACTGCCGGTCCAGTCGCTCGCTCTGCGCGGTGAGCATCCTGTCGATGTCCTTGACCGCCGCCTTCAGCTCCTTCACCTCGTCGGGGTGGTCGCGCCGCACGGCGGCGGGCACGCTCCTGACGGGTCTGCCGGCGGCATTGCGCCAGCCGAGGACCGCTCGGGTGCCGTGCACCTCGATCAGCGCGGTGACGTCACCGAGCCGGTGTTCCGCGCGGCCTACGCCGGTCAGCCCGTAGGCGGGCACCGCGAGTTCCTCGGTCTCCTCCCGGGTGAGGCCGAGCGCGGCGGCCCGGTCGTCGAGCGCCTTGTCCAGGAGCCCGGCGGTGCTCTTGTACGTCACCCGGGTGACCAGGCGGGCCAGTTCCGCCAGGGCGGCCCCGCTGTGGACGCGGGCGAGCGCGACCACGCCGGCGTTGGCGACCTTCGGGTTGCGCGGGCCGAGACCGGCGACCTTCTTCAGCGAGGTCTCCACGAGGGCGCCGAGCGCGCGGGCGCTGTCCGGGTGCGGCGGCACCAGCGAGAGCAGCCAGGCCAGGCCACGCAGGGTCGTGGCGTTGTACGGGTCGAAGGTCTCGTCGGGATTCGCGCCGTAGTGGGTCGCCACCAGCGGGTGCGTCCGCGGTCTGCCCACGAGGCCCAGCCAGCGCCGCAGCCGCTCGCCCGCGTCGTCGGCGCCGACGGCGTCGACGGCGTCGAGCAGCGTCCGTGCGGTCCGTTCCCACTTCGCCGAGGGCCGGGCGGAGCCGGCCGTGGTGGCGTGGGCGACCAGGCGCCGCCAGTCCTCGCCGAGCCCGTCCAGCTCCGTCAGGGCCTGGTCGGCCCAGGCCTCGCCGGGGTTCACCACGGGGCCGGTGAGCCGGTCGGCCAGGGCGTCCAGCTCCTGCGACCCGTGCCACAGCGTCAGCCGGGTGCGGCGGATCACGGCGACGAACGCGCCGGGCAGCTCGCGCCCCTCGGCGAGCTCCAGTTCGGCCAGCCGGACCAGCTCGGCCGGCTGGTGGTGCACCTCCTGCTCGCAGGCCAGGCGGATCAGCGCGGCGCGGCCGTCGATCGGGCCGGTCGCAGCGGCGGCCGTGGTGTCCAGGGTGGCGAGGAACCGTACGATGCCGCGCCACTCGGCCGTCCCGGACTCCGGGGCGACGCACCGGCCCGCCAGCCGGTGCACGAGCCGGGCCCGGAACCCGGCGTCCGCGGCGCGCGCGGCGTCCACGACCTTGCGCCCCTCGAACCCCCAGTGGTCGTCGATCATGTCGGCGAGCGCGAGCAGGTCGGGGACGAGCCCGTCGGCGTCCTCGTCGGCGATCCGCCCGAGGACGTCGCGGACCAGGCGGGCGTACGCGGAGGGCGAGGTGATCATCAGCCACCCACCAGCGGCACGAGCTTCAGGAAGGTCACCTCGGTGCCCTGCGTCAGCTCCACCTCCTCGTCCGGGTCGGTGACCTGACGGTCCCCCACCAGCACCAGGAAGCCGTTGCCCGCGAAGGCGGTGAGCGCCAGCTCCGTCTGCGCCCCGGGGTCGATCCGGCGGGGGGCGCGCAGCGCGTACCCGTCGAGCACCCGCTCGGCGTCCCGCGGCTGCACCAGCCCCTGGAACACCCGCGGCGTACGCGCGTTGTACTCGGCGACCTCCCGGAACACCCGGCGCCGGATCAGCTCACGCACGGTGAGGCGCTCCTCGGCGATCTCGAGCCCCCAGCCCGCACCCCGGTCCCCCGCAGTCGTCTCGTCGACGAACGTCACGATTGCCATGCGGACGACGGTAGGGGGCACCACTGACAATCACGGGTCGGGGCCGGTCGGCCAATCCCCGGTTCCGCGGGCCCGCCGCCCTACGCTGACGGCATGTCAGACGACGAGTCGTACGAGCTGCTCGGGTTCGACAACGTACTGCTGCCGGTCGGGGATCTCGGGCGGGCCGTGGAATTCTACGGGCGGGCCGGGTTCGCGGTGGGGTTCCGGCTGGACGAGGCGGGGATCGCGCAGCTGAAGGTCGGGGCCGAGACGCCGGGGATCCTGCTGTGCGCGGAGGACGGGTTCGGGCACCGGCCGCCGCCGTGGCCCTTCCCGCGGGTCTGGCTGGAGGTCGCCGACGCGCGGGCGGCGGCCCGGGGGCTGACCGCGGCCGGCGTCGAACTCCTCGACGCGCCCTCCCCCGCCGCCACCGGCTGGACCGTCGAGTTCGCCGACCCCTGGGGCAACGTCATCGGCCTCACCGACTACACCAAGCGCCCCGAACTGGGCCGCCGCCCCTGAGAGGCCGGTCACTCCGGAGCACCCCGCGCGCTGTTCGGTTGAACGTGTTCAAAAACAGGTCTACAGTCACTCACGACAGCGTTTTGAACGCGTTCAAGAAAGGGTGGGGACATGGACCGCACGGTCATCGCCTACGTCATCTATCTGCTCGTCAGCATCGCCCTGACCATCTGGGTGGCGCGCACGCTCAGCCGCAACGGTCGGGTCTTCCTCGCCGACGTGCTGCACGGGAACGAGAAGCTCGCCGACGCCGTCAACCACCTGCTGGTGGTGGGCTTCTACCTCGTCAACCTCGGCTTCGTCGCGCTGTACCTGAGCGGTGACGAGACCATCGACAGCACGCGCGGGATCTTCGAGGCCCTGTCCACCAAGCTCGGTGTGGTGCTGCTGGTGCTCGGCGTGATGCACCTGGGCAACGTGTACGCGCTCAACCGCATCCGGCGCCGCGGGATGATGGAACGCGAGCAGGTGCCGCCGGTCGGCCCGCAGGGCTGGACCGCCCCGCCGGCGGGGGCGTGAGCGCGGTGACGGCCGAGGCCGCGGGCCGGGACCGGGACGCGGCGCGCGTCCCGGTCCACGGGCTGACCGTGCTGTACGACGCCGAGTGCTCACTGTGCTCCTTCGTCCGCGACTGGCTGCTCAAGCAGCGCCAGTTGGTGCCGCTGGAGTTGGTGCCGGCCGGTTCCGCCGAGGCGCGGCGGCGCTACCCCGGCCTCGACCACCGGGCCACCCTGGACGAGGTCACGGTCGTCGGGGACGCCGGGCAGGTCTACCGGGGCGCCGCCGCCTGGGTCGTGGTCCTGTGGGCCCTGCGCGAACACCGGCCGCTCGCCCACCGGCTGAGCACCCCGGCGGGCGCGAAGCTCGCCCGGGGCGCGGTGCTGGCGGCCGCCAAGTGGCGGGGCGCGCAGTGGGGCGGGCGCGCGTACGCGCGCGGCGACGGCTGGGCGTACGACCCGCGCGCGGGATGGACGTACAGCCCTCCGGGCTGTGACAGCGGCGCCTGTCCCACTGGCTAGGCTCTGTCCGTGCCCGCGAAGAACGACGGCCCCGCAGAGGGCGCGAACCCGAGCAAGTCCGAGCAGACCCGCGCGCTCATCCTGGAGACGGCCATGCGGCTGTTCCAGGAGCGCGGCTACGACAAGACCACGATGCGGGCGATCGCCAAGGAGGCCGGCGTCTCCGTCGGCAACGCGTACTACTACTTCGCGGGCAAGGAACACCTGATCCAGGGCTTCTACGACCGGATCGCCGCCGAGCACCAGGAGGCGGTCCGGGAGGTCCTGGCCCGGGAGACCGACCTGGAGGCGCGGCTCGCGGGCGTCCTGAAGGCCTGGCTGGACGTCGCCACCCCGTACCACGAGTTCGCGGTGCAGTTCTTCAAGAACGCCGCGGACCCGGACAGCCCGCTCAGCCCCTTCTCTCCCGAGTCGGAGCACGCGCGCGTGGAGGCCGTCAGCGTCCACCGGCAGGTGCTGCGGGGGGCGCGGACCAAGGTCCCCGAGGACCTGCGGGAGGTGCTGCCGGAGCTGATGTGGCTCGCGCAGATGGGGCTGGTCCTGTACTGGATCTTCGACCGGACCGAGGGGCGCGAGCGCAGCTACCGGCTCGCCGAGCGCGGGGCCCGCCTCACCGCGCGCGGCGTCGTCCTGGCCCGCTTCCGCGTGCTGCGGCCCCTGGTCCACGAGGTGCACGAGCTGTTCACGGACTTCCTGCCGGGCATGACGAGGGCGCTCCCGGACCCGGCCGCGGACAAGCGCCGGGACAAGTGATCACTTCCGGGTGAAGCGCCCGTAAGGGGACACCTGGCGTCCGGGCTGCCTACGATGATGCTCTCGACACCAGCCCACGGGAGGCACGTCATGTCCGCTGCAGCCGGCGAGCAGCCCCACGGCGATCGTCCGCTGATCGCGGAGGCCAACCGGCTCATGGACCGCAACCCGGGGTATCGCGTCGAGATCATCGGAGGCCACGACCCCACCGGGGACGGCTACGAGAATCACCGCCCGTACTCCGCCGGCGAAATCGTCACCCTGCCCGCCGTCATCGGCGCCGAGACCACCCTGAGCGTGGACGAAGTCCTCAAGGCCGGGCGGAGGAAGGCCGACTGACCCGGCGTCCGCCCCGCGCCCTCAGATCCAGCCGAGCTTCCACAGCCGGAACACGCCCGTGCCGTCCGTCAGGTACTGGCCGCCGCCGACGTCCTCGCTGCTGACCACGTACTCCTTGCGCTGCCACAGCGGGATCAGCGGGACGTCGGTCGCCACGTCCGTCTGGAGATCGCGGAAGTCCTGGGTGACCCGGCCGCGGTCGGCGTACTGCTGGCTGTCCAGGATGAGGCTGTCGACGGCCTTGCTGCGGTAGCCGGTGCTCATGGTGCTGCCGGTGCCGACGAGCGGGGCGCCGAAGGTGTCCGGGTCCGGGTAGTCGGCGACCCAGCCGACCGCGTACGCGTCCAGCCGGCCGCTCGCCCACCGCTTCTGGAAGTCGGTCCACTCGTAGCCCTTGACGTCCACCTTGAACAGGCCGCTCGCCTCCAGCTGCCGCTTGAGCTCGGCCGCCTCGTCGGCGGCGGCGCCGCGCCCCCTGCCGTAGCCGTAGGTGAAGCGGACCGGGAGCCTCACCCCCGCCTCGGTCAGCAGTGCCCGGGCACGGCGGGCGTCCTGGGTCGGGTAGGCGTCGAAGAACGCGGTCGTGTGGCCGGTGATGCCGGCCGGGACCAGCGAGTAGAGCGCGTCGACGGTGCCGTCGTACACCGTGGCGGCGAGCTGTTCGCGGTTGACCAGCCAGGCCATCGCCCGCCGGACGCGGACGTCGTGCAGCGGCGAGGAGGCGCGGGTGTTGAGGAACAGGCTGCGGGTCTCGGAGCTGTCGGACTCGGACACGCGCTGCCCGGGGTCGCTCGGGTTGAGCGCGGCGAGGACCTTCGGCGGCAGGGTGCGCGTGGCGACCTCCACCTTCTTGTCCTTCCAGGCCGCCGCCAGCGTGTCGGCGTTCGTGTAGTACCGCAGCTCGACCGGCCGGCCGGCGCCGCCGACGGCGCCCTTGTAGGCGCTGTTCGGGGCGAGGGCGGCGCTGCGGTCCTTGGTGTACGCCGACAGCCGGTACGGTCCGGTGCCGTCGACGTGGGTGCCGGTGCGCAGGGCGTCGCCCGGGTAGCGGCTGCGGTCGACGATGGAGCCGGCGCCGGTGGCCACCTTGAACGGGAACGTGGCGTCCGGCGAGGACAGGTGGAAGGTGACCGTCATGCCGCTCGCCTCCACCGAGCGGAGGGTGGAGAGCAGAGAGGCCGGACCGACGTCGGAGTCGATCTTCTTCACCCGGTCGAAGGAGAACTTCACGTCCTCGGCGGTCATCGCGCGGCCGCTCGGGAAGACGAGACCGGCACGCAGCTCACAGCGGTAGATGCGCAGCCCGCCGCCGACGAAGCCGCAGGTCCTGGCCGCGTCCGGGACCGGCGAGGGCCCGCCCGGCTCGAAGGTCAGCAGTGACTGGAACACATTGCTGAACAGAGCCCAGGAACCGGCGTCGTAGGCCCCCGCCGGGTCGAGTGACGTGACGGCGTCCGTCGTGCCGACGGTGATCGTCCTGTTGTCGTTCTCCTGCGCCGGCAGCAACTGCCAGCCGCCCACCCCCACGACCGCCAGAACCAGCAGTGTCATGAGAATCCGCATGCGAACCGATCGCATCGGTTGCCCTCCCCGGCCCGTGACGGGCCCCCTGCACACCAGCCGCTCCCCTGCGGCGCGCACACCTAATCACAGGACCTTCACCTGGGGAAGAGGATTCAGAAGAGAAGGGAAAGAACTTACGAAGAAACGTTTCTCACTTGTTGCACCGCCCCTTCCCGGCCAAGTCACGGCAACGGGGGAAGAGGCGGCGCGCCCGGGCTCCGGTCAGGCCTGCCGCGAGGCGAGTTGGACGACCGTGATGTCGGACGGGGCGCCGACCCGCGTCGGCGGGCCCCACGCGCCGGCGCCCCGGCTGACGTACAACTGCGTGTCGCCGTAGCGCTCCAGACCCGCGACCGTCGGGTTGGCGGCCGCGGCGATCAGGTTGCCGGGCCACAACTGGCCGCCGTGGGTGTGACCGGAGAGCTGGAGGTCGACGCCGAAGCGGACGGACTCGTGGATCTGCACCGGCTGATGGGCGAGGAGCACGCACGCCCGTGCCGTGTCCCGGTCGTGCAGCGCGGCGGCGAAGTCCGGGCCCTGGCCCTCGCTCTCGCCCTGGAGGTCGTTCACCCCGGCGAGGTCGAAGAAGGGCAGTTCGGTGCGGGTGTTCTGCAGCGGGCGCAGACCGAGCCGGCGCACCTCCTCGACCCACTGCTCGGCGCCGGAGAAGTACTCGTGGTTGCCGGTGACGAAGTACGAGCCGTGCCGGGCGCGCAGGCGTGCCAGCGGCGCGGCGGCCGGGCCGAGGTCCTTGACGCTCCCGTCCACCAGGTCGCCGACGACCGCGACGAGGTCGGGCTGGGTCGCGTTGACGGTGTCGACGACCTTCTGCGCGAAGCCGCGGCCCAGGATCGGGCCCAGGTGGATGTCGCTGACGACCGCGATCCGGAAGCCGTGCGCGGAGCGCGGGAGCTTGGCGAGCGGGACGGTGACCCGCTTCACCCGCGGCCCGCGCAGCACGCCGTAGGTGCCCTCGGCGACGGTGCCCGCGGCGGCCACGGCGGCGGCGCCGGCGACGACCCGGGAGACGAAGAGGCGGCGGGAGGGGGCCAGGGGCGGGACCGGCGGTGGATCGCCGGCCTGGGTCACGGGTCCGGCCGCACCGGGCCCGGCCGTCACCGGCCCGGCCTTCCCGTCCCCCACGGTCTCGGCCCCGGCCGGCTCGGCCCCGGGCTGCCCGGCCCCGCCTGCCGCGGCCACCGTCACGGCCACCGACTCCGGGTGCGGCGCCCGGGCCTCGGCCGCCTCCGTGCGGGTACGCCGCTCGAGAAGCCGGCGCAGCAGCGGGCGTACGACCTCACCGGCCAGCACGCCCAGCAGCAGGTAGACGGAGAGGGCGAGCCAGAGGAAGCCCGGCCAGGCCAGGGTGCGTTGGAGCCAGAAGGGGGCGCCGGCGCGTTCGGCGACGAGCGCCCCGATCGCCAGCGCCCAGCCCCCCGCGATCAGCGCGGCGCCCACGCGGCGCGCCGCGCCCGGGCCGCGGGTGGTGTCGCGGAACAGGCGGCGCCACACGTACCAGTTGCCCACCGCGACGACGCCCACCACGAGCAGCGCCACGAGCACGAAGACGACCACCATGCCGCCGAGTTCCCTCCGTCGGTCCCCTTCGGGGTGTCCGGATCGCTATGACGTCCGGCGCAGTGCGCGCAGTCCGCGCAACCCGATGACCCCGATGACCGTCCCCAATACGAAGGAAACGACGGCGAGGGCCAGGTGCACCCAGAAGTACGCCGTCGGGTGCCCGTGGTCGAACGCGAGCCCGCTGCCGTCCTTGACGAGATTCTTGACGAAAGTGACCCAGATGATCCAGCTCCACACCCCGAAGGCGAGCAGGAACCAGGAGACCGGGCGGCTGAGCTTCATACGTCCAGTATCGCCGCGGGCCGTTCGGCTCGGTGGCCGGGGTGGGGCCGGTGGTGGGACACCAGTGTCCGGGGCATGTACTTTCTCGACCGTGCCCGCACCCCTGAAGATCGCCAGGCGATCCCTGCTGATCGCTTCCGCCACGCTGTTGTCCCTCTCCACGGCCGTGCCCGCCGCCCTCGCGGCCCCGCGCCCCACGAAGAGTCCGTCGGCCGCTCCCCCGGCGCACATGTCGGCCGTGGGCGGTGCCCGCCTCGGCCTGGCGGGCACCCAGGTCGAGCTGGGCAGCGGTGCTCCCGTGCTGCCCAAGGACCTCACCGCGCGCTCCTGGATCGTCGCGGACGCCGAGTCCGGGCAGGTGCTGGCAGCGCACAACGCGCACTGGCGGCTCCCCCCGGCCAGCACGATGAAGATGCTCTTCGCCGACACCGTGCTGCCGAAGTTCCCCAAGTCCCAGCAGCATCGGGTCGCCGTGACCGACCTGGCCGGGATGGGTGCCGGGTCCAGCCTGGTCGGGATAAAGGAGAACGAGACCTACTCCGTCCACGACCTGTGGCTCGGCGTCTTCCTGCGCTCCGGCAACGACGCCGTGCACGTGCTCTCCGCGATGAACGGCGGCGTGGAGCGCACCGTGCAGGACATGAACGCGCACGCCCAGGACCTCCAGGCGCTCGACACGCACGTGGTGACCCCGGACGGCTACGACGCGGACGGGCAGGTGTCCTCGGCGTACGACCTGACGCTGTTCGCCCGCTCCGGGCTGCAGAAGAAGGACTTCCGCGAGTACTGCTCTACCGTGCGGGCCTCGTTCCCGGGGGCCACGGCGAAGGGCAAGAAGGGGTCGAAGGGCAAGCCGGCCCGCGAGTCCTTCGAGATCCAGAACACCAACCGGCTGCTGAGCGGCGACTACGACACCCCGGTGTACCAGGGCATCGCCGGGGTGAAGAACGGCAACACCACCAATGCGGGCGCCACCTTCACCGGCGTCGCCGAACGCGGCGGCAAGGTGCTTCTGGTGACGGTGATGCACCCGGAGAAGCAGGAGCACAACGAGGTCTACAAGGAGACCGCCCGGCTGTTCGACTGGGGTTTCCAGGCGGCCGGCAAGGTCACGCCCGTGGGCGCACTGGTGCCTCCGAGGGGGGCCGCGGCGAGCGCGCAGCCGGGCGCCACCCCCGCGGCAGGCCAGGCGGGCGGCGCGGGCGGCGGCTCCTCGGCCGCGCCGGTGGCGAGCGCCGCCGCCGGCTCCGGCGGCGCCGGGACCGCGCTGGCGATCGCGGGCGGAGTGCTGGTGCTGCTCGCCGCCGGGGCGTTCCTGGTCAACCGCCGCTGGCCGCTGCCGGACCTGGTGCGGCGCCGGACCCGTCCGTGAGCACGGCGCCCTCGTCCTCCTTGCTTCCCGTCGCCGTCCAGGCGGCGCAGTACAGCACGAGTTTGGCGGTGAAGTTGATCCACAGCAGCAGCGCCACCGGGACCCCGAAGGCGCCGTACATGCTCTTCGCCGCCACGCCCTGGATGTAGCCGCTCAGCAGCAGCTTGAGCAGTTCGAAGCCGACCGCGCCGAGCAGCGCGGCCACGAGCAGGCGGTGGCGCGACGGCTCGACGCCCGGAAGCAGGGTGAGCACGTACAGCAGCAGCAGGAAGTCGGCGAGCACGGCGACGGCGAAGGCCAGGACGCGCAGCAGCACGCTGCCCCAGCTCTGCTCGTCCAGCCCGACCTGACGGGAGGTCCAGCCGACGGCCGCGGAGGCGACGGTGGAGACGGCGAGCGTCACCAGCACGGCGCCGCCGAGCCCCACGAGGACACCGGCGTCCTTGAGCTTGCTCAGCAGCGGGTTCTCCTCGCGGTCGGGCAGCTCCCACACCGCGCGCAGGCAGTCCCGGGTCGCGCCGACCCAGCCGATGCCGGTCAGCAGCAGGAAGGCGCCGGCGATGAGGCCGACCGTGCCGGCGTTCTGGACCAGGCCGCTGATGTCGAGCTGGTCGGAGATCCCGGGGATCTGCTCGGCGATCCGGTCCTGGAGCTCCTTCTGCTGCCCGGGGCCGAGCGTCGCCGCGGCGATGGCGGCGGCCACCGTCAGCAGCGGGAAGAGCGCCACGAAACTGACGAAGGTCATGGCCGCCGCCAGCCTGGTCCACTTGACCCGGTCCAGGCGCTCGTACGACCGCCAGGCGTGCGTGAGCATCACACGCGCCACCAGGGGACCGATGACGGGGAGCTTCTTCAGCCAGTCCATGATCGGACTGTGCCCGCTCAGCGTTCGCGTGAACACCGCGTTTCTCGACCATATCGCCCATAATCGGGCGATACAGTCGGCTGCCGTGATGGATGCCCCGCGTCTCCCCCGGTCCCTGCTCGTCCTCGGCGGCACGTCCGAGATCGCGCTGGCCGTCGCGCGCCGCCTCATCGTGCGCCGCACCCGCACCGTCTGGCTCGCGGGCCGCCCCTCGCCCTCCCTGGAGGGGGCCGCCGCGCACCTGCGCACCCTGGGGGCGGACGCGCGCACCGTCGCCTTCGACGCGCTCGACCCCCAGTCCCACGAGACGGTGCTCGGCAAGGTGTTCGCCGAGGGCGCCGTCGACATGGTGCTGCTGGCCTTCGGCCTCCTCGGCGACCAGGCGTACGACGAGCGGGAGCCGTTGAGCGCGGTGCGCGTCGCGCAGACCAACTACACCGGGGCGGTGTCCGCGGGCCTCGTCAGCGCCCAGGGCCTGCAGAACCAGGGCCACGGCAGCCTGGTGGTGCTCTCCTCGGCGGCCGGCGAGCGGGCCCGCCGCGCCGACTTCATCTTCGGCTCCAGCAAGGCCGGCCTGGACGTCTTCGCCCAGGGCCTCGGCGACGCGCTGCACGGCACCGGCGCCCATGTCATGGTCGTACGCCCCGGGTTCGTCCGGACGAGCCGGACGAGCGGCGGGCCGGCCGCGTTCACCACGACGCCTGAGGAGGTGGCCACGGCCGTCGAACTCGGGCTGCGGCGGGGCTCGGAGACGGTGTGGGTGCCGGGCACGCTCCGCCTCACGATGGCGGCGCTGCGGCATCTGCCGCGCGCGGTGTTCCGGCGGCTGCCGCTGTAGGGGCCGGCGGCTGGCCGCGGTGGGGGTCTCGGCCCTGAAGGCCGACGGGACTACCGGGCGGGCAGGCCGCCGCGGTCCACGGGGGACGCCTGCGGGGGCACCACCGCGCAGCCGCCGAAGGCGAAGTCGCGCAGCCTGCGCCACACGCCGTCGGGTCCCTGCTCGTAGAGGGCGAAGCCGGTGCAGGGCCACTCGGCCGAGTAGTCGGCGAGCGCCTCGAAGGCGTGGTCCATCGCCGCGTCCTCGATGCCGTGCGCCACAGTGACGTGCGGGTGGTAGGGGAACTGCAGTTCCCGTGGCACCGGTCCGGACGGGTCGCGCAGTCGCCCCTGCAGCCAGGTGCACGCCTCGGCGCCCTCGGCGACCCGTACGTACACCACCGGCGACAGCGGCCGGAAGGTGCCCGTGCCGGACAGCCGCATCGTGAACGGGTGGCCGGCCGCGGCCACCTCGGTCAGATGGGCCTCGATCGCGGGCAGCCGTCCGGCCTCGACCTCGGTCGGGGGCAACAGCGTGACGTGCGTGGGGATGCCGTGAGCCGCGGCGTCGCCGAAGCCCGCGCGCCGCTCCTGGAGCAGGCTGCCGTGGGGCTCCGGGACCGCGATCGACACGCCGATCGTTACGGTCCCCACGTCGTCTCCTGTCGTCGTGTCTGTTTGGTTCTCAGCCGTTTCGTCGTGGCCGTCCGGCTATCGACTGTACGACCACGGCGGTCCTGTGGGCAGGCGCAGCCACAGTGATGTGCAGCGCTCTCCCCCCTGGTACGTGTGTGCGGGGGTGCGCCTCAGTGCTTGGCGGGGAGGAAGCCCACCCGGTCGTACGCCCGGGAGAGGGTCTCCGCGGCGACCCCGCGGGCCTTCTCCGCGCCCTTGGCGAGGACGGAGTCGAGGGTCTCCGGGTCGTCCAGGTACTGCCGGGTCCGCTCCCGGAACGGGGTCACGAACTCGACCATGACCTCGGCGAGGTCGGTCTTGAGCGCGCCGTAGCCCTTGCCCGCGTACTTCTCCTCCAGCTCGGGGACGCTCTCGCCGGTGAGGGTCGAGTAGATGGTGAGGAGGTTGCTGACGCCGGGCTTGGCCTCCGGGTCGAAGCGGATGACAGTGTCGGTGTCGGTGACCGCGCTCTTGACCTTCTTGGCGGTGGCCTTGGGCTCGTCGAGGAGGTTGACGAGGCCCTTCGGCGTGGAGGCCGACTTGCTCATCTTGACCCCCGGGTCCTGGAGGTCGTAGATCTTCGCCGTCTCCTTGAGGATGTACGGCTTCGGCACGGTGAAGGTCTGCCCGAAGCGGCCGTTGAAGCGGTCGGCGAGGTCGCGGGTGAGCTCGATGTGCTGGCGCTGGTCCTCGCCGACCGGGACCTCGTGGGCCTGGTACAGCAGGATGTCGGCGACCTGGAGGATCGGGTACGTGAACAGGCCGACCGAGGCCCGCTCGGCGCCCTGCTTGGCGGACTTGTCCTTGAACTGGGTCATGCGGGAGGCCTCGCCGAAGCCGGTGAGGCAGTTCATGACCCAGGCGAGCTGGGCGTGCTCGGGGACGTGGCTCTGGACGAAGAGCGTGCAGCGCTCCGGGTCGAGGCCGGCGGCCAGCAGCTGGGCGGCGGCGAGCCGGGTGTTGGCGCGCAGCTCCTTGGGGTCCTGCGGGACCGTGATCGCGTGCAGGTCGACGACCATGTAGAACGCGTCGTGGGTCTCCTGCAGGGCCACCCACTGGCGGACGGCGCCGAGGTAGTTGCCGAGGTGGAACGAGCCGGCGGTGGGCTGGATGCCGGAGAGCACACGGGGTCGGTCTGAGGCCATGTCCCTCATTCTCTCAGGTCCCCGGGCCCGGTCCGGAACTGGCCGGAAACAGATGTGACCCGATTCGTCTCCGGTCGTGTGACAGACGTGCCGCGGCGGCCCGGCGGGGAGCCGGGCCGCCGCGGTGGGGCTGTCGCCACGGGTCAGCCGAGGTCGACCTCCGGGTACAGCGGGAAGCCCGCCACCAGGTCGGTGGCGCGGTGGGAGATCTCGTCCGCGACCTTCGCGTCGAGCACGTGCTGGGCCTTGGAGGGGGCGCCCTTGGCGGTGGTGCCGGGCTCGGTCGTGGTGAGGACGCGGTCGATCAGGCCGGCGACCTCGTCCATCTCGGCGGTGCCGAGGCCACGGGTGGTCAGCGCGGGGGTGCCGACACGGATGCCGGAGGTGTACCAGGCGCCGTTGGGGTCGGCCGGGATCGCGTTGCGGTTGGTGACGATGCCCGACTCCAGCAGGGCCGCCTCGGCCTGGCGGCCGGTGAGGCCGTAGGAGCCGGCCACGTCGATCAGGTTCAGGTGGTTGTCGGTGCCGCCGGTCACGAGCGTGGCGCCGCGGCGGGTCAGGCCCTCGGCCAGGGCCCGGGAGTTGTCCACGATGCGCTGGGCGTAGTCCTGGAAGGCGGGCTGCCGGGCCTCGGCGAGGGCGACGGCCTTGGCGGCCATCACGTGCGGGAGCGGGCCGCCGAGCACCATCGGGCAGCCGCGGTCGACCTGGTCCTTGAGGGAGTCGTCGCACAGCACCATGCCGCCGCGCGGGCCGCGCAGGGACTTGTGGGTGGTGGTGGTGACGATCTGGGCGTGCGGGACCGGGTCGAAGTCGCCGGTGAGGACCTTGCCCGCCACCAGGCCCGCGAAGTGCGCCATGTCGACCATGAGGGTCGCGCCGACCTCGTCGGCGATCTCGCGCATGATCCGGAAGTTCACCAGGCGGGGGTAGGCGGAGTAGCCGGCGACGATGATCAGCGGCTTGAACTCGCGGGCCGAGGCGCGCAGGGCGTCGTAGTCCAGGAGGCCGGTGGCCGGGTCGGTGCCGTAGGAGCGCTGGTCGAACATCTTGCCGGAGATGTTCGGGCGGAAGCCGTGGGTGAGGTGGCCGCCGGCGTCCAGGGACATGCCGAGCATGCGCTGGTTGCCGAAGGCCCGGCGCAGCTCGGCCCAGTCGGCCTCGGAGAGGTCGTTGACCTGGCGAACGCCGGTCTTCTCCAGGAACGGCGCCTCGACGCGGTCCGCGAGGACGGCCCAGAAGGCGACGAGGTTGGCGTCGATGCCGGAGTGCGGCTGGACGTAGGCGTGGCGGGCGCCGAACAGCTCCCGGGCGTGCTCGGCGGCCAGCGACTCGACGGTGTCGACGTTGCGGCAACCGGCGTAGAAGCGGCGGCCGACGGTGCCCTCGGCGTACTTGTCGCTGAACCAGTTGCCCATCGCCAGCAGGGTGGCCGGGGAGGCGTAGTTCTCGGAGGCGATCAGCTTGAGCATCTCGCGCTGGTCGTGGACCTCCTGGCCGATGGCGTCGGCGACACGCGGCTCGACCGCGCGGATCACGTCGAGGGCGGCACGGAAGGCGGTGGACTCGGTGGAGAGGGGCGCAGAGTTCTCGGGCATCAGGACCTCCGGACGTGGCGTTCGTCGTTCACGGTACGGCCCAGGCGCACGGCACACTTCCCGCTCGGGCCGCTCCCCGATGGTCCGTCCCATCCCAGCGCGCCAGTCACGGCCCGCCGATCAGCCTACCGGGCGGTCCGGCCGGGGAGTCTCCCGCGTCCACCATGCGAGCGAGGATAGGAAGGGGGTGACCTTCACCTTCGGGAGCCGCCGTGACCGCTACGGAAGACCTCATCGCCACCGCCGACGCGCACAGCGCGCACACCTACCATCCGCTGCCCGTGGTGATCGCCACCGCGGACGGGGCCTGGATGACGGACGTCGAGGGGCGGCGCTTCCTGGACCTGCTGGCCGGGTACTCGGCGCTGAACTTCGGGCACGGCAACCGGCGCCTGATCGAGGCGGCCAAGGCGCAGCTGGACCGGGTGACGCTGACGTCGCGGGCGTTCCACCACGACCGGTTCGGCGCGTTCTGCGAGGGGCTGGCCGAGCTGTGCGGCATGGAGACGGTGCTGCCGATGAACACGGGCGCGGAGGCGGTGGAGACCGCGGTGAAGACGGCCCGGAAGTGGGGGTACCGGGTCAAGGGGGTGCCCGCGGAGATGGCGAAGATCGTCGTGGCGGGCAACAACTTCCACGGCCGTACGACGACGATCATCAGCTTCTCCACCGATCCGGAGGCACGGGCGGACTTCGGGCCGTACACGCCGGGCTTCGAGATCGTGCCGTACGGGGACATGACGGCGATGCGGTCGGCGGTGACCGAGAACACGGTGGCGGTGCTGCTGGAGCCGATCCAGGGCGAGGCGGGGGTGCTGGTGCCGCCCGCCGGGTACCTCCGGGCGGTGCGGGAGCTGACCCGTCAGCGGAACGTGCTGTTCGTGGCCGACGAGATCCAGTCGGGGCTGGGGCGCACGGGCCGGACCTTCGCCTGCGAGCACGAGGGGGTCGTCCCGGACGTGTACGTGCTCGGGAAGGCGCTGGGCGGCGGGATCGTGCCGGTGTCGGCGGTGGTGTCCTCGCGGGAGGTGCTCGGGGTGTTCCGGCCGGGCGAGCACGGGTCGACGTTCGGCGGGAATCCGCTGGCGTGCGCGGTGGCGCTGGAGGTGATCGCGATGCTGCGGTCGGGCGAGTACCAGGCGCGGGCCGCGGAGCTGGGCGAGCATCTGCACCGGGAGCTGGGGCTGCTGGCCGGGACCGGGCGGGTGACGGCGGTGCGCGGGCGCGGGCTGTGGGCGGGCGTGGACATCGCGCCGGCGCTCGGGACGGGCCGCGAGGTGTCCGAGAAGCTGATGGACCGGGGCGTCCTGGTCAAGGACACCCACGGCTCGACGATCCGGATCGCCCCGCCGCTGGTGATCGGCAAGGAGGACCTGGACTGGGGGCTGGACCAGCTGCGGGGGGTGCTGGGCGGGTAGCGCGTGCGTCCCGGGCGCCCCCTGGGAGGGCGCCCGGTCCGGAGCGCGTCCGTCTAGAGGATCACGTGGGGCAGGAAGCGGGCGTACTCGTCCGTGATCAGGCCCGAGGACTCGCGGATGCCGAGGCCGGCGGACTCGTCGCCGACCACCCAGGCGCCGAGGACGACGTGGTTGCCGTCGAAGGCGGGCAGCGGCGCCAGCTCCTGGTAGCAGCAGGGCTCGTCGCGGACGGCGGGGGCGGCGCCGGGCTCGTGGACGGTCACCCCGGCCCCCTCGCGGCCGAGGAGGGGCTTGGCGACGTACCCGCTGGTGGCGGCCAGCTCGCGGGGGCCGTCGAGGTGCGCGGGGAGCAGGTTCGGGTGGCCCGGGTAGAGCTCCCACAGCACGGCGAGCAGCGCCTTGTTGCTCAGCAGCATCTTCCAGGCGGGCTCGATCCACAGGGTGCTGCCCGAGCCGCCGCCGTTGTCCAGGGTGTTCAGGACGTGGTCGGCGAAGCGGTCGGTGGTCAGCCACTCCCAGGGGTAGAGCTTGAAGCAGCTGCGGATGAAGCGGAGCCGGTTGTCGACGAACCGGCCGGACAGCGGGTCCCAGCCGATCTCCTCCACGGAGATCCAGTCGGTGTCGAGGCCGGCCTGCTCGGCGGTCTCCTTCAGGTAGGCGACCGTCATCAGGTCTTCGCCGAGCTCGTCGGCGGAGGAGTGCGCGAAGTACAGCGGACCGCCGGGCGGGAGGAGCGGGGACTGCTCGCGCCAGGCGGCGACGAGGCGTTCGTGCAGGGAGTTCCACTGGTCGGCGCCGGGGAAGCGTTCCTCCATCCAGAACCACTGCGGCGAGGCCGCCTCGACCAGGGAGGTCGGGGTGTCGGCGTTGTACTCCAGCAGCTTCGCCGGGCCGGTGCCGTCGCAGTGCAGGTCGAACCGGCCGTAGAGGGTGGGCAGTTCGGCGCGCCGGTGCCAGGCCTCGGCGACCGCCCGCGCCACGCGCGGGTCGGTGATGCCGAGGTCGGCGAAGCGGTCGGTCTCGACGATGTGCGCGGCGGCGGCCAGGCACATGCGGTGGAGTTCCTCGACGGTCTCCTCCAGCGCCTCGACCTCCGCGAGGGTGAAGACGTAGTACGCGCTCTCGTCCCAGTAGGGGCGCAGGGAGCCGTCGGGGTGGCGGGTGAGCGGGTAGACGAGTCCCTGTGCCTCGACGGTCCGCTGCCAGTCGGGGCGGGGGTCGGTGGTGCGGCGGTGCATGGCCTGCGTCCTCGTCCCGGGTCAGCCGCCGGAGCTTCCCTTGCCGCCGCCGAAGCCGCCGCGGTCGACGCCGCCGTGACGTCCGCCCGAACCACCGGAGCCGCCGCGGGGCTTGGTGAGGGAGCCGCCCTCCACCCAGCCGCTCTTCTTCTTGCCGCCGTAGTACCAGACGCCGTGCACGGAGGTCTTGGCGGACTTGCAGTTCTTGTCGGAGACGACCTTGTAGCCGCGCAGCGCGTTGTAGCTGTCGCGGTCGACGCAGCGCTTGTCGGGGTCGGAGGAACAGGCGGTCAGCGCCGCCGCGAGAAGTCCCATGCCCCCGAGTACGACCGCGCCCGAGCGAAGTTGCCGGCGTGCGTCCGCCATGTCCGTCTCTCCCCGTTGTCAGTTGTCGCTTGCCGCTGGTCGGTTGCCCGTTTCCAGGCGTCCCATCCTGGCCGGTTTTCGGTCGCCAGCCTAGAGATCGGTGAGAGCGTCTGCGCAGAGGGCCCTGCGGAACTTCCGTTCGACTAGAGTCTTTTCGTGCTTTTTGGAATGGTGTGCGCACTGGGTGCGGCGGTCTGCTTCGGCATGGCGACGGTGCTGCAGGCGATCGCCGCGCGCGCGGCGGGCGGGGGCGGGGGCGGGGACGCGGCGCTGTTGCTGCGGGCGGTGCGGCAGTGGCGGTATCTGGCCGGGCTCGCGCTCGACGGCCTCGGCTTCCTGCTCCAGATCGCCGCGCTGCGCTCGATCCCGATCTACGCGGTCGGCGCGGCCCTCGCCTCCAGCCTCGCGGTGACGGCGGTGGCCTCGGCCCGGCTGCTGCGGGTGCGGCTGAGCGGGGTGGAGTGGGGCGCGGTGGGCGTGGTGTGCGCCGGGCTGGCGATGCTGGGACTGGCGTCGGGGACGGAGGGCAGCACCGGCGGCTCGGCCGCGCTGGAGTGGGCGATGCTCGCGGCGGCGGGGGCGGTGCTGGCGCTCGGCGCGGTGGGCGGCCGGCTGACGGGGCGCGGTCGGGCCCTGCTGCTGGGGCTGGGGGCCGGGTTCGGGTTCGGGGTGGTGGAGGTGTCGGTCCGCCTGATCGACTCGCTCGCGCTGTCGGACCTGCTCACCAACCCGGCGGCGTACGCGCTGCTGGTCGGCGGCGGCGCCGCGTTCCTGCTGCTGACCTCCGCGCTGCAACGCGGCTCGGTGACCACCGCCACCGCCGGGATGGTGATCGGCGAGACGATCGGACCCGCGGCGGTCGGGGTGGTCTGGCTGGGCGACCGCACCCGCGAGGGCCTGACCTGGCTCGCCGTCCTGGGCTTCGCCGTCGCGCTCACGGGCGCCCTGGCCCTGGCCCGATTCGGCGAGGCACCGGCGGAGGCGGGGGCGGAAGCGGGTTGAACGGCGGCCGGCAGGAGGGCACGGCGGCGGAGGCGTCAGGAGAGGGCGCGGCACAGGGCCTCCAGCGTGGCGGTCCAGGCGTGGTCGGGGGGTGTCGCGTAGCCGACGACCAGGGCGTCCACGGGGGTGGTGGTGGCCCGGGGGTGGCGGAAGCGGGAGAGGCCGAAGACGGCGAGGTGCTGCCAGGCGGCCGCCCGGACCGCGGAGGTCTCGGTGCCCGGGGGCAGGCGCAGGACGGCGTGCAGGCCGGCGGCGATGCCGGTGGCGCGGACGGCGGGGGCGCGGACGGCGAGCGCGTCGACCAGGGCGTCCCGGCGCCGGCGGTAGCGCAGGCGGGCCGCGCGCACGTGCCGGTCGTAGGCGCCCGAGGCGAGGAACTCCGCCAGCGTCAGCTGGTCCAGCACCCCGCAGGTGTCGACGCGGCCCTTGGCGGCCGCGGCCTCCTCCGCGAGGGAGGGGGGCAGGGCCGCCCAGGCCAGGCGCAGGCCGGGGGCGAGGGACTTGCTCGCCGTGCCGAGGTGGACCACGTGGTCGGGGGCCAGGCCCTGGAGCGCGCCGACGGGCTGGCGGTCGTAGCGGAACTCGCCGTCGTAGTCGTCCTCCAGGACCAGGCCGCCGGTGCGCCGGGCCCAGTCCAGGACGGCCGCGCGCCGGTCGGGGTGCAGGGGCACGCCCATCGGGAACTGGTGCGAGGGGGTGAGCAGCACGGCGCCCTCGTCGGTCAACGCACGGGTGTCCGTGCCGAGTTCGTCGAAGGGCAGCGGGCTGGTGCGCAGACCCTCCTGCTCCAGCAGCCGCCAGTGGACGTCGAGGCCGTAGGACTCGACCGCGACCGTGCGCACCCCGCGCTCGCGCAGCACCGACCCGACGATCCGCAGGCCGTGCGCGAAGCCCCCGCACACCAGCACGCGCCCGGGATCGGTGCGCACGCCCCGCACCCGGGCGAGGTAGCCGGCGAGGGCGGTGCGCAGTTCGGCGCGGCCGCGGGGATCGCCGTAGCCGAGGGCGTCGTTGGGGGCCGCGGACAGGGCGCGGCGGGCGGCCCTGAGCCACTCGGCGCGGGGGAAGGAGGCCAGGTCCGGGGTGCCGGGCCGGAGGTCGAGGGCCGGGCGGCGGCCCTCCGGGCGCGGGGGCGCCACGCCGGCCCGCCCCCGCTGGGCGGAGGGCACGGCGGGCACCCCCGTGGCCACCCGGGTGCCCGAACCCTGGCGGGCGGTGAGCCAGCCCTCGGCGACCAGGTCGGCGTAGGCCTCGGCGACCGTGTTGCGGGCGATGCCCAGGTCGGCGGCGAGGGTCCGGGAGGAGGGCAGCCGGGTTCCGGGGGTCAGGCGGCCGGTGCGCACGGCCTCGCGCAGGGCGTCGGTCAGGCCGCGGCGCAGGCCCGGACCGGCCGGTTCCAGGTGCAGGTCGATGCCCAGAGTGGCCCAGGATTCCGCCATGGAAATGGACCATACTCCTGGGCTGCCTCGCCTCTAGGGTCGATCGCATGACGACGACGAGCGACCACGTGACGACGACCGCGGAGTACGCCCCCGAGCACAGCCCCCGGCTGTCCTGGGCGCAGCACGCCCCGGAGGTCTACCAGGCGATGATCCGGCTGGAGCGGGCCTCCGCGCAGGGCCTCGACGCACGGCTGCGCGAGCTGGTGAAGATCCGTGCCTCGCAGCTGAACCACTGCGCGTTCTGCCTGGACATGCACACCAAGGACGCGCTCGCGGCGGGCGAGAGCGTCGAGCGGATCGTGCAGCTGAGCGTCTGGGAGGAGTCGCGGCACTTCTACACGGAGAAGGAGCTCGCGGCGATCGAGCTGACCGAGGCGGTCACCGTCCTCACCGACGGCTTCGTGCCGGACGAGGTCTACGAGCGGGCCGCCCGGCACTTCGACGAGGCCGAGCTGGCCCAGCTGATCGCCGCGATCACGGTCATCAACGCGTGGAACCGCTTCGCGGTGACGACCAGGATGTCCCCGGGCCACTACACGCCGGGCCGGTACAAGTGAGGGCCGACCGGGAGCACGCGGTCGGCCGCTACCCGGGCCTGTGATCCGCCGGGTGCCGGGGCGGTCCGCCCCGGCACCCGGGTCGCTCAGGACAGCCAGGCCTTCCAGGTGGAGCGGTGGCCGTCCACCCACTTCTTCGCCGCCTCGGCCGGGGAGAGCTTCTGGTCGGCGATCATCAGGGAGACCTGGTTCTGGTCCTCCGTCGTCCACTTGAACTTCTTCAGGAAGGCGGCCGCCTTGCCGCCGGACTTCGCGAAGTCGGCGTTGAGGTACTTCTCCAGCGGCGTGTGCGGGTAGGCGCAGGCGACCTTCGCCGCGTCCGCGTCACAGCCCTCCTTGTACGGCGGCAGCCTCACCTCCGTCATGGGGACCTTCTTGAACAGCCACTGCGGGGCGTACCAGTACGTCAGGAACGGCTTCTTCTCCTTGGCGAACTGCCTGATCTGCGTGATCTGCGCCGCCTCGGAACCGGCGAAGACGACCTGGTAGTTCAGCTTCAGGTTCTTCACCAGGGCCTTGTCGTTGGTGACGTAGGACGGGGAGCCGTCCATCAGCTGGCCCTTGCCGCCGCTCTCCGCGGTGCGGAAGAGCGAGGCGTACTTGTTCAGGTTCTTCCAGTCGAGGATGTCCGGGTGCTGCTTGGCGAGGTACGTCGGGACGTACCAGCCGATGTGGCCGGTCACCCCGAGTCCGCCGCCGTGCGCGATCGTCTTCTTGTCCTCGACGTACCGCTTCTCCTGGTCGGGGTGGCCCCAGTCCTCCAGGATGGCGTCCACCCGGCCCTGGCTGAGCGCGTCCCACGCGGGGACCTCGTCGACCTGGACGGTGTCGACGCGGTAGCCCAGTTCGTGCTCCAGCAGGTACTGGGCGACGGCCACGTTGGACTGGGCGCCGACCCAGGACTGCACGGACAGGGTCACGGTCTTCGAGCCCTGCGCGTTGGCGAACGGCGAGGCCTGCTTGGTCATGTCGGCGGCGCCGCAGCCGGTGAGCAGCGACAGGCCGGCCACCGAGGCGGCGACAAGGGTCGTTCTGCGGTCGAACCTCATGTCACGCTCCCTTCCGCACGCGGCGTTCGGTCGGCTGGGTCACCCGGTCGAGCATCAGGCCGAGGCAGACGATCGCGAGGCCGGCCACCAGGCCGGTCGCCAGGTCGCCCTGGGCGAGGCCGAAGACGACGTCGTAGCCGAGCGCGCCGCCGCCGACGAGACCGCCGATGATGACGACCGCGAGGACGAGGACGACGCCCTGGTTGACCGCCAGCAGCAGCGCCGGGCGGGCCAGCGGGAGCTGGACCTGGCGGAGCTGCTGCCCGCTGGTCGCGCCGAGCGAGCGGGCCGACTCCAGGGCCGCCGGGTCGACCTGGCGCAGGCCCTGGGCGGTGATGCGGACCACGGCGGGCAGGGCGTAGACCACGGCCGCGGCGACGGCGGGCGCGCGGCCCACGCCGAACAGCGCGACGACCGGGATCAGGTACACGAACTGCGGCATCGTCTGGAAGACGTCGAGGACCGGGCGCAGCAGCCGCTCGACGCGGTCGCTGCGCGCCGCCGCGATACCGACGGCGAAGCCGACGACGAGGGTGACGGCGACGGCGGCGAGGACCTGCGACAGCGTGTCCAGGGACGGCTTCCACACACCCAGCACACCGATCGCGGCCATGGCCAGGACGGCGGTCAGCGCGGTGCGCCAGGTGCCGATCAGCCAGGCGAGCGCGGCGACGATCAGCAGCACCGACCACCAGGGCAGCCACTGCAGCCCCGCCCGGACCGGGTCCAGGACCCAGGTGGTGAAGTGGCCCGCCCAGTCCGCGGTGCCGCCGATGTACGGGACGCCCGAGTACAGGTGGGCGGTCATCCAGTCGACGGCGCGGTTGACCGGCTCGGCGATGCCGACGGTCCACCCCGAGGGCCAGTCGAGCGCGCCCGCGAGGCGGGCGGCCACAGCGACGGCGACGGTGGCCGCGGCCGCGTAGGCCCAGGGGCGGGCGCTGCGCTGCTCCTGCCCCATGCGGTCGCCCGCCGCGCCGGTCGTCCGGTCCAGGACGACGGCCAGCAGCACGATCGGGATGCCCGCGGCGAGAGCCGCGCCCACGTCGACGGAGGCCAGCGCCTGGTAGACGCGGTCGCCGAGGCCGCCCGCGCCGATCACGGAGGCGATGACCGCCATGGACAGCGCCATCATGATCGTCTGGTTGAGGCCGAGGAGGAGCTCCTTGCGGGCGAGCGGGATACGGGCGGTCAGCAGCCGCTGGCGGGAGGTGGCGCCGAGGGAGTCGACCGCCTCCAGCACCTCCGGGTCGGCGCCGCGCAGGCCGAGCGAGGTCAGCCGGGCCATCGGCGGGGCCGCGTAGATGACGGTGGCGAGGACGGCGGCGGGCACGCCGATGCCGAAGATCAGCACGACGGGGAGCAGGTACGCGAACGCGGGCAGCACCTGCATGGTGTCCAGGACCGGGCGCAGGGCGCGGTCCATGCGGTCGGACAGCCCGGCGGCGAGGCCGAGCAGCGCGCCCACGAGCACCGAGGCGAGGACCGCCACGATCATCAGGGCGAGCGTCTGCATGGTCGGCACCCACATGCCGAGCAGGCCGCAGGCGAGGAAGGCGGCAGCGGTGCCGAGGGCGAGCCGGACCCCGGCCGTGCGCCAGGCCACCAGCGCGGCGGCGGCCGTCACACCCGCCCAGCCGGCGGCGAGGAGGGTGAGGTAGACGACGCGTACGGAGATGACGACCGCGTTGCTGACGTAGCCGAAGAAGTACAGGAACAGCGGGTGGCTGTCGCGGTTGTTGATGATCCAGTCGCTGGCGCCGCCGAGCGGCTTGGACAGGTCGACGGTGAGCGCCTGGGGCCAGCTGCCGCTCGCCCAGCGGGCGTCGGCGAGCGGCACCAGGACGGCGGCGACCAGCGCGAGCACCAGGAGCTTGCGGACGGCGCGGTGCCTGAGCACCCCGGACAGGGCGGGGCGCGGCGCGGATGCGGTGATCGTCGCCATCAGATCGTCTCCCTGCGCTGCTCCGTCCCGGCCACGACCCCGAGCAGGCGCTCGTGGTCGACGACGCCCAGGCAGCGGCCCTCCTCCATCACGCGGGCCGGGGCGCCGGTGCGGGCCACCGCCTCGATCGCCTCGGACACCGTGGCGTCGGGGGTGAGCGCGGGACCGCCCGCGGTCTCCTGCCCGGACGCGGGGCGCATGGCGGTGCGGACCGTCATGACCTGCTCGCGCGGGACGTCCCGGACGAACTCGCGGACGTAGTCGTCGGCCGGGGCGCCGACGATCTCCTCGGGGGTGCCGAGCTGGACGATGCGGCCGTCGCGCATGAGCGCGATCCGGTCGCCGAGCTTGAGGGCCTCGTTGAGGTCGTGGGTGATGAAGACCATCGTGCGGCCCTCCTCGCGGTGCAGGCGGACCACCTCCTCCTGCATGTCCCGCCGGATCAGCGGGTCGAGCGCGCTGAACGGCTCGTCGAAGAGGAGGACCTCCGGGTCGACGGCGAGGGCGCGGGCCAGGCCGACGCGCTGGCGCTGGCCGCCGGAGAGCTGGCCGGGACGGCGCTGCTCCATGCCCTCCAGGCCGACCTTCGTGACGACCTCGGCGGCCCGCTCGCGGCGCTCGCCCTTGCCCAGGCCCTGGATCTCCAGCCCGTAGGCGACGTTGTCCAGGACGGTGCGGTGCGGCAGCAGGCCGAAGTGCTGGAAGACCATCGCGGCGCGGTGCCGGCGCAGTTCGCGCAGCCGGGAGCGGTCCATGGCGCGGACGTCCTCGCCGTCGATGGCTATGGTGCCCGCGGTCGGCTCGATCAGCCGGGTCAGACAGCGCACCAGGGTGGACTTGCCGGAGCCGGACAGGCCCATGACGACGAAGACCTCGCCCTTGCGCACGTCGAAGCCGACGTCGCGGACGGCGGCCGTGCAGCCGGTGCGCTCGCGCAGGTCCGCGGGTTCCAGGGCGGCGAGTTCGGGGTCGGCGGGGACGCGGTCGGCCTTGGGGCCGAACACCTTCCACAGGCCCTCCACCGAGAAGACGGGGGCGGCGGCGGAGTCGTCCGCGGGGGGCTTATGGGTGGGGACTTCGAGTGCCATCAGGCTTCATCTCCGATCAGGTCGGCGGCCTTCTCCCCGACCATGAGGACGCCGATCATCGGGTTCACCGCGGTCATGGTCGGGAAGACCGACGCGTCCGCGATGCGGATGCCGTGCAAACCGCGAACGCGCAACTCGGGGTCTACCACGGCGAGTTCATCGTCGGCGGCACCCATCTTGCAGGTGCCGGCCGGGTGGTACACGGTGTGCGCGACCTTGCGGGCGTACTCGCTCAGCTCCTCGTCGCCGGTGACGTCCGGGCCGGGGCACACCTCCCGCTTGAGCCAGCCGGCCAAGGGCTGGGTCTTCGCGATCTCACGGGCGATCCTGATGCCGTCCACGAGGGTGCGGCCGTCGTAGTCGTCCTCGTCGGTGAAGTAGCGGAAGTCCAGGGCGGGCTTGACGGAGGGGTCGGCGCTGGTGAGGTACAGCCGGCCGCGGCTCTTCGGCTTGGGGATGTTCGGGGTCATCGACACGCCGAACTCCGGCCGCTGGTAGCCCAGGCGCTCGGGGTTGTCGGTGAACGGGATCTGGTAGAAGTGGAACATCAGGTCCGGGCCCGCGTGTTCGGGGTCGCGGCGCACGAACAGGCCCGCGTCGGAGTCCATCGCGGAGTTCTCCGGGATGGGGCCGTTCGTCTCCCACACGATGACCGACTCGGGGTGGTCCAGCAGGTTCTCGCCGACGCCCGGCAGGTCGTGCACCACCGGGATGCCGAGCGCCTCCAGGTCCGCCTTCGGGCCGATGCCGGAGTGCATCAGCAGGCGCGGGGTGTCGACGGCGCCGGCGCACAGCAGGACCTCGCGGCGGGCGCGGACGAGGTGCTCCTCGCCGTCCTTGGTGCGCACGTGCACGCCCTCGGCGCGGGTGCCGTCGAGCTGGAGCTTGTACGCCCAGGTCTCCAGCCAGATCGTGAGGTTGGCCCGCTCGTCCATCACCGGGTGCAGGTACGCCACCGACGCCGAGGAGCGCTTGTTGTTCTCCGGGTGGTAGGCCAGGTCGAAGAAGCCGACGCCGTCGTTGAACGGCTTCTTGTTGAAGCCCTCGACGCGCGGCACGCCGAGCGCCTCCTGCGCGGCGTCGACGAAGTCGCAGGCGATGGCGTTCCGGTCCTTCTCGTCGACCGCGACGATGTTGTTCTTCAGCCGGGCGAAGTACGCCTCCATCGGGACCGCGCCCCAGCCCTTGGCGCCGGCCGCCTCCCACTCGTCCCAGTCGGACGGAAGCGGCTTGAAGGCGATCAGCGTGTTGTGCGAGGAGCAGCCGCCCAGGACGCGGGCGCGGCTGTGCCGGATGTGGCTGTTGCCGCGCGGCTGCTCCGTCGTCGGGTAGTCGTAGTCCAGTTCGCCGCCGAGCAGGCCCATCCAGCGGCGCAGGGTGAGCACGTCGTCGCGGTCGACGTCGCTCGGGCCGCCCTCGATGACGGCGACGGTGACGTCGGGGTTCTCGGTGAGGCGGGAGGCGATGACGGAGCCTGCCGTGCCGCCGCCGATGACGACGTAGTCGTACTCGTGGGTGTTGTCAGGCATCTGGGTGGTACTCCGGTGGGGGGTCGGTGGCGAGGTGGTGGTCCGGGGTCCGTGGGGCCGTGGGCGGGGTCGTGGCCGGCCGGGGCCGGGGGTGGTGGTCCTCGGCCGGGGCCGGGGCGTCGGGGGTGAGCCGGGCGGGGTGGGCCTGGCTCAGCCCGCGAACCAGCGCACCGGCTTGGGCGCGAGGTTCTGGTAGACGTGCTTGCTCTCGCGGTACTCGGCGAGTCCGGCGGGGCCGAGTTCGCGTCCGACGCCGCTCTTGCCGAAGCCGCCCCACTCCGCCTGCGGCAGGTAGGGATGGAAGTCGTTGATCCAGACGGTGCCGTGGCGCAGCCGCCCGGCCACGCGGCGGGCGCGCCCCGCGTCGGCGGTCCACACCGCGCCCGCGAGGCCGTACTCGGTGTCGTTGGCGAGGGCGACGGCCTCGTCCTCGGTACGGAAGGTCTCGACGGTGACGACCGGGCCGAAGACCTCCTCGCGGACGACCTTCATCTCGCGGTGGCAGCCGTCGAGGACGGTCGGCTCGTAGAAGTAGCCGGCGGCGGGGCGCTGCTCCGACGGCTCGGGCCGCCTGCCTCCGGAGCGCAGCACGGCGCCCTCCTCGAGCGCGCCGGCGACGTACGCCTCCACCTTGGCGCGCTGCTGCTCGGAGACGAGCGGGCCGCACTCGACGCCGTCCTCGGTGCCGCGGCCGAGGCGGATCTTCCCGGCCCGGCGGGCGAGTTCGGCGACGAATCGTTCCCGCACGGACTCCTCGACGATCAGCCGGGCGCCCGCCGAACAGACCTGGCCGCTGTGGATGAAGGCCGCGTTGAGGGCCTGGTCCACGGCGGTGTCGAAGCCCTCGTCGGTGGCGCACGCGTCGGCGAAGACGACGTTGGGGTTCTTGCCGCCGAGTTCGAGGGCGACCTTCTTGACGGTCGGGGCGGCCGCCTGGGCCACCTTGGTGCCGCTGACCAGACCGCCGGTGAAGGAGACGAGGTCGACGTCGGGGTGCTCGGCGAGCCGGGCGCCGACCGTGTGGCCGGGGCCGGTGACGATGTTGGCGACTCCGGCGGGCAGCCCCGCCTCGGCCAGCAGCTCGATCAGCGCGACGGTGGTCAGCGGGGTGATCTCGCTCGGCTTGACCACGAACGTGTTGCCGGCGGCGAGCGCCGGGGCGATCTTCCAGCTGGCCTGGAGCAGCGGGTAGTTCCAGGGGGTGATCAGCGCGCAGACGCCGACCGGCTCGTGCACGACCACGCTGTGGATGTCGGGCGAGCCGGCGTCCACGACCCGGCCGGGGGCCTCGGCGGCGACCAGGTCGGCGAAGTAGCGGAAGGCGTCGGCGACGCAGTCGATGTCGACCCGGCCCTCCTCCACGGTCTTGCCCGCGTCCCGGCTCTCCAGCAGACCGAGCCGCTCGCGGTCGCGCACCAGGAGGTCGGCGACCCGGCGCAGCAGGGCGGCTCGCTCGGCGGCCGGAGTGCTCGGCCATGCGCCCCGGCCGCCGTCGAAGGCGCGCCGCGCGGCCTCCACGGCGAGGTCCGTGTCCTTCTCGTCGCCCTCCGCCACCACGGCGAACGGCGTCGCGTCCGCGGGGTCGAGGATGTCGCGCGTGGCGCCGGAGACCGCTTCCAGCCACTCCCCTCCCGCGTGGATGGTGCTGTGCGCCGTGCGTTTCGCGGTGTCCGCCATGATCGGGATTGCCTTTCGTTCCTGCTCAGTGGCCCTGTGTTACACGGGTGTCACCCTCAGGGGCCTCTAGCGCCTGCCCCGTCCCCCCGAATTGCATGCGCAATCCATGGCTCGAAGTGTTCCGCGTCACGGAGTTAAGGGGCAGGAGTCAACGAAAGGGATGTATGGGGCTGGTGTGGTGACGTCCTGGTCGCGTCGAGGTGACGTCGTGGTGCGGCGTCGGCCCGATCCGGAAGAAGGGCCTCAGCCGCAGGAGCCGCCGGACGGGCAGAAGGAGGCGAGGGCGGTGGTCAGCGGGGTGGTGACCAGGCCGGGCGCCATGGTCTCCGGGCCGCTGACGCGGATCGCGTAGAGGGTGCCGTCGGATGCCTGGAAGCGGTGGTCGATCACCCGGCGGGCGCCCTTGTCCGGGTCGTCGTAGCGGTAGGTGAGCTCGGACCAGGTGTCGGCCGCGTTGCGGTCCAGCGCCTGGTAGCCCGGTTGGCGGGCGAAGCCGTAGCCGGGGTCGTTCTCGGCGAGGTCCAGGGAGGCGGCCGGGGTGTCCTCGGCGATCGCGAAGATCTGGAGCTGGCGCCCGTCGCCGGGGGCGTCGTAGTAGACCACCGGGGCCTTCTCACCCTGCTTCTGCCGCCGGGACCAGCCCTCGGGGACGTCGACCGTGTAGCCGACGGGGTCCTGTGCGCGCCGGTACCCGGCCGGGGCGGACGGGGCGAGGAAGGGGGAGCCGGACGGCGCGGACTCCTGGGGCGGGGAGGCGGCGGGAGCGGGTCCGGGGGGTGCCGGGTTCGCGGCGGGGCCGGTGACGCCCGCGTCGACGGCCGGGGCGGCCCCGGTGCCTCCGTGGCCGCGGGCCACGTACCAGACCGCGGCGCCCGCTCCCCCGCCGACGAGCGCCGTGACGGCCAGCGCGGCCAGCAGTCGGCCGACGCGGTGGCCCGCGGTGCCGGGAGTGCCGGATCCTCCGGAGGTGCCGGGGCCGGGCGCGTACGCCGGTGAGGACTGCGAGGCGCCCCATCCGGCGGGGGAACCTCCGGGGGCGGGCCCCGCGGCGGGCGGGACGCCGGCGGAGCCCCACGGCGGGGTGGTGGACGGATGCGGCAGGCCGGCGGCGTTCCACGGAGGCGAGCCGGCCGTCTGCCACGAGCCCGGCGAGCCCCACGGCGGCGTGCCGGGCGGGGTGCCGCTGCCCTGCGCCGGCGGGGCCGGCCGGGGGTGCGGAGTGGCCGTCGCCCACGGGGGCGGCACGTGCGCCGTCTGCGTCTGGGCGGAGGCCCAGGGGGGCGGGGCGGGCGGGGGCCCGGTGGTCGGGTCCGGGGCCGTACGGGTCTCCGCCGACCCCCACGGCGGGGCGGCCTCGCCCGTCCCCGCCTTGTCGGGCGTCCCGGCCGCCGCCGCATCCGGCGCCCCCGCGGCGTGCACCTCCGCGTCCGGCTCCTCGGCCGCCCAGGCCGCCCGGCCTCTCTCCTCGCTCGGCTCGCGCTCCGGCCCCGACCCGGAGCTGTGACCGTCCCAACCGCTCATCGCGAACCCCCCGAACTCCCCCTGACGGGTACGCCTTTGACGGTAGCGGCAAAAACACGCCACAGGCCCCGTTCCGGAAGGAACCGGAACGGGGCCTGTGCGAGGCCGTGACGAAGCCGTGAAGACCGGCCCGGGAACGGGTCCGGAGGACGCCGGCCGTGAGGCCGGGAATCAGATCAGGCCGAGACCGCGGACCGCCTCGCGCTCCTCCTCGAGCTCCTTGACGGAGGCGTCGATGCGGGTGCGGGAGAACTCGTTGATGTCCAGACCCTGGACGATCTCGTACGTGCCGTCCTTGCAGGTGACCGGGAAGGAGGAGATCAGGCCCTCCGGGACGCCGTAGGAGCCGTCCGACGGGATGCCCATGGAGGTCCAGTTGCCCTCGGCGGTGCCGTTGACCCAGGTGTGGATGTGGTCGATGGCGGCGTTGGCGGCGGAGGCGGCCGACGAGGCGCCGCGGGCCTCGATGATCGCGGCACCGCGCTTGGCGACGGTCGGGATGAACTCCTCGGCCAGCCACTTCTCGTCGTTCACGACCTCGGCCGCGTTCTTGCCGCCGACCGTGGCGTGGAAGATGTCCGGGTACTGGGTGGCCGAGTGGTTGCCCCAGATGGTCAGGCGCTTGATGTCGGCGACCGTGGTGCCCGTCTTCTTCGCGAGCTGGGTGAGCGCGCGGTTGTGGTCCAGGCGGGTCATCGCGGTGAAGCGCTCGGCCGGTACGTCCGGGGCGGCCGCCTGCGCGATCAGGGCGTTGGTGTTGGCCGGGTTGCCGACGACGAGGACCTTGATGTCGTCCGCGGCGTGGTCGTTGATGGCCTTGCCCTGCGGCTTGAAGATGCCGCCGTTGGCCTCCAGGAGGTCACCGCGCTCCATGCCCTTGGTGCGCGGGCGGGCGCCCACGAGGAGGGCGACGTTGGCGCCGTCGAACGCGACGTTCGGGTCGTCCGAGATCTCGATGCCCTGCAGGAGCGGGAACGCGCAGTCGTCCAGCTCCATGGCCGTGCCCTCGGCGGCCTTCAGCGCCGGGGTGATCTCCAGCAGACGAAGCTTGACCGGCACGTCCGCGCCGAGCAGCTGGCCGGAGGCGATGCGGAAGAGCAGGGCGTAACCGATCTGGCCGGCCGCGCCGGTGACGGTGACGTTCACGGGAGTGCGGGTCATGGCGTTCTCCGTATGACAGCTGGCGGTGGGGCGTCCCTGCCCCGGGGTGCGGGATCCCGCACCGGCTCGTGACCGGCGCCGCCACGATGACCGATCACGGGTACGGATGATCGATCTCTTGGCGTCAAGAGAGATCCAGCGGTCAGGCTATCGCGCCTCCGGGATCCCGGGCCGCCGGGCCCGTGTGGCCCGTCCCACAGCGTGACGGCCACGTGACGTACGAGCGGCGGCCGCCCGTCCGGGGGAGGGGACGAGGGCGGCCGCCGGAGGCGGGTTACCGGAGGACCGGAATCCCGTGGGGGTACCCATCGCCTGCCCCCGTCCGGCCCGGGCCATGCCTGGCCGGCGCCACTTGTTCCCCGCTGCTTCCCCCCTGAGCGCCGGTTCCGGCCCTACCGCGTGCAGCCCTGCTGTCCCGACGCCAGCGTCGCGCACGCCTTCATCCCCGCCGCGTCCTTCACGGCGACCATCGGCGTGTACGCGATCGTGTCCCCGGCCGTGGTGATCGTGCCGGTCTCCCGGCGCGAGCCGACCGTGACCCGGACCTCGTCGCCCTGGGCGGCCTGGGTGATCCGGCCCCAGGCCGCGCCGCAGGTCTTGCTGTAGCGGACCTCGACGACGGTCGTGCCGACGGTGGCGCTCTGGGCCGTGGTCACCAACTCGCCGCTGCAGCCCATGATTTCGGCGTCCTTGCCCGTGCACGAGGCCCCGCTGCACTTGACGCCCGGCGGCAGGTTCGGGTCGACGCTCGGGGAGGCCGCGGGCGGCTTCTTCTCACCCTCGGGCTTCCCGGCCCCGCCGCCGGTGAGGTAGAAGACCGCGCCGATCAGGGCCAGCACACCGACCAGGCCCGCGAGGAACATCAGCACCTGCTGTCTGCGCGCGCCGTTCGCGCCGGGGGCGGCGGGACGGGGGGCCGGCGGACTCCCGGCTGCGGCTCCCGCTCCGGCTGCGGCTGCGGCTCCGGTGTGCGCACCCGGACCGGCCGGCGTACGGGCCGCGGCGCCGGACGGGGACGTCGCGGTCCGGGTCGGACCGCCGGACGGCGAGGACGCGCTGCCGGGGGCACGGCCGCCCGTCGGCGACGGCCCCCGGTATCCGGCCAGGCCCCAGGAGTTGACGGGTTCCGCCGTGGCCGAGCCGGTGCCGGAGTCGGCGCCCGGCTCGGTCGCGGACTCGGGCACGGGTGCCGACGCGGGAGCGGCAGCGGACGCCGGGACGACACCCGAGCCGGTGCCGGCTCCCGAGCCGGGCGACGACGCCGGGCCGGGCGGAGTGGTCCGCGGCACCGCGTCGCGCACGTCGGCGTCGGCCGCCGTCGGCTGCGGCGGCACCGTCGGGGACGTGCCCGCGGGGCCCGCGCCCCCGGGAACCACCGTGGCGCCGCCGCTCCTGCGGGCGGTGCCGACCCCCTTGCCGTCGGCCGCGGACACCGCCCCGGACTCCCCGAGGGCGGCCCGGGCCTGGGATATCCGGATCGCCTCCATGGTCCGGTCGTGGCGCATCTCCGCCCGGCTCCAGGCCCGTTCGGCGAGCTCCCACATGGTGGTCAGGTGCACCGGGTTGGTGCCGGTGACCTCGGCCAGGGCCACGATCGCGCCCTTCGGCGCCAGCAGGCGGCCGTTCAGGTAACGCTCCCAGGACGTCTTGCTGTAGCCCGTGCGGTCGGCGAGCGCGGCGACGCTCAGGCCGCTGCGGTCCACGAGCCTGCGCAGTTGGCTCGCGAACTCCCTGACCTGCGGATCCAGTTCGTCGGGCAAGGCCTTCCAACGAGGCATCGCTTCCCCCTCTTTCCCCCGGTAGTGCTGAGTGTTCCCCGCGCGTGGTGCCCTGTGCCGAGTCCCCGTTCTGGCTACCCACAGGAACGCGCCCCGTCAGGATCCCGGTTCCCGGGGTGGGGGCGCACGGGAGCACGGGTGCCGGGGCGCGCAGCGTCGCGCGCCCGCCGGTTCCGCGGACCAGTGTCCCACCGGCGGCGCTCCGGCGGCGCTCTGCGTCGCGGGGAACAGGGGGACGCACCGCTGTGGCAGAGCGCGGACACCGTAGCGGAACGGTCACTTCCGTGCCACAGCCCACGGACAGCCGTTGAACAGCCCGTTCCCGGTGCAGCAGGGTTGATCCCGGCGGCGGCCCGTCCTTACTCGGGGGAGAGGACGGGCCGCCGTCGCCGTGTGCGGGCCGGGACGTCGGGACGCCGCGAAGTACGGGTGTTCGCACGAAAAGCAGCCGGCACAACCGGCAGGACCGGCTGCGCGGACTGGACCGGCAAGACCGGCAGGACCAGCAGGAACGGCTTCGCTAGCCGCGGACCGTGAAGTGCAGCGCGTCGTCCAGGAACGGGATCTCCAGCCACGGCTTCGGCTGGACCATCAACGCGAGCAGGACGATCACCGCTCCCAGGACGCCGTAGGTGACGATGTCCGTGAAGCGGGAGCGGACGGCGAGCATGCCCACCCGGGGCAGCAGCCAGCGCAGCACGGCGCCGCCGAGCAGCGCGACGCCGACCAGCAGCAGACCCAAGCGGAAGGCGTCGAACGCGGTCACCAGCAGCCCGAGCCCGACGGTGCCGAGCACGGCGAGCACCGGCCACTGCCGGGCGGGCGCCGGGGCGTCGCCGGGCGCGGCCCGGCCGCCGCCCTCCGGCCGCGCGGTGTCCCGGGTGAAGAGCGGGAAGCGGCGCGTGACCCGGCGCGGCGTGCCGTCGGCGTCCGGTGCGCTGACCGGGTCGCACACCTCCATCTCGGGCTCGGCGGGCCCGGCGCCCCGCGCGTCGCCCCGCGCCTCAGCCGACACTGCGCTCCGCCGCCTCGACCACGTTGACCAGCAGTTGCGCCCGGGTCATCGGGCCGACGCCGCCGGGGTTCGGGGAGATCCAGCCGGCGACCTCGGCGACGTCCGGGTGGACGTCGCCCACGATCTTGCCCTCGTCGTTGCGCGAGACGCCGACGTCGAGGACGGCGGCGCCCGGCTTGACGTCCTCGGCGCGGATCAGGTGCGCGGAGCCGGCCGCGGCGACGATGATGTCGGCCCGCCTGAGGTGGGCGGACAGGTCGCGGGTGCCGGTGTGGCACTGGGTCACCGTGGCGTTCTCGCTGCGCCGGGTGAGCAGCAGCGGCATCGGGCGGCCGATGGTCACCCCACGGCCGACGACCACGACCTCGGCGCCCTTGATCTCCACGCCGTAGCGGCGCAGCAGGGTCAGCACGCCGTTGGGGGTGCAGGGCAGCGGGGCCGGCTCGTTGAGGACGAGGCGGCCGAGGTTCATCGGGTGCAGGCCGTCGGCGTCCTTGTCCGGGTCCATCAGCTCGAGGATGCGGTTCTCGTCGATGCCCTTGGGCAGCGGGAGCTGGACGATGTAGCCGGTGCAGGCCGGGTCCTCGTTCAGCTCGCGGACGACCGCCTCGATCTCCTCCTGCGTCGCGGTGGCCGGCAGCTCGCGCTGGATGGAGGCGATGCCGACCTGGGCGCAGTCGCGGTGCTTGCCGGCGACGTACTTGTGGCTGCCGGGGTCGTCCCCGACCAGGATCGTGCCGAGGCCGGGCGTGACGCCCTTCTCCTTCAGCGCCGCCACGCGGGCGGTCAGATCGGACTTGATCGCGGCTGCGGTGGCCTTGCCATCGAGAATCTGGGCGGTCATGGCCCCATACTCCCGGATGACCGGGCCCCGGTTCCAATCCGGGGGCGCTCCCCTCCGAATGTTCCGGTGTGATCAACGATGTTGCACTATCACAACACCTGCGGAATGTGGCTGGACAAGTAAGCCCGTGGTAAAGAACGATGAAGAACAGTGCCGCGGGCAGTACCGGGGGGACCGACCGCAAACGACGTATTTCCTCCGATTCATGCTGCGCGTCGTCCCCGCACTCGGAGCAACGGAGGAAAGACCGCCATGAGTTTCGGCGACCCGAACAACCCCTACGGCCCGCCGCAGGGCCAGCAGCCCGGCTACCCGTCCCAGCCCCCGCAGGGCCAGCCCGGCTACGGCTACCCGAGCGCCCCCCAGGGCCAGCCCGGCTACGGCTACCCGCAGGCCCCGCCCGTCCCGCAGGGGTACGGCTACGGCGCCCCCATGGAGATGCCCGGCCTGATCAAGACCGCCCGGGTGCTGCTGTTCATCCTGGCCGGGTTCCAGTTCCTGGCCGGCCTCTTCATCGGCATCGCGGGCGCGGCCCTCCAGGACGCCTCCAACGGCCTCGGGTCCGGCGGCGACACCAGCACCGCGACCGGCGTCATCGTGCTGATCGCCCTGCTGATGCTGGTTCTGGGCAGCCTGTCGATCTTCCTGGGTGTCAAGTTCAAGACCGGCGGCAGCGGCATCCGCATCGGCACGATCGTGTACTCCTCGCTGCTGCTCCTCGGCAGCATCGTCAACATCGCGAACGGGCAGGGCGGTTCGGCCACCTTCGGCGGCATCATCTCGCTCGCCTTCGGCGGCATCATCCTCGCCTCGATGGTGAACAGCGCGGCCACGAACTGGTTCAACCGCCCGCGTTACTGAACAATTCACGCCATTCGCACCAAGGGCCGTGTCTCACCCCGCACAAGGGGAGACACGGCCCTGGTGCGTCGCCCTAGTCTGGCTTCGGTAGCCGTCAGGCACGGGGAGACGCACCTTGTACAGCATCATCGTGGTACCTCCGCCGACCACGGGGGACGAGCGAAGCGGCGCCCAGATCCGGCTGGCGCCCGGCGACCGCCTCGCATTCGGGCGCTCCGCCCCCGGCAACGACCTGGTGATCGCACACGACGGCGTGTCCCGCCGGGCCGGTGAGATCGCCGCCCACGGGGCGTTCTGGATACTGAGCAACCTCTCCGCCCGCCACACCTACGTCGTGGAGAACCCGGAGGGCGCGGGCGAGCACATCAAGGTCGCGCCGGGCCGGCTGGACGCGCCGGTCCCCTTCGAGTTCTCCCGGATCGTGCTGCCCGCGGCCGGGGACCTGCTGGCGATCGAGGTGTGGGCGCCGCGCCACGACTACCTGCACGGCACGGGCGGGGCGGACGGCGGGACCACCGCGCCCGCCTTCGCCGTGGACCGCACCAAGCGCTACTTCGCGGTCCTCGCCGCCCTGTGCGAGCCGCGGCTGCGCGGCGATCCGCACGCCCCGCTGCCGACCGTCGACCAGGTCGTCGAGCGGCTGCGCCCCGCCTGGCCGGCCGCGTCGCGCACGTCGGTGCAGTGGAACATCGACTATCTGGCGGTGAAGCTGCGCCTGAAACCGGGCCCCGAGACCGCGGAGACGGGCTCCCGCCTCAACGGCAAGAAGGAGTCCCTGGTCTCCCTCGCGCTCCGCTTCGACCTGGTACGGGAGGACGACCTGGCCGTCCTGGCCGTCCCCGCGAACCGGGTCGCCCGGTGACCGAGCCGTACGCCGTGCCGGTGCCGCGGGGCTACCGGGTCGGCGGCTGGGAGGTGCGGCAGCCCCTCGCGACCGGCGCCTTCGGCAGCGTGTACGAGGGCCGCCGCACCGGCGCCCCGGCGGCGGGCGAGGGCGCCGACACCCTGCCGGACACGGCCGCGCTGAAGTTCCTGCCCACCGGCACGGGCACCCCGCGTCAACTCGCCCACCTGCGCGAACTCATCGAGCGCGAGATCGCCCTGCACCGCCGGCTCAGACGGCCGCGGCTGATCCGGATGTACGAGACCCTCGTCGTCGACGATCCCGGCCGGCCCGCCCTCGACGGGGCGACCGTGCTCGTCCTGGAGCTGGCCGAGGGATCGCTGACAGCCCTCCTCGAGAGCCGGCCGCGCCCCGCGGCCGGGCCCGCGCTGCTCGCCCAGGTCTGCGAGGGGCTCGCCCAGCTGCACCGGGCGGGCTGGGTGCACGGGGACCTGAAACCGGCGAACGTGCTGCTGATGGCGGACGGTTCGGTGCGGCTCGGCGACTTCAACATGGCCGCCGAGCTGGAGGGCACCCACGCCTACACCCCCGCTTTCTCCACCCCCGACTACACCCCGCCCGAGCTGCTGTGGTCCGAGATCGGCGAACGCGGCCGCCGCATCCGCCCGTCCGCCGACGTCTGGGCCTTCGGCGTCCTCGCCCACCTCGTCCTCACCGGTTCCTTCCCGCTGCCCGGCGGCACCCCGACGGCCCGCCGGGACGCGGCCGCCGCCTACGCCCGCGGATCGGACCAGTTGCGGCTGTCCCCCGAACTCCCGGACGCCTGGCGGGAGGTGGTGCGGGACTGCCTGGCCCGCACGCACGCCGGCCGCGTGGGCACCGAGGCCCTGCTGCGCCGGGTGGAGGCCGCGGCCGGCGGTGGCCGTCCACCGGGCGGGCCCCTGGTCCAGCGGCTCGGGCGTACCGCGCTCCCTCGGATCGGCCGCGGTGTGCTGCCGGGCGGGCGCCGGCACGGCGGCCGGGCGGGAATCGTGCTCGGCGCGGCGGCCGCCACCGCCGCGCTGGCCGCCCTCGGCTACGGCCTCGGCACCTGGGCCGGTCCGGGCGCGGGCGCCGGGGGCGCCACCGCCGCCGCGACCCCCAGGAGCGGCGCCGCCTCCTACGGAGCCGCCGAACTCCGCACCGACCGGGGCGTCCCGCCCGCCTACCGCCCGCTGATCGTGGAGACCGCGCACGACTGCGCCCGGCCGGAGGTCACTTCCGCGCTGATCGCGGCCATGCTGAAGGTGGAAAGCGACTTCGACCCGGATCTCGCCGACCCCGCCAAGGACGAGTACGGCATCGCCCGCTGGACCCCGCGGGTGCTGCGCTGGTGGATGCACGACGACGGCACTCCCGCCGAGAACGTCCCCCGGCCGCCCTTCCCGCCCGCCGAGTCCATTCCGGCGATGGGCCGCTACCTGTGCTGGATCGAACCGCGCCTGGACGACGGACTGCCGGGCGACCGCCGGGTCCTGGTCGCCGCCGCCTACCGGACGTCGTACGCGAAGGTCAACGGCGCGGGCGGTGTCCCCGCGAAGTACCGCGGCTACGCCGAGCGGGTCGCGCACTACCTCCAGGAGTACACGCCACCGGGGAGGCGGTGACCCTCAGACTTCCGAGGTACCCGCGCGCGGGCGCCTCCGGCACGGTGGAACCACACCGCCTCGGCGGTACGACCAGATCCGTGCTCACGGTAGTTGGGGGAACGTCAGTGAACGTGAAGAAGTCCGCCGCGCTGCTCGTCGCGGCCACCGCCCTGCTCGCCGGCCCCGTCGTCCCGGCCGCCTCGGCCCAGCCGGGCGACGCGGCCGCCCCGCCCCGCTCGGCCGCACAGCGTTCCGAGGTCCAGCAGCGCGTCGACGCGGTGCTCGCCGGCCACCCCGGCGGCCGGCAGGTCTCCGCCGGGAAGGTGCACTTCGACGGCCTCGACGTCACGGTGTACCCCGCGCGCCAGGCCGCCCGGGCCAAGGCCGCGGCGCTCGACTGCCGTTACGGCTACCTGTGCGTGGACGTCCGCGGCACCGTCTTCAACTTCTACAAGTGCCAGCAGTGGTCCGTGTCCAACTGGTACGGCGACGGCGACTTCGTCAACAACCAGACGCCCGGCACCGTGGCCCGCTTCTACAACAAGGACGGCAGCGTGCGCTGGACGTCCACGGCGTACCAGGCCGGCCGCGCCACCTGGGACCCGATCTACTCCGTGCGTCCCTGCTGACGCGACACGGCCGCGGTCTCCGGCCCCGCTCGGGGGAGGGCCGGAGACCGCTCCTTCGTTCCGGATCAGTGGAAGAAGTGGCGGGTGCCGGTGAAGTACATCGTGACGCCCGCCTTCTTCGCGGCCTCGACGACCTGCTCGTCGCGGATCGAGCCGCCCGGCTGGACGATGGCCTTCACGCCCGCCGCGATCAGGATCTCGGGGCCGTCGGGGAACGGGAAGAACGCGTCGGAGGCGGCGTAGGCGCCGCGCGCCCGCTCCTCGCCGGCCCGCTCGACCGCGAGCCTGCAGGAGTCCACGCGGTTCACCTGTCCCATGCCGACGCCGACCGAGGCGCCGTCCCTGGCGAGCAGGATCGCGTTGGACTTCACGGCGCGACAGGCCTTCCAGGCGAAGGTCAGCTCGGCCAGCCCGGCCTCGTCCAGCGCCTCGCCGGACGCCAGCGTCCAGTGCGCCGGGTCGTCGCCCTCGGCCTGCAGCCGGTCGGCGACCTGGAGCAGGGCACCGCCGTCGATCGGCTTGACCTCGACGGGGTGTTCGGGGCGCTCGGCGCAGCGCAGCACGCGGATGTTCTTCTTCTTGGTGAGGGCCTCCAGGGCCCCCTCCTCGTAGTCCGGGGCCACGATGACCTCGGTGAAGATCTCCGCGACCTGCTCGGCCATCTCCTTGCTGACCGGCCGGTTGACGGCGATCACACCGCCGAACGCGGACAGCGGGTCGCAGGCGTGCGCCTTGCGGTGCGCCTCGGCGACGTCCGCGCCGACCGCGATGCCGCAGGGGTTGGCGTGCTTGATGATCGCCACGCACGGCTCGTCGTGGTCGTACGCGGCACGGCGGGCGGCGTCCGTGTCCGTGTAGTTGTTGAACGACATCTCCTTGCCGTGGAGCTGCTCCGCCTCCGCAAGGCCGCCCGTGCCGGAGGTGTAGAGGGCGGCGGGCTGGTGCGGGTTCTCGCCGTAGCGCAGGGTGTGCGCGCGCTCCAGGGTGGTGCCGAGGAAGTCGGGGAACTGCGAGTCGTCGACCGGCGCGTAGGAGGAGGCGAACCAGGAGGCGACGGCGATGTCGTAGGCCGCCGTGTGCTGGAAGGCCTCGGCGGCGAGCCGCTTGCGGGTGGCGAGGTCGAAGCCGCCGTCCGTGACCGCGTGCAGCACGTCGCCGTAGCGGGCGGGGCTGGTGACGACGGCGACGGACGGGTGGTTCTTGGCGGCGGCGCGGACCATCGACGGACCGCCGATGTCGATCTGCTCGACGCACTCGTCGGGCGAGGCCCCGGAGGCCACGGTCTCGCGGAACGGGTAGAGGTTGACCACGACGAGGTCGAACGGCTGGACGCCCAGCTCCTCCAGCTGCCGCCGGTGGTCCTCCAGCCGCAGGTCGGCGAGGATGCCGGCGTGCACCTTCGGGTGCAGGGTCTTGACGCGGCCGTCCAGGCACTCGGGGAAGCCGGTGAGCTCCTCGACCTTGGTGACGGGGACGCCGGCGTCGGCGATCCGGCCGGCCGTGGACCCGGTGGAGACGAGTTCGACGCCGGCCGCGTGCAGCCCGCGCGCGAGCTCCTCCAGACCGGTCTTGTCGTAGACGCTGACGAGCGCGCGCCGGATGGGCCGCTTGTTGCTCTCGGCGGTCACTGGATAACTACCTTTCGTCCCTCGATGCGATAGCCGTTGCGGGCGAGCCGCCCCACGACCTCGACGAGCAGCCTTCGCTCGACTTCCTTGATGCGCTCGTGCAGCGCGCTCTCGTCGTCCTCGTCCCGGACCTCCACCACGCCCTGCGCGATGATCGGCCCGGTGTCGACGCCATCGTCGACGAAGTGGACGGTGCAGCCGGTGACCTTGGCGCCGTACGCGAGCGCGTCCCGCACGCCGTGGGCTCCGGCAAAACTGGGCAGCAGGGCCGGGTGCGTGTTCACGAACCGCCCGCCGAACCGCGCGAGGAACTCCTTCCCCACGATCTTCATGAACCCGGCGGACACCACCAGGTCGGGCTCGTGGGCGGCGACCGCCTCGGCGAGCGCCGCGTCCCACTCCCCACGGGTCGCGTAGTCCTTGACCTTCCGCACGAAGGTCGGCAGCCCGGCACGCTCGGCTCGCGCGAGCCCCTCGATGCCGTCGCGGTCGGCGCCCACGGCGACGATCTCGGCGCCGTAGGCCTCGACTCCGCTCTCGGCGATCGCGTCGAGGAGCGCCTGCAGATTGGTGCCGGATCCGGAGACCAGCACGACGAGGCGCTTGGCCACGGGCTTGGCGGCCACGGTGGGGCCCTTTCTCGGGGAAGCTGTTTGTACGGTCGTACGAATGCTTCGCGTCCCCGGATACGGGGAAGCCTACGAACCGGCCGACCGCCAGCAACGATACCGGCACACCGGGGCAGCCCCCATGGGACGGGGGCGCGGCCGGAAGGTAGCGTCTGGGACGGGCCGGTACGGGAACGCACTCGGCGCACCGCGCGTTCACGGGATGACGGATCCGGATCCAGGGCTCTCCAGCGCCTCCGGGACGCATCGGTTCCGTCGTGGCCCACCAGTCCCACGAGGCTCACCAGACCCACAGACTCACCAGACTCACCAGGGGAAGACGCTCACTTGATGCCGGACCGCAGCCTGCGACTCCTCACGCTCCCCTCGCATGCCGTGCAGGGAGGAGAGCGCGGCGCCGTGCTGCTGCGGGAGCGCCCCGCATCGCCGCCGGACGCGCCCTCCGGCGGGGGTGGCGGCGAGGGGCGGGGCGGCGCGGCCCCGGACGGCAATCCCTTCGCCCCGCCGCCCGAGGGCACCCCGGACCGCCCCTGGAGGCCGCGGAACCCGTCCGGGGGCGACCACTCCGAATCCGGCTCGGGCTCCGGCGAGGGCGAGGGTGGGGGTCACTCCCCGTGGGGCAGCCAGTGGAGCGACCGGCAGCCCGGCCGTTCCCAGGACGGTTTCGGCGAGCGCCCGCAGCGCCCCGGCGGCCCGGGCGGTCCCGGCGGCCCGGAGCAGCAGGGCGGCGGCCCCGGCCAGGGTCTGCGCTGGGACCCCACCGACCCCGCCCAGCGCCGCGCGCGCTACGCCCTGCTGTGCGGCATGTGGGCCTTCTTCTTCGCCCTCTTCGGCTGGCCCTACGTGGCCCTGCTGCTCGGCGCTCCCGCGCTGTACTGGGGCATCAGCGCGCTGCGCGCCAAGCCGCGCGCCGCCGGCCCCGACACCCCGGCCCCCGAGGGCCGCCCGCAGACCACGGCGGCGATCAGCGGCCTGGTCACGGCGAGCCTCGCCCTCGTCCTGGTCGCCGCGAACTTCACCGCGCAGCTCGTCTACCGCGACTACTACGCCTGCACGAACGACGCCCTCACCAACCAGGCCAGGCAGGCCTGCGACCAGCACCTGCCGAAGGAACTGCGGGGAGTGCTGGGCGTCAAGGACTGACCCCGACCACCCGGGCCCTCGGCGCGGGCACGGCCGCGGGGCCGGTCAGGAACCGGCCGGAGACTCCGGGGGGCCCGACGCTCCGGGGTTGACCGGCGGGGTGGCCGGGGCCTGGGGCCGGGGCGGCGCGGGGGCGGATGACCTGCTCGGGTCGGCCCGGGTCTCCCGAGCGGCCGGCTCCGGGGCTGTGTGGGGACTTGTTGCCGGGGCCGGTTCCGCGCCGGCCTCCGCGGGCGGTTCGGCACCTGAGTGTCCGGCCGGCTTTCCCGCCGGCCCTTGCCTCGGCTCCTCCACCGGTTCGTCCACCGGTGCTCCTACGGGCCTTTCGGGTGCGGTCGGCCGGCCGGGCGCCGTCGTGGACCGGGTCGCCGCCTCCTTCAGCGCCGCCCAGCGCGCCTCCCGGGAGGCGCCGTCGTGCCAGGGCGAGGCGGCGGACTCCGACGGCTCCAGGGGCAGTACGTCGTACGGTTCGAGCGTGAGGTCGTAGGGCCGGGGCGCGGGGGCCGGTGCGGGCGCCGGGGCCTGCGCACCGCCCGTGCGGGGCCGCCCGATCCGCCGCTCCTGTCCCTCGCCCGCGCCCGGCCACACGAGCCGCCACCACGGCCCGCGGACGGACCGCTCCGGCGTCCCGGTCCGCGGTTCCCGCAGCCCCCGGCCGCGCCACGCCCGCGACGTCAGCGCCATCGGCACGGCCGCCGTCGCCGTCCACACCAGCGCGGCCAGTCCCACCTGCCACCCCACCGGCCCGAACCGGGCGAGCGCCCGGTCGCCCAGCGGGCCGCCCGCCAGCGCCGCGAGCGCCCCGAGCGCGGTGGCGCACACCAGGCACGCGAGGCAGGCCCCGGCCGCCGTCCGGCGGTACGACCACACCACGACGGCGCTCCGCGTCGCCGCCCTCCCGCCACCACGGGCCCCCGCGAGGGGCCCGCCGGCACCACCGGCATCCACGTCCCGTCGCTCACGCCCCTCACGCCCTTCACGCCCCTTGAGTCCCCTGCGCCCCTCGCGCCCCTCCCCCTCCCGCACCGACGCCGCCCCGGCGAACCACCCCATCGTCAGTCCGGCCGCCACCGGCACCGCCGCGCACGCCCAGTTCACCGGGGTCCCCGGGCCCGCGTCCGGCACCGCCGCGAGCAGCGGGAACGGTGGCAGCAGCGGCGCCGGGGCGGAGGACAGCGGTCCCACGACATGACCGGCGCCGAGCACGAAGCCGGGCCCCAGCGCGTAGGCGGCGGCCCACAGCATCGCGTTCGGCAGCAGCGCCAGGCACAGCAGCAGCACCGCGAACCGCCCCGACCAGCCCTCCGTCAGCCGCAGGAAGGCCGCCTGCGCGGCCGCGCCGTGCCCCACCAGCGACACCCCGAGCACCAGCGCCCCGCCGCCGGCGAACACCAGGGCCCCCGCACCGGCCGCCCGCGCCGCGGCCCCGAGCCGCGCCCGGGGGCCCGGAGCGAGGAGGAGGCGCCGTACGCCCACGGGCAGCCCGCCCAGCAAGCGCTCCAGCGGAGCGTGCGGACAGCCGTACGCCGTCCACACCCCGCTGCCCGCCGCCGCCGCGGCGACCAGCGGTACGCACACCGCCGTCCACACCCACGAGGGCCGTAGCGCACCGCCCTGCGCGTACGCCGCGGCCGCGCCGGCGACCATGAGGTAGCCGAGGACGACGCCGGCCCAGGCGGTGCGCGGCGGGACGAGCGGGCCGCCGTCGCCGCCGTCGGTCGCGTCCCGGGCCGCCCGGTGGACCAGCAGCACCGGCAGGGCGAGCAGCAGCAGCGGGGTCACCCCCACGGGCGCGGGCACGCCGGTGAGCGTGTCGGTGCGCACCAGTTCGGCGCCGTGCGAGAGCAGCCACAGCGCGGCGGCGACGTGCAGCGCACCGCCCGGACCGCTGTCGGGATAGGGCGAACTGATCCACAGTCCGATGACGAGCACCGCGAACGAGCCGAGCCCCAGCCCCGCGGCGATCGCGCCGCCGAGGAAGGCGGCGCCCAGTCCTGGCGTACGGTCCCGCACCCGGGAACGAAGGGGCGGCAGCGAAGGACGTCGATGGCTCGTCTGGGTCACGCCGCCATGCTCCCAACGACACGCGCCTTCCCGTCGTAACAGGCGAACCCCCGCTGTGTCGCTCAATATACGTTTATGTACCTATTCGCGCGAAGGGGCGCATCGTGAGGAGAAGCCCTGCGCACCAGCTGCCGCCGCCCGCGGAGTGCCGACGCCTGCGCCGAGCCGCCTCGCTGACGCAGGCTCAGGTCGCCGCCCGGGCCGGTGTCCCCCTCGACACGGTGTGCGCGTGGGAGGCGGGCCGCGCCGCCCCGCCCGGCCGGCACCGGCAGGCCTACGCGCAGGTGCTGGCCTCGCTGAAGTCGACGGGCCCTCAGAAGGACATGGAAGTGCCGCCCCTGACGCCCGCCCAAGCCTTCGACGCGCTGTACGCCTTCTGCGCCCCCGCCCTGGTACGGCAGGCCTTCCTGCTCACCGGACGGCGCGAGCGGGCCCGCGAGGCCGTGGAGCGGGCCTTCCAACTGGCCTGGCAGCGGTGGCCGGAGGTGGCGAGCGACCGCGCCCCGGCGGGCTGGGTGCGGGCGGCGGCGTACGAGTGCGCCCTGTCCCCCTGGCACCGCTTCCGCCCGCGCCAACACGCCCGGGAGCCGCTCCGCGACCCCGCGGACACCGCACTGCAACAGGCGCTGATGCAGCTCCCGCCGCCCTACCGGCGCACGCTGGTGCTCTACGACGGTGTCGGCCTCGACCTGCCGGAGACGGCCGCGGAGACGGAGGCCAGCACACCGGCGACGGCGAACCGGCTGACGCACGCCCGGGAGGCCGTCGCCGCGCGCCTGCCGGAGCTGGCGGACACCGCGGAACTGCACCGGCGCCTGGTCCGGCTGGCCTCCGCCGAACGCCTCACGGCGGCCCGGCCGTCGACCGTGCGGACGGCCGGGGAACGCCGGACGCGGTTCTGGACCCGGTCGGCCACCGCCTTCATCGTCGCCGTCGTCGGCGCGACCACGCTGACCCTGCGGACGGCTCCGACGCACTACGAGGCGCCGGTGGCCCCGGGGCAAGAGGTGCGCGGGTTGCCGCCGCGGACCGCGCCGGGCCCCCTGACGCCGCAGGAACTCTCGCTGCGGGCCGGGCTGAGGGCGCAGTCGGCGGGTGGCCCGGAACGGATGGCGCCGGACGCCCGGTGACCCGTGCCGGGCCGCGGGCGGGCACATGGCCGGCGCCGGACCGCGGACGGGCGCATGTATGACCGGCGTCCGGACCGTATGCGGGCACGTCACCGGCGTCCGGACCGTAGGCGGGCACGTCACCGGCGTCCGGATCGTAGGCGGGCACAAAAGGCGGTGGGCCCGCCCCCCTCGGGGGAGCGGGCCCACCGGCCTCGATCCGTGCGCCCCCGCGCGACTCCGCGCGATGCGGCACGGCTGCGCGCGACTCGCCCGGACTCAGCCGGCGAGGACCTCGCGGGCGAGCTTGGCCGTCTCGGTCGGGGTCTTGCCGACCTTGACGCCCGCGGCCTCCAGGGCCTCCTTCTTGGCCTGGGCCGTGCCGGAGGAGCCGGAGACGATGGCGCCGGCGTGGCCCATGGTCTTACCCTCGGGCGCGGTGAAGCCCGCGACGTAGCCGACGACCGGCTTGGTGACGTTCTCCTTGATGAAGGCCGCGGCCCGCTCCTCGGCGTCGCCGCCGATCTCGCCGATCATGACGATCAGGTCGGTGTCGGGGTCGTCCTGGAACGCCTTCAGCGCGTCGATGTGGGTGGTGCCGATGATCGGGTCACCACCGATGCCGACGCAGGTCGAGAAGCCGATGTCCCGCAGCTCGTACATCATCTGGTACGTCAGCGTGCCGGACTTCGACACCAGGCCGATGCGGCCCGGCTTGGTGATGTCGGCCGGGATGATGCCGGCGTTCGACTGGCCCGGGGTGATCAGACCGGGGCAGTTCGGGCCGATGATCCGGGTCTTGTTGCCCTTCTTGCCGGCGTAGGCCCAGAAGGACGCCGTGTCGTGCACCGCGATGCCCTCGGTGATGACCACCGCGAGCGGGATCTCGGCGTCGATGGCCTCGACGACCGCGTCCTTGGTGAACTTCTCCGGGACGAAGATGACCGTGACGTCGGCGCCGGTCTTCTCGATGGCCTCCTTGACGGTGCCGAAGACCGGTACCTCGGTGCCGTCGAAGTCGACGCTCTGGCCCGCCTTGCGCGGGTTCACGCCACCGACGATGTTGGTGCCGGACGCCAGCATGCGGCGGGTGTGCTTCTGACCCTCCGAGCCGGTCATGCCCTGGACGATGACCTTGGATTCCTTGGTGAGGAAGATAGCCATGGTGTTCTTGTGACCTCGTCCCTTACTTCGCGGCAGCAGCCAGCTCGGCGGCCTTGTCGGCCGCGCCGTCCATGGTGTCCACCCGCTGGACGAGCGGGTGCTTGCGGTCGTCCAGGATCTTGCGACCCAGCTCGGCGTTGTTGCCGTCGAGGCGCACGACGAGCGGCTTGGTGACCTCTTCGCCCTTGCTCTCGAGGAGCTCCAGGGCCTGCACGATGCCGTTGGCGACCGCGTCGCAGGCGGTGATGCCGCCGAAGACGTTGACGAAGACGGACTTGACGTCCGGGTCGCCGAGGATGATCTCCAGGCCGTTCGCCATGACCTCGGCGGAGGCGCCGCCGCCGATGTCCAGGAAGTTGGCGGGCTTGACGCCCTGGTGGGCCTCGCCGGCGTAGGCGACGACGTCCAGGGTCGACATGACCAGACCCGCGCCGTTGCCGATGATGCCGACCTCGCCGTCGAGCTTGACGTAGTTGAGGTTCTTCTCCTTGGCCGCGGCCTCGAGCGGGTTGGCCGCCGCCTTGTCGTGGAGCTCCTCGAACTCGGGGTGGCGGAACTCGGCGTTCTCGTCCAGGGAGACCTTGCCGTCGAGGGCGATGACGTCACCGGAGGCGACCTTGGCCAGCGGGTTCACCTCGACGAGCAGGGCGTCCGACTTGACGAAGGTGTCCCACAGGGTGACGAGGACGTCGGCGACCTTGTCGGCCACGTCGGCCGGGAACTTCGCCGCGGCGACGATCTCCTGGGCCTTCGCCTTGTCGACACCGTCGATGGCGTCGATCGCGATCTGGGCGACGGCCTCGGGGCGGGTGGCGGCGACCTCCTCGATCTCCATGCCGCCCTCGACGGAGGCGATGGAGAGGAAGGTGCGGTTGGCACGGTCGAGGAGGAAGGAGACGTAGTACTCCTCCACGATCTCCGGAGCGGTCTCGGCGATCATCACCTTGTGGACCGTGTGGCCCTTGATGTCCATGCCGAGGATGTCCGTCGCGCGGGCGACGGCCTCGTCCGGGGTGGCGGCGAGCTTCACGCCACCGGCCTTGCCACGACCACCGACCTTCACCTGGGCCTTGACGACCGACTTGCCGCCCAGCCGCTCGGTGATCTCGCGCGCCGCCTCAGGCGTGTCGATGACTTCACCGGCCAGCACCGGTACACCGTGCTTGGCGAAGAGGTCCCTCGCCTGGTACTCGAACAGGTCCACGCGCTTCCGTCCCTATCAGTGATCTCGCGGTTCGTTGGATGCGTGGGCGTGCCGCGAAGGGCAACGTGACGTCCGCTCTGTGTCACAAGGGAGGCGCACACGGTGTCCGAGCGCGCGGCATGTCCGTCTCGCAGGTTATCGCCGCTTCCGTGGCGGCTCTAAATCGCAGGTCACACCTGAGCGGTGATACCTGTCACATGATTCAGCCTACGCGGCCGGGGCGTCGTCCGGCGGGCAGGACCTCACCGGGCTGGGGTTGACCCGGTGAGGTCCCGTGAGCGACCCGCGGGGGCGCACCTGCTCCGCCCCCGTGGGAGCGGGGCGGGCGGTCCCCACCCCAATGGGGACCGCCCGCCCCATCCGCGGGGGTTCCGGCCGGACGGACCGACGGCATTCGGCCGCCCGGGTCCTGCCGCTCCGCGGAGTCGGTCGGGCGCCGTACCGGGGCCTCCGGGCCGGGTGGTCCCGGCCTCGGTCTCGGTCTCGGCACGACTGTGCGTACGACTGCCCCACGGGGCCGTCGTACAGGGGGTTCAGACGCCCTCAGCGGCACCGGCGAGCTGCGCGGCATGCGCCCTGGCCACACCGGCCGCCCCGAAGGCGCCCGCCTGAGCTGCGCCGCCCACGCGCGACGTGGGGCCTGAGCCGCGCCGGCCATACCGGCGCCCTCCGCCTGAGCCGCACCGGCGGGTGGAGGGCGTGGGCGGCACCCGCGAGCTGCGCGGCGTGGGCGGTGCCGGTCGCGTCGGTGGGTGTGCGGCCCGCGCCCGCGATCGGTCCGGCTCCGCTAGCCGGGGAAGACGGGGATGTCCCGGTGCCTGTCCCGGGTCCCGGCGGCGTCGGGACGCGCGGCGGCGCCGGGCGCCGGCCGCAGCGGGGCCCGGTCGATCAGGGTGACGGCGAGCACGTCGGCGTGCCGCGGCGTGCCGGTGTCGAGCCCCGACGGGCCGAGGAGGGCGCCCGCGTCACGGGCGGGCGCCTGACGCACGGGCGCCTGACGCACGGGCGCTTGACCGTCACGAAGGTCGCGGAGGAGGCCGAAGGAACCGGCGCCCACGGCGGTGCCCGGCACGGTCCCGACCACGGTGAACCGCGGCCCGTCAGCCGCGCCCCGCGCCGTGCGTGCGACCGTTCGCCCGTCCGGAGCGTGCTCACCGGACGGCAGGGACGGACCGGCACCCGGCCGCTGCGTCCCGGGCATCGAGGTGACCGGCAACGGCGGCACCCGCACCGGCAGCTCGGACTCACCGGGCGGCCCGGACAGACCCGGCAGCGTGGACGAGCCGGGGAGCGTGGGCAGCGAGGGGAGCGGGTCCGACGGCAGCACTCTCGACCGCGCCTCGGCCAGCTCGTCCGTCACGGCCCCCGCCAGATGCCCGACCGGCCGCACGACCCGCTCGCCCACGGACCGGACGACGGAGTCAGCCACCGGCCGCAGGACCGGACCGGTCGGCTCGAAACTCACGCTCCGCGCGGCACTGCCCCCCTGAACGGAGCCGCCCGTCCGGACGGAACTGCCCGCCCGCCCCGCACTGCCGCGCTCCGAGAAATCCGAGGAACCCGAGGAATCCGAGGAATCCACGGACGAGGAACTCGCCTTCTCCGACGAGCCCGACGTCCAGGACGAGCCCGACGTCCGCGAGGTATCCCCGGTCCGCGAGGAGCCGTGAACGGGCGGAAGGCCTCCGGCGTTCCCGGCCGCGGCCTCTGCTGTCGCGGCATCGGCACCGGAGTTGGCAGGGTGGCTCACGGAGTCGAGCCCGGTGCTCGTGACCGCCGTGGCCGACGCGTCGGCCACCTCGCCGACCGCGCCCTGCGCCGTCGACAGCGCTCCGTCCGCGGCGGACGACGCCAGGGATCCGGTGGAGGAGACCTCCGGCGTTCCGTCCGCGGCGTGCGCCTGCTCGCCGCAGAGGAAGCCGAGCGCGAACAGGGCTCCCACCAGCAGCCCCAGTCGCAGCGCACGCCGTGCGGCCGCCGTGCGCATCACGCGCAAGGCGGCGACGGACAGGGCTGCCGGCCAGGTCACAGCGGGGCGGGTCCTCCCGTGCGGCGGAACGGGTGAGGGTGCGGTACGGGTCGCCACGGACGCTGCGACCGCTGTACGGGCAGGCGGTGCGCCAGGCACCGCCGATGGGGCATCGATCCTTGCACGGCACGCCCGAGGTTGCGCAAGCCCCCTGTTACCGATGGGTAGTCATGTCCGTTTTGCTGGCAGGACCCGGTCGACAAGTCGTCAGCGGAACATCTCGCCGCCTTCTCTCCTCCCCGGTCGTCATACGGTGTCCGGTATCGGCAGCGGACGCTTCTCGACGGCCGCCGCCATCACCTCCGGGAACAGGTCGGGCGTGCACGCGAACGCCGGTGCGCCGAGCGACGCGAGCGCTGCGGCGTGCTCACGGTCGTAGGCGGGCGCCCCCTCGTCCGACAGCGCGAGCAGCGTCACGAACTGCACCCCCGAGGCCTTCATCGCCGCCACCCGCTTCAGCATCTCGTCCCTGATGCCTCCCTCGTACAGGTCGCTGATGAGGACGACGACCGTCTCCGCGGGCCGGGTGATCTGCGACTGGCAGTACGCCAGCGCCCGGTTGATGTCCGTGCCTCCGCCGAGCTGGGTGCCGAAGAGCACGTCGACCGGATCGTCGAGCTGGTCGGTGAGGTCGACGACCGCCGTGTCGAAGACGACCAGCCTCGTGCTGATCGACCGCATGGACGCGAGCACCGCGCCGAAGACGGACGCGTAGACGACGGACGCGGCCATGGATCCCGACTGGTCGATGCAGAGGACGACTTCCTTCTTCACGGACTGGGACGCGCGGCCGTAGCCGATGAGCCGCTCCGGCACGACCGTCCGGTACTCCGGCAGGTAGTGCTTCAGGTTGGCCGCGATGGTGCGGTTCCAGTCGATGTCGTGGTGGCGCGGCCGGTTGACGCGGGCGCTGCGGTCGAGGGCGCCGGTGAGGGTGGCCCGGGTGCGGGTGGCGAGCCGCTTCTCCAGGTCCTCGACGACCTTGCGCACGACGGCCCGCGCGGTCTCCTTCGTCGTCTCCGGCATCGCCTTGTTGAGCGAGAGCAGCGTGCCGACGAGGTGGACGTCCGCCTCCACCGCCTCGAGCATCTCCGGCTCCAGCAGCAGCGTGGACAGCCCGAGCCGGTCGATGGCGTCCCGCTGCATGACCTGCACCACGGAGGACGGGAAGTACGTCCGGATGTCCCCCAGCCACCGCGCCACCGAGGGCGCCGAGGCCCCGAGCCCGGCCGAACGCTCCCGTCCCGTCCGCGGCTTGTCCCCCGAGCCGTAGAGCGCGGTGAGCGCCCCGTCCATCGCGGCGTCCCGTCCGGACAGCGCGCATCCGGTGCCGTCGGCCGCGTCCCCGCCGAGCACGAGCCGCCAGCGGCGGAGCCGCTCCTGCGCCGGGTCCCGCACGTCGTAACCCTCCGTCCCCGCCGTCCCGCCCGCCGTCGCCCCGCTCACCGTCATCCCGCCCTCCGCATCGGCTCGTCCCCCGTCTCCGCCCGCGCTCGCCCGTCGCCGTCCAGCCCCAACAGCATTCGTACGACGGGCAGTACGGCGTCCGCGCGCTCGGTGTCGAGGCCGGCGGCGAAGCCGGGCGCCCCGCCGGCCGTCGTGGCCCCGGTCGCTCCGGGCCGTCCCGGACCGCGCCGGACGAGCTCCCCGAGCGTTCTGCGGACCCCGGGCTCGTAGGCCGAGAAGGTACGCCGCAGCAGCGGCAGTACGTCCGTGAACGCCTCCTGCGGTACCCCGGTCAGCCAGGCGTCGACCAGCCCGAGCAGCCGCTCGTCGTGGACGAGCAGCATCCCGCCACCGCCGCCGACGAAGCCCTCGATCCAGGCGGCCGCGTCCGCCGGCGGCGTGCCCGGCGACAGCACGAGCCCCATGAGCCGGGCCGCGCGGTCCGGCTCCACCTCCCCGTCGTCCAGCAGGAGCCGCACCGCCCGTCCCCGGACGACGCCCGGCACGGTGTCCCGTTCCGACAGGAGCCGGAGCACGCCGTGCCAGCGGGCGCGCAGATCGCCGCGGCCGGCCTCCGGGGTGTCACCGAGCATCCCGACGGCCGTGTGCACGGCGTCCACATGGCGCCGTATCTCCTCGGCCGCGTCCGCGTCCAGCGACGCGCAGGCCGGGGGCAGGCCGACGAAGATCCGCTCGGCCAGTCCCGCGGCGACCTCCGCCAGGGCCCGGGTGTCGGTGCCGCGGACGTCGCCGTAGCGCAGGGAGCGGACCAGGGCCGGCAGTGCCTGGGCGAGGTGCGCGACGTCCGTGTCCAGCGCCGCGCGGTCGGCGAGCACCCGCATCACCACGGGCAGCGCGTCCGGGAGTTCGGCGGGCAGGCAGCGTTCGGCGAGCGCGGTGACCTCGGCGAGGGACCGCGCCGCGAGGGCGTCCGCCTCGGCCTTGGCGGTCGAGGCGGCGAGTACGGTCGTCCCCCACACCCCGGCCTCGGCGACCCGCACGGACAGCTCCGGCTCCCAGCGCAGCCGCCAGGTCTCCCGGAACGTGCCCGTGCTGCCCCGCGAGGCGGCGGGCTCGCCCCAGCCGACGCCCAGCATCCGCAGCCGGTGCAGCAGTGTGCTGCGTCCGGCGTCGGTCTCCTTGCGCAGGTCGAGCTCCAGTTCTCGCTCCAGCGCCTCCGGTTTGAGCCGCAGCCGCCGCTGGAGCCGGGCGAGGTCACGCTGCAAGGGCACCGCGGGCGCCGACTCCGGCACCTCGCCCAGCACGTCCCCGACGACCAGCCGGTCGTGCACCAGGGCCAGCGGGACGTCCGAACCGTCGCACATCACCGCCCGCACGGCGTCCGTCGTCTCGCTCAGCCCGGGCAGCGGGCGGCCGCGCATCGCGGCGAGCGTGCCGGCCAGCCGCACCGCCTCGATGACGTGCGCGGAGGACACGATCCGGTCCTCCTCGCGCAGCAGTCCGGCCACCTTGGTCAGCCACCGCTCGACCGGCCGGTCGGGCGCGCGGAACAGATGGGCGTACCACCCCGGCGAGTCGATGCCCGCGCCGTAGCCGCCGGCCCGGGACAGTCTGCGGTGCGTCCACGGCACCCAGGTCATGTCCACCTTGACCTTGGGCAGCCCCTTCAGCACTGCCCGGTCGGCGGCGACGGCGGTCTTCCGGCGCAGCGCGGGCACGTGCCAGGCGCCGCACACCACGGCCACACCGTCGCCGAACTCGCGCTGCGCCGCCCGCACCTGGAGCCGCATGTACGCCTCGCGGACGAGGTCGCGGTCGTGGCCCGCGCCGAACGTCTCCCGCAGCGCCTCCATGGCCTCCTCGAGCACGGCGAACGGGGCGAAGACGTCCCCCTCGCCCGCCCCCCGGTGCTCGACGACGTCCTCCCACCAGCGCTCGGGATCGTCGTACCCGGCGGCCTCGGCGAGCGCGGCGAGCGGGTCCACGCGGATCCCGGCCCCGTCCGGCCGCTCAGCGGCGCCCTCTCCGTCCGCGGAGTCCCCGGGGTCCCCGTCCTCACTCCCCCGGCGCCCCGCCTCCTCCGGCGCACGGCTCTCCTCGCCCTGCGCCCGGCTCCCCTCCTCGGGCGCGGGGCTCTCACCGCCCGGCCCGCGGCTCCCTTCCTCCGGTCCTCCGCCCTCCGGTCCTCCGCCGGACTCGCCGCTCTCCCAGGCCAGCGTGTGTGTGGCCGGCAGGTCGATGAAGCGGGCCGGGACGTCGTGCTCCAGGGCCCAGCGGACGGCGACCCACTCCGGCGAGAACTCGGCCATCGGCCAGAACGCCGACCGGCCGGGCTCGTCGACGGCGTGGCCGAGCAGGGCGACGGGCGGACGCATGGTCTCGTCGGCGGCGAGCGGGAGCAGCGCGTCGGCCTCCGGCGGACCCTCGATCAGGACGACCCGCGGCCGCGCCGCCCCCAGGGCGGCGCGCACCGCCCGCGCGGACCCGGGCCCGTGGTGCCGGACGCCGAGCAGCAGCGGCCCCGTGCCGGGCCACCGGCCGCCGGCGGCCCGGTCAGTGCCCGCCACACCGTCCCCCTCGTCCCCCGGTCCAGCTCGGGTCCTCGCCGGAACTCGCCCTCGTCATCGCGTCCTCCCCCTCGGTAGCGCCCGTCACCGGCCTGCCGTACCCGCTCCCCCGCGACCGCGCGTTCCCGCTCACGCGCTCACCTCCCGGCACGCCCGGTAGAAGTCCTTCCAGCCGTCGCGCTCGCGGACGACCGTCTCCAGGTACTCCCGCCAGACGACACGGTCGGCCGCCGGGTCGCGGACCACGGCGCCGAGGATGCCCGCGGCGACGTCCGCGGGCCGCAGTACGCCGTCGCCGAAGTGGGCGGCCAGCGCGAGCCCGTTGGTCACCACGGAGATCGCCTCGGCCGTCGACAGGGTGCCGCTGGGCGACTTGAGCTTCGTACGGCCGTCGGCGGTGATCCCGTCGCGCAGTTCGCGGAAGACGGTGACGACGCGGCGGATCTCGTCGATGCCCTCGGGCACGGCCGGCAGGTCGAGGGAGCGGCCGATCTGGTCGACGCGCCGGGAGACGATGTCGACCTCGGCCTCGGGGGTCTCCGGAAGCGGCAGGACCACCGTGTTGAACCGGCGGCGCAGGGCGCTGGACAGGTCGTTGACCCCGCGGTCGCGGTCGTTGGCCGTGGCGATCAGGTTGAAGCCGCGGACCGCCTGCACCTCGTCGCCCAGCTCCGGTATGGGCAGGGTCTTCTCCGACAGGATCGTGATCAGCGTGTCCTGCACGTCGGCCGGGATGCGGGTCAGCTCCTCCACGCGGGCGGTCGTCCCCTGGGCCATGGCCCGCATGACCGGGCTGGGCACCAGGGCGTCGCGGCTCGGGCCGTGGGCGAGCAGCCGCGCGTAGTTCCACCCGTAGCGGATGGCCTCCTCCGGCGTGCCCGCCGTGCCCTGCACCAGCAGCGTGGAGTCGCCGCTGATCGCGGCGGCCAGGTGCTCGGACACCCAGGTCTTCGCCGTGCCCGGGACGCCCAGCAGGAGCAGGGCCCGGTCGGTGGCGAGGGTGGTGACGGCGACCTCGACGATACGGCGCGGGCCGACGTACTTCGGCGTGATCACCGCGCCGTCCGGCAGCGTGCCGCCGAGGAGGTAGGTCGCGACGGCCCACGGCGACAGCCGCCAGCGGGCCGGGCGCGGACGGTCGTCCTGCGCGGCGAGCGCGACGAGTTCGGCGGCGAAGGCGTCCTCGGCGTGCGGCCGCAGCACCGCGGGCCGCGACGCCTCGGACTCTCCCTGTTCCGCGCCCGTGTTCGCGGGCGCGGAGTGGTTCCGGCGTGGTTCGGCGGACGTCGGTTCGACGGACACGGACATGGCTGAGGCCCCCTCCAGCTCGGCCGGTTCGGATCTGGTGACCACACTGCACCACCCCACTGACAATCCACTCTGACCTGCGAAAACGCCCTCGCCAGGTCGATTGTCAGTGGGGGGATCTACCTTCGATGGCATGACTCAGCAGGGGGTGCGCTGGACTGCGGACCAGGTGCTGTCACTGGCGCCTGACGACGCGTCACGCAAAGCGGGAAGCAAACTCGGCGCGGCCGGGCCGTGGTCCGAGGCGGGCAGTACGGGCGAGGGGACGGTGTGGGGGCTGTGCAAGGGCAGCGGCAGCAGGCCGTATCAGACGGTGGTGGACCTCTCGGACCCTGCCGGGCCGGCGTACAAGTGCAGTTGCCCGAGCCGTAAGTTCCCGTGCAAGCACGCGCTCGGGTTGCTGCTGCTGTGGGCGGGCGGCGACGGCTCCGTGCCGGCCGGGCAGGCGCCGGAGTGGGCCGGGCAGTGGCTGGCGGGCAGGCGCAGACGGGCGGAGGAGAAGCGGACGGAGGGCGCCGCGGGTTCCGGGTCCGGCTCCGCCGATCCGCAGGCGGCGCGACGCCGGGCCGAGCGCCGGGCCGAGCGGATCACCGCGGGGGCCACGGAGTTGGAGCAGCGCCTGGCCGACCTGCTGCGCGGCGGCCTGGCCGGGGCCGAGCAGGCGGGGTACGGCCTGTGGGAGGAGACGGCGGCCCGCATGGTCGACGCGCAGGCGCCGGGGCTCGCCGCGCGCGTCCGGGAACTGGGAGCGGTCCCGTCGTCCGGGCCCGGCTGGCCGGTGCGCCTGCTGGAGGAGTGCGCGCTGCTCCACCTCCTCGACCAGGGCTGGCTGCGCCGTGAGCGGCTGCCGGACGGGCTGGCGGCGACGGTCCGGTCCCGGGTCGGCCTGCCCGGCACCGCGGACGGCCCGCCGGTGCGCGACCGCTGGCTCGTCCTCGCCCAGTACGACACGGCGGACGCCAAGCTGGTCACCCGGCGGATCTGGCTGCACGGGACCGAGACCGGCCGCACGGCCCTGCTGCTCTCCTACGGCGCCGCGGGCCGCGCCCCGGAGCAGACGCTGCCGGTGGGCCTGGCGCTGGACGCCGATGTGTCCGCCTATCCGGGCGCGGGCCAGGTGCGCGGTGCCCTGGGAGAGCGGTTCGCCCCGCCGGCCCCCACGCGGACGCGCCCGCCGGGGGTGACGACGGCGCGCGCGGCCGCCCGCTACGGCGAGGCCCTGCGGGACGATCCGTGGCTGGAGTCGGTCCCGGTGACACTCGGCCGGGTGATACCGGTGCCGGACGGCGACTCCTGGCAGCTGGTGGACGCCGACGCCGACTCCGCGCTGCCTCTCACCCCGGCGGCCCGCGCCCGCCCCGGGCTGTGGCGGCTGGTCGCGCTGTCGGGCGGCGCCCCGGTCACGGTGTTCGGCGAGTGCGGCCACCGGGGCTTCACCCCGCTGACCGCCTGGCCGGATGGCGAGGGGGAGGCTGTGACCTTGTGCTGATCACTGACTACGCACCGCGACATCGCTCGGTCGGCCCGCACCGGCCGTGCGGGACCGGCGGAACCCGCGGGACCGGCGGAACCCGCGGGACCGGCGGAACCCGCGGGACCGGCGGAACCCGCGGGACCGGCGGAACCCGCGGGACCGAGGAGATCCAAGGTGGCCGATGGGCCTGGGGGACCGAGAGACCGGCCCCGGACCGCAGGGACCGCCCGGACACCCGGGACCGACGGGACCAGCCCGGGCCGCGGCGATCGCCGGCCCCGCCCGGACCCCGGCACCGCCCGAACCGCCGAGACCCCGGGACCCCGGGACCGCCCGAACCGCCGAGACCCAGGACGCCGGAGACCGAAGGGAGGGCCCCGTGGCAGCACGCACCCGGCCGCCACCTGCACGGGGCCCGAGGCGGCCGCCTGTACGGGCGCGTACGACGTGGAGCCTCACCCGACCGGAGCACATGGACCGGTGCGCGCACCGCCTGGGGCGCACATTGGCAAGCACCAGCGTTCCGCGCACCACACCTGCCACGAACGCTCCGGGCGCTTACCCCACAGGGCCCACCGATCAGCCCTTTCTCACCGGAATCACGCATTTGTTACCCACCACGGGAAACTCGATCAGCGTGACCCTTCAACCACTCCCCGGCACCCGGCAACGGAAAGGAAGCTCATGATCAGGACCTCCGCCCCTGTGGAGGCGCCCGCGTCGGGCGCCTGGGAGGAGTTGGTCACGACAGCCCTGCTCGGTACGGACCGCCGTACGCCCCCGAGGCCACCGGGCCAGGAGGAGGCACCGGCGACGCTCCGGGAGGCGCCCGTGGCGCTGCTGGACGCGGCGGCCCTGGCGACCGTACGACGGCGGGCGGGGCTGCTGCCCGCACCGGCGGCCGAGCGCCCGGAGCCCGCGCCCGTGGACCCGCGTCCGCCGCTGCCCGCCGCGGCGGCCCGCAGGCTCGCGATGCTGCTGGCCGACCGCCCGGGCACGGGCGGCGGACGCCGGGGCCTGGCGCCCGACCTCATGGAGCTGCTGCCCCAGTGGCTGGCCGCGGCGAACGCACGCGGGTTCGCCGCGCCCCCACAGACACTTCCCGCGCTGCTGGACGCGGCCCGGGGCCGTACGGACCTGCGGCCGGCGGTGCTGGCCTTCGCGGGCCCACGCGCCCTGTGGCTCGCGCGGCTGAACGCGGACTGGCGCTTCGCCCTGCGCGCGGCCCCAGGAGGCGGCTCCGCGCTGCCGGGCCCCGAGGACTCGGAGCGGATCGGGCTGCTGTGGGAGGAGGGCCTGTTCGCGGAGCGGGTCGCGCTGCTCGGAGCCGTCCGCGCCCACCGGCCCGCGGCCGCGCGCGAGCTTCTCGCCGACAGCTGGGCGACGGAGCGGGCCGAGGACCGGCTGATGTTCCTCGACTCGCTGCGGGCGGGCCTGGGCCCCGACGACGAGCCGTTGCTGGAACAGGCCCTGTCCGACCGAAGCCGCAACGTACGGGCGACGGCGGCGGAACTGCTGTCGGCGCTGCCCGGGTCGGCGCTCGCCGCGCGGATGGCGGACCGGGCCGGGGCCTGCGTGGCCGTCGACAACACGCAGGTGACGCCGACGATCACGGTCGAGGCCCCGCACGAGTGCGACGCGGGGATGGAGCGCGACGGGGTCGTGCCCAAGGCGCCCGCGGGCCGGGGCGAACGGTCGTGGTGGCTGGGGCAGCTGGTGGAGGCGGCGCCGCTCGGGACGTGGCCGGCGCGGCTGGGCGGACGCACCCCGCGGGAGATCGTGGCTCTGCCGGTGGCCGACGACTGGCGGGGCGAACTGCACGCCGCGTGGTGCCGTGCGGCGGTGCGGCAGCGGGACGCGCGGTGGGCGCGGGCGCTCCTCGGGGCTCCCGCGGCACCCGAGGCGGGCGGGCCGGGCGCGGTGTCCCTGGCCGAGCGCGCCAAGCTGCTCGGCACGCTGGACGCCGGAGAACGGGCCGACTGGGTCGCCGGGTTCATCGCGGCGCACGGTCTGTCCGAGGCGTTTCAACTGCTCGGGGTGTGCGCGGTGCCGTGGACAGTACCGCTCGGACGAGCGGTCGTCGACGCGCTCGACATCGCGCGGGATGCGGGGAGTTACCCATGGAGTTTCAGTGGAGTAATGGGACTGGCCGAGCGGTGCCTGGACCCCGCGGAGGCGAGCAGGCTGGACGGCCTGCTGGCCGCGCCGGAAGAGGCGGAGGACTCGGCGCCGGGGGCCGGGGGGTACTGGGCGGAGGCGTTCCAGCGCCTGGTGACCACCTTGCGGCTGCGCTCCGCGATGACCGCGGAGCTGGGCCCGCCACCGACCGACTGAGCCCCGCCACCGGCGGACCGGACTCCACCACCGACCGACTGGGCCCGGCCACCGGCGGACTGGACTCCGCCCTGGGTCGACTGAGCCCCGCCACCGGCGGGCCGACCTCCGCCCCCGGCCGACTCAACTCGGCCACCGGCCGCCTGGCGTCCGCCCCCGCTCGCCTGAACTCCGCCCCGGGGCGACCGAACGCCGCCCCGGCCAGGGCGAAGCGGGACGCCGACGTACCTCCGGCGCCCCCGGACCGCCACCGGCCTCGCCCGCGGACGCCGGACGGGACGACCGTGCCCGCCCGGCTCCGGGAAGCCCTACGCCTGGGCGGGCTGACGCACGTTCGCCCGGACCCAGTCCACGATCGACTGGGTGGTCGCGCCGGGGGTGAAGATCTCCGCGACACCCTTCTCCTTCAGCGGCGCGATGTCCGCCTCGGGGATGATGCCGCCGCCGAACACCACGATGTCCTCGGCGTCACGCTCCCGCAGCAGGGCGATCACGGCGGCGAACAGCGTGTTGTGCGCGCCGGAGAGGATGGACAGGCCGATCGCGTCGGCGTCCTCCTGGATCGCCGTGTCGACGATCTGCTCCGGGGTCTGGTGGAGCCCGGTGTAGATGACCTCCATACCGGCGTCGCGCAGCGCCCGCGCGATCACCTTGGCGCCCCGATCGTGGCCGTCGAGCCCCGGCTTGGCCACCACCACGCGGATCGGACCGGCTGCCACACCCATCACTGCCTCCATGAAGCGACTACATCCATCCGTACCGTTAAGTACCGCACATGTCGAGCGCATCGAACATGCCGGGCATACCGCATGTTCGACGGCTTCCGCCGCTCATCGCACCGGGTGCGCCTCTACGGCACGGGCGCCCCGCACCACATCGTCCGGGGAAGTGAACGAACGTTATCGCCAGCATCCCGCAACCGGCAGTTTCACGGTGCACACCGAGGGGGAAATCACACGGTGGGACACTCCCCCGGGCTCGTGGAGCCGGGGGGACCCCCGCGCCGCGCGGAGTTCCGCGTCCTCGCGGCCCACGGGCCGCACTCTTCCGCGGTACGGGGCCCGCAGCGGGCACAAGCGTCACGGGAGCCGCAACGAGGTCGTCGTACCACCGCGCCGCAGGCCGCGCGCCGCGGGGGTACGGGGCATCGGCGAGGGCAGGAAGGGCACACAGGGCAGGTACGGCACGACAGCGGGGCACCTCGCCGCCACACCGGAGGGCAGCCGCGTCGGGCCGACGGCGTCACCGGCGCCGCACGCCGGATCAGCCCCAGGTGCCCCTCGTATGTCCGGCCGAGCACCCTCGTGGCGGCCGCCCACGAGGACACACGGGGGACGAGGCCGTCCTGCCGCGTGTCGACAGGAGGTCGGCCATGAAGGTCACCAGGGTCGCGGATCCCATTGTTCCGCTCTGCCAGCGCCTGCTCCCGATCCGGCTGGCGGGGCTGTCCCTGTCCCTCCTGAAGGCGACCGCCCTGGAGCTGGCGATCCTCGCCGGCCACCTGCTGCTGTATCCCTCGGGGATCATCCAGGAGCGCCGCGGGCCGGCCTCCCCGCTCCCCGCGCCCGACGGCGCCGCGCAACTGCCGACGGAGGCCAAGCCCCCGGTGGTCCTGCTGCACGGGTTCATCGACAACCGCTCGGTGTTCGTCCTGCTGCGCCGCAGCCTCGCCCAGCACGGCCGGCAGCGGATCGAGTCCCTCAACTACTCCCCGCTGACCTGCGACATCCGCACCGCTGCCGAGCTGCTCGGCCGGCACATCGAGGAGATCTGCGAGCGCACCGGAAGCGGGCAGGTCGACGTCGTCGGGCACAGCCTCGGCGGCCTGATCGCGCGGTACTACGTGCAGCGGCTCGACGGCCACCTCCGGGTCCGCACCCTGGTCACCCTGGGCACCCCGCACTCCGGCACCCGGGTGGCGCCGCTGGCCAACGCCCATCCGATCGTGCGCCAGATGCGTCCGGGTTCGGAGCTGATCGAGGAGCTGTCCCAGCCCGCGCCCGGCTGCCTCACGCACTTCGTGAGCTTCTGGAGCGACCTCGACCACCTGATGGATCCGCTGGACTCGGCCTGCATCGAGCACCCCGACCTGTCGGTGGAGAACGTGCGGGTGAGCGGCATCGGGCACCTCGCCATGCCGGTGCACCCGGCCGTCGCCGCCGGCATACGGCAGGCGCTCGACACCGTCCGGCCGCGGGACCGGTCGGCCCGGCGCCGGGGCGGTCTGACCGTGGCGTGAGCGCGGCCCGACCGCGCCGCGGCCCGAGTCGACCGTCCCGCGAACACCCGGTGAGTACGCGGTGAGCACGCGCCGACCGTTCGAAGAACACGACCCGGCCGCGGAGTGAACCGCGGTGCGGTGCCGGGAAAACAGGGCCGGCACCCGTCGGCGGGACGCATCCGGGCGGCGCAACCCCCGCCCGCGGCGGCCGAATTAAGGCGACCAGCACCGACCCGAACCCGAACGAGACTCGAACACAGAACCAAGCCGTGTCCGCAGTCCCCCGAAACACGGGCGATTGCCCGCGTTTCCCGCGCGGGAAACCTGCGGAAGATTGTCGCGCCCGCGTACCGCCGGGTACAGTCGCCGCACTGCTCTGGCAGCCCCTGTTGTCGAGGCGAAAGAGAAGTCGGTGAACGACCGCCATCCGTCGGGGACCATGACTACCCCGGCTCCGGCCTCCGATGCCGCCTCGGCGCCGTACGCGTCGTACGGCGGACCGGACGCCGTCCAGGGCGACTTCACCCCGTACGGCGACTACGACGCCCCCGGTCTCCACACCGGTACGCACCTCGCGCACGGCACGGCCGGCTTCGCGTCCGACCCCCTCTTCGGCGACCTCTCGGACGGCGGCCACTCCACGGGTACGTACGACACGGCCCACTGGGGCACGGGCAGCCACCAGACCCAGCACTACGACGCGTACGCGGCCCAGCCCCACGCGGCCTACGACACCGGCGCCTACGAGACCGGTGCCTACGACACCAGCGCCTGGACGGTCGGCCACCAGCCGCTGACCGCCGTGCCGCCGCAGAGCACCCCCGTCGACGCCCTCTCCGACGCCTCCGGCCAGTGGGACGCGAACGCCTGGCTCCAGCCCGGCACCCACCAGCCCGACCAGACCGTCCAGACCGGCCTCGGCACCGCCCTGGACGGGGCAGCTCCGAACGGGGCGACTCACTGGGACTGGGGCACGCAGACCTTCGACACCGGCGCGTACGACGCCACCCAGTGGAACACCGCCGGTACCACCGCGGACGCACCGGCGGCCGACGGCTTCGACGGGGTCACCGACGCACCGGCCACCGCCACCTTCGACCAGGTCGCCTACGACGAACCCTCCACCTCGGAGGACGAGTTGGGCACCACCGGCGCACTGCCGCCCGTGGGCCCGCTGCTCGACGACCAGGAAGAGGTCGCTCCGGCCCCGCGCGCGGCCACCCGTACCGCGGGCCGTTCTCGGCGCCGCACGCCGGCCAAGCGCTCCGCGCTGCTGACGGTGGCGGTGCCCTCGGTCTGTGTGATGGGGGTCGCCGGGATCGCCGCCGCCTCCGTCGGCGGACTGACCGACGACAGCACGGAGACCACGGCCTCCGCCTCCGACGCGCACTCGGTGCAGCCGTCCACCGCCAACAACAAGCTCGACACCCAGTTGCAGAGCCTGTCCGCCGGCGCCGACGACTTCGCCGACCGGGCCAGCCGTACGCAGGAGCGCATCGACCTCAAGGCGCAGCAGGTGGCCGAGGCGAAGAAGGCGGCGGAGGAGGCGGCCCGCAAGGAACGGCTGCGCCCCAAGTTCGTGCTCCCGGTGCTGCAGAAAGGGCTCAGCGCCTATTTCGGCCAGGCGGGCGTGAACTGGATGTCCGTGCACACCGGCATCGACTTCCCGGTCGCGTACGGGACCACGGTGATGGCGGCGACCGACGGCACGGTCCGCACGCAGTGGAACAGCGCCTACGGCAACATGCTGATCCTGACCGCGAAGGACGGCACGGAGACGTGGTACTGCCACCTCTCCAGCTACCGGGTTCCCTCCGGCACGGTGGTGAAGGCCGGCACGCCGATCGCGTACTCGGGCAACTCCGGCAACTCCACCGGCCCGCACCTGCACTTCGAGGTGCGTCCGGGCGGCGGCGCGGCGGTCGACCCGCTGCCGTGGCTGCGCAGCCACGGCCTCGACCCGGCCTGATCCGGCGAACAGGCAGCACCACCACCCCGCCTGATCCCGCGGACAGGCAGCACCACCCCGCCTGATCCGGCGAGCAGCCAGCACTACCCGCCAGATCCAGTGGACAGGCGGCACCACCCACCTGATCGGGCAAGCCGGCCCCCCGCCCTGATCAGGTGCGGGCACGACCCGGTCCGATCAGGCGCGGGGCCCGCTCTCAGAGCTTCTCCACCGGCGCGTACCGCAGCAGCAGCCGCTTCGGCTTGGTGTCGCCGAAGTCGATCGTCGCCTCGGCGTTCCCGCCCGTCCCCTTGACCGCGACGACGGTGCCGAGCCCGAACTGGTCGTGCGTGACCCGGTCGCCGACCGCGAGCGAGACCACCGGCTTCTCGGAGGTCCGGCGGGTGGCGAAGCCCGACGCGCCGGAGGCCGACGAGCGCGAGCGGGAGGACGACAGGGAGGCGGCCAGGCCCGACGCCGGACCGGAGGACACCGGCGCCGTGGCACCCGTCCGCTTCCAGTCCACGTGCATGGCCGGGATCTCCTCCAGGAACCGGGAGGGCGGGTTGTACGAGGGCTGGCCCCAGGCGCTGCGCATCGCCGAGCGGGTCAGGTACAGCCGCTCCCGGGCGCGGGTGATGCCGACGTACGCCAGACGCCGCTCCTCCTCCAGCTCCTTGGTCTGGCCGAGGGAGCGCATGTGCGGGAAGACGCCGTCCTCCATGCCGGTCAGGAACACCACCGGGAACTCCAGGCCCTTGGCGGTGTGCAGGGTCATCAGCGTGATGACGCCGTCGCCGTCCTCCTCGTCGGGGATCTGGTCGGAGTCGGCGACCAGGGCGACCTGCTCCAGGAAGTCGGACAGGGTGGCGGCCTCGCCCTCCCCGCGCTCCTGCTCGAACTCCAGCGCAACGGCGGCGAGTTCCTGGAGGTTCTCGATGCGGGTCTCGTCCTGCGGGTCGGTGGAGGCCTGCAACTCGGCCAGGTAGCCGGTGCGCTCGAGGACGGCCTCCAGGACGGTCGCCGGTCCCGCGCCGGACTCGACGATCGTCCGCAGGTCCTCCATCAGCGTGTTGAACCGCTTGACGGCGTTGGTGGAGCGCGCGGCCATGCCGTACGCCTCGTCGACGCGGCGCAGCGCCTGCGGGAAGCTGATCTTCTCGCGCTGGGAGAGGGCGTCGATCATCGCCTCGGCGCGGTCGCCGATGCCGCGCTTGGGCACGTTGAGGATGCGGCGCAGCGGCACCGAGTCCTCGGGGTTGGCCAGGACGCGCAGGTAGGCGAGGACGTCCCGGACCTCCTTGCGCTCGTAGAAGCGGACACCGCCGACGACCTTGTAGGGCAGGCCGACGCGGATGAAGACCTCTTCGAAGACACGGGACTGGGCGTTGGTGCGGTAGAAGACGGCGACGTCGCCGGCCTTCGCGTCTCCCGCGTCCGTCAGCCGGTCTATCTCCTCGGCGACGAACTGCGCCTCGTCGTGCTCGGTGTCGGCGACGTAGCCGGTGATGCGGGCGCCGGAGCCGGCGTTGGTCCACAGGTTCTTCGGGCGGCGCGACTCGTTGCGCTCGATGACCGCGTTGGCGGCGCTCAGGATGGTCTGGGTGGAGCGGTAGTTCTGCTCCAGCAGGATCGTGGTCGCGTCCGGGTAGTCCTCCTCGAACTGGAGGATGTTGCGGATGGTCGCGCCGCGGAAGGCGTAGATCGACTGGTCGGCGTCACCGACCACGCACAGCTCGGCCGGGGGCAGGTCGTCCTGGCTCGGCGGGACGTCCACGGGGTGCTCGGAGGTGCCGACGAGCTCCCGCACGAGGGCGTACTGGGCGTGGTTGGTGTCCTGGTACTCGTCGACGAGGACGTGCCGGAAGCGGCGGCGGTAGTGCTCGGCGACGTCGGGGAAGGCGCGGAGCAGGTTGACCGTCGTCATGATCAGGTCGTCGAAGTCGAGGGCGTTGGCCTCGCGCAGCCGCGACTGGTACAGGGCGTAGGCCTGGGCGAGGGTCTTCTCGAAACCGTCGGTGGCCTGGGCGGCGAAGTCCTCCTCGTCGATCAGCTCGTTCTTGAGGTTGCTGATCTTGGCGCTGAAGGACTTCGGCGGATAGCGCTTGGGGTCGAGGTCCAGGTCGCGGCAGACCAGGGCCATCAGGCGCTTGGAGTCGGCGGCGTCGTAGATCGAGAAGGAGGAGGTGAAGCCCAGCTTCTTGCTCTCGCGGCGCAGGATGCGGACGCAGGCGCTGTGGAAGGTCATGACCCACATCGCGTGGGCGCGCGGGCCGACGAGCTGCTCGACGCGCTCCTTCATCTCGCCGGCGGCCTTGTTGGTGAAGGTGATCGCGAGGATCTGGCCGGGGTGGACGCCCCGCTCGCCGAGGAGGTGGGCGATGCGGTGGGTGAGCACGCGGGTCTTGCCGGAGCCGGCGCCGGCGACGATGAGCAGGGGGGTGCCGGAGTGGACGACCGCCGCGCGCTGGTTCTCGTTCAGCCCCTCCAGGAGGGCGGCCGGGTCCACCGCCGGGCGCGGCGCGCCGTCGCGGTAGTGGGTGTCCCGGTCCGGCGGCAGGTCGAACTTCCCGCCGAACAGATCGCCCGGAACCGGTTCCGGAGCGTGATCGTCCTCGGGCGGCGGCGGGGGCTCCTCCTCGTGGCCGCGAGGGGCCTGGAGGTCCGCCAGGAAGCTGTCGTCAAAGAGGCTGCTCATCGCTCTACGAGTCTAGGGCGCCCCACCGACAACCCGGGGCCGCCCGCGGAACATCACACGATCCCGGCACCCGGCGGGCCGCACCGCCCCGCCGCGCCCCGCCCCCCGTACCGCCCCGCCCCGCCCCCTCACGAGGGCTACGCTGCGGAGCGACCCCGTCACGTCCACCGCACAAGTGATGCGAGGTCACGAAAATGTATCGGGCATATCGCGCATCAACCTTCACAGGAGCCACACGAGTTGGCTAGCGTGCCGTCAGGCCGCACGACCTCACCGGCGAACGACGCCGGGCCGCGCGGCCTCCGCCGAGTCCGGTCCCGCCGCCAGGCGATCCGGAGCCGGGGACCCACACCGACCTTGGGGTGAATCGGTCCGTGCCGCCCAGCGGGCGCGGACCGTAGGGCAACCCTTCCGAACCACCCGCCCGAACCCGACAGCTAACCCGGTAGGCGGACGATGGAAGGAGTCGCCTCCCTTGGCGTCGCACCGCAAGTCCCGCCCCGCCGGTCCGGGCGTAGCAGGCATACGCACGCCGGCCCTGGCCACGGCCGCCCTCACCTCCGTGGCCCTGCTCTCCCAGACGGCCGAGGCCGCCCCCGCCCCGGACAGCAGACCGAGCATCGAAGAGGTCGAGAAGAAGGTCGACGACCTGTACCGCCAGGCGGAGTCGGCCACGGAGAAGTACAACGACGCCAAGGAGAAGACCGGCAAGCAGCGCACGCGGGTGGCCTCGCTCCTCGACGACGTCGCCAAGCGCACCGACCGGCTCAACAAGGCGCGCGAGGAGCTGGGCTCGTTCGCCGCCGCCCAGTACCGCACCGGCGCCTCCGCCTCCAGCACCGCCACCTTCCTGCTCGCGGACACCCCGCAGGACTACTTCGACCAGTCGCATCTGATGGGACGGCTCACCGACCGGCAGAAGGGCATGGTCGACGACTACGTCACCCAGCAGTCCGCGACCATGGAGAAGCGGCGGGAGGCGACCCGGAGCCTGGAGACGCTGACCGAGTCGCAGCGCGACATCAGGACGGCCAAGGCCACCGTTCAGAAGAAGCTCGCCGACGCCCGCGAACTGCTGTCGAAGCTGAACGCCGAGGAGAAGGCGCGGCTGGCGGCGATCGAGAAGCAGAAGCAGGAGGAGGCCGCGCGCAAGGCGGCGGAGCTGGCGAAGCAGCAGGCCGCGGAGCAGGCCGCCGCCCAGCAGCAGGCCGCCTCCTCGGGCTCCGGCACGTCGGACTCCTCCGGTTCCACCGGTTCCACCGGCTCGACGGACACCTCGGGCTCCTCGACGTCCGGCACGTCGTACGCCACCCAGGCCGACAAGGCGCTCGCCTTCGCCCGCGCCCAGATCGGCAAGCCGTACGTCTGGGGCGCGACGGGCCCCGACTCCTACGACTGCTCGGGCCTCACCCAGGCCGCCTGGAAGGCCGCCGGCGTCACCCTCCCGCGCACCACCTACGACCAGGTGAACGCGGGGACGACGGTGTCGCTCTCCCAGGCGCAGCCGGGTGACCTGGTCTTCTTCTACGACGACATCAGCCACGTCGGTGTCTACATCGGCAACGGCATGATGATCCACGCCCCGAAGCCCGGCGCGTACGTGCGCGAGGAGTCGATCTACTACGACGGCGAGTCCGCGATCCACAGCGTGGTGCGGCCCGCCTGAGGCCCCACGGCAGCCCTGGAGGCGGGGCGGGGACGGCGCATGCACCGCGCAGTCCCCGCCCCGCACTCGTGCGGCCGCCGCCCTTCGCCCTTCAGCGCGCGCCGTCCCGCCCGCACCCTTTCGCGTGCGCCCGCGCGCGTGCCCCGCGTGTGCGGCGCGCGAAGATCCTTAGCATCGGGCCATGCCCCGCACCTCTTCCTTCGGCGCCTGGTGGGTGCACCGTCCGTCGACGGCCGGGTCCGCCGTCATGGCGACCGGCATCCTGTCGGCCGGCCTGCACACGACGGGCCACGAGGCGCTGTCCTGGATCGCCCTGGTCCTGGCGTGCGCCGCCTGGCTGGGGCTGGCGGCCGGCTTCCTGCTGCGTCTGGTGCGCGAGCGGTCGGAGTGGCTCGCGGAGGCGGGGACGCCGGGCGCGCTGACGGCCGTGGCCGCCACCACCGTGCTGGGGACCCGCTTCTCGGAGCTGGGCGCGCGGATCCTGGCCGAGGCGCTCCTCGCGCTGTCCGTCGTGCTGTGGCCGGGGCTGCTGCTGCGGGTGCTGCGCAGGGCCGGGCGCCGGATGCCCGGGGCGGTGTTCCTGGGCTGTGTGGCCACCGAGGGGCTGGCCGTGCTGGGCGCGACCGTGGCCGGGGCGCAGGCGTCGGCCTGGCTGGCGCACGCGTCGCTGGTGCTGTTCTGGCTCGGGCTGGCGCTCTACGTGTTCGCGGTCGCCCGGTTCGACCCGGTCCAGGTGATCGAGGGGGCCGGGGACCAGTGGATCGCGAGTGGCGCGGCGGCGATCTCGGCGCTGGCCGGGACGCAGCTGATGGCCGCGGCCGGGTCGGGGATGTACCTGTGGGACAAGGACGACGGCGGTGTCCTGCGCACCGTCACCGTCGCGCTGCTGATGCTCGACCTGTTCCTGTACGGCGTCCTGCTCGCCGCCGAACTCGCCTGGCCGCGCCTGCGCTACGACGTGCGCCGCTGGGCGACCGTGTTCCCCCTGGGCATGACGGCGGCGGCGACGCTGTCCGTCGCCGCCGTGGTCGGCGTGCCCTCGCTGGAGGTCCCCGGCGAGCTGCTGCTGTGGGTCGCGGTGGCGGCGTGGCTGGCCGTCGGGACGGGCGCCGTCAGGGACGCGCGGGCCGAGCTGCGGGCCGCGCGCTGACCGGCGCCCGCGAGGACGCGGGGAAGCCGGCCGCCCGGATCCGGAGAGCGGCCGCCCCGCGGATCCGAAGAACTGCCACCGCTCAGGTCCACAGCACCGCGATGAAGATGTTGACGGTGGTCAGCAGGCCGACCAGGCCGAACAGGCTCTTGTCCACCTTCTCCTCGTCCCGCTTCACATAGACCAGGCCGAGGATCACGACCAGCAGCGCCAGCTTCACGCCGATCTTGATGTTGTCGACGTGGTGGCCGTCGGCCTGGTTGAGGCCGACCAGGACGGCGCCGGTGACCAGCATGGTCAGCGCGCCGTGCAGCATTCCGGGCACGAACCGAGCGGTGCCCCGGCCCATCGCCTTCACCTGGGTGAGGAAACCGCCGAGCAGCGCGGCGATGCCGACGATGTGGAGGCCGACGAAGAAATGGATGAGTACGTCCATGAGGCCGGAGCCTAATCAGCGGCCCCGTCACCCCCGCACACCGGGGGAGGCCACCAAGGGGGACACCTCGGCGGCACCGCGGGACGCCCGGGCGCTCCCGGGCCGCCTGCGGATATACGCGGCCCGCCCATAGCACCCCGCCCGCATCGTCCGCCCGCGAACCGCGGCAATCGGTCATCGCCCCGCGTGAAGGCGGCGGTCCGACGGCGGGCCGACGGTCATATGCGGTCACCCGGCGATCCGCTCGCACCACTTCCGTACATTCCGTCACCGTGCCGTCACGGAGAGGTTTAGCGTCCTCCTCCAGGTGACCGGCTCCCCACCGCCGCCCGGGCCTGGGGCGGCAGCCGGACACCTTCGCCGAGAAGGTCCGGCGGCGGCCTGCTCCCCCCGTGTGAGCCGCCGCCGGACACGACTCGGACCGGCGGTCGGACGAAGGGACGTGACGGTCCAGGTGGCAGCGCACCGCAAGCCCCGACATCGCTCACCGGGCGGCGGCCCGGCCCGCACCGCCCGTACCGCCGTGACGATCGCGCTGGCGGGCATGGCGACCACGACGGGCTTCGAGGGGACCGGCCACGCCGCCCCGCAGCTGACGCCGGAGCAGGTCAAGGCCATGGTCGAGCAGCTGTACCAGCAGGCCGAGGTGGCCACCGAGAAGTACAACGGCGCCAAGGAGAAGGCGGACGCCGCCGAGAAGCGGATCAGGACGCTGGGCGACGAGGCCGCCCGCAGACAGCAGAACCTGAACGCGGCGCGTGACGCGCTCGGTTCGGTCGCCGCGGCGCAGTACCGGGACGGCGGCTTCTCCCCCGCGCTGCGCCTGATGCTCTCCGACGATCCCGAGCGGTACCTGGACGGGGCCGAGTTCAGCGAACGGGCGGGCGTCCGGCAGACGGCGGAGGTGAACCGGGTGCGCCGCCAGTTGCGGGAGATCGAGCAGCTGCGCGGGGCCGCGCACGTCCAGCTCACCTCGCTCCGGTCGCGGCAGGCGGAGCTGAGGCGGCAGAAGAGGACGGTCACCGCCAAGCTGGCCGAGGCCCGGCGCCTGCTCACCCGGCTGTCCCCGGAGCAGCGCGCCGCCTTCGGCGAGAGCGGGGGCGTGGGCGGGGCCGAAAGACGGGCCGCGACCGGCGGGCGGGGCGCGCCGGCCGCCCCCGGAGCGGTCGCGGCTCCCAACTCCCGCGCGGCGGCGGCCGTCGCCTACGCCCGGCAGAAGCTCGGCAGCCCCTATGTGTGGGGCGCGACCGGGCCCGACGCCTTCGACTGCTCGGGCCTGGTCCAGGCCGCCTACCGCTCGGCGGGGATCTCCCTGCCCCGCACCACCTACGCCCAGATCGGCGCGGGCCGCCGTGTGTCGCGGTCCGCACTGCTCCCCGGGGACCTGGTGTTCTTCTACTCCGGCATCAGTCACGTCGGCCTCTACATCGGCGACGGTCTGATGATCCACGCCCCGAACCCCTCGGCCCCGGTCCGGGTGGCCCCGATCGGCCTGATGCCGTTCGCGGGGGCGACCCGGGTGGTGTGACGGTCCGGGGCGCCCGCCGGGAACCGGCCCGGCTCACACCAGGCGGCGCGCCGTCGCCCAGCGGGTCAGCTCGTGCCGGTTGGAGAGCTGGAGCTTGCGCAGGACCGCCGAGACGTGGGACTCCACCGTCTTCACCGAGATGAAGAGCTGCTTGGCGATCTCCTTGTAGGCGTAGCCCCGGGCGATGAGCCGGAGCACCTCGCGTTCGCGCTGGGTGAGGCGGTCGAGGTCCTCGTCGACCGGCGGCGCGTCGGTGGAGGCGAAGGCGTCCAGGACGAAGCCGGCCAGCCGCGGGGAGAAGACGGCGTCGCCCTCCTGCACACGGAAGATCGAGTCGACGAGGTCGGCGCCGGTGATCGTCTTGGTCACATAGCCCCGCGCGCCGCCGCGGATCACACCGATCACGTCCTCCGCCGCGTCCGAGACGGACAGCGCGAGGAAGCGGACGGGCCGCTCGGCGTCGGCCGTCAACGCGGCGCAGCGGCGCAGCACTTCGACCCCGCCGCCGCCGGGCAGGTGCACGTCCAGGAGGACCACCTCGGGCCGGGTCGCGGTGATCACCGTGACCGCCTGGTCCACGTCCGCGGCCTCGCCGACGACCTCCACGCCGGTCTCCTCGGTCCGGCCGATCTCGGCCTGGACCCCCGTACGGAACATGCGGTGGTCGTCGACGAGGACCACGCGCACGCGCCGCCCGCCCGCACCGCCGTCCGCCTCCCCCGCTCCCGCCGTACCGTTCGCCTCGGTCGGGTCGCTCATCACGTGTTCTCCGCCCTCTCCATCTCCAGCTCGACCTCCGTGCCGCCGTCCGGCACCGCGCGCAGCCGCGCCGTGCCCCCGTGGCGCTCCATGCGGCCGATGATCGATTCTCTGACGCCCATGCGGTCGGCGGGTATCGCGTCGAGGTCGAACCCCGGTCCCCGGTCCCGGACGGACACGAAGACCGTCCTGCCCTCGACCTCGGCGTAGACCTGTACGGCACCCCCCTCGCCACCGTACTTGGCGGCGTTCACCATGGCTTCCCGCGCGGCCTGCATCTGCGCGCCGGTGCGCTCGTCCAGCGGGCAGTCGCCGACCACGACCACCTCGATGGGCACGCCGTGCTTGTCCTCGACCTCGGCGGCGCTGCGCTTGACCGCGTCGGCGAGGGTGGCCGGTTCGTCGGCCTCGTCCTTGCCGGTGCCCTCGGGCCGGTAGAGCCAGGCGCGCAGGTCGCGCTCCTGGGCGCGGGCGAGGCGGCGCACCTCGTTCGCGTTCTCCGCGTTGCGCTGGATCAGGGTGAGGGTGTGCAGCACGGAGTCGTGGACGTGGGCGGCGACCTCGGCGCGCTCCTGGGCGCGGATGCGCATCAGGCGCTCCTCGGACAGGTCCTGGGTCATGCGCACCAGATACGGGCCGGCGAGCAGCGTGACGCCGACGAGGACCGCCAGCGCCGCCTGGAGCAGCGAGCCGAGGTGGGCGGTGGAGCCCTGGAGGACGAAGATGCCGGAGACGCCGGCCGTGACCAGCAGGACGCCCCCGCCGGCGCGCAGCAGCGTGAGCGTACGGCGACGGCGGCCGACCTCGACCCAGCGGGCCCGGCGGGCGTTGTCCGCCTGCCGCCAGACGAGGGCGACGCCCGCGCCGACCAGGACGGCGGGCAGGAGGTACGCCTTGGCGCCGTTGCCGAGGTCGACGCTGCCGACGAAGACCATGGCCACCACGACCATGAGGAGCAGCGCGACGATCTGGCCCCTGTCCGGCTTGCGGGCGACGAGTCTGCGGCGGCCGTCCGGCGAGGTCTCCGCGGCGACGAGGGACGGGGGCCGCCGGCCGCCCGCACCGCCGACGCCGCCGACGCCGAGGGGGACGAAGAACCAGAACGCCGCGTAGAGCAGGGCGCCGAGGCCGTCGGCCAGGAACAGCCCGACGAAGACGAGCCGCACCCAGACCACCGGCAGCCCGAGGTGCCCGGCCAGGCCCCGCGCGACACCGCCGAGCCAGCGTCCGTCGCTGCTGCGGTAGAGCTTGCGCGGCGGCCTCGGGTCGTCGAGGGGCAGGGCTGCGGCTTCCGGCATGTCACCGATGGTCACACGCGCGCGGGAGCGGAGCATCAGGGTCGGCCCCGGATACTCCCCTGATCTCCCTCCCCGCTCCTCGGCACCGCGGTCGTCCCTCGCGCGGCCGGTGCCGGGTCAGGGGCGAATTCAGGGTTCGACCAGGGTCGTACCGGCTGCCGCGGCGACGGCACGCCCGTCACCATGGACCCATGACGAACCACCAGCACGCCGCGCCGGGGCCGGGGCCCGGCACCGGGCCCGCGGACGCCGTGTCCGGCGGGGGTGCGGCGGCCGGGCGGGCGGAGGCCGGGGAGGGGACGGCGGCGGGCCCCGGGTCCCCCGCGCGGTTCCGGCGGGACCGGCCGCACAAGATGATCGCCGGGGTGTGCGCGGGGCTCGGGCGGCAGTGCGACATGGACCCGGTGATCTTCCGGATCACCCTGGCCGTGCTCGCCGCGACCGGCGGCATCGGCCTGCTCTTCTACGGCTTCGCCTGGCTCTTCGTCCCCTTCGACGACGAGGACGAGAACGAGGTCCGCAAGCTCCTCACCGGCCGCGTCGACGGCCCCGCGCTCGCGGCCGTGCTGTTCGCGCTGGTCGGCTGCGGGGTGTTCCTGTCGATGCTGAGCAACGGCAGCGTGCTGACCTTCGCCGTCGTGCTCTCCCTGCTCCTCGCGGGCGCCGGCTACTGGTCGCGGTACCGCGGCGCCCCCGACCCCGACCCCCTGGCCGCGCAGGCCGTCGCCGACGCCCCGCCGGAGGCGCAGGCGCCGCCGGTGCCCGCGGCGCACCCCTCCTGGTGGCGCGACCCGATCGTCAAGGACGGCACCCACGTCGGCGGTACGGGCTATCTGTGGGGCCCGGCGGACACGCGGGACCGCGACGTGGCGGCCGCCGCCGATTTCGGCCGCGCCGCCGGAGACGGCCGGCCGACCGGCGTCCCGCACTCCGTGCCGAGCCGGCCGCGCGGCCCGCGCCGGATCGGCGGCTGGGTCTTCCTGCTCGCCCTTCTCGCCGGGGGCCTCGGCACGGGCCTGGCCTGGGACGACCACGCGCTCGGCGCCAGTCTCCAGGCGGGTCTGTCCGGTGCGCTCGTGGTGTTCGGACTGGGCATCGCGGTGAGCGCCTTCCTCGGCCGCACCGGCGCCGGTTCGGTCCTGCTGGCGATCGTCACGGCGGCCCTGCTCGCCGCGTCGGCGGTGCTCCCGCGGGACATCGGCACCCGGTGGGCGCACCGGACCTGGCAGCCCGCCGCGACCGCGGACGTACGGCAGAGCTACGACCTCGGCACCGGCGAGGGCACCCTCGACCTGACCCGCCTGCACCCCGGGAGGGACCGGACGGTGAGCACGCGGGCACGCGTGGGCCTGGGACGGTTGCGCGTGATCGTCCCGGAGGGCGTGACCGTCCGGGCGACCATCGAGGTGGGCCTCGGCGACGTCCAGCTGCCGGGCGACCGTCCCCAGGACGTGGACGTCGCGCCGAACAAGCGCCGGCGGGTGATCCTGCCCCCGGCGGCCGGCGCGAGCCGTGCCGGAACACTCGACCTCGACCTGCGGGTCGGCCTGGGACAGGCGGAGGTGAGCCGTGCTGCGTCATGAGTTCCAGCCCGGGAAGCTGGTCGCCGGCCTCTTCGTCACCGCGGCGGGCGTCGCCTGTGCCGGGGACGCGGCGGATGCCTGGCGGGTCCCGTGGTTCGCGGCGCTCCCCCTCGTGGTGGGCGGCCTGTGCCTGGCGGGCGCGGTGGCGGTCCTGAACCGGGGCCTGCGCAGGCGCAGGGCACCCCGTGCGGAGGGGGGCCGGGTGACGGGGCTACCGGGCTGACCGGACGGACGGCCTGACGCCCCCGGCCCGCGACACCCCAGACCCCGGAGGCCTACCAGTCCTCCGACCGGCGTCGGCGCCGGGAGCGCAGCGCGGCGTCCAGGGAGAGCATCGGCGTGCCGGCCAGGACCAGGGGCAGCCAGGCCATCAGGTACGCGAGGTCGTTGCCGTAGTAGTAGGGGCTGGTCGCCCAGCTGACCGTGAGCCACAGGCTCAGGGATATCAGCGCGCCGCCCAGCGCGGCCAGCCGGCCCAGCAGCCCGACCAGGATGCCGAGGCCGACGGCCAGTTCACCGAAGGCTATGGCGTAGCCGAAGCCCACGGGGTTCTTGAGGGCCAGGTCGACCAGGGCCGGGACGGCGGAGGAGTCGCGGACCGCGCGCATCGTGTCGCCGATCGACCCCGAGCCGCCGCTCTTCATGAAGGCGCTGTCGGTGAGCTTGTCGAGCCCGGCGTAGACGAAGGTGACGCCGAGGAAGATCCGGAGCGGCAGCAGGGCGTACCGGGCGGCGGCCTCCGGCCGGCTCTCGCCCCGGTGGTCCGCCGGGAAGGTGTAGGAGTCCGTGGGAACGCCGTAGGTCATCGCTGTCAGCCGCCTCTCACCGCCGAGCGGATTGCCCTCACCAGACCATACGGACGGCAGGGGCGGCCGGCTCACCTCCGCGGGACCCTTTTTCCGGGCGAACGCGTGCGTTCGTCGCCGTCTGTCCCGCCCGCGGACGGCGCGCGTCAGTCCAGCACGTCGATCGCGTACCGGTTGGTCTCGACGCCCGCGGCCGTCACCACCTGCACCTCCACCCGGCCCGGCTCCACGTCCGCCGGCACCGGCACGATCAGCACCGTGTCCGTGGGGTTGCTGAAGCCGCCCGCCACCGGGACCAGGGGGACGTGGACGTTCACCGGGCCGATGCGGACGACCATCCGCGAAAGGCGGTCGGCGGCCTGCGCGCCAGGCGGGACGAACCCGGTCCCGCGGATCTCGATGTCGTCCCCGGTGCGGATCGGCCCGTCCAGGTCACCGGCCTCCCGGGCGCGCACCACCGAGAGGATCACCGCCCGGCCGCCCTCGGCGTACTTGCCCGCCAGATAGGTCGCGGCCGACACCAGCACCAGCACCGCCAGCCCCCAGGGCAGGTCGGGCAGCTGGTCGGGCCGCCGGGCCAGCCGCACCGCGGCGAACGCCACCGCCACGGCGCCGATCACGACGTACTGGATGTCGGCGAAGGTGCCCCGGCCCGCGTCGTCGGTCAGCAGGTCCGCCGCCCGCGGCCGGTCCGCGCGCACCTTCTGCAGCCGCTGCCCCTGCACCCGCAGCCCGACCACCCGGCGCACCAGCACCGCGATGCCGCACACCACGGCGAGCACGGTCACCACACCGGCCCCGCGGGCCAGTTCCAGACCGGAGATCAGCGCGTCGCGCTCGGCGTGGTCCGAGGCCGCCGCCAGCCGGCCCACCAGCACCAGCACCGCGTACACGACGAAGAGCACCCACACCGCGGCCACCGCCCGCGAGGTGGAGAGCCGGTTGTCCTCGCCGACGACCGGCGCCAGCACCCCGCCGCGCGCCCGGTGGAACCACGAGGCGGCGGTCAGCGCCCCGCCCACCAGGACCGCGGCCAGCAGCCCCGCCGTCCGCGCCGCGGTCCAGCCGGCGCCGATCGCGGTGAGCGCCTGGGCCAGGAGCAGCAGCACGACCGCCGCCCACACCGCGCCCGCGGTACGGCGCCACAGCCGCGCGAGCCAGGCCTCGCCCTCGGCGCGGCCGCGTGCGGCGACGAGTTCCGCGGACTGCGTCAGTTCCTCCGAGACCCACTGCCGGGAGGCCGACGCCGAGTGGGCCACCGCCGCGGGCAGCCCCTGCCCGGCGGCGAACTCGTCCCGCTTGAGCAGGAACGCGGCGACCGCGCGCCGATGCCCCGCCCGTGCCCCGTGCGGGCAGTCCCCGCAGGCGCAGCCGCCCTCGTGGGCCGCCCCCGCGCCGTCTCTCGCTTCCTGGACCGCCACGCCCGACGCCCGCCTTCCCCACCCGGAACAACACCCCTACGCCGACAGCGAATTGTGCCCTACACCACCCGCCCCCGCGGCCGCCAGGGCCCTTGGGCACGGGTGAAGCTCGGCCCGTCGGGTTGACCGGGCTGCGAGAATTCCCCTATGGCCGAGATCATCCAGCGTGACGGGACCTGGGCCTTCGACGGCAGCACGGTCAGGATCACGCCGGGACTGCACCGCTCCGTGCCGCTGTTCCGGCAGACGTACGGCGAGGTCGCGGTGCCGCTGGAGGCCGTGGCCGACGTGGTCTACGAGCCGGAACGCAGGCGCGGCCGGCTGCGCCTGCGGCTGCGGGAAGGCGCCGATCCGCTGCTCCGGGCGACCGGGGGGCGGCTGCCGGACGCGGCCGACCCGTACCGGCTGCTGGTGGACCTCGACCGGGCGGGCGCCGCCGAGTACGTCGCGGAGGAGATCCGCCGGGCCCTGCTCCTGGACCAGATCCCCAAGGGCCCCGCCCGGACCTATCTGCTGCCCGGGCCCCCGGTGCCGGTCTCGGTCCGCACCTCCGATGGCACCGTCTCCTTCGACGGCCTCCAGGTCCGCATCGACTGGGCCGACACCTCCGACCGGGTCAAGCGCGCCACCGGACCGCGGATCATCGCGGTCGACGACCTCGTGCAGGTGGAGTGGCTGCCCGGCTCCGGCTACGAGGACGGCTTCCTGCGCTTCGTGACCCGCGAGACGGCGTTCTCCAAACTGCCGCCCGAGAAGGACCCCTACGCCCTCGACCTGTGGGGCAACGCCCGCCGGGACCTGCTCACGGCCCTGGTCGCCACCGCGGTCACCGCCCGGCTGCCGCACCCCTCGGCCCGCGCCGGGAGTGCGGCCGCGGACCCGGTCGAGCGTGCCGGGGCGCCGCGCGCCGCCCACCACGACGTGCTGCTGCGCCGTCTGCGCGAGCTGGGCGAGCTGCACCGGGACGGGGTGCTCACGGACGAGGAGTTCGCGCGGACCAAGGCGGTCGTGCTGCGCGGCTTCTGACCTCCGCCGGCCGCGTCCGCGCGCGCCCCCGGCGGGACCCTCGCCCCCGGACGCGCCCCCGTGCCGTACCTGCGCCCCCGCGCGCACCCGCGCTCCCCGTGCCGTACCCCCGCCCCCTCAGCTGAGCAGGTCCGGCTCGCTGCGGCTGATCTCCTGCCAGAGGGGCTGGTAGTTGATCCACGCCACCAGGTCACCGCCGAGCTGCTCCCGCGTCGCCGCCGCCAGTTTGTGGTCGATCAGGACCGGCCGGCCCGCCGCCCGCGCGGTGAGCTGCACCTGGCAGGAGCGCTCCATGGACAGGAACCACCAGGCGGCCGCGTCCACCGAGTCCCCGACCGTCAGCAGTCCGTGGTTGCGCAGCACCAGTGCCTTGCCGGAGCCCAGCGCGGCCGCGATCCGACGGCCCTCCTCGGTGTCGACGGCGACCCCGGAGTACGAGTCGTAGAGGGCGTGGTCCTCGTAGAAGGCGCAGCTCTCCTGGGTGATCGGCTCCAGCAGGTCGCCGAGCGCCGCCAGGGCCCGGCCGTGCACGGAGTGGCAGTGGGCGACCGCGACGACGTCCGGGCGGGCCGCGTGCACCTGGGCGTGCACCGTGAACGCGGCCTGGTTGACGTGGTAGCGGCCCTCGATCACCTGCCCGTCCTGGTTGGCGAGCACCAGGTCGCTCACGGTGACGTGCCGGAAGGACATCCCGAACGGGTTGACCCAGAAGCAGTCGGTGAACTCGGGGTCGCGGGCGGTGATGTGCCCGGAGACGCCGTCCTCCAGTCCGGACCGCCCGAAGATCCGCAGCGCGCCCGCGAGCCGTTCCTTGCGGTGGCGGCGTTCGTCCTCGACCGACTCGTGCATCGGCGGCATCGCGAACTGCAGCCGGTCGGTGGGCAGGGGTGGGGGCGGCGTGGGGCCGTGCATGGGTCCTCCGGCGCTGGATCGACGTACGGGGCGGAACGTACCGTCGGGCGGGCCAGGATGACAGCGCTTGTTTGTGAAGATGACGCGCATCCGGGACGGTCCGTCCGCGATACCCGACAGAGGTTGTCCGGTTTCGGCGCCACACTCGCCGTATGGCAACGAACTGGGCGGCCTTCGCCGCCGCCGAACCCGAGCTGGCCGCGACCGTCGAGGAGCGCTTCGGCGCGTTCACGCACCACGTCCTCGCCACCCTGCGCAAGGACGGCTCCCCCCGCACCTGCGGCCTCGAGGTGCGCTTCTTCGACGGCGAGCTGTGGCTCGGCATGATGCCGGGCTCGATGAAGGCGCTCGACCTGAACCGGGACGCGCGGTTCAACCTGCAGGCCAATCCGGGGCCCGGCACCGGGATGGGGGGCGGGGACGTGCGCGTCGGCGGACGGGCGGTCGGGGTGACGGACCCGGAGACCAAGGACGCGTACGTGAAAGAGGTGGAACCGCCGGAGCCGTTCCACCTCTTCCGCACCGAGCTGACCGAGGTCGTGCGTACCCACGTCGAGGACGACACGTACCTGGTCACCGAGGTCTGGCTGCCCGGAGCGCCGGTGCGCACGCTCAGGCGCAGGTGAGCCGGGGGCTCACTCCCACTCGATGGTGCCCGGCGGCTTGCTCGTCACGTCGAGGACGACCCGGTTGACGTCCCGGACCTCGTTGGTGATCCGGGTCGAGATCCTCGCCAGCACGTCGTACGGCAGGCGCGACCAGTCGGCGGTCATCGCGTCCTCGGAGGAGACGGGCCGCAGCACGATCGGGTGGCCGTAGGTGCGGCCGTCGCCCTGGACGCCGACGCTGCGCACGTCCGCGAGCAGGACCACCGGGCACTGCCAGATCTCCCGGTCGAGGCCGGCCGCGGTCAGCTCCTCGCGGGCGATGGCGTCGGCCTCGCGGAGCAGGTCCAGGCGCTCCTTGGTGACCTCGCCGACGATGCGGATGCCGAGGCCGGGGCCGGGGAACGGCTGGCGCTGGACGATCTCCTCCGGCAGGCCGAGCTCCTGGCCGACCATGCGGACCTCGTCCTTGAAGAGCTTGCGCAGCGGCTCGATCAGCTGGAACTCGAGGTCCTCGGGGAGGCCGCCCACGTTGTGGTGGGACTTGATGTTCGCCGTGCCGGTGCCGCCGCCGGACTCGACGACGTCCGGGTAGAGCGTGCCCTGGACCAGGAACTCCACCGCGGGACCCTGGTCCGCGATGATCTCGGCCTGCGCCTGCTCGAAGACCCGGATGAACTCGCGGCCGATGATCTTCCGCTTCTCCTCGGGGTCGGAGACCCCCTTGAGCGCGGTGAGGAAGCGCTCCTCGGCGTCGACGACCTTCAGCTGCACGCCGGTGGCCGCGACGAAGTCCTTCTCGACCTGCTCGGTCTCGCCCTTGCGCATCAGGCCGTGGTCGACGTAGACGCAGGTCAGCTGGGAGCCGATGGCCTTCTGCACCAGGGCGGCGGCGACGGCGGAGTCCACGCCGCCGGACAGGCCGCAGATCGCCCGCCGGTCGCCGACCTGCTCGCGGATGGCGGCGACCTGCTCCTCGATCACGTTGCCCGTGGTCCAGGACGGGGTCAGGCCCGCGCCGCGGTAGAGGAAGTGCTCCAGGACCTGCTGGCCGTGCGTGGAGTGCATGACCTCGGGGTGGTACTGGACGCCGTAGAGCTTCTTTTCGTCGTTCTCGAACGCGGCGACCGGGACGACGTCCGTGGAGGCCGTGACGGTGAAGCCCTCGGGGGCGGCGGAGCAGGCGTCGCCGTGCGACATCCACACGTGCTGCTCGGCCGGGGTGCCCTCGAAGAGGGTGGAGGACGTCCGGGAGACGTGCAGGTCGGTACGGCCGTACTCGCGGGCGCCGGTGTTGTCGACGGTGCCGCCGAGGACCTGTGCCATCAGCTGGAAGCCGTAGCACATGCCGAAGACGGGGACGCCGGCCTCGAAGAGCGCGCGGTCGAGGCGGGGGGCGCCCTCCTCGTACACGGACGAGGGGCCGCCGGAGAGGATGATCGCCGCGGGGTTCCTGGCGAGCATCTCCGCGACCGGCATGGTGCTCGGCACGATCTCGCTGTAGACCCGCGCCTCGCGGACGCGACGGGCGATGAGCTGGGCGTACTGGGCGCCGAAGTCGACGACCAGAACGGTGTCGGTGGCGGCGGCAGCGGGGGTCGCTGATGACACGGGGTGCCTTCCGGCGGGTCGGGCGGGGGGTCTGCGGTTACCGATTCTAACGGGGCGGACGTCGGACACCTCCCGCGTGCCGGGGGCTGCCGCCCCGGACCCCCGCTTCGGCCCGAACGGCCTCGTCCTCGAGCGCCGGACGGGCTGGACCGACGCCGGCCGGTATCGAGGCGCTCCGTGGCATACTGGCCGCATGTTCGCGCAGACGACCTTCTTCTTTACCTATGGCGACCGGCCCGCCGGCTGCCATGGTCGTGCTGCTTGAGCGAACCGCCGAGCGACTTACCAGGCGCCCCGGGCCGACAAGGCCCGGGGCGCCTGTCGTTTCCCGGGTCCTGCCGTACCGGGGCACCGCGTCCGAACCGACGAGGAGCCCCCGAGATGTCCGTCACCCCCGCAGAGAAGACCGGCGCCCGCACCGACGAGGCCGCCGACGTGATCAACGGCGCGCGCGAGCGCATCGACACGCTCGACGACCGGATCATCGGGCTGATCCAGGAGCGGATCGCCGTGTCCGCCGTGATCCAGGAGGCCCGCATCACCTCCGGAGGGCGGCGCGTGAACCTCTCCCGCGAGATGGAGATCCTCGAGCACTACAGGGAGGCGCTGGGCAGGCCGGGGACCTCCCTCGGCATGACCCTGCTCGAACTGTGCCGCGGTCGCATCTGAGTTCGGGCCCGCACTCACCCGTACGGCGCGTGACCGTCCCGGGCGGTGCGTCGTTGGTCCCGGTGTCCGTGCCAGCCAGGGGCGGGCCCGAAAGAACCACGCGTGGCTCTCCGGAGTGATGAGACGTGCGGATCGCGCCGTGCGTCGTGGGACCTCGCTCCGGGGAAGTGGCCGGACGGCAGGGGACAGCAGCCCGGTCACCCAACTGACGGCCGGCTCCGGGGACGCCCGGGGCCGGTCGGCGGAAAAACAGAAAAATGCGCAAGTCCGGGTCAATCGGTTGCGGGCGCCCCTTTCATCCAGCACGATGCGTAGCAAGCCCCGAACCCCAAGTTCCCGCGCGGGCCACCGCATTGCAGTGCACCGCAGGACCGCCGGAGGTCGAGACCGGCCGCCCCCCGGGTGGGCCGGGGAGCCGACAGAGGCACTCGGGACCAGCGGCGCAACCCCCCGGCGCCGCTCCTCGGGCACCGGCGCTGCCCTGACGTCGGTGCTGACGAGAAGAAGGGCCCCGCGGCTCGCCCCGCGGGGCCCTTCGCCGTACCGCCTGTGACACAGCCCACAGAAAACCGTCGCCGGACGCGGCACAACCCTTTGGCGCCCTGCCGGGTCACACCAGCAGAACCAAGGGCCACGCCCGCGCCCCACACGCGGAGGCCTCCCCCAGCACGTACCGCGGCGCAGCGGTACGCCGGACTCTCCGAGGTCTTCATGAAGCTCCGCCGTGTCATGGCCGCAGCAGCCGCGACGGCCGCGATAGCCCCGCTCGCACTGCTCGCCGCACCGGCCGCGTTCGCGTCCGACGATCCGAGCTCCTCGCCCACCACCACGGCGAGCGTCAGCACCGAGACGCCGGCCGGCGAGAGCGAGTCACCGACCACGAGCGCGCCCGCCACCGAGTCGCCCGCGGACGGCACGACCGAGACGGCCGAGGCCGGCGAGTCCGACTCCAGCCCGGAGCAAGCGGCCCCCGCGGCCCCCGCCGCGTCCTCCGCCTCCTCCTCGGCCACGGCCTCCTCCTCGGCGTCCGCGTCGGCGTCGGCCAGTGAGTCCGCCGAGCCCACCGCCGACCCGACGCCCTGCACGGACGGGCTCGAGGACCCCGACTCGCAGCTGTCCCTCGCGGTCTCCGGCCTGCCCGGGAAGATCGTCGCGGGCAGCGGCTGGCACAACTTCACGCTCACTGCGGCCAACCACAGCAGCCAGGCCCTCGGCCAGGTGCAGTGGCTCGCGGTCGTCGACAACGACTCGATGAGCGACAACGAGAAGGACTGGCTGAGCACCTACGCCCAGGTCGAGTACCTCAACCCGGCGACCAAGGCGTGGGAGTCCCTCGCGGACCAGATCGGCAACGGCATCTACTTCGGTGAGACGCCGCTCGGCCCGCGCCAGACGGTCGACATCCAGCTGCGTGTCAACATCACCGCGAAGGCCCCCGCCGGCGCCGGCTACACCGTGGGCCTCGGCGGCTACATCGACCAGGAGAAGAACTGCGTCCACAGTTCCTTCGCCTACTACGAGTTCACCGTCCTCCACCCGGGCAGCTCCAACCACGACCCCGGTCACGCCAAGCCGGGCAAGGGCCACAAGCCGCCGGCGGGCGGCAAGGAGCCGCAGGGCGGCGCCGAGGAGATCCCGCCGACCGGCAGCCTGGCCTCCACCGGTTCGAGCTCCGCGCTCCCGATGATCGGCCTGGTCGGCGGTGCCGCCGTCGTCGCCGGCGCCGGGACCGTGGTCGTGGTGCGCCGCCGCAAGGCGGGCGCGTGACGCGTAGCGCGTGACGTGGCCTGAGGCCACCGCAAGAGAGGAAGGACCTGCGCCAGGAGGGGGGCGCAGGTCCTTCTTCTTCGATGCGGGGCTTGCGCCGGTCACTTCTTGGGCGGTACCGCCGGCATCCCGAGGAACGGCAGCCGCAACGCGCCGAAGGCGTCAGCCGGGACCGCCGGGGACTTCGGCTCGACCGGGCGGAGGCGCTGGTATTCCGCGCCCTGCTCCGGACGCAGGTCGGCCTCGCCCTTGTTGGGCCAGAACGCCATCGCCCGCTCGGCCTGCGCGGTGATGGTCAGGGACGGGTTCACGCCCAGGTTCGCCGAGACGGCGGCCCCGTCCACCACCGAGACGCCGGGGTGGCCGTAGAGCCGGTGGTACGGGTCGATCACACCCGACTCGGCGGAGGCGCCGATCGGGCAGCCGCCGAGGAAGTGCGCGGTGAGCGGGGTGCCCATCAGCTCGCCCACGTTCGAACCCGCGAAGCCGTTGATCTCCGCGGCGAGCGCCGAGGCGCCCTCCGTGGCGGCCCTGATCTGCTTGGGGTTGGGGGACCCGTGGCCCTGGCGGGCGGTGAGCAGGCCCTTGCCCACGCCGTCCGGCTTCAGGTACGTCGTCAGGGAGTTGTCCAGGGACTGCATCACCAGGCCGATGATGGTCCGCTCCGACCACCGGCGGTTGGACAGCGAGCGCAGGACCAGCAGCGGATGCCGGACGGCGTTCCGCAGCCAGGCCGCGACCCGGGAGGAGCCCTCGGCGTAGGGGACCTGGAGGATCGACAGACCGCCCATCGAGTTGGAGCCCTTGCCGTAGCGGACCGGCTCGATGTGGGTGTTCTCGTCGGGGTGGATGGAGGAGGTGATGGCGACACCCCGGGTGAAGTCCGCCCGCGCCTCGCCGGTCGCCTTCCGGTAGCGCCGGTTGTCGGTCTGGGCGCCGACCAGCGCCTCGGAGTTGGTGCGGGTCAGCTCGCCCAGCCGGGCCGAGAGATAGGGCAGCTGACCGCCGGCCTTCATGCGGTGCAGCAGCGTCTGGGTGCCGTAGGTGCCGGCCGCGAGGACCACCCGGCGGGCCGTGAACATCCGGCCCTGGCCCTTCTTCTTGGCGTCGGTGGGCAGGGTCGCGATCGCGTACCCGCCCCGGGAGTCGCCGGTGACCGAGACGACCGTCGTCATGGGGTGCACGACGGCGCCCGCCTTCTCGGCGAGGTACAGGTAGTTCTCGTTCAGGGTGTTCTTCGCGCCGTGCCGGCAGCCGGTCATGCACTCGCCGCATTCGGTGCAGGCCTTGCGCTCCGGGCCCGCGCCGCCGAAGTAGGGGTCCGCGGCCTTCTCCCCCGGCCGGGCCTTCGCGGTACCGTCGGCGTCCTCGCCGTCGCCGAAGAACACCCCGACCGGCGCCATGTGGAAGGTGTCGCCCACGCCCATGCGCTCCGCCGCCGCCTTCAGGTGCACGTCGGACGGGGTCATCGTCGGGTTGAGCCGCACACCGAGCATCCGCCGCGCCTGGTCGTAGAACGGCTCCAGTTCCTCCTGCCAGTCGGTGATCTCCCGCCACTGCGGGTCGTCGAAGAACTGCCGGGGCGGTACGTAGAGGGTGTTGGCGTAGTTGAGCGAGCCGCCGCCGACCCCGGCGCCGGCCAGCACCATCACATTGCCCAGCAGGTGGATGCGCTGGATGCCGTACATGCCGAGCTTCGGGGCCCAGAGGTAGTTCCTCAGGTCCCAGGAGTTCCTCGGCAGCGACTCGCGGGTGAAGCGGCGGCCGGCCTCCAGGACGCCGACCCGGTACCCCTTCTCGGTCAGGCGGAGCGCGGAGACGGATCCGCCGAACCCCGATCCCACGACGATGACGTCGTAGTCGTACCCGTCCTCGTCCCGGGTCTGGACAGACTTCTCCTGTGCCACGTGCTCTCCTCGTTGAGAACGGGTGCTGTGCTGTCTGTGGGGGGTGCGCTCCAGGGGGTGCGCCCTCGGGGCCTGTCGGTCCTAGCGGAAGCGGAAGGTCTTCATCAGCCTCAGGCTCCGGCTCATGAACGCCGCGTACTTCTCGTCGTCCATGCCGAGCGAGGGGGCCATGGGCAGCAGCCGCTGGTGGGCGACGGTCTGGGCCTCGGTGTACTTGAGGATGCCCTCGGAGCCGTGCCGGCGGCCGAGACCGGAGTCCTTCATGCCGCCCATCGGGGACTGCACGCTGCCGTACGCGGGGGCGTAGCCCTCGTTGATGTTCACCGTGCCGGTGCGCAGTCGGGCGGCGACCTCGCGGCCGCGCCGGGCGTTCGTGGTCCAGACCGACGCGTTCAGGCCGTACGGCGTGGAGTTGGCGCGCTCGACCGCCTCGTCGTCGGTGGCGAACCGGTAGATCGAGACGACCGGCCCGAAGGTCTCCTCCGTGCACACCGACATCGGCGCCTCGACACCGTCCAGGATGGTCGGCTCGAAGAAGTAGGGGCCGATGTCCGGGCGGGCGACGCCTCCGGCGACGACCCGGGCGCCCTTCGCGACGGCCTCCTCGACGTGCCGGGTCACGGTCTCCAGCTGCCGCTCGCCGACCAGCGAGCCCATGTCGGCGCCGTAGGCGAGGGAGGTGCCCAGGCGCAGGGCCCTGGTCCGGGCGGCGAAGCGCTCCAGGAAGGCGTCGGCCACCGACTCGTGGACGAAGAGCCGCTCGATGGAGATGCACAGCTGGCCGGCGGAGGAGAAGCAGGCGCGGACGGCTCCCGCGGCGGCCTTCTCGACGTCGGCGTCCTCGAGGACCAGCATGGCGTTCTTGCCGCCGAGTTCGAGGGAGACGCCGACCAGGCGGGCGGCGGCGCCCTGGGCGACCTCGCGGCCGGTGCGGGTGGAGCCGGTGAAGGAGACGTAGTCGGCGTGCTGGACGATCTCCGGGCCGACGACGGGTCCGTCGCCGATGACGACCTGGAACACCTCGGCGGGCAACCCGGCCTCGATCAGCAGGTCCCGGGCCCACAGCGCGGTCAGGCAGGTCTCCGTGTCGGGCTTCATGACGACCGCGTTGCCCGCGGCGAAGGCGGGGAGCGCGTCGCCGACCGACAGTTCCAGGGGGTAGTTCCAGGGCGCGATCTGGCCCACGACGCCGCGCGGGTGGCGCAGTTCGGTGACGCGGGTGAGGGTGGGCATGGCGCCGGCGTGCCGCTTGGGCCTCAGGTAGGCGGCGGCCCTGCGGCCGTAGTGCCGGGCCGCCACGGCGACGGCCTGCACCTCCTCGTGCGCGTGCAGGCGGGCCTTGCCGGTCTCCAGCTGGATCAGGTCGAGGACCTCGGCCTGGCGGGCGAGCACCAGGTCGTGGAAGCGGAGCAGGACGGCGGCACGCTGCCGGACCGGGGTCCGCTCCCAGACCGCCTGGGCGGCGCGGGCCCGCTCGAAGGCGGTGGCGACGTCCTCGGGGGTGGACTCGGGCAGGTCGGCGAGCTTCTCGCCGGTGAAGGGCGAGTGGTTGGCGGTCCGGCCGGATCCGACGACGCCCTTGGTGAGCTGCGCGACCAGCTCGGGGGTCACCACGTCGGCGGCGGTGCGGGCGCCCGCGGGAGCGGGGGCCAGGGGATTCGTTCCGGTCATGGCCGGGGCCTGCGAGTCCGTCATGACGCGCAGAGTATGCCGGACCGCAAGCTTTGTGTACCCGTCGGTAATAGGGATTCACCGAGTGCTCACACGACGCCAGCGATCACTGGCAACGAATGCGCTGATCAGGGTGTTGGGCCCGACACCGGACGAGACATCGGGTGGGACGCCGGAAGGTTCGCCGGGTGGGACGCCGGGCGGGCCGCCATGGCGAATCCCCCGCCGTGCCGGCGGACCTCCACCGCACCGGACCCGCCGAAGTGCGCGGGGATCACCAACTCGTTCTCGTCCACCGCCCGTTCGAGCACCCGACGCCGGGTGCCCGCCGCCTGCCGGGGGTCGAGGCAGAAGCAGCTGCTGCACTCGGGGCGGAGGATCTGCACCGGGCTGTGCAGCAGGTCGCCCACGAAGACCGCCCGCTCGCCGCCCGACTCCAGCCGCAGCACCGACGAGCCGGGGGTGTGGCCCGGGGCCGCCTCCAGGGTGAGGTGGCCGTCGATCCGGTGCTCCCCCTCCCACAGCACGGCCTGCCCGGCGCGGTGCACCGGCGCCACGCTGTCCTCGTACATCAGCCGGTCGTCGGGCCGCGCCCCGCCCGCGTAGGCGTTCGCCGGACCGAAGTGGCGGTCGTCGGCGGCGGGGATCAGGTAGCGCGCGCGGGGGAAGGACGGCACCCACTCCCCGCCGGCGTCACGGGTGTTCCAGCCGACGTGGTCGCCGTGGAGGTGGGTGTTGACGACGACGTCGACGTCCTGCGGCCGGACCCCGGCCCGCTCCAGACGGCCCAGGAAGCCCCCCTTGCGCCGATGGAACAGCGCACTGCCGGGCCGCTCCCGGTCGTCGCCGACGCCGGTGTCGACGAGCACCGTCCGCCCGCCGCCGCGCACCACCCAGGTCTGGAGCGTCACCACGGCCCGGTCGCCGCCGGGTTCCCGGTGGTCGGGGACGAGTTCGTCCTCGTGCTCCCGCCACACCTCGGGGGCGCAGTCCGGGACGAGGGTGCCCGCGGGGACGTAGGGGCCCTGCCACTCGACGACCCGGGTCACCTCGAAGTCGCCGATCACGAAACGCTGCGCGTGCTCCTCAGTCATGCCTCGGAGCCTAGGCGGGGATGATGAGCGTTCCAATGCGTGGAAGGATCAGATGAATACGAGATCGTCTCATCCGTGCGCCGAAGAGTGCCGTACCCTGCCGTCATGGACGTGGTGAGCGACGCGATCTCCGCCGTGCGGGCCGGACGGCCCTCCTCCAACCGGCTGCGGGTGGGCGGGCGCTGGTGCACCCGGTTCGACCCCTACGAGGGCGCGGGCTTCCACGTCGTGCTCGCGGGCGGCTGCTGGCTGCTGCCGGACGGGGGCGGGGACCCGGTGACGCTGCACACGGGCGACGTCGTGCTGCTGCCGCACGGCGCCGGGCACGTGCTGGCCGACCGGCCCGCCGGCGCGGCCGAGGTGGCGCGGGCGGTGCCGTTCGACCAGGTGCGCGAGGGTGCCGCCGGGGGTGGCGCCGCACGGGGTGGCGCTCGGGGCGCGGACGAGGGCGTGGGCGTCGGCGGGGACGAGGGTGACCGCGGGGACGAGGGCGGGCGTGGGCCGGTGGTCGAACTGCTGTGCGGGAAGTACCGCCTCGACCGCAGCCGGACGCACCCGCTGATGGCCGAGCTGCCCCAGGTGGTGCATCTGCCCCACCGGGTCGGCGTCCACCCCGAGCTGCGCTCCGCGCTCGACCTGCTGGCCCGGGAACTGGACGAGCGCCGCCCGGGCGCCTGCCTCGCGCTGCCGAGCCTGCTGGACCTCCTGCTGATCTACATGGTCCGCGCCTGGATGACCGAGGCGGCGGTCGGCGCCTGGCCGGCGGTGCTCGACGACCCGGTGACGACGGCCGCGCTGCGCGCCCTGCACTCCGACCCTGCCGCCGCCTGGACGAACGACCGCCTGGCCACCGCGGCGGGCGTCTCCCGCGCCACGCTGGCCCGCCGCTTCACCGCCCTCGTCGGCCGTCCTCCGATGGCCTATCTGACCTGGTGGCGGCTGACCCTGGCCGCCGCCCGCCTGCGGGACACGGACGCCCCGCTGGTGAAGGTCGCCCAGGAGACCGGCTACAGCAGCCCGTACGCCCTCTCCCACGCCTTCAGCCGGGAGTTCGGGATCACTCCGGGGCGCTACCGGGCCGCCCGGACCTGAAGGGCCCGGGACGGCCGGGCCGTGCCGGTCAGAGCGCGTCGACGTCCAGGTTCGTGATCGCGGTCTGCGCCACCTCGCGCCCGCGCCCGGTGAAGTCGCCCTTGCCGGGGTAGCTCACGACCAGCTTGTACAGGTCGCCCGCGGAGCTCTTGTAGTAGAGGATCCGCACCTCGCGCGGGAGCGGGTTCTGGCTGTCGGTGGTGGTGTAGACGACGGTGTTCTCGGCGGCCTTCCTGCCCTGGTACGCCGACTCCCTGGGCCGGGTCCGCGGGTTCTCCGGCATCCCGAGGCTGTAGTCGCCGGACTGCTTGAACGTGCCGTCGTCGTCGTACATCTGGGCGGCCGCGGAGCCCTTGATGGTGTGGCTGTCGTCCTCGGACCTCCGCACCAGCGTCAGGGCGATCCGGATGCTGCCGCTCCAGTCGCTGTAGGCCACCCAGTGGCCCTTGTCCGTCTTACGGTCCGGCACCGTGCGCTGGTAGTCGCCGGGCACCGCGAGCGTGGCCGCCACGTCCTTCTCGTGACGGGTCCGCCAGTCGTCCGGCAGCGGATCCGCGAACGGCCGCGCGACCAGCAGGTACGCCGTCACCGCCGCCACGGCGACCGCCGCGCCGAGCCCGAGCCACGCGCCGCGCCCGAACCGGAGCCCGTGCCGCGCGCCCTCGGCATCCCCGGTCTCCCCCGCGCCCTCGGGGTACGCCACCACCTGGGTCGGCGCCGGGGCCGGCGGGGCGGCGGCCGCCTCCAGCAGGGCGCGCACCCGGGCGGCGTCCGGGCGGTGCGCCGGGTCCTTCTCCAGCAGGCCGGTGACGGCGTCGGCGAGCGGCCCCCGCGCGGCGGCCGGCGCCGCGGGCACCGCGTTGAGCACCGACTGGAGCGTGGCCGGGGTGTTGCTGCGGCGGAACGGGGAGACGCCCTCCGTGGCCGCGTACAGCACCACGCCGAGCGACCACAGGTCGGAGGCCGGGCCGGGGCGCCTGCCCAGCACCCGCTCCGGCGCGATGTACTCGGGCGAGCCGACGAAGCCGCCGGTGTCGGTCAGGCTGGTCTCGCCCTCGATCTGGGCGATGCCGAAGTCGGTGAGGACGATCCGGCCGTGCCGGCCCAGCATGATGTTGTCCGGCTTCACGTCCCGGTGCAGGACGCCCGCCGCGTGCGCGGCCTCCAGCGCGCCGAGCACCTCCAGCCCGACCCGGGCCGCCTCGCGCGCGTCCAGCGTGCCCTCCCGCAGGGCGCTGCCCAGCGAGCGGCCGTGCACCAGCTCCATCACGATCCACGGCTGCCCGTCGACGACCGCGACGTCGTGGACGGTGACGACGGCGGGGTGGTCGAGCCGGGCCGCGGCGCGGGCCTCGCGGCGCATCCGCTCGAAGGCGTTGGCGCGTTCGCGCTCGGGAAGGTGGTCGGGGACGCGGGGCTCCTTGACGGCGACCTCGCGGTCCACGGTCTCGTCCTTGGCCCGCCACACGGTCCCCATCCCGCCGTGCCCGAGCTTGGCGAGCAGCCGGTACCGCCCGGCGATCAGCCGCCCGGCGCCGGGATCCCCGGACCGCGTGGCGCCGTCGCCACGCCCCGGCGCGTACGGGTTCTGCGGGTGGGGCACCCGCACCCGCGCGTCGGGCGGTCGCAGGACGAAACTCGTCGGCTCTTCGGACTCGTGGCGGGCTCCCCCGTCGTTGCTCATGAGTCCATCCATATCGCGACCGCCGCCGGCGTCTCCACCGTGTGGGCCCGGCGGTCACAGACCCGTGACCAACGGGGGACGGCCTACCCGGGGGTGAAGGTGTCGAGGGCGACGTCGAAGTGCTCCTTGGCCTCCCGCACCTTCCCGACCGGCGCCGACACCCACACGTCGTACATCCGCCCGTCCTGCTCCCAGCACAGGTCGTAGGTGTGCCGCGGACCCTCCGCCGCGCTGAAGCCGCTCCAGCTGAACTCCCAGAGGGCGGCGGGGTGTCCGGCGTGCGTGGTGGCGGTGACCCGGCCGTCGTGGTAGCCGGGGTTGGTGGTCGGGCCCTGCGCGTCCGACCGGCGCATCACCGCGAGCGGGCCGCCGGTCCCGGGAGCGGTGACCTTGACGCCGAGGCGGAAGATCTCCCCCGGTGAGAGGTAGAAGATCCGCTCGCCCTGCGGTCTGCGGGTGAAGCCGTCCGGTACGGCGAGCGAGAAACCGGCGGGGTCCCGGACCGCGTGGTAACCGGAGGGCGCGGTGGGGCCGTTGACCGCGGGCGCGGCGGACCGCGTGACGGTGACGGTGGAGGCCGGGGTGGCCGGCCGCGAGGGCGGCCCGGGGGTCGGGGGCGCCGTGCTCGCCGAGCCGCTCGCGGACGGGCGCGGCGCCGGACTCGTCGGAGTGCCGCCCGCGCCCCCGCTCCCCTGCATCAGCAGGGCCGCGGCGGACACCCCCGCCCCGGCCATCGCGGCGACCAGCAGCGCCGCGACCAGCACGCCCCGGGTGGAGGGCCGGGCGGGGGCCTCCTCCGTCCGGCCCTCGGCGGCGGGCGCGGGCCCCGGCCGGGGCAGGTCGCGCTGGGTGGCCGTGTAGCGGGCCGGCGGCTGCGGGGTCCGCCCCGAGTCGAGGAAGGCCTTCAGCATCCGCTCCGCCTCGGCCGCGTCCAGCCGCAGATCGGGATCCCGCTCCAGCAGCCCCCGTACGACGGGGAGGATGGGCGCGGCCTGCGCCGGCGGCCGGATGTCGCCGGACACGACCGCGTGCAGGATTCCCCCCAACGAGTCGCGCCGAAAAGGCGATTCGCCGCTCAGGGCCGTGCACAGCAGCGCCCCGAGCGACCACAGGTCGGACGCCGGGCCGGTGCGGGACCCGGACATCCGCTCGGGCGCGGTGTACTCGGGGGAGCCGACGAAGGAGCCCGTCTCGGTGAGCGTGGTGGCGCCCGCGACCTGGGCGATGCCGAAGTCGGTGAGGACGACGCGGCCGGTGCCGGCCTCCGTCAGCACGTTGGCCGGTTTGATGTCGCGGTGCAGCACACCGGCCGCGTGCGCGGTGCGCAGCGCGCTCAGCAGGGCGATGCCGATACGGGCCGCCTCGCCCGCGTCGACGGGGCCGCGTGCCGCGATCCGGTCGGCGAGGGAGCCGCCGTCGACCAACTCCATGACGATGTAGGGGCGTTCGTCCTGCTCCACGACGTCGTGGACGACGATGATGTGCGGATGGCGCAACTGGGCGACCGCGCGGGCCTCACGCAGGGTGCGGTCGCGCTGGAGACGGGCCTCCTCGGCGGACAGCGTCTCGTCGAACGGCAGTTCCTTGACCGCCACCTGACGGCCGAGCAGCTGGTCGGTCGCCCGCCACACGACACCCATGCCCCCGCGCCCGATCCGGGCCTGAAGGCGGTAGCGGCCCGCGATGACACGGCAGTCGTCCCCCTCGGTCCCCATGCGCCCCATCATGCCGCATCGGACGACCCGGTTCCGGGGCGCTGACCGGCCAAGCCACCGACGTGAACGAGCCGTCCGCCCGCCTCGCCCCGACGCCGGACGCCCGCCCGGCGGCCGCCCGGCGCGGACGCGACCCCGCCCGCCTCAGCCCGCGTCCGGTCGCCAGCTCTGCAGCACCGACCTGAACTGCCTCTCCGCGGTGGGCCAGTCCGCCGCGGGCGAGGACATGTAGATCGCGTACTCGACGCCCTCGCGGGACACGTAGGTCTCCTCGGCGGCGTGGCGCGGCCCGGGGTAGGGCGTGTCCTTGGACAGCGCGGTCCAGGTGTACTCCCACAGGGAGCCCCGCCGGTCGCGGTAGGTGTTGGCCCGGAGGGTCACCCGCCGGTAGTCGACCAGCCGGTGGAGCTGCTGTTCCAGGTCGGTCTGGTGGTCGTGCGGGTCGGCGAAGTCCGGCGAGGTGTCGACGGCGATGCGCAGGAAGTGCTCGCCGCCGTCCGGCGTGTAGTCGACCTGGTGGGTCGCCTCGTCGAACACCGTCCGCGTCCAGTTCTCGCCGGGCACGGCGACGCTGAAGCCGTAGGGGTCGTCGCGGCGCACCCAGCCGGCCGGGAGGTTGTCCCCCGTGACGGTGCTCGGGCTGGGCGCGGGACTGGGCGTGGAGCTCGGCGCGGGCGAACCGGACGCGACGTTGGTGGGCTGCCGGCCGGTGCCGTCCCACTTCTGCAGCGCCACCGCGGTGCCGCCGCCGATGACCGCGGCGAGCACCACCACCAGCGCGAAGGTGCGCAGTCGGCGGTGCTTCGACGGCACGGGAGCGGCCGCCGGGGCGTGGCGGGGGCCGACCGCGGTCGGGCCGGTCGCCGGGGGGTGGGGCGTCGTGGCGGACGGGTCCGGGCCGGGACGGCCGGCCGGGTCCCGCACCGTGCCGGCCGGCCGGGCACCGACCCGCTGGGTGGGGACGTAGGCCTGGGCGATGTCCGGCCGGCGCCCCTCCGCGGCCTCCGCGAGCATCTGCTCGGCCTCGTCGACGCCGGGGCGGGCGGCCGGATCCTTGCGCAGCAGCGCGGTGATGACGGGCGCGAGCGGGCCGGCGGTCCGCGGTTCGCGGGGCTCCTCGTCGACGACGGCCTGCATGGTGGTCAGCGGCGAGGTGCGGCGGAACGGCGACAGGCCCTCCGCGGCCGTGTAGAGGGTGGCGCCGAGCGCCCACAGGTCGGAGGCCGGGCCGGGGTCGTGGCCGCGGACCCGCTCGGGGGCGAGGTAGTCGACCGAGCCGACGACCTCCCCGGTGCGGGTGATGGTGGTGTCGCCCTCGATCTGGGCGATGCCGAAGTCGGTGAGCAGCACCCGGCCGTCCCGGCCGAGCAGCACGTTGCCCGGCTTGACGTCGCGGTGCAGCACCCCGGCGGTGTGCGCGGCGCGCAGCGCGCGCAGTACCCACAGGCCGATCCGGGCGGCCTCCGTGGGCTCCAGGCGGCCTTGTTCCTTGACCGCGTCCGCGAGGGAGTGGCCCTCGACCAGCTCCATCACGATCCACGGGCGGCCGTCGTGCTCCAGTACGTCGTGCACGGTGACGACGGCGGAGTGGTTGATCCGCGCGGCGGCGCGGGCCTCGGCCCGGGTGCGCGCGAGGAGGACCGCCCGGTCGCTCTCGGAGACGTACAGCGCGGCGGTCAACTCCTTGATGGCGACGGCCCGGTGCAGCACCTCGTCGTGCGCCCGCCACACCCGGCCCATGCCGCCGCTGCCGATGGCGTCGGCAAGCCGGTAGCGGCCCGCGAGGAGCAGGCCCTGCATCTGATTCACGTTTCCCCGCAATGTTCTTGTCAGGGGTCAGCGTAAGGACAGGCTTTCGAACTGGGAACCTGAGGGGCGCCAAGGAAACCGCACTGTGACGGTTGTCGCTTCCCGGGGCGGGCGGGAACCGTTCGGCTCAGCCGGTGAACCGGTAGGTGGCGGACGCCTGCTCGTACAACTTGGTCACCTGGTCCTTCTGGCTCTCCGGTCCGCGCACCTGGACCACGTGGTACCGGCCGTCCTGGAGGATGGCCAGATTCCGCACGAACAGCGCCCGTCCGTTCGCGTCGGTCCAGGTGAACTGCCCCTCGGCCATGGTCCGCCCGCCCACCTGGATGGTCCGCATCCCGGAGGAGGTGGCCCAGCTGGAGTCGCGGTAGCCCCGCAACTCGGTCTCCTTCTCCCGCTGGTACGCCATCGGGTCGCTGCCGAACTCGGCGGCGCTGTCCCGGCCGGGCACGACGATGAGCTCGAACCCGCCGTGGGAGTACACCACCTGGTCCCGGTCGTTCCGGGGGGTGCGGCTCCAGCCGTCGGCGACGGCGACCTGGAAGCCCTCGGCGTCCTTGCGCAGGGCGAAGCCGTCGGCCACACCGGGGTCGGTGGTCTGCGTCTCGGCCGAACCGGCGGACCGCGAGGGGCTGTTGCCGGGCCCCGGTGAGGACGGGCCGTCCCCGGGGGCGCCGCTCGCGTCGCCGCCCGAGGGGGCCGGGGCGGGGGAGGCGTCACCGGCGGCCGAGGTGCGGTCGGCCCCGGACGCGCCGTTCTCCCCGGACTTCGGCAGGAACAGCGTCGCGTAGGCGACCGCGGCGGCCAGCAGGAGCAGGATCAGCAGGAGCAGGGTACGGCCGAGGCTGCGCGGCGAACGGGCCTCCTGCCTGGCCCGCTTGTGCCGCCCGTGCGGTGCGGGCAGCCCGGCGCGCCGCCGCCGCACCAGTTCGCCGCGACGGCGGACGACGGGCAGCCGGCTCGGGTCGGCGGGCGGCGCGGCGACGACGTGCGCGCCGGCGTCCGGTTCGGGCGCGGAGCGCACCAGGGAACGCAGCCAGCCGCGCAGTTCCTCGAAGTCCGGCCGCTCGGTGGGGTCCTGACGCAGCAGCGACTCCACCACCGGACGCAGCGGCCCGCACTCCTCCGCGAAGGCGGGCGGCTCGGCGCACACCATCTGCACCAGCTCGGCCGTCGACTCCTCCGGGTACGGGGCGTGCCCCTGGACGGCCCGGAACAGCAGGGCGCCCAGGGCCCAGAGGTCGGTCGCGGGCCCGATGGGCGCGGCGAGCTGCCAGTTCTCGTGCACGGGCCCGGCCTGTTCGGGCGCCCAGCGCTCGGTGACCGGTCCCACCACGGTCATCCGCGCCTGCCGCGCCCGCTCGGCCGCGAGCGCGGTGGCGGGGCCGCGCCGCGCGGCGGCGGTGCCGGCCACGAGGTCGTCCCAGCGGGCGGCCCCCGCCGCGCCGGGGGTACGTGCGGCGCCGCTCGCGAGCTCGGGCGCCCCGGACACGGGCAGGGCCCCGGCGGCGGGACCGGCCGTACCGGACGGGGAACCGGGCCCGAGAGCGCCCGCCGCCGGGGCGGTGCCGGGGCGGGGGGCGGTGCCGGGGCCGGGCGCCGGGGGGTACGAACCGCCGCCGGGCCCGGGAGCCGTACCGGGCGCGGGCACGTACGGACCGCCGCCGGCCCGGGGGGCGAACGGCGCGCTGCCGGGCGCGGGGTCCCCGGGTGCGGGGGCTCCGTGCGCCGGGGCGTACGTCCCGCTGCCGGGGCGTGCGCCGCCCCAGGGCGGGGGCTGAACACCGTAGGGGTCGGCGATCCGGCCGGGGGGCGTGGTGCCGGTCCGCGGTTCTCCGGGAGCTCCCGGGGCGTACGGCGGCTCGCCGGGGGCGCCGGCCAGGGCGCCGCCGTCGGCGGGCGGCCGGGCGGCGGGCAGCGCGGCGCGTGTGCTCTCCTGGGCCTCCTGCACCCGGGCCGCGGCCCGGGCTCCGGCGCGGTACGCGGCGATCGCCCCGGCCCGCGCCGCCCGGACGTCCCCGCCACTGTCCACAGCGCGCCTGGCTACCGCCCCCGACGAGCCGCCGCCGCGCGCCGGATCGGCCCCGGCGCCGGTCCCGGTTCCGGGCAGCCCACCGGCCGCTCGCGCCTCGATCGCCGCCCGCCGCGCGGCCTCGGGATCCCCCGCGGTGAAGCCACCGCCGCCCGCGGCGTCCCCGGCACGGCTGCCGGTGAGGCCCTGACGCCCGTCCGGGCCGCGCACACCACCGCCGAAGCGGCCCGAGCCGCCCGAGCGATCAGAGCCGCCGAAGCGGTCCGAGCCGCCGAGGTGATCGGAGTCGTCGGAGTGGTCCACGTGGTCCGGGGCGCCCCCGGTGTCCCCGTCGGCCTCCAAGTCCGGCGCCGGTACGGGGTCGTACCCGCACAGCGCCTCCTCCGCCGCGCCGACCGCGAGGCCGGTCAGCATCACCCGGCCGTCGTCGCAGACGAGGACCGTGCGGGCGGTGATGTTGCGGTGCACCCAGCCGTGGGCGTGCAGCACGCGCAGGGCCATGACGACGTCGGAGGCGACCTCGGCCGCCCGGTAGGGCGTCAGGGGCCGCTCGGCGAGCAGGGCCGCCAGCGGCCGCGCGGCGACCAGCTCACTGACGATCCACAGCGAACCGCCCTCCGCGAACACGTCGAAGACCTGGTCGAGCCGCGGATGGTCGGGTATGCGCGCCGCCGCCTGCGCGGCCTCCACCGCCCTCCGCACCGCGGGATCGGTGGGCCGCCGTGTCGCCGCCCGCGCCGGGGACCGACGCGGGGAGCCGTCGCGGGCCGTGAACCCGGCCGGCAGCCCGTCCGCGTCGAGCACCTCCGCCTCGACCACCTCCGGCAACGGCACCTGGCGGACGAGGACTTCCTGCCCGCTGTAGGTGTCGAAGGCCCGGGTCTCGGTGAGTTCGTACTCGTCGGACGGGGGCAGCGGCAGGCGGTAGCGATCGGCGAGCACCCGGCCCGCATAGTCGTCCACGTTGCCTCCCCCGGCCCCACGGTCGGTCAGTTCCGTTCGTGACGCGTCCCGTTCACGCCGCTTACGGTCCGCAACCACTCACGATACGTGCCCCGGGCAACCCGCAGAGAGGGGATGCCGGATCTCGCACCGCAAACCGGGGCCCGCCGGCCTCAGGACTTCGGTTCGAAGGTCTTCGTCAGCGTCTGCCATGTGTTCTTGCGCAGAGCGCTGTCCCAATTCGCGTCCTTCGCCGTGTACATCAGGGCATGCCCGAGATGGTCGTTGACGACGAAGCCGCGGTCGATCGTGTGGTACGCGGTCCCGCCGTCGGAGTAGGTGAACTCCCAGTCGGCCGTGTTCCAGCCGCGGTAGTCCACCTTCTCGATACGGATCCGGTGGTACTGCGGCCGCGCCATGTACCGTTCCTGGTTCTTCCAGTCGGCGACCGGGTCGTCCTTGGGCGTCGAGGTGTAGGCGACCAGCAGCTTCTGCCCGTCGGGGCCGGTGAAGCGGACGCCCGCGGAGTCCGTGGCCGCGTACTTCCACCCCGCGGGCAGCCCGATGGAGAAGCCCTGGGCGCTCTTGTACGTCGACACCGCCCCGTCGCCGCCCTTGGAGCCCGAGCCGGGGCCGCCCGAACCGGAGTTGCCGTCGCCCGGGGAGGAGGCGCCGCTCGCACTCGGCGTGCCGGCCCCCGTGGACCCGGAACCCGGCTGGGTCCCGCCGCTCGGGTCCTCCTTGGTCGAGGGTCCGGCGGAGGCGGAGGCGCCCGCGGAGGTGCGGCCCCCGCTGCCCTCGGCTCCCTTCCCGCCGTCGTCGCCGCCGAGGGTGAGCGCCAGGACGGCGCCGATAACGGCGACCGCCACGACCACCGCGATGATCACCAGCGTGCGCCGCGGGACGACGTCGGTGAGCGGCGCCCTGGGGGCCGGCCGCGGCGGCAGGTCCGGCGGCGGCACCACGGGCCACCCGGAACTGGTCCGGCCGCCCTGGGCAGGGGCCCCGCCCGAGGAGGTCGTCGCGGTCCCGGTGCCGGCCGCGGCCCCGGTCGCGGCGGCACCCGGCGTACCGGGCTCGGACTTCTCCGCCGAGTCGGCCGCGCCCGCCGCGTTCGCCGATGCGGCCGGCTCCGCCGCCTTCGCCTGCTTGGCCGCGGAATCCTCACCGGAGCCCGCCGCACCGGCGCCGTCGGTACCCGTTCCGGTGCGGGCCGCCCCGGCCACCCCGGCCACACCGGCGGCCTTGCGCACGGAGCGCAGCGCGCCGCGCAGCCGCTCGCCCGCCTCCTCGCCGCGCTTGCCGCCGGAGGCCTTCGAACCGGCCCCGCCCTCGGGCCCGTCGGGCTGCTCCGGCAGCGGTACGACCTTGGTCGCGTCCGCCGGCGGCTCCGGCTCGGCCTGCTTCGTCTCGGGCGAGCGCAGGACCCGGTTCAGCATCGCCCTGGCGCCCGCGTCGTCGAGCCGCTGGGCCGGATCCTTGCTGAGCAGCCCGTAGATGACGTCCCGCAGCGGCCCGGCGTTCTTGGGCTCCTCCAGCTGCTCGGTCATCACGGCGGTCAGGGTGGCGATCGCCGACCCCTTGTCGTACGGGGGGACGCCCTCGACCGCCGCGTAGAGCAGACCGCCGAGCGACCACAGGTCGGCCGCCGGGCCCGGCTTGTGCCCGCGGGCGCGCTCCGGGGAGATGTAGGAGGGGGCGCCGACGAGCATTCCGGTGGAGGTGATGGACGGGTCGCCCTCGACCTGCGCGATGCCGAAGTCGGTGAGGACGACCCGGCCGTCGTCGGCGATGAGCACGTTCGACGGCTTCACGTCGCGGTGCAGGATGCCCTGACGGTGCGCGGAACGCAGCACGTCGAGGATCGCCAGTCCGACCTCCGCGGCCCGCCGCGGCTCCAGCACGCCGTCCTCACGGATGACCTCGGCGAGCGACTTGCCCTCGACGAGCTCCATCACGATCCACGGCCGGTCGTCCTCGTCGACCACGTCGTAGACCGTCACCGCGCTGGTGTTGCGGATCCGCGCGATGGCCTTGGCCTCGCGCAGCGTCCGCGTGATCAGGCGGCGTTTCTCGTCCTCGTCGATGTTCGTCGGGAACCGCAGTTCCTTGACGGCGACCGTACGGCCGAGGGTCTCGTCCTCGGCGCGCCACACCGTGCCCATGCCGCCGCGGCCGAGCACGTCCCCCAGCCGGTACCGCCCGGCGAGAAGACGCCCGTGGTTGTCCTGACGAGTGTCCTGACGGGATGTTCCCGCCCGCTCCGGCTCCGACATGCGTCCCCTCATGCAACCCGCCCTGACAGAGCCTCCATTGTCTCTCACCCGACAAGTGCTCGACGCCCAGGGTGCCCCTGGACACGCCCTGAGTCGCACGTGAACAGCGGTTCACGCGAGGCGGGATGACGGCCCGTGACAAGGGAGCACCCACGGGTGCCGACCCTTCGGACACTTCCGGCCATAACCGCACCGCCTCCGTCGTCCCGCACACGACCACACCTGCCCGGCCGTCCTCCGTTCACACCGCTACAGAGGCACGATGTCCGGCGCCCCCAGCCGTGCCGCGTCGGCCGTCAGGTCGTCGGGCTGGCGCTGGGACTCCCGCTCGGCCTCGACCCGCTTCTCGTAGTGCTCGACCTCGCGCTCGATCTGGTCCTTGTCCCAGCCCAGCACCGGCGCCATCAGCTCCGCGGCCTCGCGGGCGCTGAGGGTGCCCCGGTCGAACGTCTCGATGGAGATGCGGGTACGCCGGGTCAGCACGTCGTCCAGATGGCGGGCGCCCTCGTGCGAGGCGGCGTGGACGACCTCGGCGCGCAGGTAGTCGTCGGCCGCCCGCAGCGGCGCTCCGAGGGACGGGTCGTCGGCGATGAGGTCGAGGACCTCCCGCGCCGCGGTCCCGTACCGGTTCAGCAGGTGCTCCACGCGGACCACGTGGATGCCGGTCTCGGCGGCGATCCGCGCTCGCGCGTTCCACATCGCCCGGTAGCCCTCCGCCCCGAGCAGCGGGACGTCCTCGGTGACGCACTCGGCCACCCGCATGTCCAGCCCGTGCACGGCCTCGTCCACCGCGTCCTTGGCCATCACCCGGTACGTCGTGTACTTGCCGCCCGCGACCACCACGAGCCCCGGCGCCGGGTGGGCGACGGTGTGCTCGCGCGACAGCTTGCTGGTGGCGTCGGACTCGCCGGCGAGCAGCGGGCGCAGCCCCGCGTACACGCCCTGGACGTCGTCGCGGCCGAGCGGCACCGAGAGCACCGAGTTCACGCGCTCCAGCAGGTAGTCGATGTCGGCGCTGGAGGCGGCCGGGTGCGCCTTGTCGAGGTCCCAGTCGGTGTCGGTGGTGCCGACGATCCAGTGCCGCCCCCACGGGATGACGAACAGCACGGACTTCTCGGTGCGCAGGATCAGCCCGGTGGTGGAGTTGATGCGGTCCTTCGGCACGACCAGATGGATGCCCTTGGACGCCCGGACGTGGAACTGGCCCCGCTCGCCCACCATCGCCTGGGTGTCGTCGGTCCACACGCCGGTGGCGTTGACGACCTGCTTGGCGCGGATCTCGTACTCGCCGCCGCCCTCGACGTCCCGCACCCTGGCGCCGACGACGCGCTCGCCCTCGCGCAGGAACCCGGTGACGCGGGCGCGGTTGGCGGCCTTCGCGCCGTACGACACCGCGGTGCGCACCAGAGCGGTCACGAAGCGGGCGTCGTCGACCTGGGCGTCGTAGTACTGCAGCGCGCCGACGAGCGCGTCCTTCTTCAAGCAGGGGGCGACCCGCAGAGCGTGACGGCGGGTCAGGTGACGGTGCAGCGGCAGGCCCCTGCCGTGCCCGCGGGCCATCGACATGGCGTCGTAGAGCGCGACGCCCGATCCGGCGTACAGGCGCTCCCAGCCCGTGTGCTGGAGCGGGTACAGGAACGGCACGGGCTTGACCAGGTGCGGGGCGATCCTCTCCAGCAGCAGGCCGCGCTCCTTGAGGGCCTCACGAACGAGCGCGAAGTCGAGCATCTCCAGATAGCGCAGCCCGCCGTGTATCAGCTTGCTGGAACGGCTGGAGGTGCCCGAGGCCCAGTCGCGGGCCTCGACCAGGCCCGTGGCCAGGCCGCGCGTCGCGGCATCGAGGGCCGTGCCCGCCCCGACCACGCCCGCACCCACGACCAGTACGTCCAGCTCGCGCTCGGCCATTCCCGCCAGGGACTCGGCGCGCTGCGCCGGCCCGAGTGTCGCTGTCCTCACTGCCGCCTCCCGCTGTCGGTCGCGCCGGCCGCACCCGTCGGGCGAAGCCCGTTCCCGTTGCCCTCTTCGCTGCTGTTCCCGTTCCGGTTGCCGTTCCCTTCCTCCCCATGCCCAAATTCTGACCGCCTCGCCCGACTTCAGCCACCAGTCGCCCCCAGCCTGTGGACAACCCTCCCCGGCACAACAAGAAACACGCTGGTCAATCCCACAAAACGGTCATATTTACTCCTAGTCTGACATTGCACTCGCTCGTCCTGTCCACAGGGCTTGCGCATCAGCCCCGCCTCGGTTATTGGGAAGGACGGCCCACCCCATGCCCGCAGATCTCGCCGTCATCGGACTCGGTCCTTTCGGCCTGCCTCTGGCCCAGGCCGCCGTCGCCGCCGGCATCCCGACCCTCGGGTACCGGACGGGCGCCGAGGCCGGCTCCCTGAGCCCCGCCGAGGTGCGCCGGATGCTCTCGGGGGGCTTCCGGCACGCCAGCAACCCGACCGAGCTGGGCCGGGTGCGCACCGCGGTCATCTGCGCGCCGACCCCGCGGGGCGCCGACGGCGGGCTCGACCTGAGCCAGGTGGAGACCGCCGCCCGCACCCTCGCCGGGCAGCTGCGCCCGCACACCACGGTGATCCTGGAGTCGCCCGTGTACCCGGGCACCACGGAGGACGTGCTGCGGCCGCTGCTGGAGAAGGGGTCGGGGCTGCGCGCGGGGCGCGACTTCCACCTGGCCTACTCGCCGAGCCGCGTCGATCCGGGCAACCGCGAGTTCACCCCGGCCGGCACGCCGAGGGTGATCGGGGGCCTCACCCCCGCCTGCACCGAGTCGGCCGCCGCCTTCTACGGGCGGCTCACCGACAAGGTCGTCCGCGCGCGCGGGCCGCGCGAGGCGGAGACCGTGCAGCTTCTGGAGACCAACTACCGGCACGTCAACATCGCCCTGGTCAACGAGATGGCCGTGCTCTGCCACGACCTGGGCGTCGACCTGTGGGACGTGGTGCGGTGCGCGGAGACCAAGCCGTTCGGCTTCCAGGCCTTCCGGCCCGGCCCCGGCGTGGGCGGCCACGGCCTCCCGCTGGACCTGACCGGACCGGCGGGCCGCGGACTGCGCATGGTGGAGCTGGCCCAGCAGGTCAACAGCCGGATGCCGCGCTACGTCATCCAGCGCGCCGCCGCCCTGCTGAACGAGCACGGCAAGTCCGCCCGCGGCGCGCGCGTGCTGCTGCTCGGCGTCACCTACAAGCCCGACCTGGCCGACCTCCAGGGCACGCCCGCCCAGGAGATCGCCGGACGGCTGATGGAGCTCGGCGCCTCCGTCAGCTACCACGACCCGTACGTGCCGTCCTGGAGCGTCCTGAACCGCCCGGTCCCCCGCGCCGACTCCCTCTACGAGGCGGTGGCCGACGCCGACCTCACGATCCTGCTCCAGCACCACCGCACGTACGACCTCCAGGGCCTGTCGGTGAAGGCCCAGCTCCTGCTGGACACCCGGGGAGCCGCGCCGACGGGGGCGGCGCATCGGTTGTGAAGGGGGGCGCGGGGCTGCCGCGGGCTCCAGGGGTTGCCGGCACCCGGTGCTGTGCGCCGGTACCGTGCGAAGCAGGCGGAGCCCACCACGGCGGCCACTGCGGCAGGCTCCTGACGGATCACGGGTCTCCGCCCCCACTGTGTAGGGGGGTGGCCGCTCACCGTCCGTGAATCCGCGGGATCCACTCCCCCGGTGCGAGACCGGCCGACAGCTTCACCAGCCGAAGCCGAACGCGGTCCCGGCGGGTGGGCTTGCGGTGACGGCCCATGGGCGCGCCCCCACCTGGGCAGCCCCGCCGCACGCGAAGGGGCCCGGACACCCACCCGCGTGAGTGTCCGGGCCCCTGGCGGGAGCGCCGTCGGGCTACCGCCGGTGCTGCGAGTCCGCGACCGTGACCTCCACCCGCTGGAACTCCTTGAGCTCGCTGTAGCCGGTGGTGGCCATGGCACGGCGCAGAGCGCCGAAGAAGTTCATGGAGCCGTCGGGGGTGTGGGACGGGCCCGTGAGGACCTCCTCGATGGTGCCGACCGTGCCGAGGCCGACCTTCTGGCCGCGCGGCAGCTCCTCGTTCACGGCCTCCATGCCCCAGTGGTGGCCCTTGCCGGGCGCGTCCGTGGCACGGGCCAGCGGGGAGCCCATCATCACCGCGTCGGCGCCGCAGGCGATCGCCTTCGGCAGGTCGCCGGACCAGCCGACACCGCCGTCGGCGATCACGTGCACGTACCGGCCGCCGGACTCGTCCATGTAGTCGCGGCGGGCGGCGGCCACGTCGGCCACGGCCGTGGCCATGGGGACCTGGATGCCCAGCACGTTGCGCGTGGTGTGCGCGGCGCCGCCGCCGAAGCCGACCAGGACGCCCGCCGCGCCGGTGCGCATCAGGTGCAGGGCCGCGGTGTACGTGGCGCAGCCGCCGACGATCACCGGGACGTCGAGCTCGTAGATGAACTGCTTCAGGTTGAGCGGCTCGTGCGAGGAGGAGACGTGCTCCGCCGACACCGTGGTGCCGCGGATGACGAAGATGTCCACGCCGGCGTCCACCACGGCCTTGGAGAACTGCGCCGTGCGCTGCGGGGAGAGCGCGGCCGCGGTGACCACCCCCGCGTCGCGCACCTCCTTGAGGCGCCTGCCGATCAGCTCCTCCTTGATGGGAGCCGCGTAGATCTCCTGGAGGCGCCGGGTGGCCCGCTCGGCCGGCAGCGCGGTGATCTCGTCCAGCAGCGGCTGCGGGTCCTCGTGCCGCGTCCACAGGCCTTCGAGGTTCAGCACACCGAGGCCGCCGAGCTCGCCGATGCGGATCGCGGTGGCCGGGGAGACGACGGAGTCCATGGGGGCGGCCAGGAAGGGCAGCTCGAAGCGGTAGGCGTCGATCTGCCAGGCGATCGAGACCTCCTTCGGGTCCCGCGTACGGCGGCTGGGGACGACGGCGATGTCGTCGAAGGCGTACGCCCGGCGGCCGCGCTTGCCGCGCCCGATCTCGATCTCAGTCACGTCTGTGGCCTTTCCCTGATGCGTTTCAGCGTCTTCCAGTATCGCCGACGGACACGACGGGGGCGGCCCCGGAGGACCCGGGGCCGCCCCTGAACGGCCTTCACGCGCCGCACGCGCGCCCGTGCGTCAGTCCTTGTTGCTGTAGTTCGGCGCCTCGACCGTCATCTGGATGTCGTGCGGGTGGCTCTCCTTGAGGCCCGCGGAGGTGATCCGGACGAAGTGGCCCTTGGACTCCATCTCCTCGACGGTGGCGGCGCCCACGTAGCCCATCGTCTGGCGCAGGCCGCCGACGAGCTGGTGCAGCACGTTGGAGAGCGGACCGCGGTAGGGCACCTGACCCTCGATGCCCTCGGGCACGAGCTTCTCGTCGGCGGTCACATCGGCCTGGAAGTAGCGGTCCTTCGAGTACGACCGGCCCTGGCCGCGGGACTGCATGGCACCCAGCGAGCCCATGCCGCGGTACGACTTGAACTGCTTGCCGTTGATGAACATCAGCTCGCCCGGCGACTCCTCGCAGCCGGCCAGCAGGCTGCCCAGCATGACCGTGTCCGCACCGGCGGCGAGCGCCTTGCCGATGTCGCCGGAGTACTGCAGACCACCGTCGCCGATCAGCGGGACACCGGCCGGACGGGCGGCGAGGGCGGCCTCGTAGATGGCGGTGACCTGGGGGACGCCGATGCCGGCGACCACACGGGTCGTGCAGATGGAGCCGGGGCCGACGCCCACCTTGATGCCGTCGACACCGGCGTCGATGAGCGCCTGGGCGCCGTCGCGGGTGGCGACGTTGCCGCCGATCACATCGATGTCCACGCTGGACTTGATCTTCGACATCCAGCTGAGGGCGTTGCTGTTGTGGCCGTGCGAGGTGTCGACCACCAGGAAGTCCACGCCGACCTCGGCGAGCGCCTGGGCGCGCTCCAGCGCCTCGGGGCTCGCGCCCACGGCGGCGCCGACGAGCAGCCGGCCCTCGGCGTCCTTGGCGGCGTTCGGGTACTTCTCCGCCTTGACGAAGTCCTTGACCGTGATGAGGCCCTTGAGGACGCCCTGGTCGTCGACGAGCGGCAGCTTCTCGATCTTGTGCTTGCGCAGCAGCTCCATGGCCTCGGGCCCGGAGATGCCGACCTTGCCGGTGACCAGCGGCATCGGGGTCATGATCTCGCGCACCTGACGGCTGCGGTCGGACTCGAAGGCCATGTCGCGGTTGGTCACGATGCCCAGCAGCTTGCCGGCCGGGTCGGTGACCGGGACGCCGCTGATGCGGAACTTGGCGCACAGGGCGTCCGCCTCGGCGAGCGTGGCTTCCGGGTGCACCGTGATCGGGTCGGTGACCATGCCGGACTCGGACCGCTTCACGAGGTCGACCTGGTTGACCTGGTCCTCGACGGAGAGGTTGCGGTGCAGCACGCCGACGCCGCCCAGCCGGGCCATCGCGATCGCCATGCGGGACTCGGTCACCTTGTCCATCGCCGCCGACAGCAGCGGGATGTTGACCCGGACATTCCGGGAGATGCGGGACGAGGTGTCGACCGCGTTGGGGAGCACCTCGGATGCGCCCGGCAGCAGCAGCACGTCGTCGTAGGTCAGCCCGAGTGTCGCGAATTTACCGGGCACTCCGTCGACGTTGGCAGTCATGACACCTTCCCCAAATGGCCTTGATCGGTGCGGATGTCCATGCTAGCGGGAAGCTCGGCTGGCTTATTCCACGGTCCGGGGAGGCCTACGGCTTCGTATGTTCGTACGGAACCGGGTGGACGCCCGTTCACCGGCCGCCCCATCGGCCGCTACCGGGCAGGGGATTGCCGCGCGGCAACCGTACGGCGCTACTGCTCCGCCAGCGCCCGGAGCCTGCTCAGCGCCCGGTGCTGGGCCACGCGCACCGCTCCCGGTGACATTCCCAACATCTGACCCGTCTCCTCGGCCGTCAAGCCCACGGCGATGCGCAGCAGGAGCAGCTCGCGCTGGTTCTCGGGCAGGTTGGCCAGCAGCTTCTTGGCCCATTCGGCGTCGCTGCTGAGCAGGGCGCGCTCCTCCGGGCCGAGCGAGTCGTCCGGCCGCTCGGGCATCTCGTCGGACGGGACGGCCGTCGAGCCGGGGTGCCGCATCGCCGCGCGCTGCAGGTCGGCGACCTTGTGGGAGGCGATGGCGAAGACGAACGCCTCGAAGGGGCGGCCGGTGTCCCGGTAGCGCGGCAGGGCGAGCAGGACGGCGACACAGACCTCCTGCGCGAGGTCCTCGACGAAGTGGCGCGCGTCGCCCGGCAGCCGCGTCAGACGGCTGCGGCAGTAGCGCAGCGCCAGCGGGTGGACGCGGGCGAGCAGATCGTGCGTGGCCTGCTCGTCCCCGTCGACCGCGCGGTGGACGAGCGCACCGATCTGCCCTTGGGCAAGTGCCGCCTCGTCGTCACGCATCGGTCCATGGTGCCTTGGCCGCGCAGCGTCCGCGGCACCGCCTCCGTGGTTGTGCACCGAAGCGTTATGAGCAGGTGCGCCGGAACTCATCCCCTGCGCCCTCCCCTTCCGCTCGACCGACTTGTCCCCGAGGAACTCCACACCTCAAGGATGCGGCATCCGCGGCGAAACGAGCAGCGCCCGCCCGGCGGGCCGCCTTGCCACAGGCGTTCGCCCGGTGCAGGGCGTCGGCGCGGGCGGCCCGGACGACACCGTTTTCCGGCACCACGGCGAACGGCGCTTCCTGCCCGGGCACATCGACCTCTCGGCGATCTCCAACCGCCCGCGTCGGCCGCCGCCGGAGATTACCCGGTGTCGCCGCAGGGCACGGAATCCAGGGGTCCGCTTCCGCCGTACGCGCGCGTCCGGGGCCCGGAGGCCCGGGGAGGCCCGCCTCCACCGGAGGACAGGTTGCCCAAGGCACCCAGGACACCCAGGAAATCGGAGCCACTGAAACGCGTGGCCCCCGGGAGCCGTAGTCCCGGAACCGAGGTGCCGTACGGGCCGACGCTCCCCCACGCTCGCTGTTCGATGCCGCGCGTGGGGGCGCCGCCGCATGTGCGGCTCCTGGCCGCATGCGGCTCCTAGCGGACCAGGCCCCACCGGAAGCCGAGCGCCACCGCGTGCGCACGGTCCGAGGCGCCGAGCTTCTTGAACAGGCGGCGGGCATGCGTCTTGACCGTGTCCTCGGAGAGGAACAGCTCACGGCCGATCTCCGCGTTGGACCGCCCGTGGCTCATGCCCTCCAGGACCTGGATCTCACGCGCGGTGAGCGTGGGCGCGGCACCCATCTCGGCGGACCGCAGCCGGCGCGGGGCGAGCCGCCAGGTGGGGTCGGCCAGCGCCTGGGTCACCGTGGCCCGCAGCTCGGCGCGCGAGGCGTCCTTGTGCAGATACCCCCGGGCACCGGCGGCGACGGCGAGCGCCACGCCGTCGAGGTCCTCGGCGACCGTGAGCATGATGATCCGCGCACCGGGGTCCGCGGACAGCAGGCGCCGGACCGTCTCGACGCCGCCCAGACCGGGCATGCGCACGTCCATCAGAATGAGGTCCGAGCGGTCGGCGCCCCAGCGGCGGAGGACTTCCTCGCCGTTGGCCGCCGTCGTCACGCGCTCGACGCCGGGCACGGTGGCGACCGCGCGGCGGAGCGCTTCTCGGGCAAGCGGGGAGTCGTCGCAGACGAGGACGGATGTCATGGCCGTCCTCCGCAGCTGATGCGCGTCACCTTGAGCCTCCAGGCTGGTACGAAATCGTCACCTGTGCGGTCGACCGTCTCGGACGCCCGCCCGAGCGCTTGTGTTCTCAACCGCCTCCGCACTCTCAACGACGGTCACTCGAAAGAGTTACGGGGCTGTGTGCCATCTTCGGCACTCTACGTGAGGAAGCGGACACAGTGCAGACATGCCCGCCAGGCCCTCAACTTTTCATCACAAGCAATGCCCCGTTTAGCCCTTTTTCTTCCCGTTTCATGGTGTCTGGAGCTAGATTCGCAATGAGTCATATTTTCATCTCCTTAGATCGGAGATGTACGGTCGTTGGTACGTATCCGCCACGAACGGCTACAAGGGGTCACGTAATGGCAGATTTCTCGCGCCTTCCCGGGCCGAACGCGGACCTGTGGGACTGGCAGCTGCTGGCGGCCTGCCGCGGGGTCGACAGCTCGCTCTTCTTCCATCCGGAAGGCGAGCGCGGTGCGGCTCGGAGCGCTCGGGAGAACTCGGCCAAGGAGGTCTGCATGAGGTGCCCGGTCCGTGCGGAGTGCGCGGCGCACGCGTTGGCGGTGCGCGAGCCGTACGGGGTGTGGGGCGGCCTGACCGAGGACGAGCGCGAAGAGCTCATGGGACGGGCACGGAACCGGCTGGTGACGGCGTCGTCGACCGGCGGGGACCCCGCCTCGAACAATTGAAGGAACGTTTCTGCCACCGCAGGGCACGCCCACGCGTGCCCTTGTGTTTCGACCCCGGGCGCGTCCGCCCCGTGCCCGCCGCCGCTACGTGTCCCGGCCCTGGCGGGACGCCGCGCGGGCCAACTCGTCCAGCGTGGCCGCCACCGCCGGCACCTGGGCCAGGTCGGGAAGGGTGAGCGCGACGATCTCGCGCCGCACCGCCGGCTCCAGGGTCACCGTACGCGCGCCCCGCGGCCGTACGGACTCGATCGCCAGCTGGGGCAGGACGGCGACGCCCAGCCCGGCGCCCACGAGGCCGACCACCGCCGGGTAGTCGTCGGTCGCGAAGTCGATGCGGGGCGTGAAACCGGCGCTCTCGCACGCCGCCACCAACTGGCCGCGGCAGCGCGGACAGCCCGCGATCCACGGCTCGCCCGCCAGTTCCCCGATCGCCACTGACCCCGCGTGGGCCAACGGGTGCCGTTCCGGCACCAGCGCCACGAGGCGATCGGTCAGCAGCGGCCGTACGACCAGGTCCTCCCACTCCTCCGCGCCCGCGGCCCCTTCGTAGCGGAAGGCGAGGGCCACGTCGCAGTCGCCCTCGCGCAGCAGCTCCACGGACCTCGGCGGTTCGGCCTCCTCCAGGGAGACCCGGGTGCCGGGGTGCGCGGCACGCAGCGCGGCGAGCGCGGTCGGCACGAGCGTGGAACTGCCGCTCGGGAAGGAGACGAGCCGGACGCGCCCGGCCCGCAGGCCCGCGATGGCGGCGACCTCCTCCTCGGCGGCGGTGAGCCCGGCGAGGATCCCGTTGGCGTGCCGGACGAGCGCCTCGCCGGCCTGGGTCAGGCGCATCTCACGGCCGCTGCGCACGAGCAGCGGGGTGCCGACGGAGGCCTCCAGGGCCTTCATCTGCTGGCTGACGGCGGGCTGGGTGCAGCCGAGTTCGCGTCCCGCCGCGGAGAAGGAGCCGGTGGCGGCCACGGCGCGCAGCACTCGGAGATGACGAGCCTCGATCACCCGTTGAGCATAAGCCAGGCTTGGGTCCTCGTTCCGATAATGCGTCGACGCTTTGGCTCCCGCTCCCCTACCGTGCGGGCATGAAGCTTCTGTCAGTGAATCTGGGCCGGCCGCGCGCCGTGCCCTACACCGACCAGCCGGAGGGTCTGACCGGCATCGACAAGCGGCCGGCGGACGGGGCGGTGCGGGTGGCGGCACCCGGGCCGAAGGGCGTCGGCGCGAGCGGTCTGGCCGGGGACGCGGTGTGCGACACGCGGCACCACGGCGGCGACGACCAGGCGGTGTACGCGATGGCCCGCGAGGACCTCGACGCCTGGGAGCGCGAGCTGGGGCGGACGCTGGCCGACGGCGCGTTCGGCGAGAACCTCACCACGGCGGGCCTCGACATATCGGGGGCGCTGATCGGCGAGCGCTGGCGGGTCGGCCCCGCGGTGGTGCTGGAGGTGACCAGCGGGCGGATTCCCTGCCGGACGTTCCAGGGCCATCTGGCGGAGAAGGGCTGGGTGAAGCGGTTCACGCTGAGGGGCGCGCCGGGGGCGTATCTGCGGGTGATCGAGGCCGGTGAGATCAGGGCGGGCGACGCGATCGAGGTGGTGCACCGGCCGGACCACGACGTGACCGTGGCCCTGCAGTTCCGGGCCGCCACGATTGACCGCGCACTCCTGCCCCGGCTGCTCGCGGCGGGCACGGCCCTGCACCCGGAGTCGCGCGCGGCGGCACGGAAGTACGCGGCGGCCCACGGCGGCTGAGCGGACGTCAGCGTGCGGTCGTCCTTGGTCACCGCCGTAAGGACACGGGCCGGACCCCGGCTGGACGCCGGCTGGACGCCGGACAAGGGCAGGACAAGGAGGACCGTCCGAGGGCCTGACGAAGGCCGGAGGGACGCCGACAGGGCGTCGGGAGAAGGCCGACAGGGTGCCGGAGGGACGCCGACAGGGTGCCGGAAATGTGCCGGAAGGACGCCGTCCGCACCGCACCCGACCGTCACCGATCGGGACGGCCTGCGCAGAGATCGGAGCCGGACGGTCCGGACCACTAATCTTTCGCCATGACAACGGCTCTGATTACGGGATCGACCGCGGGCATCGGTGCCGCGTTCGCGCGGCGGCTGGCGGCCGACGGGCACAACCTCGTGCTGGTGGCGCGGGACACCGAACGGCTCACGGAGCAGGCGACCGAGCTGCACGACCGGCACGGCATCGAGGCGGAGGTGCTGACGGCCGACCTGGCGACGGACGCGGGCATCGAGGCGGTCGCCGCGCGCCTGGGCGACCGCAAGCACCCCGTCGACCTGCTGGTCAACAACGCGGGCTTCGGCAACAAGGGCCGCTACCTGGACGTCTCGATGGACGACGAGCTGCGGATGCTCAAGGTGCACATCGAGGCGGTGCTGCGGCTGACGTCGGCGGCGACGGAGGCGATGCGGGAGCGGGGCCGCGGCGGAGTCGTCAACGTGGCCTCCGTGGCCGCCTTCGTGCCCCGGGGCACGTACGGCGCGTCCAAGGCGTGGGTCGTGCAGTTCACGCAGGGCGCGGCGCGGGACCTGGCCGGCAGCGGCGTACGGCTGATGGCGCTGTGCCCCGGGTTCGTCCGCACCGAGTTCCACGAGCGGGCCGGGATGGGCACGGACAACATCCCGGGCTGGATGTGGCTGGACGCGGACAAACTGGTCGCGGCGGCGCTGGCGGACCTCGCCCGCGGCCGGACCCTGTCGATTCCGGACCCCCGCTACAAGGCGCTCATGGGCCTGGTGAAGGTGACGCCCCGCGCGCTGCTCGGCGGGATCTCCTCGAAGACGGGCCGCAAGTACGGGCCTCAGTGACACCTCCGCCACCGGTGCCGGCCGCGGCGCCGGTACGGAGGTGAGGGCGGCGCTCCGGTGGAAAAATGGGCCCTGACGTACCGGACCCAGGGGGGCCGGAGGTGCCGCGATGACCTTCGTACAGCTCATCGAGTGCAGGACGAGCCGGTTCGACGAGATGAACCGGCTGATGGACGCCTGGGTCGAGCAGACCCGGGGGAGGCGGACGGCGACGCACGACCTGGTCGGCAGGGACCGCTCCGACACGTCGCACATCGTGGAGATCGTGGAGTTCCCCTCGTACGAGGAGGCGATGCGGAACTCGGAACTGCCCGAGACCGGCCGGATCTTCCAGGACCTGGTCGCCCTCTGCGACGGGGAACCGACGTTCACGGACCTCGACGTGGTCCGGGACGAGCCGTTGTGCGCGACGACGGCGCGGCGCCTGTTCGAGACCCTCGCCGCCCCCGGTGAACTGCCGCCGCTCAACGACCTGCTGGACGAGGACTGCCACAGCCACGACCCGGTCAACCCGCAGGACACCATCGGCCTGGACGCCGTCCGGCGCGAGTACCGGATGTGGCGGGACGCCTTCGACTTCACCTTCACCATCGAGGACCTGATCGCCCAGGGCGACCGGGTCTGCGCCCGCTGGACCTGGAACGCCACGCACAAGGGCGAGTTCCTCGGCATCGCCTCCACCGGCGAGCGGGTCACCATGACCGGGATGACGCTGTTCCGTTTCGGTGCCGACGGGAAGATCGCCGCGACCTGGTGGCAGCACGACCAACTGGGGCTGATGGCGCAGTTGGGGGCGCTGGAATCGCTGGAGGTCTAGGCACCGCCCGAAGGGGCCCCTGCACGTACAACCACGCCTCTTCCGCCCGTCGGCGACGAACGCCTCAGCCCACGCTGCTCGACGCCGTGGCACCCGGGCCTTCCACCTCCGGCAGCGCGGCTGCACTTCGGACGGCGCTCCACGGGACGCGTCGGCGAAGGTCAATTCAGTTGAATTGCAGAACCACCTGCAAAGAGACTCAGATCTTCCTCAACTCCCTTCTTCCCCGAGTGATCTTGCTTGTAGCGTTCCGCGTGACCGGAAGGCGAGGCTCCTGACCAGAGTCCGCTTATCCAAGCCAGATGAATCGGGGATCTTTTCAACATGAAGCGCGTGATATCGAGCACGCTGTCCGTCACCCTTCTCAGCGGCGCCCTCATGATGGGCGCGGGGACCGCGTGGGCCGCTCCGCAGGCGCAGCGCGTCGCCAAGGCTTCCGCGCCGGTCGTCGGGGTGGACCCGAGGGAAGACCTGCGGTCGATGTGCACCGTCTACCACGACAAGTACGCGTGCGCCTCGCTCCTGCACAACAACAAGATGACCAAGGCGGTCCAGAACTGCCTTGTCAAGGCCGGTATCGGCGGGGCTGCCGCGTTCGTCGTCGGCAGGTACATCAGCAAGGACCTGGCCAAGGACATCGCCTCCAAGGTCGTCGTCGCAGGGGCCTCGGCCTGCCTGTCGTCCTTCACGTAAAGAATCGGGAGCGCACCACATGACGGCCAAGATCCTTGTCACGCTCGTCTGGATTGCCGTACTCATCGGAGTGAACAAGCTGCTCGCCGGGACCGATTGGGCTCAATACGTGGCGACACTCATTCTGGCCGGCGGCTACGCACTGCTGATCGACAAAGTGAACAAGCGCACAGTCCGGGACAGTCGAAATTAGGGCATCGTTTTTCAAACGGTCTTGGCCGAAGCAGAAGTAATACGAGTGGCCCGCCGCTTCACCAGAGGCGGCGGTGCCGCAGAGACCGAAGCCGCGCCGTCCCGGGTCGGATTCGCCGACGGCGGCCAGTGCCGGACTCCCGGCCGCCGGCCGGGCACCCCGACAAGTCCTACGCGCCCATGGACGCCTGGGAAGGGCCTACGGCACGCCGGTCCACGACGCCGTGGAGCCGGTCGTCGCCGAGCCGGCCGCGAACGCCGTCACCCACGGCCTCCTGCACTGAGGCGCGGTTCCCGGTGCCCGGGGGCGGCCGGGGCGTGCTTCGAATGACGTCGTGGGACGCGCGTAGGCCCGGCCCCCCGCCAGGGGGACCGGGCCTACGGTGGGCTCGGCGCCGTAGCTCAGTACGGCTCGCCGGGCTGCGTCAGTGGGCGTGGCCGTGGCCGTGGCCCGCGGCGGCCGGCTCTTCCTCTTCCTTCTTCTCGACGACCAGGGTCTCGGTCGTGAGGAGGAGGGAGGCGATGGAGGCGGCGTTCTCCAGGGCGGAGCGGGTGACCTTCACCGGGTCGATGACGCCGGCCTTGACCAGGTCGCCGTACTCGCCGGTGGCGGCGTTGTAGCCGTTGCCCTTGTCCAGCTCGGCGACCTTGGAGACGATGACGTAGCCCTCCAGGCCCGCGTTCTCCGCGATCCAGCGCAGCGGCTCGACGGCGGCGCGGCGGACGACGGCGACACCGGTGGCCTCGTCGCCGGTCTTGCCAAGGTTGCCCTCGAGGACCTTGACGGCGTGGACCAGGGCGGAGCCACCACCGGAGACGATGCCCTCCTCGACCGCGGCGCGGGTCGCGGAGATGGCGTCCTCCAGACGGTGCTTCTTCTCCTTCAGCTCCACCTCGGTGGCGGCGCCGACCTTGATCACGCACACGCCGCCGGCCAGCTTCGCGAGGCGCTCCTGGAGCTTCTCGCGGTCCCAGTCGGAGTCAGTGGACTCGATCTCGGCCTTGATCTGCGCGACGCGGCCCTCGACGTCCTCCTTCTTGCCGGCGCCGTCGACGATCGTGGTGTCGTCCTTGGTGACGGTGATGCGGCGGGCGGAGCCGAGGATGTCCAGACCGGCCTGGTCGAGCTTGAGGCCGACCTCCTCGGAGATGACGGTGGCGCCCGTGAGGACGGCCATGTCCTGCAGCATCGCCTTGCGGCGGTCGCCGAAGCCCGGAGCCTTGACGGCCACGGCGTTGAACGTGCCGCGGATCTTGTTGACGACCAGGGTCGACAGGGCCTCGCCGTCGACGTCCTCGGCGATGATCAGCAGCGGCTTCGAGGCGTTGGCCTGGATGATCTTCTCGAGGAGCGGGAGCATGTCCGCGATCGCGGAGATCTTGCCCTGGTGGATCAGGATGTACGGGTCGTCGAGGACGGCCTCCATACGCTCCTGGTCGGTCACGAAGTACGGCGAGAGGTAGCCCTTGTCGAAGGCCATGCCCTCGGTGAAGTCCAGCTCCAGACCGAAGGTGTTGGACTCCTCGACGGTGATGACGCCGTCCTTGCCGACCTTGTCCATGGCCTCGGCGATGAGCTCGCCGACCTGCTGGTCCTGCGCGGACAGCGCGGCGACCGCGGCGATGTCGGACTTCTCGTCGATCGGGCGGGCGGTGGCCAGCAGGTCGTCGGAGACGGCCTTGACCGCGGCGTCGATGCCCTTCTTCAGGGCGGCCGGGGAGGCACCGGCGGCGACGTTCTTCAGGCCCTCGCGCACCAGCGCCTGGGCGAGCACGGTGGCGGTGGTGGTGCCGTCGCCCGCGATGTCGTTGGTCTTGGTCGCCACCTCCTTCACCAGCTGGGCGCCGAGGTTCTCGTACGGGTCCTCGACCTCGACCTCGCGGGCGATGGTGACGCCGTCGTTGGTGATGGTGGGCGCGCCGAACTTCTTGTCGATGACGACGTTGCGGCCCTTGGGGCCGATCGTCACCTTGACCGTGTCGGCAAGCTTGTTGACGCCGCGCTCGAGGGCGCGACGGGCGTCCTCGTCGAACTTCAGGATCTTCGCCATGGCAGCGGGAGCCCTCTCGGAAATCTGGGTGAAAAAGAAACTGCGCCCCGGGCGCCCGGCTTCTTATCGGTCGCGGGGGCCAGGGGCGCAGCTCACAGCAGGAATGCTGAGGTGATTACTTCTCGATGATCGCGAGCACGTCGCGGGCCGAGAGGACGAGGTACTCCTCGCCGTTGTACTTCACCTCGGTGCCGCCGTACTTGCTGTAGAGAACGACGTCGCCGACGCTGACGTCGAGCGGAAGGCGGTTGCCGTCCTCGAAGCGGCCCGGGCCCACGGCCAGGACGACGCCCTCCTGGGGCTTCTCCTTGGCGGTGTCCGGAATGACCAGGCCCGAGGCCGTGGTCTGCTCGGCGTCCAGCGGCTGGACCACGATGCGGTCCTCGAGCGGCTTGATGGCAACCTTGGAGCTGGCGGTCGTCACGATCCGACCTCCCCCTTCGGAGATCTCACGGGGTTAACTGTCTGAGGTGGCGACCAGGTCGATCCGTCGTCGCGGGTGCCGGACCTGCCCGTCGCTGTGTTGGCACTCTCCAGGGGGGAGTGCCAGACCTGAGACTATGACCGTCGTTAGCACTCGGTCAAGCGGAGTGCCAATTGCCTGCGACGCGTCGCGAGGGTTCCTTGTGAGCGTGGGGTTGTGCAGCCCACCGTCTGCTGGTGTGGCCGGCCCCGGGAGCCGCCGCCCCCGGAACCCCGCCTCGGCCTGGACGGCCTCGTCCTCGAACTCCCCCAAGCTCTTCGAGCAGGGGGTGCCCCCGACAGGCTCTCTTGCGTCACAGGTAGTCCTGCAGCCGCCCCACCGTCAGACCCCGTTCCTGGATCCGGCGCAGCAGGCGTGTCGTGCGTTCGCGCAGGGTCGGGCCGTCGAGGTCGTCGTCGTCCGAGGCGACGAGGAGGATGTCGCCGGGGCGCAGGCCGTGGTGGCCGTGGGTGAAGCGCAGGTCGGTGTCCGACATCGAGGCGCGCCACAGGACGACCGCCGAGACCCCGCAGTCGGCCGCCGCGCGCAGGGTCGTGCGGTCGAAGGCGCGGTACGGCGGCCGGAAGAGGCGGGCGCGGACGCCGAAGCGGGCGTGCAGCTTGTCCCGCTGGCCGCAGATCTCGGCGCGCTGGCTCGCGTAGGGCAGGCCGCGCAGCGAGGGGTGGTCGAGGGTGTGGTTCTGGAGGTCCGCGCCGACCGACATCAGGTGGGCGAAGTGCCCGTACTCCGGTCCGACGACCCGGTCCGTGAGGAACATGCTGACCGGCAGCCGCAGTTCACGGACCATGTCGACGAACCGCGGATCACGCTCCGCCCCGTCGTCGTAGGTGAGGAAGACGACCTTGTCGGAGGTCCGGACGTGGTCCACGACCGGGGGCGATCCCGGGCCGGCGGTGCCGGTGAGCCGGGGCCGGGCGAACGGGCGCGGGGGCGCGGGCAGCGGGGCCGTCAGGCCCCAGCGACGGTAGGGCTGCTCGGCGGCCGGGTCCGCGGGCCGTACCCGCTGGGCCGCCTTCCTGCCGAGCCGCTCGATGGGGTCGACCGACGGCGCGCAGCCGGTCAGCAGCGCGGCCGCGAGCAGGGCCGCGGCCACGCGCCGCGGGCTCACAGGTAGTCCTCCAGCCGGGCCACCGCGTACCCCTCGGCCGTGACCTTGTCCAGGAACCGGCGCATGTCGTCGATCATCGTGCCGTTCCATTCCCCCGGCCCGCGGAAGTGGGTGAGGACGATGTCGCCGGGGTGGATCCGCTGGTCGTTTTCGCGGTACTCCCAGCGGTCGACGAAGACCTCCTCGTTCCAGATCGGCGCGTACTCGATGCCGCAGGACTTGGCGGCGTCCAGGGTGTCCTGGTTGTAGTTGCCGTAGGGCGGGCGGAAGACCTTCGGCCGCTTGCCGAACTGGCGCCGCATGATGTCCTGCATGTCGCAGATCTCGCGCACCTGGTCCTCGTAGGACAGTCCCGGCAGGTAGCGGTGGTGCAGGGTGTGGTTGTCGAGGGTGTTGCCGTCGGCCTGCACCGTCCGGAAGTACCCGTAGTCGTCCTTCACCAGGTAGTTGCTGAGGAAGGCGGTGTACGGGATGTGCAGCTCCCGCATCATCTCCAGGAACTTCGGGTCCTTCTCCGCGCCGTCGTCGATGGTGAGGAAGACGACGCGCTCCCTGGTCGGGACGGTCGTGAAGACCGGGGGCAGGTCCCACTCCTCCTGGTTCGTCACCTCGAAGCCGGGGCGGGCGTGGATCCTCGGTTTGACGGCGGGCGGGGGCGGGGGTGTGAGCGGGACCCGCCCGAGGCCCCAGCGCCGGGCGGCGGCCGCCCGGGCCTCGTAGGCGGCGCGCAGGCGTCCGGCGTAGGAGTGGAGGGCGCGGGCCGGGGGCACCTGGAGGAGGGGCTCCTGGCCCGGGGCCGGCCGGATCCGGGTGGGGGAGGGCGTGCAGCCCGAGGCGAGGGCGGCGGCCACGAGGAGCGCGAGACCACCGCGGGGCACGGCCTTCCGGCGCACCGCCACCGGGGGGCGCTTTTTGTCATTTTGTACTACTACTCCCATGGCGCCGGATCTTCGCAGGCTTCCGCTCGGAACCCGAGCCGACACCGCGGCGGGAGGCGCACCGTCCACCGACTGGCCCACAATGAGCCGGTGAACGACCACCACCTGCGCGACTTCGCCCCGCTGCTCACCCCCGAGGGCCGCGCCCTCCTGGACGAGGTGCGCGGCACCGACCCCGCGGGAGAGCTCGCCGTCGCCACCCGGCTGCGCCGCGAGCACCCAGCCGAGTTGGTGTCGGCCGCGCTGGGGCAGGCGCGGCTGCGGCAGCGGGCGGCGGCGAAGTTCGGGGCCCAGGACGCGGAGCGAATGTTCTTCACGCCGAACGGGGTGGAGCAGTCGACCCGGACGAGCGTGGCGACCCACCGGGCGCACCGGTTCCGGGACCTCGGCGTGACCTCCGTGGCCGACCTGTGCTGCGGGATCGGCGGGGACGCGATCGCGCTCGCCCGCGCCGGGATCCGCGTGCTGGCCGTGGACCGGGACGCGCTGACGGCGGCCGTGGCGCGGGCGAACGCCGAGGCGCTGGGGCTGGCCGACCTGATCGAGGTCCGGGAGGCGGATGTCACCGAGGTCGACACCTCGGCGTACGACGCCGTCTTCGTGGACCCCGCGCGGCGCGGCGGCCGGGGCCGGATCTTCGACCCCGAGGCGTACTCGCCGCCGTTGTCCTGGGCGGTAAACACCGCGCTCGAGGCCCCCCGGGCGGCGCTGAAGGTCGCCCCGGGCATCCCCCACGAGGCCGTCCCCGCCGAGGCCGAGGCCGAGTGGATCTCCGACGGCGGGGACGTGAAGGAGGCGGTGCTCTGGTTCGGCACCGAGCCCGGCCGCGTCCGGGCCACCCTGCTCCCCGGCCCGCGCACCCTGCTCGGCCGCGGCCTGCCCGACCCGGAGGTCCGCCCCGTCGGCCGCTTCCTGTACGAGCCCGACGGCGCCGTCATCCGGGCCCACCTGGTCGCCGAGGCCGCCGAGGAGCTCGAGGGGGGCCTGCTCGACGAGACCATCGCCTACGTCACCGCCGACACCCTGCGCCCCACGCCGTACGCGCGCGCCTACGAGATCACCGACCGGCTCCCCTTCAACGTCAAGAAGCTGAAGGCCCTGCTGCGGGAGCGCGAGGTCGGCGTCCTGACCGTGAAGAAGCGGGGCTCGGCGGTCGAACCGGAGGAACTGCGCCGCAAGGTGCTGCCCAAGCCGCACGGACGGAACACGGCGACGGTGTTCCTGACCCGCGTCGCGGGAGCCCCGACCATGCTGCTCGGCCACCCGGCGGACTGACGGGGGCGGCGCGGGCCGGGCCGGACGGGTGAGCGCGCCCGGCGGCTCAGCCGGACGCGGCCGCGCGGCGGAGCAGCAGGGCCCGTTCGCGGGTGTTGCGGGTGAGGGACGCAGCCCGCTCGAACTCCGCGCGGGCCTCCGCCGGGCGGCCGAGCCGGGTCAGGAGGTCGCCGCGGACGCTGGGGAGCAAGTGGTAGTCGCGCAGGGCCGGTTCGGCGGCGAGGGCGTCGACCATCTCCAGCGCCGGGGCCGGGCCGTCCGCCATCGAGACGGCCACCGCGCGGTTCAGCTCCACCACCGGGGACGGGGACCGGGCGGCCAGCAGGCCGTACAGGGTGGCGATGGCGGGCCAGTCGGTCTCCTCGTAGGTGAGCGCGTGGGCGTGGCAGGCGGCGATGGCGGCCTGGAGGACGTAGGGGCCGGGGGCTCCGGTGGCCACGGCGTCGGCGCGGGCCAGGGCGGTGACGCCACGGGCGATGAGCATGCGGTTCCAGCGGCGCCGGTTCTGGTCCTTGAGCAGCACCGGCTCGCCGTCCGGGCCGGTGCGTGCGGCGGCGCGCGACATCTGGAACTCCAGCAGCGCGGCCAGCCCGTGCACCTCGGGCTCCTTGGGCATCAGCCCGCTCAGCAGCCGGGCCAGGCGCAGCGCGTCCTCGCACAGGGCGGGGCGCAGCCAGTCGTCGCCGGCCGTGGCGGCGTAACCCTCGTTGAAGACGAGGTAGATGACGTCGAGCACGGAACCGAGGCGGGCCTCACGGTCGGGTCCGTACGGCACCTCGAAGGCGATGTTCCGGGTGGCCAGCGTCCGCTTGGCGCGCACGATGCGCTGGGCGACCGTCGGCTCGGGCGCGAGGAAGGCGCGGGCGATCTCGGCCGTGGTCAGGCCACCGAGCAGCCGCAGGGTGAGGGCGATGCGCGCCTCGGCGGACAGCACGGGGTGGCAGGTGGTGAAGACCAGCCGCAGCAGGTCGTCGTCGATGTCGTCCGGGCCGGAGGGCTCCTCCGGCCCGGACGTGGTCTCCAGGTCGCGCCCGATCTCGGCCAGCTTGCGGGCGTACCGCTCCCGGCGGCGCACCAGGTCGACGGCGCGGTGGCGGGCGGTGGTCATGAGCCAGGCGCCGGGGTTGTCCGGCACCCCGTCCCGGGGCCACTGCTCCAGCGCCGCGACCAGCGCGTCCTGGGCCAGCTCCTCGGCGATGCCGACGTCCCGCACGATCCGGGCCACGGCGGCGACGACGCGCGGCGACTCCAGCCGGAAGACGGTTTCGAGGGCGCCGGAGGGCCCGATGGGCTGCCTGTCCACTTCCACAGTTCCCCATGCAACACCCCCGGCGGCCCCCGGCCAAGGAGGACTCAGCCCTCGGCGATCTCCCGCACCTCGCAGGTCACCGTCCAGAAGTCCTCGTGGACCTTCAGGAACCGCTTGGTCCACTCCAGGGCCTCGGCCATGTCCTTGCACTGCATGAGCGCGTAGCCGCCGACGACCTCCTTGGACTCGGTGAACGGGCCGTCGGTGACGGAGATCTTCCCGCCCTCCCAGTGCACCCGGGCGCCCTGGGCGGAAGGGGTCAGCCCGGCCGTGTCGAGCATGACCCCGGCCTTGGTGATCTCCTCGATCAGCTCCCCCATCCGCTGCGTCAGCTCGCAGCTCGGGCCCTCGGCGGGAGCGGTGGACTCGTCGATCTTCACGAGCGACAGGTAGCGCGGCATGGTGTCTCCTCGGGTCGAGTACGGGGCCCTTCCCCGCCTCTCACCCGTGCGTCGAACGGGGACACCGGGAATCGACACCCGCGCCGGATTTTCCCGAGGATTTTTCTCCGGGGGCGTTCCCGCAGGTGGGTGGGGGTTCCTGTCGGCGGTGGACGGTGGATGGTCAGCGCAGGGACGCCCAGAGGCGGCTCGCCGCGGGTTCCTCGGCCACCACCCGGTCGGGGTCGGACGGGGCCGGCACCACCGGCATGGTCACCGTTCTCACCCGGCCGGCCGACAGGCCCCTCAGGCTCTGGCCCAGGCGGGTCAGCTCGCCCAGCGAGTCCAGGCCGGTGTCCGTCGTCAGGCTGCCGGTCACCGTGTCGGCGACCCGGTAGAGCCGGGCCGGATCGGCCGGCAGGCCGGTGGCCCGGATCTGCTCCAGCAGCGCCTTGACGAGTTCCTGCTGCAGACCGATGCGGCCGAGGTCGCTGCCGTCGCCGATGCCGTGCCGGGTGCGGGCCAGGGCCAGCGCCCGGGTGCCGTCCAGGTGGTGGGTGCCCGCCGGCAGGTGCAGACGGCTCCGGTCGTCGTCGATGTCCTCGCCGGTGGTGACGGTGACGCCGCCGAGGGCGTCCACGAGCTTCGCGAAGCCCGAGAAGTCGATCTCCAGGTAGTGGTCCATGCGGACGCCGGTGAGCGACTCGACGGTCTTGACCGCGCACACCGGGCCGCCGACCGCGTAGGCGCTGTTGAACATCACGGCGTCCGCCTCGTCCGTCCGCTCGCCGGACGGCAGCGGGCAGGACGGGCGCGTCACCAGTGTGTCCCGGGGGATGCTCACCACAGTGGCCGTCCGGCGGCCCGCGTCGACGTGCACGACCATCGCCGTGTCGGAGCGAGCGCCCTCGCTGTCGCCGCCGCCGAGCCTGCGGTTCTCCTCGCCGCTGCGCGAGTCCGAGCCCAGCACCAGGATGTTCAGCGCCCCGCTCGGCAGGGCGGCGGCGGGCACCGCGGACGCCGCCGAGGAGGCCTGTGGCCGGGCCGGCCGGTCGTCACCGAGCGCGTTGCCGATGTCCACGCTCCTGATGTTGTGGTTCAGGTGCCAGTACGCCCAGCCCGCCGTCCCCACGCCCAGCACCAGGGCGCCCGCGAGAGCGAGGCCCGCGGCCCTCAGCGCGGCCGGCCGCCGGCCGGTGCGTATGGCGGCGTCCTCGCCTCCGCCGCTCCCGCCGCCGCCCTCGCCCGCGCTCCCTGTGCCGCCCTCGCCGGCGCTCCCTGTGCCGCCCTCGCCGGCGTCGCCCGCGCTCCCCGTGCCGTCCTGTCCCGTCACGCCGCCCCCTCGCGTCGTCTCCCACGTCGCTTCCCGCGTCGTGTGCCCGTTCGAGGAGGAACGTAAGTCCGGATTATCAGGGGATGGTGAGAAGCGGCGCGCTGAGGTGCACTTCTTCGGAAAATCTCATGTTCCGGCAGGGCGCCGGCCGGGCCCGCGGCCCCCCGCTTCGAAAGTTTCGAGACCGCGCGGGGCCGGGTCCCGCTCACCCCGCGGGCGGTGCGGTGCTGCTCGGCGCCTCCCCCAACCCGGAGTTCGCCGGGTTCCAGCCTCGTCCGCCGCGGAAGTACGGCACACCGCCCGGCTGACCCTGACGGGTCCGGTGCGGGTGCTGGGCACGGACCGGCGGCTGCGCTGCGGGACGACCGCGGCGCAGCCGGACGTAGTTGACTGAGGGTCAGGCCCCCATGCGCTCCGTCAGGCCGAGCTGGGCCATGATCGAGCCGGAGTCGAGGTAGGCGCGGGCCTCCTGGACCTTGCCGTTCTTCACCTCGTAGACGTCGACCGCGTGCACCGTGACCGGGCGTCCCGTGGCGGGCACGGTGCCGACGTTCAGCTTCAGGTCGCCGGTCTGGGTTCCGCTGCCCGTGTATTCGATGACCACCGTGTCCCCCTGCGCCGTGAGGTGGTCCAGGGTGAACTTCCCGTCGGGCATGGCCTCGAACAGTGCCTTGGCCAGCTGGGTGAAGCCCTCGGGGCCCTGCAGGGTCCTGCCGCTGCCCTCGTCGATGAGGGTGCAGTCGGGCGCCACGGAGCCCGCGATGGAGTCGTAGTCGCGGTTGTTCCACGCCTGGAAAAGGCCGCGGACGAATGCCTCGTTGTCTGCCATAAGATCCTCCGCCACATCATCCCCCGGTCGCCCCCCGCTTCCCCTTCCATGCTGACTCCGCGCAGCGGCCCCTGCATCTCGGCAGCGGCCCGGCACCACGGCAGAGTTCCGGCCGGGCACCGGCCGGTCCCACCGGCCGGTGCCCAGGGGTCGTGCCCGCGTGGTCCGCCGCCACTCCGGGCCCGATTCCGGCCGCTCGCGGGGTGCTTCCGGAGCGTGGAGCAGGGCTACGGTCCGGGCGTCAGCCCGCTCGTCGTGTCGCCCCCGCCAGGATCCAGGCCTCGACCGCCTCGTACTGCCGGCGCTGCTCCTCCGCCTTGCGCCGCCCGGAGACCATCGTCCCCGCCCAGCCGAGGGCGAAGCCGAGGGGGACGGAGACCAGGCCGGTGGTGGTGAACGGGAACCAGTTGAAGTCGGCGTTCGGGAAGGCGGCGGCGGGGGATCCGGAGACCAGGTTGGTGCCGGTCATGAGGACGACGGTGGCGAGGGATCCGCCGATCAGGGTCCACAGCAGCCCGGTGCGGGTGTAGCGCCGCCAGAACAGGCTGTAGACGAGGGCGGGCGCGAGCGCGGAGGCCCCCAGGGACGCCGACAACAGGGCCAGCGGCTGCAGGTTGCGGTGCTGGACGAGGGTGGCCAGCAGGATGGTGGGGGCGCCCACCGCCAGCGCGGACACCCGGGCGATGGTCATCTCGCGGCGTGGGGTGGTGCGCTTGGCCAGGCTGGCGAGAAGGTCGTGCGCGAGGGTGTTGGCGCAGGCCAGGATCATCCCGGCGACCGACGCGAGCAGGGTGAGGAAGAGGGCCGTCGTGACGACGGTGAACAGGAAGGTCTCGGCGGTCGACACCTCCGCCCCCAACGCGGCCCGCGAGCCCAGCAGATACGCGGTCCTGCCCGTCGGGTCGGCGCCCGCGATCGCGGCGCGCCCGACCAGCGCCGTCGCGCCGAAGCTGACGACCGTGACGATCAGCATGAAGAGGGCCACGCTGGGCACCGCCCAGGACATCGACCGGCGCACCTGCCGGGCGCTGCGTGCCGTGTACATGCGCATGGTGACATGGGGCAGACAGGCGCTGCCGAGGACGACGGTGAGCTCTGAGCTGATCATGTCGAGCCGGGGTTCGGGGCCGCCCGCGAACTGGAGACCCGAGCGCAGGAAGGCCGGCCCCACGTCCCCGTGGGCCGCCGCGGCGGAGAACAGCTCGCCCGGGTCCCAGTCGAACTGCCGGAGGATCAGTGCGGCCACGACGGCACCGGAGCCGAGCAGGATCACGATCTTCAGGATCTGGATGAGGGCCGTGCCCTTCATGCCGCCGATCGCGGCGTAGCTGATCATCAGGGCGCCGATTCCGACGATGCAAGCCGTCTTCAGCGAGTCGCTGGAGAAGCCGAGGACGAACGCCATCAGATCACCGGTGCCCGCCAGTTGGATGAGCATCATCGGCACCAGCGCCGTGATCGTCGCGGCACACGCGGCGATGCGCACGCTGCGTCCGGGCATCCGGAGCGCGAACACGTCGCCCATCGTGAACCGGCCCGCGTTGCGCAGCGGTTCGGCCAGCAGGAACATCAGCAGCATGAGGGAGAGCGCGATGCTCAGCGCCAGGACGACGCCGTCGTAGCCGAAGACGGCGATCACCCCGCCCGTCGACAGGACGGTCGCGGCGGATATGTAGTCCCCGGCGATGGCCAGGCCGTTGCGCATCGGCGACAGCGACCCGTACCCCGTGTAGAACTCGTCGAGGTCGTCCCTGTCGGGGCCCGTCATCACGCACAGGAACAGGGTGATCGTGGCGACCGTCGTGAACGCCACCAGGGACATCGCCTGCGCCGAGTGGCTGAGACCGGTCACCGTGCCCCTCCCCGCCCGGCGCCACGCTCGGCCTGCTCGCGGATGCGGCCCGCGAGCGGATCGATCCTGCGGCGCGCCGAGTACTCGTACAGCGCGACGGCCAGGCAGGTGACGGGTACTTGGAGCAGGCCGAGCAGCAGCCCCGTGGTCAGACCGCCCGAGACGGTTCGCGTCGCCAGCGACGGCACGAACGCGGACAGGACGAGGAAGAGGGTGAAGTACCCCAGCGCCGTGAGGGCCGGCACGCGGCGCTGCAGACGGTAGGCACCGCGCAGAGGGCGAAGTTCGTCGAGGCGGCCGAGCGCCGGAGGGTTCTCCCCGTCGGACCGCGGCCGCGGTCGCGGGGGATGGGCAGGTCGCGCCGGCGGCTCGGGGAATGCCAGCTCGTACGGTGGGGCCGCGAACTGCGGGTGGTACTCGGGGGACGGGAACGCGTCCGGCATCCCGTTTCTCCTTGCGCGCTCAGGGCCCGGAGGGGACCGAGGGGAAGCGGGGGGTGAGCGCACGCTACTCGCCAGTACTGATCTGCGCCAGACTCCGGGCGAGCCGAGACCGTCCCGGACATCACCGAGACCTCCTCGGCCCTACGCCCCGCCCCGGTCCTCCCCCGCCGACTCGAACCGCCAGCGGTGCACCTCGCGGGTGACCAACTCGCCGTCCGGCTCGGGCAGTTCCGGGAGGTGGGCGTCGTACTCCGCGTCCCACCAGGTGACCACCAGGACACGGTCCTGCGGGGCACGGAAGAATTCCCGGCGCACCGGCCGCGCGGCGAGTTCCTGTGCGCGGGCCCAGGCCAGGAGCTCCTCGCCCCGGCCGGGGACCGCGCGCGCCTCCCACATGAGGGCGACGGTCATGAGTAGAGGTTCTCCTTGCTCACCTCGTGCACGTGGTCGTGGTCGTGGCCGTCGCCGCCCGGCACGTGCGGGTCCGTCACCGGCAGGGACGAGTCCGCCGACAGATCCCAGCTCGACGCCGCACGCCCCCGGCTCACCATCTCCGCGCCGAGCGCGGCGACCATCGCCCCGTTGTCCGTGCACAGCTTGGGGCGGGGCACCCGCAGCCGGATCCCGGCCGCCTCGCACCGCTCCTGCGCCAGCGCGCGCAGCCGGGAGTTGGCCGCGACACCGCCGCCGATCATCAGGTGGTCGACGCCCTGGTCCTTGCAGGCCCGCACGGCCTTGCGGGTCAGCACGTCCACGACCGCCTCCTGGAAGGAGGCCGACACGTCCCGCACCGGGACCTCCTCCCCCGCCGCCCTCCTGGCCTCGATCCAGCGGGCGACCGCCGTCTTCAGGCCGGAGAAGGAGAAGTCGTAGGCGGGGTCGCGCGGGCCGGTCAGGCCGCGCGGGAAGGCGATCGCCTCCGGGTCGCCCTCCTTCGCGTACCGGTCGATCACCGGGCCGCCGGGGAAGCCCAGGTTCAGCACGCGCGCGATCTTGTCGAAGGCCTCGCCGGCCGCGTCGTCGATCGTCGCGCCCATCGGGCGGACGTCGGAGGTGATGTCCGTGGACAGCAGCAGGGAGGAGTGGCCGCCGCTCACCAGCAGCGCCATGGTGGGCTCCGGCAGCGGGCCGTGCTCGAGCTGGTCCACGCAGATGTGGGAGGCGAGGTGGTTGACGCCGTACAGCGGCTTGCCGAGCGCGTAGGCGTACGCCTTCGCGGCCGAGACGCCGACCAGCAGGGCGCCGGCCAGGCCGGGGCCCGCGGTGACGGCGATGCCGTCCAGGTCCTTCGCCGAGACGCCCGCGTCCTTCAGGGCCCGCTCGACGGTGGGGACCATCGCCTCCAGGTGCGCCCGGGACGCCACCTCGGGGACGACCCCGCCGAAGCGGGCGTGCTCGTCGACGCTGGAGGCGACCGCGTCGGCCAGCAGGGTGGTACCGCGGACGATGCCGACGCCGGTCTCGTCGCAGGAGGTCTCGATGCCGAGGACGAGCGGCTCGTCGCGCATGTCAGTCATGGATGTCGGTTCCTTGTACGCCGTGGTCGGAGGGGGCGGGGGCACCCGCGGCGGGGCCGCTGCCGGACGCGGTGGACAGGCGCATCACCAGGGCGTCCACGTTCCCCGGCTGGTAGTAGCCGCGTCTGAAGCCGATGGGTTCGAAGCCGAAGCGCTCGTAGAGCTTCTGCGCGCGGACGTTGTCCACGCGGCACTCGAGCATCACCTCGGCGCACTCGAAGGCGGTCGCGGCCCGCAGCAGCTCGGTCAGCAGCCGGGAGCCGAGTCCGGTGCCCCAGTGGTCGCGGGCGACGGCGATGGTCTGGATGTCCCCCTGGTCCCCGGAGGCGACCAGCCCGGCGTACCCGACGATCCGTTCGTCCTCGACGGCGACGACGTACCGCCGCGTCGCCTCCGGGCCCCGGGAGTGCGCCAGTTCGGACCAGAACATGCCCCGGGACCAGGCGTCCTCGGGGAACAGGTCCTTCTCCAGTTCCAGCACCGGGTCGATGTCCCACCAGCGCATCTCCCGCAGCACGGGAGTCGCGGCACCGCCGGTGGCAGGTCCGGTCGTCGTCTGTCCCGTCACTTGGGGGTGACCACCTTGTAGTTCTTGGGCACCTGGGCGTCCGGCCGCCGCAGGTACAGGGGCCGGGGCGCGGGCAGCTCCTCGCCCGCGGCCAGCCTCTCGGCGGCCAGGCGGGCCAGGGCGGCGGCCGACACGTGCTCGGGCTCGTGGGTCTTCGGGAAGGTGCCGGGGTACAGCAGCGCGCCCGCGCCGACCGCGGGCAGGCCCCTGACCTCGTCGGCGATGTCGGCGGGCCGGTCGACGGCCGGGTCGGTGACACGGGTGCGGGAGTCGGCGTACCGCGCCCAGTACACCTCCTTGCGGCGGGCGTCGGTCGCCACGACGAAGGGTCCGGGGACGTCGGCCGCGTAGGCGAGGGCGTCGAGCGTGCACAGGCCGTGCACGGGGACGCCGAGCGCGAGCCCGAAGGTCTCGGCGGTCATCAGGCCGACGCGCAGGCCCGTGTACGGGCCGGGGCCGACGCCGACGGCGATGTCCGTGACGGCGTCCAGCTTCAGCCCCGCCTCGGCGAGCACCCGGTCGACGGCCGGCAGCAGCAGCTCTCCGTGCCGGCGGGCGTCCACCTGGCTCGACGAGGCGAGGACGGCCGACCCGTCGTGCAGGGCGACGGTGACGGCGGGGGTGGCGGTATCCAGAGCGAGCAAGAGCACGCAAACAGCCTACGGCTCCCGCGGCACGGGCACGGACGCCCGGGGCGGACACCGCTCGGCTGCTACCGTCACGCCGAGGTGGCCGGCACGACGTGACGACCCGACACGGAGGTGGTCGACGGTGGCAAGGGGCAGCTCGGCTTTCGTGGCCGCGCTCACCGCCGCGTCCGTCGCCACGGTCGGTTTCCTCGCCTACCGGGCGCAGGCGGGCGTGCCCCCGAACCTGGGCACCCGGCCCGGCGTGAGCGCGAAGCCCACAGCCACCAAGGCGCCCCGGGACTCCAGGAACCCCACCGCCCTGCCCTCGGGCTCCGGCGTCGGTGAGCGGGTCGTGTACTCGGTGGACGACGACCGGGTGTGGCTGGTCAGCGCGGACGAGCGGGTGGAGAACACCTTCCCGGTCATCCCGGGCAGCGTCGACCCGGCACCGGGCACCTACGCCGTCACCTCCCGGTCGCAGCAGGTCACCGGGACCGACGGCACCCTGGTCGAGCACGTCGTGCGCTTCACCGGCGTGCGCGGGGTCGTCATCGGCTTCAGCGCGGCGGTGGACGGGGCGGCCCCGGCACCGGACCCGGCCGTGCGGACCGGCGGCATCCGCGAGTCCCGCGCGGACGGCGAGACGATGTGGATGTTCGCGACGATCGGGCAGAAGGTCGTTGTCATCCGATAGGGCTAAGCCGCTTCACCGCGTTCTTCCGCCTTACGGGCGTCGCGGGTGCCGTGGACGTCCTGGGCGCGCTCCGGCGCCGGCTCCGGGTCGCGGGGCGGCCGTGAGATCACGTCGGCCGCGGCGCAGGAGGCCAGCAGGTCGCTCACACGGACACCGCCGACCCGGTACGGCCGCGGCTGGGGCGTGCTTCCGGTGGCCGACATGGCGCCTCCTGCGGGTCGGGGGCGACGGTAGTTAGGTATGCCTAACCACGATCTGCCTCCATGTGACCACGGCGAGGACACCGGACGCAAGAACATGCCGACGCCCTGTCGGAATGTTCACCTCCGCAGAGTCCGCGTGCTCGGGCGGCGTCCGGGGAGCGGCGGGTGGCCGTCGGGACGTTCAGGCCGTCAGGACGTTCAGGCCGTCAGGACCCTCAGGCCGTCAGGACGTTCAGGCCGTCAGGACGCTCAGGTCCACCGGTGACCACCGCTGCCCGAGCCCGGTCACCGTCACGTGCCGCACCTCGTCGGTCGTGTCGCCGACGGCCCGGTGGATGAGGATCTGCAGCCGCTCGTCGGTCAGTTCCTCGACCTTGCCCTCGCCCCACTCCACCACGACCACGGAGTCGGGCAGCGAGACGTCGAGGTCGAGGTCCTCCATCTCGTCCAGGCCGCCGGACAGGCGGTAGGCGTCGACGTGGACGAGCGGCGGACCGTCCCCGAGGGAGGGGTGCACACGGGCGATCACGAAGGTCGGGGAGGTGACGGCGCCGCGCACGCCGAGGCCCTCGCCGAGTCCGCGGGTCAGCGTCGTCTTGCCCGCGCCGAGCTCCCCGCTGAGCATCACGAGGTCGCCCGCGCGCAGCAGCTTGGCGACGCGGCGGCCCAGTTCCCGCATCTGATCCGGGGAGGTGACGGTGATCTCGACGGACACGGGGTCAGCCGGGCTGTGCGGTGCTGCTGGTGCTTCCATAGCCACCCACGGTAGCTCCTGCCGGGACGGCTCCCACGCGGGTCAGCAGGTCGGCGAGCCGGTCGGTGACGACCTCCGGGTGCTCCAGCATGACCAGGTGCCCGGCGTCCGGGACCAGCACCAGCTCCGCCCCCGGCAGCAGGTCGGCGATGGCCTCGCTGTGCTCGCTGGGCGTGACCAGGTCCTTCACCCCGGCCAGTATGAGCACCGGCATGTTCTGGAAGTGGGTGAGCGCGTCGGTCTTGTCGTGGTCGGTGAAGGCCGGGTAGAACTCGGCGACCACGTCGATCGGGGTGCCCTCGATCATCCGCTCGGCGAACCGGGCGATCGCCGGGTCGACGTCGCGTGACCCGAACGAGTAGCGCTTGATGACGCCGGCGAACAGGTCGGCTGTGGCCCGCCGCCCCTTCTCCACCAGATCGGCCTGCTGCCCGAGCGCCTTCAGCACCCCCGGCAGCACCCGGCGCACCGCGTTGACGCCGGCGACCGGCAGCCCGAAGTTGACCTCGCCGAGCCGCCCGGAGGAGGTACCGACGAAGGCGGTGGCGACGACGCGGTCGCGGATCAGCTCGGGGCACTCGGAGGCCAGCGCCATCACCGTCATGCCGCCCATGGAGTGCCCCACCAGCACGATCGGCCCCTCCGGCGCGGCCGCGTCGATGACGGCCTTCAGGTCCCGGCCGAGCTGGTCGATGCTGACCGGCACGTCGTCGCGCGTCTGGGCCACGCCCCGCGCGGACCGGCCGTGGCTGCGCTGGTCCCAGTACACGGTGCGCACCACGCCGCGCAGCGCGGCGCGCTGGAAGTGCCAGGAGTCCTGGCTGAGGCAGTAGCCGTGGCTGAAGACCACGGTGACGGGGGCGGGGGCCTTGCGGCCGAAGAGCCGGCGGCGGCGCGGGGCGAGGCTCGCCGCGATCTCCGGGTCGAGTTCGTCGACCTCGTAGTGGAGTTCGGTGCCGTCGTCGGCGTACGCCTTGCCGGGGGTGCCGCGCAGCGTCCCGTAGGGGCCCGCCGAGTCCAGGGCCAGCCGCGCCTTGCGCCGTATGCCGCGTCCCACGGTCATCCGCTCGATGGCGACACCGGCGGCCGCGCCCGCGGCGACCACGCCTATCGCGGCGCCCGCGACGCCCGTCGCCCTGCGCCAGCCGCCGGCGGCCCCCGCGGCGGAGACGGCGATCGCCGACGCGGACTGCGCGACGGACCCCGCGCTGCTCTCGCTCACGTACCGCTCCTCTTCGCCAAACTGATGTTCGCCGGGTGGGGTGTGGCCGGCCGTGCCGGCTCCGTTCGTCCTGGTGATTCTGGTCGTCCTGGTGCTGCCGGTGTCGGCGCCGTTCCTGTGCCCGGCCCGGTGGGGCCGGTGGTGGCGCGGGCCGGGGCCCTGTGCGGGTTACCCGTCCTGCTACCCGTCCAGGCCGCCGTCCCGTGCGTGGCCTTCGTCACCGCGTCCTTCGTGTCCCTCGTTCACATAGACGCGCGGAACGCGGGTTCCGATCCGTGTGACGACCTCGTAGGCGATGGTGCCCGCGGCCTGCGCCCAGTCCTCGGCGGTGGGTTCGCCGCGGTCGCCGGGGCCGAAGAGCAGCGCCTCGGCGCCGGCCTCGGGCTCGTCCCCGCCGAGGTCGACGACGAACTGGTCCATGGCGATCCGGCCCGCGACGGTGCGCCACTTGCCGCCGACCAGCACGGGGCCGGCCCCGGAGGCGTGGCGCGGGATGCCGTCCGCGTAGCCGACGGGCACCAGGCCGAGAGTGGTCTCGCCCGGGGTGACGTAGTGGTGCCCGTAGCTGACGCCGTGGCCGCCCGGCACGTGCTTCACCAGGGCCAGCGAGGCGGCCAGGGTCATCACGGGGCGCAGCCCGAAGTCGGCCGGGACGCCCAGCTCGGGGCTGGGCGAGATGCCGTAGAGGGCGATCCCGGTGCGGACGAGGTCGAAGTGGGTCTCGGGGAGGGTGAGCGTGGCGGGCGAGTTGGCGATGTGCCGCACCTCGGGGCGGACTCCCTGCCGCTCGGCGTGGGCCACCATCTCCCGGAAGAGGGTGAGCTGGGCGGCGATGGAGGGGTGGCCGGGCTCGTCGGCGCAGGCGAAGTGGGACCACAGCCCGGTGACGCGGACGAGCCCCTCGGCCTCGGCGCGCAGGGCCTCGGCGACGAGTTCGGGCCAGTCGGCGGGCTGGCAGCCGTTGCGGCCGAGACCGGTGTCGGCCTTGAGCTGCACACGCGCGGGTCGGCCCGCGGCGCGCGCGGCCGTACGGACCTCGGCCAGCGCCCACAGCCCGCTCACCGCCACGTCCAGGTCGGCCTCGACGGCCTCCCGCCAGGGGCCGCCCGGGGTCCACAGCCAGCACATGATCCGCACCGGCGGCGCCAGTCCGGCGGCGCGCAGGGCGAGGGCCTCCTCGGGTGTGGCGGTGCCGAGCCAGGTCGCCCCGGCTGCGAGGGCGGCGCGGGCACACGGGACGGCGCCGTGGCCGTACGCGTCGGACTTGACCACGGCCATCAGGGCCGCGCCGGGCGCCTGGGCGCGCAGGGCCCGCACGTTGGCCCGCAGGGCCGCCAGATCGATCTCGGCGCGGGCGCGCAGCGGTGCCGTCCGCGGGTGTGCTGTCTCAGTCATCGCGCCCCCAGTGTCTCAGAGCACCGGAACGCCCCCTCGGCACCCGGGCCCGGAACTCCGCGCGGCACACCCCGGTCCCGCTCCCATGACACCGATGCGGCCCGCCCGCGCCCCGGGCCCGACCGCGCACTCCCTTTCCTGCGGCGCCGGCGCGCCCGCGCGCGCCGGACGCGCCGGGCACCCCGGACGGGTCGGTCCCGTCGTCGGCCGTCCCGCCGCGCGGGCGTCAGTCGTGGACGTCTCGCCAGGCCTCCGGGATCGTCTCGGCCACGTCGTGGGCGCCGGCCGGGGCGCCCGCCGCGGCGAAACGGCCGGCCAGGCCGTGGAGATAAGCGGCCGCGCTGCCCGCGTCCAGCGGGGAGAGGCCCGCCGCCAGCAGGGACCCGGCGAGGCCGGACAGGACGTCGCCGCTGCCGGCCGTGGCGAGCCAGGGCGTGCCCGTCGGGTTGACGCGTACGGGGCCGCCGTCCGGGGCGGCGACCAGGGTGGTGGAGCCCTTGAGCAGGACGGTGGCGCCGTAGCGGGCGGCGAGTTCGCGGGCGGAGGACAGCCGGGCTCCCTCCACCTCCTCGCGGGCCACGCCGAGCAGGGCGGCGGCCTCTCCGGCGTGCGGGGTCATCAGGGTGGGCGCGGTGCGGGCGCGTACGGCGTCCCGGTGGGCCAGCCGCAGCCCGTCCGCGTCGATCAGCACCGGTACGTCCGCCTCCAGCACCTCGGCGACGGTGGCCGCGTCGTCCCCGGCGCCCGGGCCCACGACCCACGCCTGTACCCGGCCCGCCTTGTGCGGTCCCTGGTCGGAGACGAGGGTCTCGGGGAAGCGGGCGATCACCGCCTGCCCGGCGGGACCGACGTAGCGCACGGCGCCGGCTCCGCCCCGCAGCGCCCCCGACACCGCGAGCACGGCCGCCCCGGGATAGCGCGCCGAGCCGGCCGCGATGCCGACCACGCCCCGCCGGTACTTGTCGCTCTCGGCGGCGGGCCGCGGCAGCAGCGCGGCCACGTCGGCGTGCTGGAGTGCCTCGAGTTCGGGCTCGGCGGGCAGCTCGAGGCCGATGTCGACGAGGCGCACGGTGCCGGCGTGCTCACGTGCCGGGTCGACGAACAGCCCCGGTTTGTGCGTGCCGAAGGTGACGGTGAGGTCCGCGCGGACGGCGGCGCCGCGCACCTCGCCGGTGTCGGCCTCCACCCCGCTCGGCAGGTCCACGGCGACGACGGCCGCGCGGGAGCGGGCCGCCCGTTCGGCCAGCGGCGCCGCGTCCGAACGGAGCCCGCCCTTGCCGCCGATGCCGACGATGCCGTCGACCACCAGGTCGGCCCGGTCGATCAGCTCCTGCGCCGTGGCGGGGCGGGCGACCCCGCCGCCCGCGCGCCGCAGGGCCGCGAGACCGCCGGGGTGCGTGTGGTCGGGGGCGAGCAGCACCGCCGTGACGCCGGCGCCACGGCGGGCCAGCCGGGCCCCGGCGTACAGGGCGTCACCGCCGTTGTCGCCGCTGCCGACGAGGAGCACCACCCGGCGGCCGTAGACCCGGCCCAGCAAGTCCGCGCAGGCGGCGGCGAGTCCGGCGGCGGCGCGCTGCATCAGCGCGCCCTCGGGGAGCCGCGCCATCAGCTCACGTTCGGCTGTCCTGACCGTGTCCACGCTGTAGGCAGTACGCATGCGGTCGAGTCTGCCCCGGATGGGGCGGGTCCCGCACGCGCGGGGGCGGGTCCTACGCGCGCACGGGGGCGGGTCCCACGCGCAAGGGCGGCGCGTGGGAGCGCCCTCCGCGACGACCGCGGAATCACCGCCCGGTTCCTCGCCCAGCGACTCGCCCGGCCGCCCGTCCGCGCGACCGCCCGCCGTCCCCGCGACCGCCGTCTGCTCGACCGCCCCCGGCGGTCACCCCTCCGCGATCACCACGGCCGACGCCACCCCCGCGTCGTGGCTCAGCGACACGTGCCAGGAGCGGACCCCGAGTTCGGCCGCCCGCGCCGCCACGGTCCCCTTCACCCGCAGCCGGGGCTGCCCGGAGTCCTCGACGAAGACCTCCGCGTCGGTCCAGTGCAGCCCGGCCGGGGCGCCGAGGGCCTTGGCGAGCGCCTCCTTGGCAGCGAACCGGACGGCGAGCGAGGCCATACCCCGGCGCTCACCGCTCGGCAGCAGCAACTCGCTGTCCAGGAAGAGCCGTTGCGCCAGCGTGGGCGTCCGCTCCAGGGACGCCGCGAACCGGTCGATCTCGGCCACGTCGATACCGACCCCGATGATGCTCATGCCGAGCACCCTACGCGGCTAGGGGGCGTCTCCCTGATCCGTGGCCGAATGCGCACGGCACAGGCGCTCCACCGAAACCTGCCTGTCTGCCCCGGACGGCCGCGTGTGACCGGCGCTGTTCAGGTGAGCTGCCCCCGACACGACGGCAGTCACCGCCGCGCCGGTGGTGCGAGCTGCGTAACTGGGCTCCAAAACCAGACGAGCCGCCCGTTCCCCGAAGGCACGGTCCCGGACACACGTGACCCGCCGCGTGCACCGAGTGCGCAGGGAGTCGCGACAGCACGTCAGAGGCGCCGGAGCCATCCGGCCTTCGTCGTGACCCGACGTGGCCAACGGCTCGGCTCGGCAACCCCTCTGGAGGCTTCGTGCAGGTCTTCCGTAACCTGCGTTCGTTCATCGTCGCGGCCGCGCTCAGCCCGGCTCTGGCAGTCTTCCCCGCCTGGTCCGCCACGCCCGCTGCCGGCACCACGTCCCGGTCGGCTCCGGCGACCCGGTCCCCCGATTCCGGCGCCGCGGTGCACCACGACACCTCACCAACACTTCGTTCGCTGTGGGAGTCGTACGGGAATCTGCCCACCGCACCGTACACGGAACGGCCCAGGCAGAAGCTGCGGCCGCTCCGCAGCCAACCTCCGCACCACCTCGCCCCCGATCCGGTGGTACAGAACCACCAGGGCACCCGGCCCCGGATCCCGCTGCGCAACAACTTCGAGGGCATTCCGGGGGAGGGCCCGACTCCCCCGGACCCCAACTCCTCGGTCGGCTCCCGCCAGATCGTGGAGGTGGTCAACACCCGGCTGGCGGTGTACTCCAAGACGGGCGACCCAGTACTCGGGCCGCTGGCGACGAACATCCTGTGGAGCGGATTCGGCGGACTGTGCCAGACCACCAACTCAGGGGATGCCGTGGTCCGCTGGGACACCCTGGCCCGACGCTGGATCATCAGCCAGCTCGCCTTCAACCAGGCGCAGACCTCGTTCCGCCTGTGCGTGGGCGTCTCCAGCAACGAGGACGCCACCGGCTCCTACCACCGCTACGACTTCCGGTACCGGCACCTGCCCGACTACCCGAAGGTCGGGGTGTGGCCGGACGCCTACTACGTAGGCATCAACAACGCCGACCAGGATGTCGCGGAAGTGTGCGCCTGGGACCGTGAGCGGATGCTGCGCGGGGCCTCCGCCCAACAGCAGTGCTACAACGTTCCGACGCCGCCCCACAACAACTTCGCCGGCTTCCTGCTTCCCTCCGACCTCGACGGCAGGAACGCTCCCCCGCGCGATACGCCCAACACGCTGGTCACCATGGGCGCCACCGACGACACCCTGCAGTACTGGCGGTTCCACGTCGACTGGGCAAACCAGGGCAAGACCACCGTCACCGGCCCGGGCACCCTGCACGTGGCCCCTTACACCCGCGCCTGTGAGAACACGAATCCGGAGCGGTGCGTCCCGCAGGCCAACACCACCCAGACACTGGACTCGCTCTCCTACTGGCCCATGTACCGCCTCGCCTACCGCAACTTCCGCAACGGACGTCAGTCCCTGGTGTTCAACCACGCGGTCGACGCCAACGGCGGCGTGGGCACGCGCTGGTACGAGCTGCAGCTGCGCAATGGCGTGCCGGTCGTCGAGCAGCAGAGCACCTACGCGCCGGACGCCACCTACCGGTGGATGGGCTCCGTCGCCCAGGACGGAGACGGTGACATGGCCCTGGGCTACTCGCGGTCGTCCGCGGTGGACTTCCCCTCGATCCGCGTCACCGCACGCCTGGCGGACGATCCGGAGAACCTCATGACGTTCCAGGAGACCACCGTGCGCAACGGAGCGGCCTTCCAGAGCGGGAGCAACCGCTGGGGCGACTACACCTCCATGGCGATCGACCCGTCGGACGACTGCACGTTCTGGTACACCAACCAGTACCAGGAGACGCCGGGCCACGGGAACTGGCGCACGCGTCTCGCCTCGTTCCGGCTCCCCGGCTGCGGCCACGGTCACGGTCACGGTCACGGTCACTGACCGGACACCATCACCCGCGAGTGACGGACTCGACGGACGGCGGTCGGCCGTCCGCCCGGGCGACCCCGAACGCCGTGTGCCCCCAGCCGTCCGGCCGGGGGCACACCGCTCTCCCAGCACTGCGCCCACGCAGGCGGGTAATTCACTGCTGCTCGACGAGGTACTGGCGATAGCCGCCGTCGACCCACACCTTGCGGATACCGGGATGCCCGGAGGCAACCTGGTCGAGCAGCTGGATGCCGGCCACGGAGTCCTGAACACTGGCCGCGGTGACCAGCACTGCCAGCAGGAGGCCGATCGTGTCGGTCACGATGCTCCGCTTCCGACCCACGATCTTCTTGCGCGCATCCGTGCCCTGGCTCGCGGCGGGGACGCTGGTGGAGGTCTTCACGCTCCGCGCATCGATCACACAGGCCGACGGCTCCGCATTCCGGCCCTCCTTTTGCCTCACCAACTCCCGCAGCAGGCCGTTGAGCTGGGCAAACACCCCCTCCTTCTGCCACTTGGCGAAGTAGCCGTAGACGGTCTCCCAGGGCGGGAAGTCGTGCGGCAGGTAGCGCCACTGCACACCGGTGCGGTCCACATAGAGGATTGCATCCATGATCTCGCGCAGTTCGTGTTCGGGGGACCGCCAGAACCGGCTCGATCAACCCCCAGCGGGCATCGGACAGATCACCCGGATACGGACGTCGCGCACTCATGACCCGGGCATACCGTGCCGAGCTGAGTGCGCCCAGGCGTGCACCTGTGGCCGCGGAAGCAGGGTTTGGAACAGGGCGTCTTGGAATAAAACAGGCGCACGCCGCATCCCGCCTTAGGTTCTGTCTCTGTGGTCAGCGCCGTGTCCAGATGAGGATGGCGGCGAGATGGAGGGCGGCCTGGTAGGCGATGGCGAGTTTCTCTGTTCGTGTGGCCAGGCCGCGCGCCACTGCTTGAGGCGGTTGATGCACCGCTCGACGGTGTTGCGCTGCTTGTAGGCGTCCACGTCGAAGCCGGGCGGGCGTCCGCCTTGGCGCCCCGCCGCAGACGGTGGCCGATCTGGTCTGACGGCTGCGGGATGACCGCGCGGATCCGCCTGCGGCGCAGGTGGCCGCGGATCGCCCGGGATGAGTAGGCACGGTCGGCCAGGACCATGGCGGGGCGGGTCCGGGGCCGGCCAGGGCCGGTTCTCGGCACCCGGATGCGGGCCATGACCGTCTCGAAGGCAGGCGCGTCACCGGCCTGGCCCGCGGTGAGGGCGAGAGCCAGGGGCCGTGCATGGGCGTCTGCGGCCAGATGGATCTTGGCGCTCAGCCCGCCCCGGGAGCGTCCGAGCGCGTGGTCGGCGGGCTCGCTCCTGCCTTCAGCCCCCTTTTGAGTGCTCCGGCAGCGTGCTGGTGGGCTCGGACGACAGTGGAATCGACCGACACGGTCCAGCCGATGTCGTCAGCGGCATCGGCTGCCGCGAGGACGGCGGTGAAGATCCTCCCCCACGTGCCGTCGACGGCCCACCTGATCAGCCGTTTGTGAGCGGTCCGGAACGAACCGAGTTCGTCGGGCAGGTCCCGCCAGGGCGAGTTGGTGCGGTACTTCCACGCGATGGCCTCGAGCGTGCGGCGGTGGTCGGCCCACCGCCGTCCTCGGACCGGATCGGCCGGCATCAGCGGCTCGATCCGATCCCACATCGCATCAGTGATCACTAAGCGGACAGGCACATCCGATCAACTGATGAACCCATCAAAGAGACACGCTCTAGAAGGCTCATGAAGATCTTGGTGAGGGGCTGTCCGGCCGGAGGCCGGGCAGCCCCTCTTTGCTATGCGGTGGCCGGGGCGAGTTGCCAGTTGCCGCCGGTGCGGGTGAGCCCGAGGTTGATCAGTCGGCGGAGGTTGAGGGCGGCGGCTCGGGTGTGGAGCCAGGTGTCGTTGTTGATGGTGCCGCGGTAGCGGAGTCTGCGGTTGCCGTGCTGGACGAGCCAGGCGACGGCGCGTTCGACCGGTGGTCGCCAGCGGCGGTAGTCGGCTTGCCAGTCGGGGTCGGTGGCGGCCTGGCGGCGGGCGGCCGTTTGCAGGTCGTGGTGGGGGCGGATGGTCAGGATGCGGCCGGCCTTGGCCTTCGTGCACCGCTGGCGGAGGGGGCATCCGGTGCACAGGTTCCCGAAGGCCCCCTTGCGCTGGTTGTGCTGTCCGCCGGCCTGCGAGAGGGCAACGGTGTGCCTGGCGGGGCAGGTGACCGTGGCGGCGGCGGTGTCGATGTCGAAGTCGTCCAGAGTGAAGCCGCCGGGGCCGGCGGGCCTCAGCGGAGCGGGCTTGAAGAACAGCCGGTGCCCCGCCTGGTGCAGGGCCTGGCGCAGGTCGCCGGCGGAGTAGGCGGTGTCGCCGAAGGCGTCGACCGGGCTCTCCTCGTCGGCCAGCAGGTCCTGGCCGACGGCGGCCTCGTGGTGCTCGGCTCCGGCGCCGGGCCGCAGAGCCACGGCGGTGTATAAACCGGTCTCGGGCTCGATGGCCAGGTGGGCCTTGTATCCGTCCTGCTGGTGGGTGCGGGTCTTGTGGATGTGGCGGGCTTCGGAGTCGACGGTGGACACAACGCGGCCCGGAGCGGTCCCCCGGCTGATGCGCCAGCGTCCGTCGCGGCCGTCGGAGTCCTCGGCCGGCTCCACGTCCTGCCCGGCGACCAGCGCCAGCAGACCGACGGCGTTCGCCGCCTTCTCGCCCAGTTCCTGCTCGGGCAGGTGGCCCAGCAGCCGCAGGGCATCGGTGACCAAGGCGTCCACGAGGTCGGCGCGGGCCTGCTCGTCATTCCAGGCGATGCGGGGTTTGCCGGGATCGGTGTAGTCGTGCGCGGTGCACTGCAGGGCAGCGACCTCGGCGGCGTGGGGGACTTCGCGGATCACCGCGCGGACGGCGGCGATGATCTGGGTGACGGTGTCCTGGGTGGCGACCGCGTCGT